>CAWIRY010000212.1:0-3696 GCA_963838485.1 uncultured delta proteobacterium | reverse complement strand
AGATTCAGCGACTGGTCATTTCCAGGTTGATCGGGGCGATTTAATACAAAAATCGGTCCAAGGTCCAAGGCGCAAGGTTCAAGGTCCGTGAAAACCCAATTTCATGGTTCACCGTGCACCTTGAGGGCCTGGAGGTCAAAGACTTCATGCTTCGAATGAAGCGGCCTTCGGACAACCAACGCTTACATTAGAAAAAAGGCCCTCTCCCGAATCTCGGAGGAGGGCCTTTTTTTTGATTAAAAGATAGGCTTGCTTTAAGCGGCTGCCGCTTTCAAGTAAGGCTCGGCCGGAATCAACAGGCGATTCAGGGCCGCCTCTTTCTTGGGGCTCAACCCGAAGGCCACGGCCATCAACTGGGTGATAAAGACCACCGGAATTTTGAAGTTGGTGCCTAAGGCCTTGTTGATCCGCTTCTGATAGGCCTCCAAGTTCATCTGGCACATGGGGCAGGCCGTGGAAATGATCTGCCCGCCGTGGACCTGGGCGTCTTCGAGGATATCCCTGGCCAGTCCATAACAAGCCTCTAATTCGGTCAGAAACAACCCCGAACCGCAGCAGCTCATTTTCTTGGGAAAGGGCACGGCTTCGGCCCCCAAAGCCTCCAAGATCTTATCCTGAATGACCGGCTTTTCCACACTGTCATATTCCCCGTAAGGGCGAACGGTCTGGCAGCCTACATAACCGGCCACTTTAACCCCCTTTAAGGGTTTTTTTACCGCGGCCTTGATTTTATCCAGACCGACATCATTATACAAGACATCCAAAATATGCCGGACCTTGAGCTTGCCGCTGTATTTCAGATTTCCTTCGGCCAATACCTCGTTAACCTTGGCCATCAGTTCCGGACTTTCCTTTAATTTATGGTTGACTTTATTCAAGACGATATAACAGGAACTGCATGGCGCCACGATGTCCATCCCTCCCTGGGCCTCGGCCAAGGCCAGATTGCGGGCGGCCAAAACATCGACGGAGAGCTCATTTCCGCCCACATAGGAGATGCTGGCGCCGCAACAGTTCCAATCACCGATCTCTTTAAAACCGAGGCCCAAAACCTTGCCGATGGCTTCAAGTGAAATCAGGTAATGAATTCCACTGGCTTCCAATGAACACCCTTGATAAAGGAAATAATCCATCAGGCGGCACCCCCTTTCCCCATGACCTTGGCCTTGTCGAGCATTTTTCTCAGGGACTTGACACTCTTAATCGGTCTTTCCGGCAAAAGCTTCATCCGCTTTTTGAACAGCATACCCAGACCCATGTCCTTATTTTCCATCATCAGTTTTATCCCCGGCCCCAATCCATGTCCCAGGAAATACCGCTGGGCCACATCTTTTTCATCGATACGGCCCAGCCGATAAATATTATCCCAAAACTTCTGGCCGAAGAGGGCGGTATCTGCCCTCGGTTTATACCCCTGAAGCAGGGCATAATGGGCCAACCCATGCATGACATCCACTACCGGCACCTTTCTGGGACAGCGCACCTTGCAGGAATAACAGGAAGTGCATAACATGATAGCCTGGCTGCTTAATACTTTTTCCCTTTGACCGGCCCTGATCAAGGAAAAGATCTTTCGTGGGGAAAAATCCATTTTTTCTTTCAGGGGGCAGGAGGCGGCACAGACGCCACACTGCATGCACATCTTGATCTCTTCCCCTGAATCGACCTTCTGGTACACTTCCCGGGCGAAGAATTGGTCATAGGCCTTCCCGCCGCTGCTTTTGGGTCCTACTACCTGTTCCATAATTTTTTCCTTCTCTGTTTTCAAGGATTCAAGTGAAAAGCGTAGAAACCAAAAAACCAAACCCTTGAACCCTCAAATCATAGAAACCTGGAACCCTATCTTTTAGAATCCCTTGTACGGATTCGGTTCCAGTTCTTTAATCCGATCCATGAAACCCTTCAATATCACCGGCAGTCTGTCATAATCGTTAATGGAAATCTCTTCCACCCGGACCCGGTCCGGTTCCAAAGCCAGGCGTCCCAGGGTCTCCGAGATTTTTTCCATACGGGTATTAGCCAATTCACTTCCTTTGATAAAATGACACTGGTAGTCATCACCCTTACGACAGCCTAACAGGATTACGCCATCAATACCTTTGGCCAGGGCATCGGCGATCCAGACCAGGTTGACCGATCCCAGGCAGCGCACCGGGATAAACCGGTAGAAGGGATCTATGGGAATCCGGTTGATCCCGGCCATGTCCAAAGCCGGATAAGCATCGTTTTCGCAAATCAGGGCGATGACCCTGGGCTTTTCATCATCGGCATCCGGCACCTCAATGCCCTTGATCATGGAGCCGATCATGTCCACCGAGTAATTCTTGAAGGAGATGATCCGTTCCGGACAGGCCCCCATACAAGTCCCGCAACGCCGGCAGCGCGTCAGGTTGGGCAGGGGATTGGCCTTTTCATCTTCGTTGATGGCCCCGAAAGGACATTCTTCGGTACAGCGCTTACACTGGGTACAACGTTGCATCTGGAACTCGGGATAGGTCATATCGCCGGCCCTGGGGAAGGTGGAAGCCCCGATGGCCGTAGATTCGATGCACTGGATGGCTTTCAGGGCCGCTCCGGTGGCATCCTCGGCACAAAGTGCACTTTCCATGGGGCTGCGGACGCATCCGGCGGCATAGATACCGGTCCGTTGCGTTTCATAGGGGAAGCAGATAAAGTTGGAATCCGGGAAACCATACTTGGTTAAAGGTAACCCAGGCCCCTGCCGGTAGTCTAAATTCAAGGCCATCTCATCGAGAGACGTCGGCACCATTCCTACGGCCAGGACCACCAGATCCAGGTCTTCCAGGCGGACCTGTTCGTTCAACAGGACATCATTGGCCTCAACCGCCAGGTTATTATTGACGTCGGCGGAGATCCCGGTCATTTCCCCCCGGATAAAGATCCCCCCGTCCCGCTGCACTTTACGGTAAAAATCTTCGCTCTGATGTGGGGTGCGAATGTCCTTGTAAAGGATGTAGACTGATGCTTCGGGGTCCTGCTCTTTTACATAGGTAGCCTGCTTCAGGGAAACCAGACAGCAAACCGAAGAACAATAAGGCAGGTGATTTTCATCTCGTGAACCGGCACATTGAATGAAGAGGACGTTTTTGGCCTCCTTTCCATCGGAAGGCCGGATAATTTTCCCTTTCTTAGCCATTTCTTCCATCTGGACGTTGGTAATCACATTGGGGAATTTCCCGTAACCCAGGTGTTCCAATTTATTGGCATCATAAGGTTTCCAGCCCGTAGCCAGGACCACCGAACCGACCCGCTCTTTCACCGAGGAGCCGTTCTGGGAGATGGCCACATCAAATACCCCCGGACCGCCGGAAAGCTTTTCGATTTGAGCGGAGGTAAAGACCTTGATATTGGACTCGGCCTCCACCTTTTTGATCTGGCCTTCCAAATCCACATCCATTAATTCTTTGTAGGGAGGACGGACTCGCTTATTCATCGTATTCATGAACCCGCCTAAGCGGGCCTCTTTTTCCACCAGAATTACCGGGTATCCGGCCTGGGCTGCGCCCACGGCGGCATTCATTCCGGCAAACCCGCCGCCGACGACCAGGATGGCCTTGCTCATATTCTCCGCCAGATAAGGTTCCGGTGGTGCGCTCTTGTTCAGCTTGACCAGCCCCATGCGTAACTGGTCCTCGGCCATCATCTGGGTATCTTCATCATTGGCCGGCAGCACCA
>CAWIRY010000211.1:0-13802 GCA_963838485.1 uncultured delta proteobacterium | reverse complement strand
TTGATTAATACTGAATAAATTCAGCTAGATATATCTTGACTTAACTGTTTTTTCTGTCAAAATGGAGCCATGGGTTGACCTTCGCCCATGGCTCCATTTTTTTTTGCAGGAGGTTTTGGACATGGACACGAAAGCCAGCGAATTAATGACCCTTGATGAGCTTGCTAATGGATTGAAAATAAAAAAATCTTGGCTTTATCGAAAAACCAGGGACCAAGGGCCGGGAAGTATCCCGAGAGTTCGGCTGGGGAAGTATTTAAGGTTTGTTGAAAAAGATGTCTTAGACTGGATAAAGCGGAATCAAGTGCAATAAAAGGATTCAAAAGAAAACCCCTTCCTGCCAGAAGGGGTCCGAAGAAAAATAATTTGGGAGAAATTATGAGTGATAATATCAGCAATCCCGCCAACTTGTCAAATAAAAAAAACGGTGCATCACCCACATACTGGACCCTCTTCGATAAACCAGCGTGGACTACTTTTTTTAATCCCGACGAAGTGACCGAAGTCCGAATCCCCCATTACCGGGGGAAATTGGCTGAAGACTATGTAAGAGGAACCGTTTCAGGCTACTTTGACGACCATGCGTCTTTCTGCCAAGCAGTCAAGGCCATTCCCCCGACCTGCCATGACGGTATTTACTTCACCCCGCAGGTTATTGACCCTCGTCTACTGGCCCGGGCTTACAATCGTTTGAAGCCATCTGACCTCACCACCTCGGATTTGAACGTTCTTTTTTATCGATGGTTACTGATTGATATTGATCCGGTCCGACCGGCGGGGATCTCTTCGAGCGATGTCGAATTGCGAATGGCTTTGGAACTTCGGGGCCTGGTGGCCGAGTGGGTATCGTCTGAACACGGCTTTGGTCAACCGCTCAAGGCCATGTCGGGGAACGGGGGCCACCTGCTTTATTGTCTGCCCGATCTGCCAGCCCAAGACAAGGCGAACCAGGCATTTATAAAAGGATTTCTTGAAGACCTTGCCGAACGGTTTAATACGGATCGGGTAAAAATCGACACCGCTGTTTACAACCCGGCCAGGATCTGGAAGCTTTACGGCACAACGGCCAGGAAGGGCGACCAAGTACCCGAGGGCAAAAATCGCGAGGCAAGGCCATTTAGGCAGGCCTATATCGATTCCATGGGAGATCAATAAAATGGCAACCCCCATATCGTATGAAGCATTAGAACGAGTAAAAGAGGTTTTTAAGAAAGATGAATCGACCAATCAAAATTCATCTGGGACCGGTTCAGACCAAGGCCGGTTCCTTGTCGGGGCCTATCTTGAACATTACGGGATTCAATATCGGATAAAAAATAACGGCCCTGGGACCCTTTTTCTTTTAAACCAATGCCTTTTTGATCCATCCCATATCAAGGGTGAGGCGGCAATTGCCCAAGCCGGAAGTGGGACACTCTCCTATAAGTGCTTTCATGACTCATGCCAGGGAAAAACTTGGAAGGAGGCCAGGGAACGGATCAGCGGAACAGATAGCCTGCGTCAATTTTGTTCATTCCCGAGGTCTAAAAAAAGTGGCGATAGTGACGTTAGTGCGGTTATCCCAGAGAAAAAATTCTCCGAACTCGATTTCCTGCCGGCCATTCTCTTCCCTTTCGGCGTATTTCCAAACCGTCTTCAGCAGTTCTTTTTTGATTGTGCCGAAGCCCTTCATGTTGAACCTGTCATCGTGGCGGGGGTATCTCTACCCATCATGGCTGGTGTTATTGGAAATAAGATCCGCATAAGCCCGAAGCGGGGTTGGAGTGAGCCTGGGTTTGAATGGATGGGGATTATCGAACCGACCGGAGGGGGAAAGTCTCCTGTAATAAATACCTTAATGGCCCCTATTTTTCAGATCCAAGATGAACTTTGGGAAGAATTCCAAGCTCAATTGAAGGCCTGGAAAGAGGCGAAAATGAAAAAGACAGCTGAGAAGAATAAAGACAAAAATCCTGTCCATCCCTCTGAAACTCCTCCTCCTGTTTTGAGGCATATTTTCTCATCGGATTCAACAATCGAGGCGCTGGCTCATATTTTCTCGGGGGATGGGCACGGATTAATTTTACACAGAGACGAACTGGCAGGATTTATTTGTGGGATGAATCAATATAAAAAAGGGGCTGGTGATGATCGGCAGAAATATTTGCAGTTGTTTGATTGTCAGCCGTTCAAAGTTGATCGGGTAATAGGGACGCTCTGGGTTAAAAAATGCGGTGCTTCTATAATCGGTGGGATTCAGCCGAGACTGCTTCCCCAAATTTTCGATGAAACCGCTTTTGCCGATGGGCTTTTCCCCAGATTTCTAATGATCTATCAGGATCGCCAAGTTAATACCTTCAGCCCCAAGACTTTGGATAAAGAAAACGAAACTTTTTGGGATCGCCTGATTCGTCGATGTTTCATTGCACCATGGGGCCCGTTGAAACCTCCTCAAGTGTTGATTCTTTCTGATGAAGCCCGAAACATGTGGGCCAGTTTTTATAATGAATTGCACGCCATCTCTCCCTTCTTGAGTGAAAATGCCCGAGGTTTTATCCCAAAATTGATTGGCTATTCGCTGAGACTTATTGGCCAGATTCACATTATTGAGGGTGTAATTGGTATATCCCAAAAGGAGTTAAAACCTGGGGAGTCACCCTGGAGACCAATAATTCAGGCCGAGACCGCGGAAAAGGGAATTCAACTAACCCGCTTTTTTGCCGGACAGATGTCAACGGTATTATCCATTTATGGGAAAAAAGAAAAAAAACTGGATGGTCAGGAGATACGGCTCATTCAAGTTTTATATCAACTTCATGAGAAGGTAAAAAATGGACGGCTGCCCCTATCGGATATTCGAATAGCCTACAATGATGGGATACCGGCAATTGCCCGTCTACCTGAAGACAATAAGATCCTGTCCGGTCTGATTCGGGCTCTCAGCCTGGAAACCAAAAAAAGTACGGGGGGGTACTCCCATCTTATTTGGGACCAGGGAAAAATAGAAAAAATCTTTAGAAAGAACCTCACTAACGTCACTAACGCCACTCCAATACCCCCTTATAGTAACGATAATGATGTTAGTGGTGAAATTTTTCCAGATGAAAAAACACAGGAGGGTACAATTCAACCCCTCGACCTGACCGAAGCCGAGGTTATTGACTGATGGAATACAAAGTTCTCAAAAATCTGACGATCAAACTCCAGGGGGTGGAACAAATTATCCAGCCCGGGACCGTTATCACTATTACAGAGGGCCAGGCCGCCCGGCTGGTGGAGGCTGGAAAGGTAGCTCCGATCCGGACAGGTTTAAAAGAGGATCAGGCCCAGGACCCGGTTCAAAAGCTCTCCTTAGAGGCCGAATCCCAAGAGATGGGCTCCTCCCAAACTGCGAAAGGTGATCTTAAGCTTGAATCGGGGCGGTCGGAACAGGAAAGTTTTCAAAAAAAGGGTAGCCAATCGGTGCAAGAAGAATTATGGGAGCGATTTGAACAGGCCGTTAATGAAATAGCCGCCCTGGACCCACAAGGAGATGGTATCAGGCGTGTTAGAAAGATCCTCCCCGACCTCTGGGAAGAGATTCAAAAAGCAGAGTCTACGATAAACGATTATTGGTTGGCCTCCCAGAAGGGACAGGGCGTTCAATCCCAATTTAATGAGGCGGTTATTTTATTTAAGGAACTTATCAGTCAAGGTCTTCGGACTGTCCAGACCGCCCATGAGGCTTCTGGCCAGTAAGGGATTAAGACGGAGTAATTATGGAATTCAAAATTGACCTGAACCATCAAGGATTGGCTTCGGCTTCAATTCACCAAAAAGAGAAAAATTTAGCAGTTACACTTTAGCTACATGGCCAAGAAAGTTATTAATAATCAAATAGATAGCAAGGAACAACGGATTAATAATCCGCTGTCTAAACGCCTTTTTACCGTAAAAGAGGCTTCTATTTACTTGGGGAGAGGTGTATGGGGTGTTAGGGATTTGATTTGGAAGGGTATCCTCCCGGTGGTTAAAAACGAAGGGAACGGTAAAAAACTTTTTCTCGATGTTGTGGACCTTAATAATTTTATTGATCATCATAAATCGATATATCAATAAATTTATACTTGACAGATAAACATTATTTGGTATAGATAGAGGCATGATGGGAAATCGCCTGCAGGAGGTTCTAAAAAAGGAGGGAGTAAAGGCATACCGGCTCTCGAAGGATCTCGGGGTAGATCAAGGTCAACTTTCCAGGTTTGTGAATGGAAAGATCAATATCTCCCTGAAAAAGCTGGAGCAGATTGCTGACTACCTCGGTTATGACCTTATCCTTGCCAAAAGGTCTGAGCGTTTTAAGAAAGGAGGAAAGTAATGGGAGCCATCTACAGGCGGAAGAATTCCAAATTTTATTGGATAAAGTATTATAAAAATGGAAAACCCTATGCCGAATCAACCCATAGTGACAAGATGGAGGTGGCAAAGCGGTTTTTGAAATTGAGAGAGGGAGAAATCTCTCAAGGAAGGTTACCGGGGATCTGTTTTGATAAGGTCAAAATTAATGAATTGCTGGACGATCTCATCACAGATTACAAAATGAACAACCGGAAGTCACAAAAAAGGGCTGAGCAATGTAAAGTCCACCTCCAGGATTTTTTTGGAGGGACGAGATGTCCCGATATTACTACCGCGAAGGTCAAAGAATATATTACCCAGCGGCTGGAAAAAGAGGCTAAAGAAGCAACGATCAACCGTGAGTTGGCCGCTCTAAAAAGGGCCTTTTCATTAGCTACCGAGTGCACACCGCCCAAGGTAGTGCAAGTCCCTCATATTCCCATGTTGAAGGAGAAGAACATCCGAAAAGGGTTTTTTGAACATGACGAATATCAGGAGTTGATCAACGCCCTTCCCCCTTATATTAAACCGATTGTGGACTTTGCCTATCGTACCGGGTGGAGAAAAAGCGAGATCCTGAACCTGACCTGGGACCGGATCGATCTTAAAGAGAACATCGTCAGGTTAGAAGCCGGTGAACCAAAAAACTCGGAGGGCCGGACCATTTATCTTG
This sequence comes from uncultured delta proteobacterium, assembly GCA_963838485.1. Lineage (GTDB taxonomy): Bacteria > Desulfobacterota > RBG-13-43-22 > RBG-13-43-22 > RBG-13-43-22 > RBG-13-43-22. Next base: position 8,773 of record CAWIRY010000211.1, on the reverse strand, counting down.
ATTCGGCATTAAGGGAAGTTCTTTTGGAGCAAAAAAGGAATCGCCGTTTGGGTTGCCCTTATGTCTTCCACCGAGATGGAGAAAGGATCCGTGGATTTAGGAAGGCTTGGAGTCTGGGTTGTAAAAAAACCGGTTTTGACGGGCGGCTCTTCCATGATTTGAGGAGGACGGCTGTTCGTAATCTGGTTCGGTCCGGTGTTCCGGAAAGGGTAGCTATGCAAATATCTGGACATAAAACCCGGAATGTCTTTGACCGCTACAACATTGTCAGCGGAGAGGATCTAAGGATCGCCGCCGCTAAACAGGAAGCCTATTTGAATGGGCTTTAACCAGGAAAAAAAATTAAAACGGTTACATTTTAGTTACACTTGGCCATTTTTGGCAAAAAAAAGGACCTAACCGATGTTGGCTAAGCCCCTTATTTTTATTGAAAATCCGTGGTGCCGAGACCCAGAATCGAACTGGGGACACGCGGATTTTCAGTCCGCTGCTCTACCGACTGAGCTATCTCGGCACAAAAAGGAACATTAGACTTTCTGAAAAATTTGTCAAGAAAAAAACCTAAGACCTTGATCACAAACTCTATTTGGGGCCGATCTCCAAATCTTTGAGCACCGGTTCCAACTCATCTGGATTCAACTTGGGGGCTTCGGGTTTTCGAAAAGACAGGTCCCGGGCCAAGGGTGCCAAACTTTCCAGGGAAATACTCGGACCTATTTTCGGCTGGCCGGTTTTGGCAGCCGGCTCCGGCGGCCTGTCTTTGGCCATTTCTTTAACCCCGGCGGTTTCCTTGTCGACCATTTGAGGTATCCGTTCCAATATTTTCTGTAAAGAAATCGGGTTGGGGGTAATGTCCGGCAGGTTAAGTTTATGCCTTTCCTCAGTCAGGTCGGTCTGGCATTTAAGGCATCGGTCCAAATAATCAAAACTGATAAAACCGCATTTAGGACAGCGCATATTCTACCCCTTTGCGCACAAAGCTCTCATGCCCCTCTGGGGCGCCATGAAGAATGAAAATAACCGTAGAGGTGGGTTTTAACCCGCCCCTACAAAGCCTCGACATAGATTAAGGGCTGTTTAAAATCTATTTTCGTATTAAACCAGGATTCAGGTGAACAGCTTGGAAATTAACCCCATTAATTCCTTGTAGAAATTTTTATCTTTCGCCGGTGCCCGCATCAGGCGGGCATGAAGGTTTAGACCCCATATCGCCCCATAGGAATTGGAACAGGCAGACCAGGGCGAGGGCGGCCGTTTCTGATCGTAAGATCCTCGGACCCAGGGATATGGGGATGAAATCCTTTCTTTCGGCTTGCTTAATTTCCTCTTGATGAAAGCCCCCCTCCGGGCCGATCAGGCCCAAAATAAAGCCAGGTTCAGATGGAGGCCATTCAAGTTCCTTCAAATTCTTCGAAGATTCCTCTTCATAAGGGATTATCTTGAGCGCCGCCGGCCCTCCGTTTAAAAGTTCGGAAAAGGATACCAGCGGGAAAAATTCCGGCAATAAATTTCGCTCACATTGCTTGGCCGCTTCGATAATAATCTTTTGCCAACGCTTCATCCGGGAAGCCATCTCTGTTTTTTCAAAATTTCGCCGGCTGTGAATCGAATAAAAGGGATGAAAAGACGCAACTCCCAATTCCGTCCCTTTTTGAAGGATCCACTCAAAGGGCTGGGGACGGATCAAGGGCAGACCCAAGCTAATCCGAAGCGGGGATTCCCTGACGACGGTCTTTTGATTCAAAAGCTCAAAATAGACCATTTCCCCGGATATGGATTGGATCCTGGCCTGGTATTCCTGGCCGGTATTGTCAAAAAGAATGAGTCGGTCCCCGACCCTCATCCGCAGCACCTGCAAAATGTGTCTGGCCTCATCCCCCCTTAAATGAGGATCAGGGTGATTGATTTGGTCATTGGGGATGAAAAAGCGGCGCATATTTGACTGGTGATCAAAGGTTATCGAAAAGGATACAGGCCCATTCTTCTTCGAGGTTCAGCCGGCGAAGGGCTAATTTCTGGCGGCTAAAGGTGCTGATCAGAGATCTGGCCTGGGTGTCGAGGATGCCCGAGGCCACCAGGACTCCTTTGGGAGACAACAACCCTTTGAATACCTGGGCCATGGAGATCAGGTCATTTAAGGTAAGGTTGGCCAATATTAAAGAATAGAGGCCTTCGACTGTTTCCGGGGTGGCCAGTTCCACCTGGATGACGGTGTCCATTTTATTCAAAGCCACATGGGCCTTGGCGACCTCGATGGCCAGTGGATCATTGTCGATGGCCAAAACCGACCGGGCCTGGAAAGAGGCGGCCACTAAGGCCAGGATGCCGCTTCCGGTCCCTACATCCAAGACCCGGGAAAAAAGAAATTCCCTGGAAAGGGTGTCTTCGCTCAGGGATTCCAGGGCCTTCAAACAGAGGCGGGTGCTGGTGTGGCCGCCGGTGCCGAAGGCCTGGCCGGGGTCTAATTTCAACACGGTCTCATTCGGCAGCGGTTCATAGACTTCCCAGGTCGGGCAGATAATAATCCGGGAACATACCCGGAGGGGTTTGAAGTATTGTTTCCAATTTTCCTGCCAGTTCTCTTCAAAGATCAGGCGAAGGTTCCAGTCCGGGTGAGGGAAATCCGGAAAATAGGAATAAAGGGTCGCTATCCGTTTCCTAAGGTTGATCAGATTTTTTCGGAAAGATTCGTCTTTGGGCAAATAGGCCTTGATCTGAGACGGACCCTGGTCTTGGCCTACCTTCTCTTCGGTAAAAGAGCCCTGGCCGGCTTCTTCAAAAATAATAGCGCCGCAGATCTCGCTTAATTCCGGAGAAACCGTCAGGTTGATTTCAATCCAAGAAAGGGGTTTTTTCATAAAGACGATCCATTTGACAGAATCGGGTAACCCTTGTATTTTATAAAAACAGGCCGTTAAAAGCAAATCAATTTAATGCCTTGGTTCTAACGGCAGGAAGCGTCTAAAAATCATCGGGGAGGAACTATGAATCCGGACCATTTGAAAGAGCTCTTAATCCAAGTCAAAAACGGAAAGGTGTCCATTGAACAGGCCATAAAAAAAATGAAACACCTGCCTTTTGAAGATATCGATTTTGCCCAAATAGACCATCATCGTTCATTGCGAAAAGGCTTCCCGGAGGTCATCTTCGGCGAGGGAAAGACTTCCAGTCAGATTATTGAAATAATGGCCCGGATGATGAAAAACAAGGAGAATATTCTGGTCACCCGGCTGGAGCCCGCAAAGGCCGTTGCCGTTCGCAAGAGATTCCCCGAAGCCGTCTATCATCCCCTTTCCAGGGTCCTGACCGTTATTCCCGAACCCTTAAAAAAACAAACCGGCCGTGGGGTGGTGTTGGTCATTTCGGCCGGTACTTCCGATATCCCGGTGGCCGAAGAGGCCTTGCTGACAGCCCGGATTATGGGCAACCCCACTGAATATCTGTACGATGTGGGTATTTCCGGACTTCACCGTCTGATCGCCAATCAGGAAAAAATCCTCTCGGCTTCGGTCCTGATTGTGGTGGCCGGCATGGAAGGGGCCCTGCCCAGCGTGGTGGGCGGGCTCGTGGAGCGGCCGGTCATTGCCGTCCCCACCAGCATCGGCTACGGGGCCAGCTTCAACGGCCTGGCCGCCCTGCTGGGGATGCTCAATTCCTGCGCCTCGGGTGTGGCCGTAGTCAATATCGATAACGGCTTCGGGGCCGGATACATGGCCACTTTGATCAACAGGTCCTAAAGGATAAGAATCAGGCCAAAATCCTTTAAGTCCATATTCCTCCCTATTTTTTTTCTTGACAAAAGTGTTTAGTTGATATACATCTGTTCCATGAAAAAAATAAATGTATCGCCGTTTTCATTGATCGCCAAATTCTCGAGAGTGTCTAAACTCTGGCAGCAACTAGATTCCAAGCCGCGCAAGTTTGGGACCGAAAATGACCTGTCGGGCTCCGAAATCCACTTAATTGAGGTGGTTGGACAGAACGAGGGCTTAAGCGTGACCGATCTTGCCAGGCGGTTGGGAATAACAAAAGGCGCGGTATCACAAACGCTGAAAAAATTGGAGGCTAAAGGGCTTGTCGTAAAAGAAGTGGATCCAACGAACACCTCCCGGATGACGGTGAGCCTTTCCACGAAGGGCAAGGTGGCTTTTTATTCGCATTTGCAATGGCACGAGACTGTAGATGGTGGCTTCCGGGATTACTTTGTTAACCTTCCCGAGGACAAGATTCGCTTTATGGAGGAATTTCTTACGATATTGGAGCAATTTCTCAAAAAGAGAGGGTAATTTTTTTGGCCTAAGAGTATAGCCGCTAAACTCTTGTATTGGAAGAAGGAGGGTAATATGAAGAGGGGAATAATCTTTGCCAACAGCGCGGGCAGAAAATCCCATATCATTTTTCGGATGATGAGCTTGCTATTTATCATCCGAGACGGTTTAATGTCACAGGGTGCAATGAATCAGCGTTTACCCGGAATATATTTCCGGTGATTAATTCCAAATGGAGGGAAAGCTATGAAAGCCAAGATTAAATGGATCGTTCTTGGGTTATTGTTTCTGGTCATTTTTGTCCTTACTTTCATGAAAAAACCTGAAGAAATTACACGCCTGCTGGAAAATGTTTCAAGGGAAGTAAAAGGCCTTTCTGCCTTCGTGCACCTTTTGTTTTTGGCGGTATTGGGCCTGGGCATACTTATTGAGAAGGTGAGAAATAGTCTATTCTCTTTATTTATGGCTTTTCTCTCCCTCTCGGCAACAGTCGTTTCAGTGAAGTATGTGATAGTACCCAATATCATTATTTTCGGGATGTTCTTCGTGCTCGTTATTCAGGCCTACCTCACAAAGAAACTGACCTTTGATCTCAAAAATATTGGATCGGTCAACCTGTTTTTTGGTATTCTTGGGTTGGTCTTTGGTTTTTGGTACTTGCACTGGGTAGAAAGCCCGGTCTGGTTGAACGCCTTCGTCTTTTCACCTTTGGGGGCGGTGAACTGTCCCACAATGGCAGCCCTCTCCGGTTTTCTTTGCCTGACTCAAAAACCAAGATCAGCCGTATTGGAGACAGCTGTTGGGCTGATAACCCTATACTTTGGTTTTTTTGGCATTTTCCGGTTAGGGGCCTATGTTGACGTTGCACTGATACTTTGCGGGCTGTTCCTGATAGTGAGATTAAGTGCTTCTTTAAGTTACTCTCCTACTTTCGTAGAAAGAAAGCTATGAGAGGCATCTGAGGCCCGCAAGAATATGACCTGTGGGTCGGAGGCGGCCCAAAAACGCATTTCCGACCCCCATGAGGATTGCTATTACACATCATCCCTGAAGGAATGTCTTTCCGTTAGGTCCTGGCCAGGTCTTTCAGGTTCTGAACCGTTTCCCAGGAAAAGGGGTCAAGGCAGGGCCACAGGGAATTGTTGTGGAACAAGGGTTCTTCGGCTAAGGGGAATCGGGAGACACGGCAGGCTTCATCCCACAGGGCCGTATTGGGCAGGGGAGAATATTCGGCCAGTCTGGGACGGAGTCCCATCTGTTTTACTTCGTGGATGGTCTGCCTCATTTCCGCCGGGGACTGGCCCGGCAGCCCGCAGAGAAGATAGACTTCGATCTGATTTTTTTCAAACCCTGCCTTTTTCAAGGCCCTAACGGCCCGGTGGAGGTCTTCCTGATTCATCTTGCCTCCCCAGGCCTCTTGCCGCTCCCAGTTGGTTGTTTCCAGGCCGAAACGCAAGGTCTTGAAACCGGCCCTGAAAAGGAGGCCGGCCCTCTCCGGTATTACCTCCCGCACATGCATGGCATTGGGGGTATGAAAACGCAGGAAAATATTCTGCTTGAGTAAAGTCTCCAAGATGGGTCCCAGATGCTTCTCGAAACCGATTAACAGGGCATCGTCATAGAAGGCATAATCTATGACTCTTTTGGTTTTATGCCAGTATAAAATTTCATCGACCACTCCGGCCACCGATCGTTGACGGAATTGGGGTTGAAGCCATTTAGAGGCGCAATAGGGGCAGGAAAAAGGACATCCCCGGGAAGTCAGTAAACAAACATAGTCAAGGGAAGGATACAAATCAAAGGCCGGTAAAGGATGGCCGTCCGGATCATTAAAGTCGGTCAGGATTTTTGGCTTATGGTCGGTTATTTCAGCTAACAACTTTAAAATTGCCCCCTCCCCCGGACCGGTGATAAGATAATCCGGACTCGTTATTTTTCGGGCATGTTCGGGCATCAAGGTGGCGTAGGTCCCACCGAGAATAATCGGGGGTTTAGGGAAGACGGATCGGACCAGGTTTATGGTCTCCATAATCCCTTCGTACCAATAGGTCATCGAGGAAGTGATTAAAACGGTTTGAGGGCTGGGGAGTTCATTTAAAGCCGCTAAAAAAAGATGGGGCAAGACCCCGTAGCGGTAATAATATCTGGGGATATCTTGCAGGGCTGAAGGCTTGGGAAGGCGCTGCCGGAAATATTTACCGATACCGAAGGCCTTGCGGGGCGGGCAAGAAGAAAGGGTTTCGGTTCCTTTAAAATGCACATCCAAGCAGTCTAAGAGATGGACCTGATAACCATGGGCCCGCAAGGTCCCGCCCAAATAAAGCAACCCGAGGGGTTTGGCCCAAAGGTCAAAGGCGGTAAAATCCCGGATATAAGGATTGATCAAAAGGATGTGAGGGGCGGAAGACATATGTTAAGGTTCAAGGTAAAAGGAAAAAGGTCAAAGGTCAAAGGTAAAAGGTACGAGGTTCAAGGTTCATGGCGTACGGCATAAGACCTGTAGTTTGCCTTTGTTTGTACCTTAGACCTTAGACCTTGCACCTTGGGCCTTATACCTGATTTATCTATACCTGAAACCATGGAATCAGATCAAATAAAAAACCTGCGCTCTTATGTCGTCGGCCATCCTTTCTTTAAGATGCTTTTGCAAATATCCCAAGAAGCAGGGGCCGAGGTCTATCTTGTCGGCGGGCTGGTCCGTGACCGGCTGCTTGGCCGGGAAACCCAGGATTGGGATTTCACTTTGTCCCAGAAAGCCCTGAGGATAGCCCGGATCTTTGCCGAGCAAGCAGGCGGGACTTTTGTGCTGCTTCGGCAAGAAGGGGAAACGGCCAGGGTGGTCATTAATGGCCTGAGCTTTGATTTTTGCCAGTTTCGAGGTCCTGACTTGGAAGGGGACTTGAGAGGCCGGGATTTTACCATTAATGCCATCGGCCTTTCGCTTCACCAGGCCTTTAGGCCGGGAGAATGGGTCCTCATTGATCCTTTGGGTGGAATCAAGGATTTACGGATGAGGATTTTACGGATGGCCGACCCCGATTGTTTTAAGCAAGACCCGTTAAGATCGCTTCGGGCCTTCCGTCTTTCCGCCCAACTGGGTTTGACCATTGATCCGGATACCAGACTGGCCATTAAAAGGTGGGCCGGGAATCTCACCCAGAGCGCCCCGGAGCGGATTCATTATGAATGGGGATTGTTGCTCTCTCAGCCTGATAGTTTTGATGCCTTAAATCAAATGGACGAGGTCGGTTTATTGGAAATTCTTTTCCCGGAAATGGGCCGATTGAAAGGGATGGAACAGGACCGTTATCACCATCTCGATGTTTTTCAGCACAGTCTGCGGACCCTTCAAGGCTTGGAAGAATTGATGCAGAACGTTATTCCCCTTCCGGCGGACCTTGATGCGGAAATAGCTTCTTTTCTGGCTGAAAAGAAGGGGGCCTGGCTGAAAGAAGCGGCCCTTTTTCACGACCTGGGAAAGGGAACCACCGGGGGGGAAAAGGAAGGGCATAAGACTTTTTATGGACATGCCGAGGCCTCAAAGAACCAGTTTGCCTTGATCGCCAAAAGATATCGTCTCAGTCATCGGGAGAAGGCCTTCATTGAAAAGATCATCGGCCTTCATATGCGTCCTCTTTTGCTGGCCCAAGAAGATCGAATCGGCCATTTGACGCGTCGGGCCATGATTCGATTTGTGCGTGAAGGGGCCGATGAATTGAGTGGTCATTTTTTATTAGCCCTGGCAGACAGCCTGGCCGCACAGGGGAAGGAAAAACCAAAAGATCTCGAAGATCGTCTTAAAAATTTATGGCGTGAAGTCCTTTCCATTAGAGAGGCCCTTATCCGTCCTCTGGGAAAAAAACAAGCCCTTATTTCCGGGGGGGATTTAATTGGATTGGGGCTGACACCGGGGCCATTATTCAAGACCCTGCTTTCTGAAATAGAGGAGGCTCGCCTGGACGGGGAAATTTCAAGTCGGGAAGAGGCCCTGGGCTGGGTCAAAAAAAGGTTGGAGCCTTAAGGTCTTATCGGAGGCACATAATTGGGATTGACCATGTAACCGATAGTGACGATCAATACAAAAAGGACCCAGAAGACTATGGAAATGATCAGCCAATCCTGGGAGGTGTCCGGTTTGTTCTTTTGATCTTTAGTTTCCATAAATGGAAATTTATTTTATTTTGATCCCTCTGTCAAGCGCTTATTCGTTGTTTATTGGTCGCCCAGAAATTGCTCCAGGGCCTCTTGCCAGAAAAGAGGCCGATAACCGGTGGCCATAGTCAGGTAGCGGGTGTCCAGCACCGAGTAGGCTGGGCGAGAGGCCGGTCTCTTCAGATCCTGACAACTCTGCCGCCTTCCGGGAGCCATTTGGAGTTAATCAGCCCGCTGTGTGCACCAGGGCAACCGTCTCCGCGGCGGCATCGTGAACGGCTTCGAACTGCTGCTGGACTCCCCGGCGGACATCCGCGACCTGGCCACTCCACCGTGGTGGACTTCGACGTTGA
>CAWIRY010000210.1:0-13492 GCA_963838485.1 uncultured delta proteobacterium | reverse complement strand
ACGATCGGTCCGAAGAAGGAATTGATGCCTCCTAAAATACACATCGTGACAATATCCCCGGACTTCGTCCAAAAAGCCAGTTCCGGAAAAGCGCCGAACGTGTAAACCACATGGAGGGAGCCGGCCACGCCGCAAAAGAAACTTGATATAATCAGGGCCAGGTAACGATGCTTTACGACGTCTATACTGACAAAAGAGCTCCGTACTGGGTTCTCGCGGATGGCCCGGAGGGTCCATCCGAAGGGGGAATTCCCGATCACCCAAAAGATCACCGTGCACAGGACGACGACGCCCAACGTAAAAAAATAAGTGTGATTCATCCCTTCTAGCAGGCCCCTGAATTTTACCCCCACGATGCCATTATCTCCCCCGGTAACATCCCCCAATCTGCGGATAATAGACCACAGGATCATGGTAAAGGCGCAAGTCATAATCGCGTAATAAAAGGCGTATAGCCGCGACACGAGCACCCCGATGATTGCCCCTAAAAACGTGGCCATTATCGGGGCCAACAGCAGGATAACCAAATATTGATTTAGGCTCGTTTTGGTCATCAGGATGGCCGTGGCATACGCCGCAGCAGCGAAAAAGGCACCATGTCCGAAGGAAAGGCATCCGGCATACCCAAGAAGGAAATTTAAGGACATGCCCGCCAAGGCCATGATCAGAATTTCGGTGAAAATCCCTACCCAAAATCGGGAAAGGATAGAAGGCAAGGCGATCAGAATGAAGGTAACAAGGCAACCAAAAATCCAGACGAATTTTCCCTTTCCTGGCATAATATCGATATCCTCATTCAAAGAGTTATTCCAAACTGAAGAGTCCCTGCGGACGGATAAACAATACGGCCGTCACGATGATGTAAATAAATGAGTCCGCATATTGCGGCAAAACTAATATTCCTAAAGATTCAACAACACCTATGATTAACGCCGAAATCAGCGCTCCTCCAACACTCCCCACACCCCCTATAATGGCCACACAGAAAGCAATGATGATCATCTGGGCGTCCATGCCCAGACTTCCACTGGTGATCGGAAAAGCAATCACTGCGGCAATTGCGGCTAGGCCGATCCCGCCCATAAAAACAAGGAGGAAGACCCGGGAGACATTAATTCCCAGGCCACGGGTCATCTCCGCATCGAAAACGCAAGCCCGAATGATACTTCCCAATTTGCTCTTGTATAAGATCAAAGCAAGCACGATGGCGATCAGACTCGATATCCCGATGATAAAAAGATTATACTTACTCATCACCAGGCCGAACAGATTGATGCTCCCCGTAAAGAGCGCCGGCATTTCGCCATTTTTCGGGTCAAGGCCCCATACCAGTCGGACGATATCCGATATGATGTAGATTACTCCAACGGACAGAAGGAGTTGCAAAACGTGTCCAGCTTTATAAATTCGACGAAAAAGCCCCACTTCGACAATCGCTCCGACCATCGCCATGAGAATAGGAACGAGGACCAGGGAAACCCAAAACCCGACGGCATTTGTCATAGTAAACATTAGATAAAAGGCCAGCATATAGAAAGCCCCGTGGGCGAAATTGACCACCCCCAGGACGCCGAAAATGATGGTCAGACCACAGGATAAGAGAAAGTAGATCATGCCGCGGGCGATTCCCGAAGCCACAAGGCTTATGATGAGAGACACGTCAATATCCATTGCTTATTTCCCTTTTGGAATTTCCAAAACTCATCGGACCGCCCTGGGCGGATCGGGCCTCGACTCTGATTCGCCCGAACCGCCCATGATGTCAGAATTCCTATTCCTTTCCCGCAGCCTTTCGGGCAGCATGCCACTCCTCTTTCGTAAGCAGAAAAGGTTCTATAGGAACCCATTTCGTTCTTTTGGGGTCCAGAACTAAACTTGTCGACCCCGGTTTCTTCACCATGGGGCCCCAGATATGGCCGCTCACGACCTGATGATCAAAATCCCGCACCCAAACCGGGCCGTTGTAGGTGTCGATTTTTATCCCTTCCATCGCCTTGCAAACCGCAGCACTATCCGTTGTTCTCGCTTTCTTCACAGCCGCCTCATAAAGTTTTACCATGTTATAGGCGGGCCAAACATGGCCGGGAACAACATGTTCCGAGGTTCCCTTCCATTTGCGATATTTTTCATAAAATTTCTTCTGCTCCGCATTTCTCGGCCAAGCCTCATCATCATAACACCAGGACCAGGTCCCCTCAGGAATTGCGTCTCCAAGGACCTTCCGATATTCATTGGAAGCAAGCACGCAGGCGCTGGCCAATTTAATATTTTGGAATACACCCATCTGGGCACACTGTTTGAGATTCGCGACCGCCCCCCCGGCGAATATAACATTGACCAAAACTTGAGGTTTATAGGCCAGGATCTGGGAAATATACGGGCTGTAGTCCATTTCTCCTACCCGCGGCCATCCTTCATATATTTTTACATTCGGCACGAGTTGCTTGATCATCGGGATAAAATAACGAGCGACATCGTGTCCGAATTCATAATCCCAGGACTCATAGTAGACTTTTGGGTCTTTCACCCCTTTCAGGTATTCTTCGGCTACAACTTTGGCCAGACCTTTTCCCTCGGCGCTGGTCTGGATCGCATAGCGGAAATGGTAGGGGGACCAATACTCTGTTGTAAGGCTTGTCGCGTGACCTCCGAAAATAAAGGTGGGCGTCTTAAACTCATTGGCGACTGCGGCCAGGGCCGTGGCCTGGATTGTTCCGTAACCTCCGATGATAAGATCCACCCCTTCTCTCGTGATCAACTCGCGGGCGTACCGTGTGGTAAGATCAGCTTTCCCCGCATCATCCCTCTTAATAATTTCAATTTTCCGGCCCAGCAGACCCCCGGCTTTGTTGATCTCATCGATGGCGAGTTCATGCCCATCCATGATATTTTGATTAACAAAGGCCATCGCCCCGGTAAACGTGTAAACGAATCCTATTTTAATCGGCTTTTGGGCCTGCGTTGGATAAGCAAAAGCAACGACGATAAAAACTCCCATTAAAAGTACTGCCAGTCTTTTCCTCATGTCCTTCCTCCTTACAATTCTTTCTGCTTTGATAAACGATTAGTTTATGTTAAGATCATTATTTTCATACCTTCCCAAGAGATCCGCATACATTACTGCCTGGGGATCGACGGTCTTCTCAAGCATCCGATTCCTGTATTCGCCAAATGCGCCTTCACAGTCCCATTTTACCTCTGTCAACAACCTTTGCATCCCCCTTTCCGAGGTGTGGACCTTCTCGGTCATCGGCTCAACAGACTTTCTGTCCCCATCCATCATCACCCGACATATGACAATGCGACAACTCCATGGCTTCTTCTGTTTTAATGTACGGGTAATACGGGGCGACATAGTCGTCTATCCCGAAAAAATGCGGTTTTTTCAATGAAGGCTCCACTTCCCTCCTTTACAATTATTCAAGATAATAGATCGGATTAGAATTGAAACACCCGATATCTATCTATTATTTCTTTCCCCTCTCAAACCGTTAAGAGAAAAATTAAATATGGCCTCCGCGATATCATTAATTGACAGTTGTCCTTGGGGAGAATACCAGATAATCGTTCGAACAATAATAGAGGCAATATTTCGAGCGACCAACTTTGCATCAATTTTACTAAATTCCTTTGTTTCAATTCCTCTTTGAATTATTCCAGTAAGAATTCGATCATATCCATCTCGGAAACTGACCACTTTTTCACGATTATTTCTGGAAAGCCATCCCAAACCCGAATCAAACAGTGATCGGGAAGCTTGTTGATAACTCAATACATGATTGAGATGAATGATAATAAACTCTCGTAATTGCACGCTAGGCTTTGTAGTTCGATCGTTTTCAAAATGCTTAATCATTTCAAATAAGCGCTTATTTTGCGTGAAAAGGAATTCAAATAATATGTCCTCCTTATTTTTAAAATAATTATAAATATTTGAAGGTTCGCATTTACAACTTTTGGCTATATCTCTCATGGAGGTACTGCTATATCCCTTATTCCAAAAAAGAGTACTAGCTTTTGTTAACATTTTTTCCTTTTGTGGACTTACCCTATTTTGTTTCTTTTCCATGTTCATCTCTCTATTAAATCACTGACCTGGCGCTTTAACGAAACGAAGTACTCCTTAATTTGGATGAACCGCATTTAAAATATTAATGAACGGCCATTAATAAGACATTCTCCGACTTTTCAGAGAATGTCAAGCTTTTTTAGCATACATCGAAACCCGTATTTTGCAAAAAATCTTTATCTTGCGCCCTGCATCAACGTTAGAATGACATAAAGCGATAATCAACTGATAAAAACCTCTGGTCCACCACCACTATTGGGTTTAAACAACCAAAAGAGAGGCATCTCCGACCCCTTCTTTTTCTAGAAACCAGCGCGAGGCAGTCATGCCCTATCTATTGTCGACCGAAAGAATCGTATCGTCTATTCGATAGACCTTTTGTTTAATAACATCATTCAGATGGAGTCCAAAGCCGGTTTGCGGCCCTTCACAAGGCGTCCATTTTATCTCCGATCCCAATCAATCGGGCGAAAGCCCCTGGAAGAAGATGACCGATAAGCCGTATTAGGGAAAACCGACCGTACGGTTTGATGAGGGGAAGATGGAAACCTATGACCGCTTTAGGGCACCTCTGAGAGCACTCTTAGTTTCCCCGAATCCGTATACCGGCTGCCCTATCTCGCCCATGCCACCATGGAACCCATGAACTGCACGGCCTGGGTACAAAAAGACCGTTGCGAGGTCTGGGTGCCAACCCAAAGCCAGACCGGCGCTCAGCAGACGGCCGCCAAGGTGTCCGGCCTCGACCCTAAAAAGGTCCATATCCACACAACCTATTTTGGCGGGGGTTTCGGACGGCGGGCCGAAACGGACGTGGTGGAAGAGGCGGTCGAGATTTCCAAGGCTGTCGCCCGGCCGGTGAAGGTTATCTGGACCAGGGAAGAGGATATTTACTATGATTTTTTCCGCCCGGGGAACTGCTGCCGGATCAGAGGGGCCCTGGACGCCACGGGCAGAATCACGGCCTGGTTCCACCGGGTGGTCGTCCCTTCCATCTTTGCCAGGGTGTTACCCCAGATGATGGCAAAGGGAATCGATCCGGCCGCCGTGGAAGGGATCACAAATCTGCCCTACCAAGTTCCCAACCTCCGGGTGGAATATGTCCGGATAGATCTCCCCATCCGCCAAATATGGGTGCTGGTACTCTATTTTTCCTTGTTGTTGCCAATAGTCTCTTTACTATATTGCTACCATAATGGCCCAAAGGGAGGGAAAAGAAGGGAAATTTTGAGATAAGGAATGCAGGTATTTATTGCTCTTTTTGTCAATTGGTGCTTATTGGTATGGGTTTTCTTACAACTCTTAATCAGTAGGTCACTGGTTCGATCCCAGTACGGCCCACCAAAAATAATTATAAAATCATTCTTTCCCCTTCCCTCCGGGATGGAAATATTATCGTGAATTTGCTGTTTTATTTCTAAATGTCCTTTGAGGGGAGATTCGGCATCTGCCGATTCTCCGGGTGAATTCAGGATTTCCCAGAGTTCATCAATGGTTTTTTTGCTTCCTGAATAACATGGGGGTTGTTACAGATCAGGGAAAAACGAAAACCTAAAATGGACTTTAAGGCGTCTCCCTTATTTCTCGGATGTTTAAAAACAAAAAAGCCTCCATGGGGAATTGGTCCCCTGGAGGCTTCGTATTGGATATTTCTGAAACTCCCACTTCATTTCCCACTCCAAATAGGTTGGGGGCTATGTCGTGCTGCAAAACATTATCCGACTACTTCAAAATCATATTTCACCTTATATTTGACAAGAGAGACATTGGGGGTTTTTTTTACCTCAAGGATTATCTCATTATCAAAATCTTCTGCCACTATTTTGCCTCTAATGCTCCTCTGCCCAATCTCATTTTTAATTGAAGCTATAAATTCTAAAATCTCGCCCAGAATGCTGATATGCGCAGTATCTCCCTTGAGCTTAATGACTACCAGGCTGCCTCTACTATCCGTTGCAAGGACATCGATTTTGGCTGCTTTTACTGAGACATTAAGAGCCTCTTCGGTAAAAAGTTTGAGCCCCGGTTCAAGCTGGGCAATATTCTTTCTTAAATAATTTCTCAAATCTTTTTGAATGCTTAAGTTTACTCCGCGAGCTTCTCCTTCGATTGAGACCGGTACTGCCGAAACAAATTGTAACTTCAACCCCGAAGATAATTTTTTAAATTTATCTTCTTTTTCCGGATCAACAAGTCTCATTTTTCCCGGTTGGATGGTGTAGAGAAATTTCTGGAAAGTTGGATAATATTTACTTGACTTGTGGTTGATACTACAGCCAATGAGGTGGGTTCTGATTGTGATCTCTTTCCATTTTCCTGGATATTTTTTCTGAATTTGGTCAATGACTTGCTCTGTAGTCAAAATCTGGTCTTTTTCCTTAAATTCTTCCCTGATAGCCTGAGTACACGTTATCATTGGCACTCCATTTTGATAAGGCAGTAAATTCCAAAAAACTCTGCCCCATATTTCTTCAAACTTTTCGCCTTTGCTTTGTTGATTGTGCCGTCCAATGGTCACCGGTTTCCCTGCGGAACCGAAGCCGTCCCCGGATAAATAATATACCATTTTATCCTAACTGTTGCAAAAATTAAAAAAAGATGGTTTTTCTTTCTATAAAATGCCAAAATAGTTTTAGAAAAATTTTCGATAAAAGGGATTTTCTTTGAAAATTTCTGACAAAGTGCACCATATCGAAAGCGGTTAACCTCCTAACCAAAGAAAGGGAAAGAACCATGTTTAAGGAATTCAAGGAATTCATCATGCGGGGTAATGTCATTGACATGGCCGTGGGCATCATCATCGGGGCAGCCTTCGGCAAGATCGTTTCCTCCTTTGTCAGCGATGTTTTGATGCCCCCCATCGGATTGTTGATGGGGAAGATGGATTTTTCCAGTCTCTTCATCAATCTCTCAGGCCAAACCTTTGATACACTGGAGGCAGCCAAAAAGGCCGGAGCGCCGACTCTCAACTACGGTCTATTCATCAATACCATCATTGATTTTCTGATAGTCGCCTTCGCCATCTTTCTGGTCATCAAGCAGATAAACCGACTTAAACGGCAGCCAGAACCGACCCCGGCCAATACCAAGGAATGCTCTTTTTGTTTTTCGGTCATTCCCATAAAGGCCAGCCGTTGCCCCAACTGCACTTCTGAATTAAAAATGGCATAAGGCCCCGGGCGCAAGGCGTAGGGGATTTACTATAAACCGAGTGGGCATTAGCCTTTAAACATCTTTACATTCCATCATCTTTTTTAGTAAATCCGAAAGACCGCCTTCAGGGTAATCATGGATATTTGTTGGAAAATTCATTTTTTATTGGAAGAGTACAAAGATAGGATCAAGAAAAAAAACGGAATGAAAAGCCAGGGGACGGAGAGTGTCTTCTAAAAAAAAATGGGACTATGCAGGGTTGGACTTTAAAAAATTTTAGCTGATTGGTGTTTTTTGATAAAAAGTTAGATAGCGAAAGACCTGTTTAAGATATTTTTGAGTATCTTTGAAGGGAGGAACCCCGTTGTGACGATGGACTTGAGTAGGCCCGGCATTGTAAGCGGCCAAGGCCAGTTTCTGATCCCCATCGAAAGTATCCAATAAATCTTTCAGATAACGCACGCCGCCGTCGATGTTCAGTTGGGGGTCAAAGGGATCATTGATCCCCAATTCCCTGGTGACAACTGGACTTAATTGCATCAATCCTACAGCCCCTTTGGGAGAAACAGCCAGAGGGTCAAACTGGGATTCGGCATGAATTACAGCCAGGACCAGGGCCGGATCGAGAGAATGTTTTCGGCAGGCGACCCTGATCCAGTGATCATAGGGTGATATCGCAGCTTGTGATTTTTCGGGTGGAGGGGTAAAAAGAGTAAGACCCAGGCTTGGAAGGGCCATGTTCACTTCAACCGGATTTCGAACTGGGGTTGGGGCTGATAAGGCCGAGAGGGGTAAAAATAAATACCCACAGACCATTACTAAGTTAATAATGACCACTCCAACCGACATTCTTTTTATCCAAAGAATATGCATTCAGTCATCCGTGATAAAGGTTTATTTATGACGACTCCGAGGTAATTTTACCTTGGGACAATTTCCTATCGGGGAATAATGTTCTCTTTCAGAACGATAGTAGAGGAGTTGCCTTTGCGAAGAATCCAGAAGTGCTTCTCTTCCTCCCTTTTTCTTTAGTTCCCAAAGGGCTAACCGTTTAATTCAAGATAACACTTGAAGAGGCTTTATTTTGCATAATGGGTTGGGTTCTCTAAAACAGGGTATACTTATATCATGAATCTTTTAAAATGTCCAGAATAAAACTTGAGTGCTTTTAAGTCGACCAATACGAGAAGTCGCATAAATTTATCTGAGTGTGCTTTTTATTTTGGTAAAACCAATTTATCAATTGTGATATGACGTTGCACTTTTAAAAGTGTCAAGAGGTGGTCACGATTAAAGAACTCCCAACAAAAAAATGGGGATTTTTCTACTGCTTCAGAAACCGGCCTTTCGGTTTCAGGCGGTCCCAAAGGGATAGTCGGGAAAAAATATCAGGAAGATGGTACTCGACACTCATTGAGATAACGGGCGATGATTTTTTCACTCAAGGTGTAAGGATCGGTCCTTTTGTGGATCAGATCCTGAATGAAGATGTCCCATTGACCGGTACGGGTCAGATGCTCCAAGATCACCTGAATCACATCCTGTTTGACCAAATCAAACAGTTCCATACGGGCCCGATCGAGTTGGAACTTTTCCAGATACCCGAGGTCTTTTTTAAGCAGGAAGGCCCGATGCTCCTCGACCCCCTTCATTAAATCCTCAATCCCCTGGTTTTTGACCGCTTCGGTCAAAAAGATGGTCGGTTTCCAGCCCCCCTTGGTTTTCCGGTCCTTATCCATCTCGATCATCATCATCAATTCCTGGCGGGTTTTCTGCACCCCTTCCCGCTCGGACTTATTGATCACAAAGACATCGCCGGCCTCCAGAATACCGGCCTTAATGGCCTGAATATCATCCCCCATGCCAGGAATGAGAACGATCAAAGTGGTGTGGGCCGCCCGGACGATTTCGATTTCGTCCTGCCCAACACCTACGGTCTCCACCAAGATGTAATCCTTGCCCATGGCGTCCAAAACGGCGATGGCCCCGCGGGTCGATGGGGTCAGGCCGCCGAAATGGCCCCGGGTGGCCAGGCTGCGGATAAAGACCCCATCATCGGTGCTGTGACGCTGCATGCGGATGCGGTCTCCCAGGATGGCCCCGCCGCTGAAGGGGCTAGTAGGGTCTACGGCCAATACGCCGACCGTTTTCCCATGGGCGCGTAAATTCTGGATCATCCGGTCGACCAGGGTACTTTTGCCGACACCGGGGGACCCGGTAATGCCGATCACATAGGCCCGGCCGGTATGAGGGTATAGTTCCTTGAGCAGCCGGCGGGCTTCGGGAAGTCCGTCGTCGATGTCTCGAATCAAACGGGCCACGGTCCGAAGATCTCCGTTTAAAATTTTTTGTGTCCGGTCCATAATTATCTCGGCCTGATATTTTCCCGGACCCACTTAACTATCCCATCCAAAGTGGAACCTGGAGTGAATATTTCTTTAACCCCTTTTTGCTTTAAGGAAATGATATCCTCATCAGGGAAAATACCGCCGGCGATTAAAGAAATATCTTCGGCTCCTTTTTCCTTGAGCAATTCTAACACTCGGGGTAATAAAAAATTGTGGGCCCCGGCCAAGCTGGATAACCCGATCAGGTCCACATCTTCCTGGAGGGCGGCCTGGACAATCTCTTCCGGGCTTCTGATGCAAGCCAGTATACACCACCTCAAATCCCGCATCTCTAAAGGCCCGGGCAATGATGCGAGACCCACGATCATGCCCGTCCAAGCCCGGTTTTCCTACCAAAATCCTTATTTTTCTTTCCTGGGTCATAAGCTTCTCACCTTTATTAAGAAAATAGGGGTCAAGGATTCCAGGATTCGAGGGTTCGGGGGTTTTAGTTCCGAGCCTTTCACTTGAATCCTTGGCCCCTGGACCCCTTGAATCCTTTCAATCATCAATAATCAATTAAAAGATCCCCGGGTCTCGATAGCGGCCGAAAACTTTCCGGTAGACATCACAGCATTCCTGTAAAGTGGCATATTCCCTAACCGTCTCGATCAGATAAGGCATGACATTTTCCCGGTTGACACAGGCCTCTCCAAGGCGTTCCAGACATTCCCGAACCTTGATATTATTCCGGTCGTTTTTCACCTGATGCAGCCTGGCGACCTGCCGGGCCTCTAATTCCGGATCGATCTTCAGGATCTCCACCGGCGGGGCCTCTTCGGTCACATACTTATTGATACCCACCATGACTTTTTCCTGTCGGTCGATCTGCCGCTGAAACTTATAGGCCGCATCGGCAATCTCCATTTGGGGATAATGCCGATCCAGGGCCTCGACCATACCCCCCATATCATCGATCTTTTGTATGTAGGCCATAGCCTCTTCTTCCATCTTGTTGGTCAAGGCCTCGACAAAATAGGATCCCCCCAAGGGGTCGATGGTATTGGTCACCCCAGATTCATCGGCAATGATCTGCTGGGTGCGCAAAGCAATCGTGGCCGCCTCGGCCGTAGGGATGGCCAACACCTCGTCCAGGGAATTGGTGTGCAAGGACTGGGTGCCCCCCAGGACAGCAGCCAGGGCCTCCAGGGCCGTCCGGACCACGTTATTATAGGGCTGCTGGGCCGTCAAGGAGCATCCGGCCGTCTGGGTATGGAAACGCAGCCATAAGGACCGGGGATTTTTGGCCTTGAAGCGCTCTTTCATAAACCGGGCCCACATCCTGCGGCCCGCCCGATACTTGGCAATCTCCTCGAAAAAATCGATGTGCGCGTTAAAGAAAAAAGAAAGGCGGGGGGCGAAATCATCCACGTCCAGGCCCCTCTTCATGGCGTCCTCCACATAAGCCAACCCGTCGGCCAATGTAAAGGCCAGTTCCTGAACGGCAGTGGAGCCAGCTTCCCGGATGTGATAGCCGCTGATACTGATGGTATTCCAGCGGGGCACTTCCTTAGTCCCGAATTCAACCGTGTCGGTCACCAACCGAAGAGAGGGACGGATCGGACACATAAAGGTCTTCTGGGCGGCAAATTCTTTGAGCATATCGTTCTGGATGGTCCCACCCAATTTGTTGCGAGGGATCCCTCTCTTTTCGGCCATGGCGATATACATGGCCCAGATGATCGAGGCCGGCGGATTGATGGTCATGGAGGTGGTGATTTTATCAATGGGCAGACCGTCAAAAAGGATCTCCATATCTTTCAGGGTATCGATGGCCACACCGCATTTTCCGCATTCTCCCCTGGACATAGGCGAATCGCTGTCGTAGCCCATGAGGGTGGGCATATGAAAGGCCGTACTCAGTCCAGTTTGGCCCTGTTCAACCAGATAATGGAAGCGCTGATTGGTATCCTCGGCCGAGCCCAGCCCGGCGAACATGCGCATCGTCCACAGCCGGCCCCGGTACATGGAAAGCTGAACCCCTCGGGTGTAGGGATAGGAACAGGGGTAATTCAGATCCTCTTCATAGTCCATTTCGGCGATATCCACCGGGGAATAGATATCTTTTATTTCCAGGTCGGAGACGGTCGAAAATCGCTTTTGTCTTTCCGGATAACGGGAAAGCTGCGCGGAAAGTTCTTTTTGCCACCCTTCCCTGCCCTTCCGGTCCTTTTCAATCTGGTTGTCTTTAAACATCTTGGACATATGCACCTCGCAAAATCATGGCCGTACCTATTTTCACTGCCCTGAGTTAAATCATACCCTGGAACAAGAATTTTCCCATCTGAATCTATAACAGCGGCCTTTCGGAGTCAAGAAAGAATCCGGACAATATTGGTCAAGGCTTCCATCTCTGAACCCCTTTTAAAATTCTTCCAGAATGCACCGGGGCCTTGGAGAATATGACGGAGTAAGGGGATTTGAGATTATGCCTAAACGAATTCGTAACCGCCACCGCCCTCTATTCATAACTCAAACCGGATGACGGCATCCCTCGGAAGAGCCATGCCCATGGCCACTTCCACGGCCTTGAGTATGGCTATAGGGACCGGACAGGAGGGGTGACAGCCGAACGACTGGGCGGTGGAAAAGACCGGGCTTTTGCCGATCGGGGCGAAGAGATCTCTTAAATTCATCTCCGTGACCTTCTCAGACAAGCTCTGGATCTGTTCACATTCCGACCCGGAAATCCTTATCAAAACCTTCCTTTTTTCTTTCTCCCAGGCTTCGATGAGACAATGGAAACCACAGATGCCCGAGTCGACCGTCACCCGGACCACTTCTGGCTTAGATGAAGTTGGTTCTGCCATTAAATCCGACCGTCCTTTTTCTTGTTTCTAAAGAAGATTTTCCGGCCAGATAATCTCTCCATTCTTTTTCCCCTAAGCGATCGACTTCAACTGTTCGACGAAATCAGGGAACAACTTGTACAAAGGATGGTTAGGATCCGTCGGAAGCTGTTTGTTCTCGGCGAAAACCGCCGTGGCTAAAAAAGCATCGGCCATGGCCACGGCCGGGAAGATCCGAACAGATCCGGCCATGGGACCGGAAAAAATCATGTCATGATAAAAAAAGGCCGAAAGGCCTTCCAGTGCGGCGTCGGCCGCCGACCAGCCCTTGAAGCCCCACAAGTCCCGAGCCTGTTTCCACATGTATGAGCCATTGCTGGGGGCGCTGGCCGTGGGGAAACCCCATTTTTCTTTGATCAACTTGTTGGACAAGCCGCATAGGGCGGTAGCCGGACCGTTCATGACAGAGGTATCCACAAAAATACTCTCAAATTTTGCCCCCGCTTTCTCGATGGCGTCCAGCAGCCTTTGGGTCCCGGTAATCCGCCCGGTGGGCATCTGGTCGGCTTGATCGAAAGAAACCAGCAAGACATGTTTGATACCGATCTGATAAATTTCCCGGATTTCAGTTTCAAGATCTTTTTCCCAGACGGTCAAACTATTGTAAAAAACCCGATCTAAAAGACCCTTATCCGCGCAATACTGGGCCCCTTCCAGTTTGGGTTTCATCACCCAGGCGTCGATGCAGAAAGGCAAATTAGAAAAGCTAACCAGGAAATCGATACAGGTCTTGAACTCGGCGCCGGTGTCGGCCACCACATCCGGCATACAATTGACGCCTGTTTCGGCCACCAATTTGTCACAGGACTTCAACAGCTCCCGACCCCGATCCTCATTAAAGCCCTCCTTTCGTTTGGCCCCTTCAAAAACCTTATCTCCTTTTTGGAAGATCGAGGGAGAGAGGACAGTGGGATACATCCCGGGCTGCCGACCGAACTTACCCCGCCGATAGTACACACCTTTTGTTCATTCTTAAAAGAAAACATAGACTCTCCTTTCTAATAATTCCCGGTTGTCGATTAATATAGAACCTA
>CAWIRY010000209.1:0-6236 GCA_963838485.1 uncultured delta proteobacterium | reverse complement strand
TTTATGTGTTGCTTCGTTCGTTATTATTGCTGTGTAGTTCTAAGCTCACCGCCCTTGATATACCAGGAGAAAGGGACTTCTTCGTCGCCTACTTTCCAGGCCCCATCTCCATTGGGCTTGAGCTCTAACAGGGTTTCGACCTGTTTGGGCAAGTCTTTTTCCACCGCCTTGTAGATGCCGGCAAACCTGTCCTTGGACCCACATGAAACCAAGAGGACCAAAAGCAGGAAGATGGGCAGCAGCCGTAAAGGATAAAAGTTTTTTTGTTCTATCGGCATGTGATCAACCTATCGTTAAGCCTTAGGTGAAAGTTTAGTGATTTTTGCAGGATCGGTCAGGCTTCCCCGGCGAAAATGGAAGAGTCGGTCAAAAAAATAGATGTGAATGATTAAGATCAGCATCAGGGCATTTTCAAGGATTTTATGCCAACCGATGGGCTCACCTACCGTATCGTAACACCCGCAGGAGATGGGGGCGCCCCAGTACATATTGATCAGGACCATGCCATTGAACATGATCAGCATCAGCCCGATGAGGACCGCGGAAGCCCTCGAGGCGAACCCGATGATCAGGAACAGCCCGCAGACAAACTCGACCCACGGCAAAAAAAGCGCACCCGGATTGAGAAGCCAGTAGGGCACGAGTCGGTAGTCCGCCGTTGCTTCCGCAAACTGAGCGGGATAGGGAATCTTGCTCATGCTGGCATAGAGAAAGAAGCCCCCTACGACCATCCTGAAGGCCAGCGCCAGATATTTGCTCGTCACCACTTGTCTAAGAAATGATCGAATCATGGCCTTGTATTTTCTTCCACCGGGTAGCCCCTGGCCTCCCAGGCGGCCAGTCCCCCAGCCAGAATTCTGATATTCTCGTAGCCCCGGAGGAGCAATTTGTTGGCCAGCTCCAGGTCGTAAAATTTGCTTATCGTTCTGCCATAGACGACGATTTTCTTTTCTTTGGTTTCTTTGGTGAAGGTCATCAGGTAAACGATATCAAAAATAGCCAGGGGAACATTAACCGCCCCCTTGATGTGGCGTTTTTTATAAAAGTTGGCCGGGCTGGCATCTAAAATAAGCGTTTTCTGGTGAAGGGCCTCTTCCCTAAGAGCGGATGGACTGATCAGGGCGAAAGAGCTTCTGTCCGGGAATTCCGGGAAAAGGGGTATCCCGTTGGGATTGGAGTAATTGAAAATCGTCGCCAGGATAAGGCTGATGGCGATAATCAGAGAAAAATCAACCCAGGTCATCCGTAAGGATTTGTAGGCCTCCTGGGCATGTATTTCGAGGCGCTTTTCGTCTCTAAGAAGCCAACTCCTCATCTCTTTGACGAACGCCTTGTGGATATCGGGAAAGTCCCTCATCAGGCGATCAAAATGCTCTTTTGAGAGGGCCATCAGGTGAGTCTCTTCCAATGCTTCGACGTCGGCTGTCCTGGACTCGCCGGTGAGGAGCGCCATTTCTCCAAAAGTCTCACCAGGCCCCTTAATGGAGAGGTCCATGTCCATTCCCGCTTCGTTTTTCCGGAAGATCCTTGCCGATCCTGAACTGATGATGTAGAGACTGTCACCGGGATCGCCTTCTCGAAAGATAATGGAATGGCCCGGCACCACCAGCGGTTCAACCGCCTGGGCGATGGCCGCCAACACATCTCCGGGCAGCTCCTTAAAAACCGGACTTCTTGAAAGAATGTCCACTCGGTCTTCGTTCACGATCGTTATCCCCGGTTACCGGCCGTAAGGACTGATACCTCAATAAATCACGGAGACCTTATTTTTGAGCCTTAGATATTTTTCTAATCTCGGCTAATAAGGCGTCGAAATTCCCTATTGCTCCTCCGTGACTCATGAGGACTTTACTGTTCTTGTCCAACAGAAGGAGAAGAGGAACGAATTTTACTTTTCCCTTCACCTTGTCCTCGATCTCTTTCTTGGGATCTGCAAACAATGGAAATTCAACTTTAAAGGTTTTTTTGTAAACTTCCAGGTCCTTGGGCTGGATCCCAAGGGCTATGCCGATCATCTTGATATCTTTACTCAGGTTTTTGTCTTCCTTAATGACATTATAAACCCTGTTGACCACAGGGGCGTTTTTTTGACAAATGGGTCAGAAAACATCAAAGAATTCCACCAGCATAAGTTTTGTATTGACCTGCGACAAAGAAAACGATTTTTCACCTTTAATTGCTAAATAAGCTTTTGCTTCTGGCGAACTATTCAATGTAAACTTCGGCAGTATAGTCCCCGGAGGCGGAGGCACGGGTTCTGCCGAGTAAACCATGGAACAATGCAGGCCGATCATAATGCAAAAGATCAAGCCCAATATTTTTAAGGTAAATTGTCTCTGTCGCATTTGACTCCTCCTTAACCATTAGATTCTTAGATATAAAAATGCGGTTATTTTATAGCATAAAATATATAATTTGGCAACAGCTTAAAAAAGGCTATCGACTTAGCCCACAAAGTTGAGGCCCTCTCCTTCTTTTCCCCTTGACTTTCCTCCTCTCACCATTTTATTCTATTGCCATCAATGGGGTAACCCAAAAGGCTCCCGCAACTCTTATGAAGATCAAGGTCTTGGGATCATCGGGGACAGTGGCCCACGAGAAAAATACTGCTGCTTTTCTCATCGACGGCTTTATGCTTTTCGATGCGGGGACCATCTCACGTTCTTTGAGCAGTGAAGGCCTATCCCGAATAACCCATATCTTCCTCACCCACGCCCATCTGGACCACATAAAAGGTCTCCCTTTCCTGGTAGAAAATCGGGCCATGAAAAACTCAAGAAAATTCATTTCCATTTATAGCGGCCGGCCGGTAATTCAAGATTTAAAAAAACACATTTTTAACAACCGGATCTGGCCGGACTTCTCGAAGATCCCTTCGCCAGGAAAGGGGATCATCCGCTATCACCCTATTTCGACTGACGGATTTATCTCGATCGGCCATTATCGCATTTATGCCAATAGGGTCAATCACACGGTACCGGCCTATGGTTATTTAATTGAAGATGCTGACAGGAACGCCCTGGTTTATTCCGGGGATTCAGGCCCCACTGAAAAAATTTGGGAGCGCATGAAGGGCCACCGGGTAAAGGCTTTGATCGTTGAAGTGTCCTACCCAAATGCCCTTAAAAAACTGGCCCTTCTTTCTGGGCACCTGACCCCTGCCCTCCTTCAAGGGGAGATCCGGAAAATGCCCGTTCTTCCCGAGAAGATTTTCATTACCCATCCTAAAGCGCCCTATGAAAAGACGATCGAAAAAGAATTAAATACAATAAAAGGAGTATCCTGGGAAATTCTGGATGACGGCCAGGAGATTATAATTTAAATCTCTCTACCCTATAAAGTTATATAATCTAATCAAGCACCGAATCACCTTTTACAAGGCGAACGGGCATGTCTTCAGGAAATGCCGCAAAGAGTTTACTGCCGAGCCTCTCCAAGATTACCCCGCCAAATCTGCATAAAATTCTTACCCGTCCACGGCTCCAGGAAATTTTCGAAAAAAATGAAGATAAAAAACTGGTCCTGATCATCGGCCAGGCCGCCCAGGGAAAATCCACAGTCGCCGCCTCTTATTTTCAGAATTCCAGCCAACCTTCCGCCTGGGTCAACCTCAGCCGGGAAGATTCCGACCCGATCAATTTTTTCTACCTCCTGGTCCAGGCTGTCCAGAGAACATTTCCGGAAAGGAATCTGCGGCCACTCCTTTCCATCCCATCCCAGTCCGTAGGTCCCAGGGAAAGCCTTCCCCTTTATCGGGAGTGGGCCTTGGCCCTCTTCAATACGATTAAGGTCCCCTTTCAGATATTTCTTGACAGCCTGGACCGCCTGGCCCCCGATGCCGATACTTTTCGCTTCCAGCAAATTCTAATCAAAGAAATGCCTCCCTCTATCCGCCTGTTCCTGTTGTCCCGGGAGTATCCACCTTTAGCCGTAGAGTTCCAACAGAGAAAGATGGGCCGGCAGGCCCTGCTTCTGAAAAATGAGGACCTCGCCTTCACACCTCTGGAGATCAAACAGTATTTCAAGGAACTCCACAGCCTCTCCCTCAATGCCGAGCAGGTGGAACGGGTTCATAAGGCCACCGAGGGCTGGATCGGCGGGATCACCCTGCTGAGCGAAATATTGAACAACCTTCCGCGGGGCACTATTAACGAGTATCTCGGGGATAAATTACCCAATCGCTTTCACTACGAAACCTTTCAATATTTTAGCCGGGAGGCCTTTTCGGCCATTACCCCTTCCCGGCAAAGTTTCCTGATTAGATCTTCCCTCCTGGATCCTCTGGAACCCGGAATCCTCCAAGACTTGTTTCCAGAAGAAGATGGCCAAGTCTTCCTGAAAGAATTAACGCGGAAAAATCTCTTTGTTCAAGCCTTCCCCGACCCGGCAAAGGGAGTGATCTTTCGCTATCATCAGCTTTTCAAGGATTTTCTGGGAGCCCTGCTCCGGTCGCAATGTTCCTCGGAAGAGATCCGAAAATTATTAACCAGAGCCGGGCCTATTATGAAAGGAAAAGAGATTTAGAAAAGGCCATCCGCTATTACCTGGAAGCCCGGTCCTATTCGAAGGCCTCGTTGCAGGTCAAACAGGTCGGGTTGGAATTGGTTAAAAAAGCCCGCCTGGCAGACCTTTCTCACTGGCTGCAGAAGCTGCCAAAGCCGATTATCCAATCCGACCCCTGGCTGCTCCTGTTCGGAACCTTACCCAACCGTTTCTTTGCCCTGGAAGAAAACATACGGATCTTAAAGGAGGCGGTTTCTCTATTCAAAGAACAGGGAGATCGATCCGGAATACTTTTGGGGCTGGCCCTTTTGATTGAGCCGAGTTCATTTTAGGAATCTACCGGCCTGAGTTCATTCAGGAAGCCGAGGAACTGCTCCAGGTCCCCACTGAAGAAACCTTTTTGTATGAACGCGCCTTCCTCTGGCTTCAGATCGGACTAGTCCACTCCGTCCGGGGAAACCCCCGTCAAGGATATTGGGCCTGCCAGAAGGCCTATTTGTTGGCCCACCAGGCGGGCGATAACCTGTTGCAAACCTATGCCGTGGCTCATGCCGTCGTCTCCCTGTCGATTCTGGGAGAATTCAGGCAGGCTGAGCGTCACCTCAACGAGTTAAATTCCGCCTCCTGGAACATCCCCAGTGCCGAAATCCGCTTCTATTCTACCATTTCCAGAATAATTTACCTGATTTTCAAAGGCGAAGCCCGAGCCGCCCTGGGACTCTGCAATACCCTTGAAGAAGATATGGAAAAACAGGGTTTGACGTATCTTTACCCTTACGTCCTTTTCCATAAACAAGTAGCCTTGATCTATGCCCAGGAGCATCAGCAGGCCGGACAGATCGGCAACCAACTCATGAACCTGGCCATGGCCACAAACAATGGTTTCCTGAAGGGGGTCATTTCCTTTTTCTCAGGCCTATCTGCTTATTGGTCCGACCGCAGGACTGAGGCCCGGAGTCTGATCGATCAATCCCTGGTATTTTTCGAAAGCGGCTTTTCCCGTTCCGATCTTCATCGGGTTGCCGCCCGGTTGGCCAGGGCCCTGTTGAACAATCGCCCCCAAGCCCGGGCATCGGCGATAAAAGAAATCCGGGAACTCCTTTCTTACCTGGAATCCATCCAAAGCATCCTGATGGGGACGGAGTGCCACCTGGCCCTGGGAAATCTCTATCATGACCAGGGCCAAAAGGAAAAAGCCCGGCAACATCTTCAAGCTGGGCTCAAACAAGCCCAACAACGGAACTACCGCCATTTCATGATCATCAGCCCCCAGGACACGGTACGGGCCTGTTTGCTTGCCCAGGAATATTTCGAAGCGGGAAACGACACGGCTTCCTTCGCGTCCCTGCTGGTTATTCAGAAGTTTGGTCACTTAGCCAAGGGAGAGCTGGAAAAATTATCTCAGCATCCCAACCCGCAAGTGAGCCGAAAAGCCCTGGAGATCAGACGTTCTATTCATCGAAGCCAGGCCCCCTTCTTGCGTGTCGAAACTTTTGGAGGCCTCCATCTTTATTTCGAAAACCGGACGATGCCGGAAGCGGCCTGGGATCGTTCTCAGCCCCGCCAGCTTCTAATAGCCATCCTTTCCCAGAAGAATGAAAAGGTTTCCAAAGAAGTCCTGATCGAAGCCCTCTGGCCCGAGGAGCATCCGGAAACCGGGGAGAAAAATTTTAAAACCACCCTGCAGCGGCTGCGTAAATCACTGGAATCGGAGATTAGCCCTGTTTTCGGAT
>CAWIRY010000208.1:0-27489 GCA_963838485.1 uncultured delta proteobacterium | reverse complement strand
TCATCTTCTTCGGCCGGGATGGGAGATTGCTTGCTCCTTGATCTTTCCCGGGGTTTTTTTGCCGTAGCCGACGGCTCGGACCGTAATCCTTCGACCTCGCGGGAGTTTTTGCAGATGTTTGCAATCATGTTGACCCGAATCATTTCCCCGTCCGGAAGGGAGATCTATGGGGAGAAGGAGGTCAGAACTTTGAAAAAGCAACTTATCACCGAATCCGATCATTTGTTGCAAACCCTATCATTTGGAGACAGTTGTACCTTTACCGGAATCCTTCTCTTAAGAACCAAAGGAGCGATGACCGGTCTTCTCTTCCACACGGGAGACAGCCTCTTGTTCTCTTGTGATGTTCAAACAGGCGAGAAGCCGGCAATGGTCAAAAAACAATTTTTGGATGGTGGGACGGACACCCCACTTTTTTCAGGTTGAAGCTCTGCCCATCATGCCCCATTCCCGTCTTTTGTTGGCCACTGACGGTCTGGCCAATTATCCTCTTCCTCCTTCTAAGAGCAGGGAGGAAACTATCCTGAAACTTTTTGAGACTTCCAGCCCCGAAGAAATTCCCGACCGATTGCTCGAAAGGTGTGAAACTTTGCCAAGCGGTTGGGATGACATGACGATTATTGCCCTTGATCCATGTTCCTCGCCGATTTTATCCGGTTGTTTTCTCTTTGGAGGCACTTCCCAGACGGAGGAGAGAATTTTTCAGGAAGAAAAAAGACGGGGTTTATATCTGGACCGGTATCTCCCTTTTGCCGATACGGGAGAGGATCGGCAAAAGCCGATAGGTTTATAATTTATAATTTTATAATGGAGATTGATCTTCCTATTGATACTAATCGCTCTTGCCAGGTGATTGGATCCAAATGAACCTGGAAATATTTTTTACCTGGAGAGGTCAAGTGGATAGGTTGTTCTAAAAATGGCTGATCAATCAGTTATAGAGGGCCTAAGGATTATGATATGAAAATCGAATTTGAGGGTCAGAAAGACCAGATTGCTTGGGAGATGTTCCATGAGCTTATGCTGTTTTGAAAGGAAACAAATATGAATGCCAATGATGTTGTGATTGTCAGTGCGGTGCGCACACCCTTCGGACGATTTGACGGTGTGCTGAAAACGGTCTTGAGCATGGACCTGGGTGTCATGGTCCTGAAGGAAGTGGTTCGACGGATCAATCTCGATCCGGGACAGGTGGACGAGATGTATTACGGGACTTGCATTCCCGCGGAATATGCCATTTATACCAATGTGCCGGCCAGGCAGATTACCCTCTTGGCCGGGTTCCCGGAAAATAATATTTCCCTGACCATCGACCGGGCCTGCTGTTCCTCCATGACGGCCCTGCGCCTGGGATACCGGGCCATCAAATCGGGCGATGCCCAGATCGTCATCGCCTCCGGCGCAGAAAACATGGCCAATGCCGGTCTCATCGCCAGTGCGGCCAAGGCCCGCTGGGGTGTGCGCCTGGGGCCCCTGGAGCTGGAAGATGTCCTCTATGAACTCGGGTACGGCCGGAAAGGCTTTGCCCCGGTAGCCACCGATGCCGGCCAGGTGGCCGTTGAACATGGGGTCACCCGGGAAATACAGGATCAATGGGCCATCGGCAGCCATCAAAGGTATTTCCGGGCCTTTCAAGAGGAGAAATTTAAAGTGGGTGAAGAGTTGATGAAAATTGAAATTCCCCAGAAGAAGGCCCCGATCATTCTCGACCGTGATGAATCGCCCCGGGAAAATTTGAGCCCCGAGAAAATGGCCACCCTGAAGACCGTTTACGGCAGTCCTACCGTCACCGCCGGCAATGCCCCGGGATTAAACTCGGGGGCCTCGGCCATGGTCCTCATGAGCCGGCAGAAGGCCGAGTCCCTGGGACTTAAACCCATGGCCGAGATCGTGGCCTGTGAGGCCGGCGCGGGAACGCCGAAGTACATGGCCTGCGTCCCGGCCCAGACCATCGAAAAGATGTTTGCCCGAACCGGGCAGACCATCGATGACATGGACCTGATCGAGATCAACGAGGCCTTTGCCGCCGTGACCCTGGTTTCGCTCAAGGTGTTGGCCAAGGGGGATCAGGGGAAGTGGCAGGCCCTGCAGGACAAAACCAATGTCAACGGGGGGGCCGTGGCCATCGGCCATCCGGTGGGGGCCAGCGGTGCCCGGATCACCATGACCATGATGTACGAACTGATGAGGCGGGGCGGCGGTATTGGCGTGGCGGCCATCTGCGGGGGACTTTCCCAGGGAGAGGCCTTGCTGCTTAAGGTTTAAAAAAGGGGGAAAACTATGTCTGAATGGGTTGAGAATGTGGAACCGTTGACCCTCAAGGGTCAGATCAAGGTACCCTACAGTTGGTCGGTAGGGGAGGTGGGGAGTAGGTTTTTGGTGTCTCTGCGGGATGATCAAAAAATTATTGGAAATCGATGCGGCGAATGTAAGACCGTTTTTGTGCCTCCCCGAATGAATTGCGGAAAGTGTTTTAAGCGTATAAACGATTGGGTGGATCTGAGCCCGGAAGGCATAGTCGAGGCTTATACTGTCGTCCGCTTTGCCTATCCGATGCAGCCGGCCGACCCTCCTTTCGCCTTCGCCTTGATCAAACTGGACGGAGCCGATGTGGGTTTTTTACATATCATCACAAAGAACCTGGACCTCTTGAAAAAAGGCGTTCGGGTGAGGGCCCAATTTGCCGAACAGCGCACCGGTCATATCAAGGATATAGAGGCATTTACCATTGTTTGATTATTTTTGAAAAAGAGCCGAAAATATTTAAATCGGACGGTTTTGAAAAGAATAGCCGTCGCATAGAGGAGGAATATGGAAAAGATCGCCATCGTCGGCGTGGGGCAGACCAAGTATGAGCGCAGGAAAAAGGATCAGATCTTTTATGACTTGGTTTATGAGGTCACCATCAAGGCCATGGAGGATGCGGGTTTTACCCTGGAAGATATCGACAACGTCATCACTATATCCAACGATTTTTGGGACGGCCGGACCATCTCTTGCATGGCCGTGCAGGAGGCCGCCGGGGCTCATGATAAAAATGTCTCGACCGTGGAGGGTGACGGCACCTTCGGAGCCTTTTACGGGGCCATGAGGGTCCTAGGAGGTTTCGGGACGACCCTGGTAGTGGCCCATTCCAAGGGGAGCGAAGGGGATCCCAAGTTCATCACCAACGGCATGTTTGATCCCATTTATCATCGTCCCCTGGGGATCGAGGCCCTCAGTTCCTCGGCCCTTCAGGCCAATGCCTACATGGAAAAATATCATCTGAGGGAAGAACAATTTGCCGCGGTTTCCGTCAAGAATCACGGCAATGCCCTGAAGAACCCCTTGGCCCAACTCCCCATGGCCATCACGGTGGAGGAGGTCATGGGTTCCCGGAAAATCGCCGACCCGCTCAAACTCCTCGATTGCAGTCCCGTAAGCGACGGGGCCGCGGCGATCATCATCGCCAATGAAAAATGGGCCCTTAAGGCCGCCAAAAAGCCCGTTTGGATCAAAGGCATTGCCCATTGCTCCGAGGCCTACTTTTTGGGGGACCGCGACCTGGCCGAACCGATAGCCCTTAAGGAAGCGGCCCAAAAGGCCTACGCCATGGCCGGCATCCATAATCCTTTAAATGAAATCGATGTGGTCGAACTTTACGATGCCTTTAGCTACATGGAACCCCTGTGGCTGGAAGGCCTGGGGATTTGCGGGCCCGGGGAAGGGTGCCGGATGATCGAAAAGAAAATTTCGATCATGGGGGGATCTCTTCCGGTCAATCCTTCCGGAGGGGTTCTGTCAGCCCACCCGGTACTGGCCGCCGGACTGGCCCGGATCATCGAGGGTGTGCTCCAGATCCGCGGAGAGGCAGGAAGACATCAGGTCGACGGCGTAAGAACGGCTTTGGCTCAGGGCATCAACGGCCCATGCGGTCAGAGTCACTGCGTCTGGATCATGAGCAGGGATTAAAAGGAGGCGGGAAATGACAAGAAGGGTAGCTATCGTAGGGACGGGTCAGACCCATCATCGCAGCCACAGGCTGGATGTAAACGGCCGGGAGTTGATCCATGAGGCCGTGGAAAGGGCCTTAAACGACTGTGAATTAACCATCAAGGATATCGACGCCATCGTTATTGGCAATATGGATCATTTCGAATCCATTAACTACGTAGACGCCTGGAGTGTTGAGGGCTCGGGCGGTTATATGAAACCAATCATGAAGGTGACCACCGGAGGAACCACCGGCACATCGGTGGCCATCGCCGCCTATTATCATGTGGCCTCCGGACTTTTCGACAAGGTGCTGGCCATCGGCTGGGAGAAGAATTCCGAAAGCGATACCACCGGGGCCATCATCACCTGCAGCGATCCTGTCTGGGACCGATTTTCCTATTCGGGGGCCATCCCCAGCTTGGCCACAGAGGCCTCGGCTTATATGGAGCAATACGGGGCCAAACAGGAAGACGCGGCCAGGGTGGCTGTCCGGGAACGGACCCATGCCATGAACAATCCCTATGCCCAGCTTCACGGCCGGCCCATCACCATCAAGGACGTCATGGAATCGGCCATGCTGGCCTATCCGATTAAGCTCCTGGATGTCTGTCCCCGGACGGACGGGGCCTGTGCCGTGGTCTTTGCCGCCGAAGGGACGGCCGAAAAGATGGCCCCAAAACCGGCCTGGATCAGGGCCTGTTCAGTGCGCCATGCCACCACCTGGTTCGGGGACGTAGACTACAACACCGGTCTCCTTTCGCTCCAGAGAGCCTCCCGAGAGGTTTACGAAAAGGCGGGCATCGGCAATCCGGTGGAAGAGCTGGATGTGGCCGAGCTCTATCTTCCCTATTCCTATGCCGGGCTCAAGTGGATCGAGGTGCTCGGTTTCTGCGGACCCGGGGAGGGACCGCGATTTGTTTGGGAGGGAAATTCCGATATGGGCGGCAAGCTCCCCATCAATCCCTCCGGAGGGGTCATGAGCACCAATTGCATCGGGGCAACGGCCCTTTTGAGGACGGCCGAAGCGGCCCTCCAGATCATGGGCAAGGGAGATAAACGCCAGGTTCCGGATGTGAAAACGGCCTTGGCCACGGGCTTCGGCGGGTGCTGGTGGTCCGATGCCATTGTCATGAGCAGCAAAAAACCGTGAAAGAGGAGAACGGCACATGGAAAAGGAAAAAAATAGAGAATTGTTGACCCTGAATTCAGGGGACATGGCCATGCCCTATGAATGGTCCGTCGGATTATACGGGAGCCGCTTCTTTCAGGAGATCCGGGAGAAGAGACGTTTCTCTGGGGATCCGCTGCCCGAAATGTAAAAAGGTTTTAGTTCCGCCCAGGAGGATCTGCGGCCCCTGTTTTCAGAAGCTGGATGAATTGGTGGAACTCTCCGATCAGGGAACGATCGCTGCCTTTTCCGTGGTCAATTATCCCTTTATCGATCCGGCAACCGGGAAACAGCGGCCGATCCCCTATACCTACGGCTATGTCAACATCGATGGGTCGGGTAACATCTTTTCCCATCTGATCAATGAGACCGATGAAAGCAAGATCAAGGTCGAGATGAAGGTCCGGGCCGTATTTAAAGACACGGCCGATATGGAAGGGAACATTCAAGACATCCGATATTTCGAGATCATCGGTTGAACAATTCCGTCCTTCCGATCTCTTGCTCATTAGGAGAAAAAAAATGAATATGGCAGGGTTCCAGGTTGAAGGCATCAAGCGATACGGAGAATACCAGCAGTTCACTTATCTAACGGATCATTCAAAGATTGTTTTGAGTAATGTCGAGGTCGACCGACGGGCTCAGGCCGTGGCCGGCGGACTCAAGGGCCTGGGTGTCCGAAAAGGAGACATCGTGGGCGTCATAGTCAGCAATATCCCAGAGATTCCGGAACTGATGAACGGAACTATGCGGATGGGTGCCACCTTTTTGCCGATCATCTTCATGCTCACTCCGAAGGAAGTCCGCTATATCCTGGATGATGCCCAGCCCCGGATTCTCATTACCGAAGAGAAACTGTGGCCCAAGTTGAAGGAGGCCCTGGAGGGTAATCGGACTATACAAAAAATAGTGATCATCGGTGGAGAGAGCAGTGGTGAAAAGGTATTGTCTTATGAAGACTTCAAAGAACAAGGCCATGATCCGGGTGAGGTCTTAGACCTGACAGCCGACGCCTTGGCCATTCTGATGTATACCTCCGGGTCTACCGGCTTTCCCAAAGGGGTCATGCTCTCCCACGGTAACCTGGAAGAAAACATGCTTCAAGGGGCGGCTGTCTGGCCCTCCGGCCCCGCCGATTGTTTTTTGGGGGTTGTGCCCATGAATCATATTTACGGGGTTCTGGGTTTTCATGAAAGCTGCTACTTCGGCAGTCGAATGGTCTTGGTCCCCTGGTTTGATCCGCAGAAGGCCCTTGAGATCATCACGGATTACAAGATTACAGTTGCCGGGATGGTCCCGACCATGATCGCCATGATGATACAGTTCTATGATCCGGAAAGGCACAGTTTAAAATCCATGAAGTATCTGGTCAGTGCTGGGGCGCCGCTCTCCGAGGAGCTGTTGATCAAGGCCCAGGAGTTGTTCGGGATTAAAATATTCCACGGCTATGGCTGTACCGAAGCAGGTCCAACGATCGCCAGACAGCGCCCGGACGGAAAATTCAAAATCGGGTCGGTAGGTCCTCCGATCCCCGGGGTTGAAGTGAAGTGTATCACCGATGAAGGCAAAGAGGCCCTTCAGGGAGAGGTCGGCGAAATTATCGTCAAAGGCCCGGGGGTGATGCTCGGTTACTGGAATAAGCCCAAAGAAACAGCCGAGACCTTAAAAGACGGATGGCTGTATACCGGTGACCTGGGCCGATTTGATGGAGACGGGGAGTTATATGTTGTGGGCCGGAAAAAGGACCTGATCATCAAAGGTGGAGAAAATATCGACCCCGGTGTTTCGGAGAATATTCTCATGAAACACCCAGCTGTTCAGATGGCGGCTGTTATCGCGATTCCCGATCGAAAATACGGGGAAGAAGCCGCGGCCGCCGTGATATTGAATCCCGATTATAAGGTTACCGAGGAGGATTTGTTGGCCTACCTGGGGCAGCACCTGCATCACTTTGTTGCCCCAAAACGAATCTTTTTTTTCGATTCCTTCCCCCAGACAGGAACCGGCAAGATTCTGAAAAGGGAAATTCGGGCCCTGGTAAAAAATCGGTTGTAAGATCCCCCGGCATATCCTGCTCATTAAACCTTAACCCTTGCACCTTAGACCGGTGTTGTAGTAACTGATGATCCGGAAACGATGGAGCCTTCAATAAAGAAAGGAGAATGACATGGGGGAACTGACGAGAACATATATTGCCTGGAAAGCGTTGGATAAAGCGGCCAGGGTTTTACCGAACCGGCGAGGTTATGTTTACCTGGTGGGACGGAAGAAGGAAATGTATATCCAGGGTGGTTTTAATGTTTACCCGGTGGAAGTGGAAAATTTGCTGGTGCAACACTCGAAGGTCCTGTTTGCCGCCGGAATAGGTGTTCCCGATCCGGTTCTCGGCGAAGTGGGTCGCTATTATATCGTGCCCAAGCCCGGCGTTGAAATCACGGAAGATGAAATCAAAGATTACTGCCGTCGGAACATGGCGGATTATAAAGTTCCCAAACAGGTCGTTTTTCGAAAAGAACTTCCTCTGACGCCTTTGGGCAAAGTCATGAAATCTGCGTTAAAAGAGGCTTATGAGAAAACCGGCCAATGAGAGGGAGACGAGAAATTCTTATAATCCCAAAAGATCACAGAATCTATAAGAGGCTTTTAAATGGGACAAAACTTTTATAAGCGGGATAACCGGGATGTGCGCTTCGTCCTGAAGGAACAACTCGGGTCGAGCGGCTGCTTACATTCGAGGCCTACCAGGATTTATCCATGGACGATTTTGATATGATCCTCGGTCAGGCCGTCAAAGATCGAGGGTAATGAAATCGTCCCAACCTCTTAGTCAGTCATATCCGTCTGTTATTTTATAAAGGGTAGACCTAACAAGAAATACATTTTTCAAGGCAGGAGGAGAACCCGATGGAAAGGAAGGTCATTGTAGCCTGTGCTTTGGTCGGCTCGGCCACCCGGAAAAATCAAAACCCCAATACACCCTATACCCCTAAGGAATTGGCCGAATCGGCCCACCTGGCTTACAAGGCCGGGGCGGCCATGGTACACGTCCACGGCGTTGAAGACGACGGGACCAACACTACCCGGATCGAGCGCATCAAGGAAAGTCATGATGCCATCAAGGACAGGACCCCGGAGCTGATTGTCAACATGACCTCGGCCCTGGGAATGGGGGCGACGCCAGAGGAAAGGATAGCCCAGATCGAAGCGGTCAGACCCGAGATGGCCTCCCTAAACATGGGGACCATGAATTTTGCCACCGTGAACCGGAAGACCGGCGAGGTCATTGTGGACTATACCTTTGATAATACCTTTTTTACCATCTCCAATTTGGCCAAAACCATGAAGGAAACCGGAACCAAACCGGAACTGGAGGTCTATTCCTCTGCCGGCATCGATAACTATTATTTTCTCTCCCCGAGCGGATGTTTCACCGACCCGGTGAATTTCAATTTCGTCTGGGGCGTTTGCGGAGGGGCCTCCTTCCGACCTGGTACCTTTGTGGCCATGGTCAGCGCCTTGCCTCCGAGGGCCAATTTTTCAACCTGCGGTGTGGGCCTGGAAGAATGGCCGGCTATTACCCAGTCCATCCTCTGCGGGGGGCACGTCCGAGTCGGTCTGGAGGACAACATCCGGATGCCCAACGGAGACTTAGCCAAGGGCAACTTTGAGCTGGTGGAAAATGCCGTTCGGATTATCGAGTCCCTTGGCTGCCAGCCGGCCACCCCGGATGAGGCCAGAAAAATTTTCGGTATTATAACAAAGCAATAGGAATATTGCCGAACCGTTTCAAGGAATGGTTAGGGACTACCTGGAAAAACCAACTGAAATTTTCGAATTCGTGAGAATTCTCGGGTAAAAGCGTGTCGGAAAATATTTGCGACCAGTTGGCAAAACGCATTAACAATCTGCACAATTATGATGAAAACGAAAGGCGTTTGTTTGAAGTCATTGAACGTCTAGAGGGTACGATTTCTTGGAGTGGTCATAACATATTTCTCGCGGCATCATAATTTTTAGCAAATAAAAGAAAACAAGAAATGAGATCTAAATTGTTTGATAAGTGTGGTTTGGTTCTATCAAAGGAGATGGGCGTATGCAACAGACATTCATGATTTCACCCTACAACGAGGAGCATGAAATTTTCCGCAGCCAGTTACGGAGATTTCTCGAAAAGGATCTGATTCCGCACGTCATGGAGTGGGAGGAGAAGAAGGAATACCCTGACGAAGTATTCCGTCAAGTGGGGGCCATGGGGTGCCATGGCATTCTTATACCGGAGGAATACGGCGGCTCAGGAGGCGATTACCTGATGGCCGCCGTCTGGTGCGAGGAGATGGCTCGACTATCCGGCGGTGTGAGTTCTGGTCTGGGGATGCATGCGTTTATTGTTCTGCCGGCCATTGCCCGGCACGGGACCGAAGAACAGAAAATGCGTTTTCTCGTCCCCGGCGTAAATGGAGAAAAAATAGGCGCCTTAGGCCTGACTGAGCCTGGTGCAGGATCGGACTTGGCCAACATCCGAACCGTGGCCCGACGTGAAGGAGTTCATTACATTCTCAACGGCGCGAAAACCTTCATCACCAATGGAACCCGGGCCAATTTTGTTCTCGTCCTGTGCAAGACCAATCCTAAGAACGGACATAAGGGATTCTCGACCCTGATTGTCGAAAAAGGTATGGCCGGATTCACCCAGGGAAAGCCCCTGGAAAAGCTCGGTTGGCACGCCGGTGATACTGCTGAATTGACCTTTGAAGAGGTACGGGTGCCGGCTGAAAATCTCTTAGGCCAGGAAGGGATGGGGTTCTACAATGCCATGGCCAACCTTGAATGGGAAAGGCTGATTATGGCCCTCGGGACTGTGTACGCCGCCCAGATCGCCTTCGACAAGACCAAAAGTTACGTGTTGCAACGGGAGGCCTTCGGCCGACCCATCGGCAAATTCCAAGTGAACCGGCACAAGATGGTTGATATGGCCATGGAGATCGAGGCGGGTCGTCAGTTGAGTTTTCATGCCCTTCGGAAGCTGGTCAACGGTGAGCCCTGTGCGGCGGAAGTATCCATGGCCAAAATCTTTACCTCGCGAATGGGGGACTTCGTCGCGACCACATGCCTTCAATTGCACGGAGGATATGGTTACATGCGTGAATACGAAATCGAACGATTCTTCCGTGATCTACGGATCAATTCCATCGGAGGCGGTACTTCGGAGGTTCTAAAAGAAATCGTCGGGAAGATGATGGGTCTGTAAGCTGCTTGGGGATTAAAATTTTTCCTTGACTTTTTTCCTTTTCAACATTATTGTGAGCCGTCATGACTGATTAATCAGTCATGACGGCTCTCTTAAGAACGACTTGGGAAAAAGGTCCTTTGGTTTTTGGTCTGATTAACCTCTAACATCAGCGGGAAACCTTATGTTTGTCCAACAGGTCATCAACGGTCTGGCCATGGGATGTATCTATGCCCTGGTGGCCCTCGGCTTTGTGCTTATCTATAAGGCCACGGAAATCATCAACTTCGCCCAGGGTGATCTGATGATGATCGGGGCTTTTCTGGCCTTTACCTGCGTCAACTTTTTACACCTCCCTTTTCTCCTCGCCCTTTTGATCACCCTGATCCTGATGGGTTTCCTGGGAAGAACCATTGAACGGTTCGTCCTCCGCCCTTTGGTAGGCGAGCCGGCTTTTGCCCTGGTTATGGCCACCATCGCCATAGGGATCCTGCTTCGAAGCCTGGGAGGCATGATCTGGGGTTACGATACCTACAAGTTCAGCGCCGGCATCACCGATGTTCCGGTAAGGATCGGTTCCTGGGCCGTGTCCTCAGTTAATCTTTGGATCATGGTCATTACCCTCATCTTGATCATCGGCCTCTACCTTTTTTTCAACCGGACGAGGGCGGGCATTTCCATGGAGGCCGCTTCTCAAAATCAATTAGCCGCCTATCTGATGGGCATCGGGGTGAAAAAGGTCTTTTCCAATATTTGGGGGATCAGTGCCATAGTGGCCGCCGTGGCCGGTATCTTCCTGACTCCCATCCAATTTTTAAACTACAACATGGGTTTTATCGGCCTCAAGGCCTTTCCGGCGGCCGTTTTGGGAGGATTCGGCAGCATCCCGGGGGCTATCCTCGGAGGGATCATCATCGGGGTATCCGAGTCTCTGGCCGGCGTTTACCTGCCCGCGGGCTTCAAGGAAGTCTTCGCCTGGGTCGTTTTGATTCTGGTGTTGATGATTCGTCCGGAAGGCCTTTTCGGGATTCAACAGAAGAAAAGGGTTTAAACCATGCGCTTTGTCAAGCGGATGACCTATCTGCAGGACATTCAACTTTTCAAATATCCGTCCACCCTCGGTTGGTACCTCCTGCTGATGGCGGCCTGCTTAGCCGCACCCCTTATGATGGGCACTTACTGGGTTTCCCTCCTGATTTTGATCGGGATTAACATCATCGTGGCCCTGGGCTTGAACCTGGTCACCGGTTATACCGGCCAAGTGTCCTTGGGACACGCCGCTTTTTTTGCCGTTGGGGCCTATACCTCGGCGGTGTTAACCGGGAAATTCGGAACCTCTTTCTGGCTGGCCCTCCCGGCCGCCGGTGTGGTGGGGGCCCTGTTCGGGATCATCATCGGGCTTCCCGCCCTGAGGCTGAAGGGCCTTTACTTAGCCATCGCCACCATGGGCTTCGGGTTCATCGTCGAAGAAATCATCGTCCAATGGGAGGGGGTCACCAACGGGGTCAACGGGGTTTCTACCAAGCGTCCATCGCTTTTTGCCCTTTCCCTGGCCAGCGATCAAAGTTATTATTATTTGATATTGGTCATCGTTTTTTTAGCCATCCTGGTCTTAAAAAATCTCCTGCGCACCGGGAGCGGCCGGGCCTTCCTGGCCATTCGGGATAGTGAAACCGCCGCCGAATCCATGGGTATCAATCTGGCGGTGTATAAGACGGCCGCTTTTTGCATCAGCGCCTTCTATACCGGCATAGCCGGGGCACTGTTTGCCCATTTCATGCGCTTTATCGGCCCGGAGAATTTTACCATTATGGATTCCATCAGCTTTCTAGTGATTATCCTGGTGGGCGGTCTGGGTTCGGTTCATGGTTCGGTCTTCGGGGCCGTGTTCATCACCTTCCTGCCGGAGGGGATCAGCCTGAGTAAGGATTATCTGCCGACGTTTATCGGCCAACAGGCCGGTCTTCAGGCGGCGGTTTATGGATTGATCCTGCTCCTCTTTATCCGCTTCGAACCCCTGGGGCTATACGGGCGGTGGTTAAAAATAAAATTCTATTTTGAAAATTTCCCCTTTTACAAAAAGGATACTTTTAGAAGGGTGCGAAAGTTTCACAAAACCGTGAAGCAGTAAGGCGGATTACTGGATACTGGATAAAGCCCTGATCTTAATATGGACATACTGTTAAAGGTTTAATGTTTGGGAAAATAAAGTTCGGGGTTAAGAGTTCGGAGTTCGGAGAAAATCATTTCATGCTTGTGACGCTTGGCAGTGGCATGAGAGTTTTGTTGATTAAATCCAGTATCCAGAATCCAGAATCTAACATCGTTAAAAAAATGGAGTTAAGGTGACGGAAGAGCGAACGGGGCAATTATTTTTGCAGGTAGCCGACCTCTCCATTCAATTCGGAGGTATCCTGGCCCTGGCCAAGGTGAATCTCGAAGTCGAACGCGGAGAGGTTCATGCCATCATCGGCCCCAATGGTGCCGGGAAAACCACCTTATTCAACTGTATCTGTCGGCAGTACAAGGCCGATTCGGGTAAAATTCGTTTTAAAGAAAAAGA
This sequence comes from uncultured delta proteobacterium, assembly GCA_963838485.1. GTDB lineage: Bacteria > Desulfobacterota > RBG-13-43-22 > RBG-13-43-22 > RBG-13-43-22 > RBG-13-43-22. Next base: position 14,556 of record CAWIRY010000208.1, on the reverse strand, counting down.
GCTTTTAAGGCTTAAGCCCCATCAGGTGGTTTTAAGCGGCATAGCCAGAACTTTTCAGAATATCGAACTCTTCACCAATATGACGGTCATGGATAATATGCTCCTGGGCTGCCATTCCAAAAAGCGGACCGGCTTTTTTTCGGATATTGTTTTCTGGGGGAAGGCCCGAAAACAGGAAGTCGACTTCAGGGAAAAGGTTGAAGAAGTGATCGATTTCCTGGACCTCCAGGCCTACCGCAACCGGCTCATAGGGAACATCCCTTACGGGGTTCAGAAATGCGTGGAGCTGGGGAGGGCCCTGGTCATGGAGCCGGAACTTCTTTTATTGGATGAACCATCCTCAGGCCTCAACATGGAAGAGACCCAGGACCTGGCCTTTTGGATCGAAGACATCCAAAAAGACCTGGGGATCACCATTATTCTGGTGGAACACGATATGCGCCTGGTGGTCGACGTCTGCGATACTGTTACGGCCTTGAATTACGGCCGGGTGCTGGCCCATGGCCGGCCCAAGGAAGTCGTTCAGAATCCGGATGTCATCCAGGCCTATCTGGGGGAAGAAGAAAATTAATATGCCCCTGCTGGAATTAAAAAATATCGAAGTCTCCTACGGGCCGGTGAGCGTGGCTAAAGGCATTTCCTTTAAGATAGAAAAAGGGGCCATCGTCACCATCCTGGGCGCCAACGGGGCCGGAAAAACGACCATCCTCCGAACGATTTCCGGTCTGATCGAACCGGAAAAAGGCAAGGTATTCTTTGAAGACCAGGAAATCCAGGGCCTGGAGCCGGAAGAGATCGTCAAGAAAGGGATCTCCCAGGTTCCCGAAGGGCGGGAAGTCTTTCCCGACCTTTCTGTTTACAAGAATTTGATGATGGGTGCCTTTATACGCCAGGACAGCAAAGAGATTGAAAAAGACCTGCAAAAGATTTTTGATTTTTTCCCCATCCTCCGGCAAAGAAAAGATCAATTGGCTTATACCCTGAGCGGCGGAGAGCAGCAGATGCTGGTCATCGGTCGGGCACTGGCCTCCCGGCCCAAACTCCTGCTTCTGGATGAGCCCTCTCTGGGACTGGCCCCTTTTATGGTTAAAGAATTATTCGGGATCATCAAACGTATCAACGCCGAAGAGGGGACGGCGATCCTGTTGGTCGAACAGAACGCCCGTATGGCCCTGTCCGTGGCCCAACACGGATATATTCTGGAGGTGGGCCGTATCGTGATGGACGATACCACCGAACGTCTGCGGGAGAATGAAGACGTTCGGGAATTCTATCTGGGCATGCGGGAAGAGGGGATCCGTGGGACACGGCGGTGGAAGAAAAAGAAACAATGGAGGTGAGGTGAAGGGAAAGGGTGCAGGATTGACGGTTTTCGGCAAATGAATCATTTTTAGCGTCACATGACAAAAGGAGGGAAAAATGCTGAAAAGTAAGAAAATGGCGGCCATCATGGTCATGGCCGGTGTGTGTCTTTTGGGCGCGGTTGTCTGCTGGGCAGAAGATGGGGTAACGAACAACGAAATAAAGATCGGCACTACCACGGACCTCTCGGGACCGATTGCCTTTATGGGTAAAGGAGTCACGGATGGAGCTAAACTCTATTTCCAATACATCAACGACCTGGGAGGGGTATACGGTCGGAAGATTACCTTTCTGATAGAAGATGACGGGTACCAGCCACCCAGGGCCGTACAGGGGGCTAAAAAATTGATCACCAAAGACAAGATTTTTTGCATGTTCCTGAATCTTGGCTCGGCCCAGGTCAACGCCATGTACCCCCTGATGGAAGCCGACGGTATTCCCATTATTGCCCCGGCCACTCAGAATCGGGATATGGGCGTGCCCCCGCGCAAGCTTTTGTTCTTAGCCGACACCCATTATACGGCCCAGGGAAAGCTGGCCGTTGAATATATCGTGGAAAAAATGGGCGTAAAAAAGCCCAAGATCGCCTGCATCTATCAAGATGACACGCCGGGTCATGATTGGCTGCACGGGGTTACTGCGGGGGCCAAATATTATGGATTGGAAGTCCTTGATCTGCCTTACAAAAGAGGGGCGGTTGATTTCAGCTCCCAGATGGCCAAGTGCAAGGAGGCCGGCATCACCCATTGCCTGATCTGGGCCTTGGTCCGGGAACCGGCTATTCTGATGAAAGAGGCCCAACGGCTGCAATACAAACCGACTTATTTTTATGCTAATCCTTCTCTGGCGAAAAAGGTTCTGGAATTGGCCGGAGACGCCCTGACCTACAACGACAAAGTTTACGCCACCAATATTATGATTGATGTCTATCGAGATAAAACGCCAGCGGTTCAGTTATTCGAAAAAAATGCGGCCAAATACAAGATGTGCAACTTGAATAATTACTATGAAGTGTACGGATATCAGGCGGCCATTACCTTAGTTGAGGGACTCAAGAGAGCCGGCAAAGATCTGACCCGGGCAGGTTTGATCAAGGCCCTGGAGACTTTTAATAAATACGATAACGGCATGATGGCCCCGATCACCTGGGGCCCGAACCTGAGGGCCGGCGGACATTCGATTAAAGTGTTCCAGGCCAAGGAAGGGGATTGGCATAGTATCACAACGGGGTGGGTCTATTCCAAGATCCCGGATTAAACACTATTTATCAGACAGGATTGACAGGATTATGAAGGTTCAACCCGTTCCGGTCAATCCTGTTTACCCAACTTCACGGTGAAATCTATGCCGAACCAATCAATCCTGGACCCTTCTCTGGACACGGTGCCCAAGCTGTTTCATGCCCAGGTGAAACGATTTGGAGAACGGGTGGCCATGCGTGAAAAGGATTTAGGTGTCTGGAAGGAAATTTCCTGGAATGAATACCGGGAGAAGGTACGTGTGGTCGCCATGGGGCTTTTGGCCTTCGGAGTGGAAAAGGAGCAGTGCGTTTCGATTATAAGTGGGAATAACAAGGAGTGGCTTTACTGCGATATTGCCATCCAGTGCATCGGAGGTATTACGGTAGGTATATACACCACTAATGCCCCGGAGGAAGTGGCATACATCATCAATCATTCAGAATCCAGGATATTTTTTGTTGAAGACGAGGAACAGTTAGATAAGGTGTTATTGACCAGGGCCGAACTTCCCCTTTTAGAGAAAGTAATCGTTTATGACATGGAGGGGCTCCGGAATCTCAAGGACCCCCTGGTCATGAGTTTTGAGGATTTCCTGGAACTGGGGGAACGGGAATACCGGAAAGATCCGGAGGGGTTTGATCAGCTTTGGCCCCAGGTGAAGCCGGAGGATACGGCTTTAATCGTCTATACCTCCGGAACCACCGGACCCCCAAAGGGGGCGATGATCTCCCACCAGAACGTCACTTGGACCAACCGGGCCCTGGCTAAGTCCAATGCGGCTTATGAGGGAGATGAAATTCTGTCCTACCTCCCCCTTTGTCATGTAGCTGAAAGAAACAGTACGACCTTTGCGGCCATGACCAACGGCTATGTCATCAACTTCGCCGAAAACTTGGAGACGGTCCCGGAGGATTTAAGGGAAATCTCTCCTCATGCTTTTTTCGCCGTCCCCCGGATTTGGGAGAAATTTTATTCCCAGATCATCCTGCGGATGCAGGAATGCACTTGGCTGGAAAAAAAAATGTTTGCCTGGGCTGTGGAGGTCGGTCAAAAAGCCTCGGCCCTTAAATTGGGCCACCAACCTTGGCCTGGTGTCCTCAAGCTCAAATACGCCCTATCCCACTTTCTGGTGTTCAGGAATTTAAAACGGCTTTTGGGTCTGGAGCGAGCCCGGTATATGCTTTCCGGTGGGGCGCCTATTTCACCGGATATCCTTAAGTTTTTTCATGCCGTGGGACTGTTCATACGGGAGGTTTATGGGCAGACCGAGGTCACCGGTCCTACTTCCATTCATCAAGGAGAGGATATCAAGCTGGGAACCGTGGGAAAACCCATCCCGGAAACCGAAGTGAGGATCGCTGAGGACGGAGAAATCCTGGTCCGGGGGCCCCATGTGTTTCAAGGGTACTTGAAGGCCCCAGAATTAACCAGGGAAACGATTATCGATGGCTGGCTGCACTCCGGAGATATAGGCCGTTTCGATGACGAAGGCAATCTGATCATTACCGATCGTAAAAAAGATATCATCATCACCTCCGGCGGGAAAAATGTTACCCCTCAATTCATTGAGAACAAGTTAAAGTTCAGCCCCTATATCAATGATGCGGTAGTCATCGGGGACGCCCGTAAATATCTAACGGCCCTGATCATGATCGATAAGGAAAATGTTACCCAATATGCCCAGGATAACCGCATCCCCTTTACGACGTATAAAAGCCTCTGCCATAATGAAGATATCCGGGACCTCATTCAAAAAGAGGTCAATAAGGTGAATAAGACCCTGGCCCAGGTGGAAACCCTAAAAGATTTCCGCCTAATTGATATCGAGCTGACCAGCGACGACCCGGAGTTGACGGCTACGATGAAGCTGAAAAGAAAATATGTCAACGAACGCTTTAAGGATCTTATTCGTGAAATGTATTAAGCCCCGTCTCATAAGAGGGTGGCAGTATCTGCGATCCAGGGCGTCGCGATATCGAGATCCATCGTGATGCCGTAGTGTTTAAAGAGCGCACTGCTTAAGGACTACTTTGTTTGAGGGTAGGGGTAACTCTTTTTGACCTCAAGTTTGTCGAAGAAGAACGATCCTCAAGTGAAACGATCCCTAAGCGTAGCGCTCCTAGCATCTCAGAAAATAAAAGCCGCTTATAAAATTGTGAGAGATACATTCTCAGATTGAACATTGTTAGAATCTAACAAGGAGAATCAGGATGGAACTTTCATCAGGAGAAGGACGAGCCAATCGGAACGATAGGGGACAACCTTATGACATCATCATCGTCGGAGCCGGTATCGCCGGGTTGGGTGTGGCGGCTATTACGGCTAAGGAAGCGGGGTTGAGGGTTTTGGTCCTGGACCGCTTTCCCTTGGTCGGCGGCCGGATGATGAGCTATGACGGTTATCCGGCCAAGGGGTGGCGGATCGATATCGGGCTGCATATGGTGGAACTGGGTGAAAAGGCCAGTTGTACGGAGCTGAACGTCCGGGTTGGAAAGACGGTGGCATGGGCCCCCTTCAGCCAAACCGTGGATATCTGGAACGGCGAGCAATTTATTAATGTGGCCGAACTGGTGCCCATGACCAAAGAAGACAAAAAGGCCTTCGCCGATATGCTGACCGGAATCGCCGGGATGTCGGAAACGGAGATCGAGGCCTGGGACAACCGCTGCCTGGAAGAATGGCTGACGGAAAAGGTGCCCCAGCCGGCGGTGCGCGAACTTTTCACCGACCTGGGGATGATCATGACCACCATACCCAGGGCCATTGATATGGCCGCCGGGGAGGTGCTGCACATCGCCAGGGATAATCTTCGAAAGACCCGTCAGGTACTCCAGGCCAGCTATCCGATGGACGGTCTGGAGGGGATTACCCGTGGCCTGGTGGAGGTCATCAAAGAAAAGGGCGGTGAGATCCGGCTCAATTGCGATGTTCAGGAGGTGGTCATCGAAAATAAAAAGGCGATCGGTGTCCGCATCCCGACCAAGAAGCACCTCTATCAGGAAGAATACCGTATGCCGGAAATAGAGACCCTTTATGCCGACCGGGTGGTCTGCGCCCTGCCGATCTATAAACTTTCCCGGATCCTCGACTTCAATCCCGAGTCCAGCCCCCTTCCCCGTTGGTGGCTTAAGCGTATAATGGATATCCAGCATGAAATCACCGGGCTTGTCGGTTTTATGCTCGGCTTATCCGAGCCCGTGGTAGATCCGAAAAAACGCTGCTTTCTCACGGCCCTCAAAACAAAGCGCGCCGGATTCCCCTTCCAGGGTTTCCCGGCCTCTAATTTTTCTGATCGCGTGGCTCCTCCGGGTAAACAGGTCCTCCACACGGACATCGTGGTGGAACATGCCCAGGCCTCCGATAAATTTCAACGGGAACGGCTGCTCGCGCTTCTCTGGGACGACCTTAAGGAGATGTTTCCGGGAATCGAAAACAAGATCGAATGGAAGCTCCCCTATTACGTGGACGGGTGTGACGGACTGGCCCGGCAGCCGGGGCTGGTGGGAAATTTTAAACCCGGATTGAAGGCTCCGGGCATACCCAATCTTTATTTCGCCGGAGACACCTATCAGGGCCGGGGATTGGCCATAAACAGCGCGGCTTTAAGCAGTATGAAATGTGCGAACTTGATCTTGACGGATATGGGGAGATAATCTCTGCATGTCCATGAAGATATTGACAGCCGAGGACCTGCCTTGATAGTTCAAAATCCGGAGCGTTAACAAAGGCAAAAATAAAAGAGAACAATCAATTTAATGGTTAAGTTCTTTAAAGGTTAAAAGATAAATGGAGCGAGAATATGATGGACCTTTATGTCCGATTGGCCAAGCATCTAGATAAACTTTCGGTGGCTTTCCCCTACACGGACAGCGGCCTTGAGATAGAAATCCTGCGTAGTTGGTTCAGCCCGCGAGAGGCAGAAATAGCCTTGCAGATGAAGGGATTTCCCGAACCGGTTTCCATTATCGCAGGGCGGTTGGAGATGCCTCCCGAAGCTTTGGGGTCTATTTTGGAAGAAATGTCGAAGAAGGGCTTGATATTTAGAATGACCCAGGGTGACACCAGAGAAACCCAAGAACCTATATGGCTCTATAACCTTATCCCTATGGCCGAAGGTTTATGGGAATTCCATCTAAATTCCATAAGCCCGAACGAGGTCACTAAGCTGAATACCTATGTGGAATTTTTCATGGATAACGCCTGGTATAAGACCGAGACCACCCAACACCGGGTTGTTCCCATATCCAAAAGTGTCTCGGCGACTATGGAGATTATGACCTATGACCAGGCTGAAAATATCGTAAAATCACAAAAAAAAATAGCCGTTGCCCACTGCATTTGTAGAAAACAGGACGGTATGCTCGGAAAAGGGTGCGACCATCCTTCCGAGGTCTGCATGGCTTTCGGAACCGGGGCTTATTATTACATTGAAAACGGTTTGGGCCGTGAAATTTTACCGGAAGAGGCATTGACCATATTGCATAAGGGCATGGAAGCAGGTTTGGTGCTACAACCAGGGAATGGGAAAAGGATTTGGGGCTTATGCATGTGTTGCAGTTGTGGTTGTCAGTTGATAAGATCTCTTAAAAAGATCGAAAAACCAGCTCAGATGGCCCACTCGAATTTTTATGCAGCTTGCAACCCTGATAGCTGTTCCGCGTGTGGGCTCTGCGTGGATCGTTGTCCCATGGGAGCCATCGAGCTATTGGATACGGCCGAAATTAACAAGGATCGCTGCATCGGATGCGGCGTCTGTGTGGTCGCTTGTGACTTTAATGCGATAGTCTTGCAGCAGCAATCCGAATTGAATCGATATGTTCCCCCGAAAGATTTTATTAAAATGCATCAGAAGATTGCTAAGGAGCGTGGTCTATTTTAGATAAGCAGTCTGGAACAGATGTTGGATTCTGTAACTCCTTTAAACACAATTCAACTGACGCGTTATTTGGAAGCCCGAATCGCCGGTTTTAAGGGGCCCATCCAAGTAGAGCAATTCGCCGTGGGTCGATCCAACCCGACCTTTCTGATCAAGGCCCAAAGCGGCAACTACGTTTTGCGCCGCCAGCCGCCCGGGCCGTTACTCAAATCGGCCCATGCCGTGGACCGGGAATACAGGGTAATTGGGGCCCTCGGAAATACCGATGTTCCGGTTCCCCGGGCCCACCATCTCTGCCGGGACCATGAGGTAATCGGCAGCATGTTCTATGTGATGAGTTTCGAGTCGGGACGTATCTTCTCCTACCAGGCCCTACCGGAACTTGATCGTCAACAGCGTCTCCCCTTGTATGATGAGATGATTCGTGTGCTGGGTGCCCTGCACAACCTTAATCCCGAGGCCATCGGGTTAGGAGACTACGGGCGGCCAGGCAACTACTTCGAGCGCCAGATAGGGCGTATGACCAAACAATATCGGGCCGCCGAGACCGAATCCATTCCGGCCATGGAGGAATTGATGGCTTGGCTGTTGGCCAATACGCCGGCCGACGACGGCCAGGTGAGTCTGATCCATGGCGACTATCATTTTTCTAATATCATCTTTCACCCCACCGAACCCCGTATAAAAGCGGTGCTGGACTGGGAGCTGTCCACTCTTGGGCACCCTTTGGCCGATCTGGCATATTTCTGCATGGGATTGAGGCTTCCGGACACCTTTGTCATACGGGGGCTGGGTGGAAAAGACCGTGGTGCCCTCGGGCTGCCGGAAGAGCAAGAGATTGTCGAACGCTATGGGCGGATCCGTAACATTGGAAAAATTGAGCGTTGGGCTTTTTATTTAGCCTTCTCCTTCTTTCGGTTAGCAGCTATTGTGCAGGGTGTTAAGAAGCGTGGGACCATCGGTACCGCTTCCCACAGAGAAGAAGCGCTTCAATTGGGAGATATTCCCGGCGACCTGGCTCGTATGGCAGTGGCTTTGATCGCTGAGGAGTCGTGAAGGGCTCTCCTGATTTCCTTTTGACGAATTCCTCCTGAAACGCTACTATGGAGGCCGCCTTTTAGAAGGATGATGGATTCTTGATGCTGGATGCTGGATGCTGGATAGTTTGTTAATTACTCCAGGACAAAAGGTTTATCAAGAATCCAGCATCGTTCGGCCAGAGGCGATAGATCGCAGTTTTTGAAAAAATTAGAGATAAATTCTCAGGGTGGAAATTTAAGAATCCATTACGACAAAATAATAATTATGGAGAAGAAAAATGGAATTTGGTTATTCGACTAAGACCCTTGAATTGATGGCCCGTTTAAATGCCTTTATGGATGAACACATCTATCCCAATGAGGCCCGCTACTACAGGGAAGTCGCGGAAGGCCGTTTCTGGCCCTCCATTGTTGAAGAACTTAAACCTTTGGCCAGGGCTCAGGGCCTATGGAATCTTTTCCTGCCGGAACCCGAATACGGCGCCGGACTTACCAACGCGGAATATGCCCCTTTGTGCGAGATCATGGGCCGGGTCATGTGGTCCCCGGAAGTATTCAACTGTTCCGCCCCGGATACCGGCAACATGGAAGTCCTGGCCCGCTACGGTACGCCGGAGCAGAAAAAACAATGGCTGGAACCGCTGCTGGAGGGCAAAATCCGCTCCTGCTTTGCCATGACCGAACCGAAAGTGGCTTCCTCGGATGCCACCAACATCCAGTCCTCCATCGTGCGCGACGGCGACGAATATGTCCTCAACGGACTCAAATGGTTTTCCTCCGGGGCCCCTGACCCCCGTTGCCAGATCTTTATTTTTATGGGCAAGACTGATCCGGACAATCCCAATAGGCATATACAACAGTCCATGATCATTGTGCCCCGCCAGTCTACCGGCATCAAGGTGCTGCGGCCGCTGCCGGTCTTCGGTTACCTGGGGACTCCGGATATTACCGGTGAAGTGCTTTTCGAAGATGTGCGCGTACCCGCCTCGAATATGCTCTTGGGCGAAGGACGGGGTTTTGAGATCGCCCAGGGCCGGCTGGGGCCGGGGCGTATTCATCACTGCATGCGGCTGATCGGACTGGCCGAACGGGCCCTGGAGAAGATGTGCAAAAGGGCCCTGTCGCGGGTGGCCTTCGGCAAGCCCATAGCCGAACAGACGGTGACCTTGGAGCGCATTGCCGAATCCCGCATCCTCATCGACCAGGCCCGATTATTGGTCCTTAATGCCGCCCACATGATGGATAAGGTGGGCAATAAGGCGGCCCGCAAAGAAATCGCCATGATCAAGGTAGCGGCGCCGAATATGGCCTGCCGGGTTATCGACTGGGCCATCCAAGTCCATGGCGGCGGCGGCGTGGTCGATGACTTCGGCTTGGCCTTGGCCTATGCCAATGCCCGCATGTTGCGACTGGCAGACGGCCCCGATGAGGTCCACCGGAACCAGATAGGCAAATTGGAATTGGCGAAGTATAAACGGACGAAGTCATAAAAGTATCCAAAAGATATTCGATCAAGGAGACGGCCATGTTTGATCACCTCTTTTCTCCCTTCCGGATCGGGAAGGTCGAGCTGTCCAATAGAATCGTCATGCTCCCCATGACGACCGGATATTGCCAGGCCGATGAGACTGTGGGCGACCGGTTGATTGACTTTTATGCGGAAAGGGCCAAGGGCGGAGCCGGCCTGATCGTCATTCCCTTTTCCCCTATTGCCGTCGGTGCCTCGCTGGGACCGGGCCTCTATGACGACCGGTTCCTTCCGGGTATTCGGAAACTGACCACGGCCATAAGCTCCCTGGGAGCGAAATCGGCCTGCCAGTTAATCACCACCTATCATGCTATTCTGAGGGACCAACTACCGGAGGTAATTGCCCCCTCGGCGGTTATGAACCAGTTGCTCCGGGTTGTTCCCCGGGCCGTCACCAAACAGGAAATCGGCTTTATCGTCGAGGAATATGGTAAGGCCGCCCAACGGGCCCTGGCAGGAGGCTTCGAGGCCCTGGAGATTCTCGTGGGCGCGGGGTATCTTCTGAACCGCTTTCTGTCCCCTATCACCAACCAACGTGAAGACGAATACGGCGGGGGTCTGGAAAACCGGATGCGGATCATTCTGGAAATTATTGCCGCCGTTAAGAAGGCGGCGGGAGACGATTTCCCCGTGGGGGTGCGTTTGAATGTGGAAGAGCAGATGCCAGGCGGACACACCGTGGAGGATTCAAAGCTCGTGGCCCAGGCCCTGGAGAGAGCCGGGGTGGCCTTTATCAACGTTTATACGGGTTGGCATGAATCGCCCATTCCTACGGTAGCCCCTTCTCTGCCCAAAGGCGTCTTTGCCCCTTTAGCGGCTAAGATAAAGACCTCTATAAACATCCCAGTTATTACGGCCAACCGGATCAACGATCCCTTTATCGCTGAAAAAATTATCGCAACAGGTCAGGCCGACCTGGTCGGTATGGGTCGGGCCCTCCTGGCTGATCCCGCCCTTCCCAACAAGGCCAGGGACGGCCGGATTGAGGAAATCACCCCTTGCCTGGCCTGCTCCAACTGCCTCAGTGCCTTATTATCCGGTGCCTATAAGAAAGGGAGTCAAGAGGCCAGCGTCGTCTGCACCGTTAACCCTATGATTGGACAAGAAGGGCGAAATTTTCTCCAGAGGGCTGAAAAACCAAAGAGGGTTTTCATCGTCGGTGGAGGCCCTGCTGGTTTGGAGGCCGCCTGGACGGCCGCCGTGAGAGGTCATAAAGTTACCCTCTTTGAAAAGCAGGCCGAGCCCGGTGGATGGCTCAGAGTCGGTTGTCTGCCTCCCTACAAGGAGGAACTCCGCACCCTGCTGGAAAATCTCACTTACCGCGCCCAGAAGGCGGGGGTGGAGATTCGACTCAACTGCCAAGCCGAACCGGGAATCATAAGGGAGGCAAACCCGGATGTATTGATTTTGGCCTTTGGCGCCTCTCCTGCTCTTCCGGCCATTTCCGGAATTGATGGACCCCAAGTCGTTTCGTTCCTGGATGTCCTAACCGGACGGTCGTCCGTCCAGGGGTCGGTGATTATCATCGGCGGTGGTCTGGTTGGTTGTGAAACAGGAGAATTCCTTCTGGAAAAGGTCCAAGGCGTCACCTCCGTAATCATTTTGGAGATGTTGGACCGCATGGCGGCTAATATCTCGGCCTCTTATCGTCCCTTCTTTCTGGCCCGACTTAAAAAAATGGGCATCAGGATGGAGACCAAAACCCTGGTTGAGGAGATCACCGATAAAGGGGTGAAGGTCACCCGGAAAGGGACGCCGGAGTTCATCGCCGGCGATGCGGTGGTTCTGGCCGTTGGCTTGAAGACGGACCCGGAAATATCCGAATCTTTTCGGGGACTGGCTGCCGAAGTCTATTCCATCGGCGATTGCCTCAAACCCCGGATGATCAAAGAGGCTATCGAAGAGGGATTTGCTGTGGGAGCAAAAATCTAATTTTTGCGGGGTCCCTCCAGCCGATAGAGGTTAGCAACCCGGTTATCCCTAATTAACCGAGACGTTGAGGATCCCGGGCATCAAAGGAAAATTGATTTGGTCAAGAAAGGCTGGGGCAAGGTCCCGGAATGGATTTTCCTGAGCCAAGACGGGACTCCTTTGGATTCCAGACATTGGAGAAGCAGGGTATTTAATAAGGCACTGGGAAAGACTGGTTTAAGGAAAATCCGGATTCATGATCTGAGGCATTCGTATGCCTCCCTTTTAATTCAGGCCGGGGAATCCCTGGCTTATATCCGAGACCAGTTAGGGCACCATAGTATCAAAGTCACTGTAGACGTCTATGGGCACCTGGCACCGGAAGGAAATAAAGAGGCCGTTGACTGGCTCGATGACCCAACAATCCGCAACCTAATACGCAACCGGAAAAGAAAAAGGGGGCAACCTCTATGGCTGACCCCTTGTTTTTTTCTGGCGGGGTCGACGGGACTCGAACCCGTGGCCTCCGGCGTGACAGGCGATTGTTTGACATCTAACATATTGATTTTATTTAATGTTAACTTTGTGAAATTGCTTGTATTTTACCTCAATTTGCAACCCATGCGCAACCTTTTTCTTTGTTTTGCAAAGCGATGGACAGGGGGGTGCCTTTAGTGCCCCCCTTATGAATTGATGATAAACTTTGGGGGAATTTTTTTCAGGGATGACGACAAATCAAAAAAGGTTGCTAATAAAAGTCAAGTATTTTTCGTTATCTTAAAAAATTGCCCCTCCGCACTCAAATTTATCGAGTATCTACAAGTCCTTATTGACTTTTACGCCGGTGGGCCTGGGCTATTTTTTAACCGAAGTAAATGGCAGATTTTCTGGGTGGCGATAATAGATATGACTCATCCATGATAAGTTCCGAAACGGAGAGAAAATATTAGAGTTCTTTGCCCCCCCGGTATCTTATATTATAGAGGCAGAAGGGAATAAGTTTACCATCAGGTGTTATTTCATGAACGCAACAACGTCTCACCCTTTCGAGATCCAGACAATAGGCGTCCATCATGCCATGATAGCCAATAGAGAAGAAATCTGCACGAGACAGAATGTCTGAAAATGCTTCCAGGCTTTGTCCATCTCCTATAAAACAGCAAGGACCACAAGATTGGGACCTGATATGCTTAAGCGTTTGGGGCCAGTCTTTAAGATCTGCCAGGCAATCGATCAGCGTGTCCTTTTTAAGGAGTCTGTTCAGCGGAAGGAGTTCCCCATCCTGTTTGAGCGCATATAAAATCAGGCCACAACGAGGGTCCGGGCAGGGTATGGGGGACAGGTCACCCTCAAGCAGCTCTCCCTGGCTTTGCCTTATCATTTCCTTCAGAAAATGCCCGCCCGTAAAATGATCTTCTCCATTCCCAACTTCCTTCGGATACCGCCCGGCCAATGTTAAGGCCTGGAAGTTGACACCGGTGATTTGATGGTCCAGGCCGAACCGAACCATGGCCCAAAGCTCTTGGTCGTTGACCCCGGGTACGATGGTTACAGATAGAATTACTTCCAGCCCCGCTTTCAGACAGTTCTCAATGGCTTTCACCTTTGTTTCGACTAAGTCCTTCCCCCGAATAAATTTCGAAACGGTCGGGTCCAATGAGTCCATTTGCAGATAGACGCTGCTAAGGCCAGATTCCATGAGCATCTCGGCCAAAGTCTGATTGCCGCCAAGGGCCACTCCGTTAGTATTTAGCTCAACCCCATGACCGCCAAGAGATCTTATTAGTTTGACAATATCGATTAATTGGGGGTGCAGTGTAGGTTCTCCACCACTGATCTGAATCGGCGTCAAGGCCCCTTCATAATTCCTGAGACGTCTCAAGGCATACTCAATCTCGTTAAGTTTCAAGTCGTTCCCTTCCGGAGGATCCCGGCCAGACAAACCGGGCAGCCGAGGTCGCACCTTGACGTGATTTCTAAGATAGCCAGACAGGTGTGCTGTTCATGGGCCGGGCAAAGGCCGCAATCATCAGGGCAGCCTCTATCCGAAGACACCCCATATTCCCTAGGCTTCGTTACCTTTCTTTCAGAGAAACATAATTCTTTATACCTTGGCAGATCAGTACCAATAATCGTCCTGAACATTCCGTGCTCGGAACAGGTCTTTTCCATGAAGAGTCCGGTTTCTGATTCCTGGAGGGCGCCATCAATTATCTTAAAACATACAGGGCAAATACTCTTGGTTAGCTCTGAAAAATAATTCCGTTGTTCCAGAAGACTCCTTAGCTCATGCATGCCATGGTCTCCGGATTTAATCAGTCGCCGCTATAAAGTAAACTGATTTGAGTCTGCCCAAAGACTAATTCCCCTTTTGTGGTAGCGTTTTTTACTGTTCCTCGATGGTCATATTTACGTATAAGAGCCTTCGTTTAAAGGACTCGAAATCGGAAACCTCCAAGGTCACCGACCTGGTATCCCATCGCCGGCTAATCACTCGATCCCCTTCGGATAAGCATTCTTCAATATCATCCTCTACGACTTCTTTCAGCTCATCATCATCATTAATGGGCGAAAGGAAAAATAGGGTGTATCTTCCTC
>CAWIRY010000207.1:0-48637 GCA_963838485.1 uncultured delta proteobacterium | reverse complement strand
CGCCGAGCGGGAACTGGTGGAGGGCTTATGTCCCGACCACCGGGCCAAGCCCACACTGGTCAAAGAGGCCAATTATTTCTTCCGGATGAGCGCTTATAGGGACTGGCTGATCGATCATATCAAAAAACATCCTGATTTTATCCGGCCGGAACGATACCGTAATGAGGTCCTGTCTTTTTTGAGCGAACCTCTGGAGGACCTGTGCATTTCCCGGCCCAAATCACGGCTGGCCTGGGGATTCCCCTGCCTTTTGACGAAAATTATGTGACGTATGTCTGGTTCGATGCCCTGATCAATTATCTCTCCGGTCTGGATTATCCGGACGGCCCTCTTTTTTCCGAGTTCTGGCCCTCAGTCCAACATATTATAGCCAAAGACATTTTAAAGCCCCACGGGATATACTCGCCGACCATGCTCAAGGCAGCCGGCATCCCGCCCTATCAACATTGAAATGTTCATGGCTATTGGAACATCGACCAGGCCAAGATTTCCAAAACCCTGGGCAATGTAGTCCGGCCGAAGAATTTGGTCGATCGCTTCGGGACCGATGGAGTCCGCTATTTTTTCCTGCGGGAAATGGTCTTTGGCCTGGATGCTCATTTCAGCGAAGAGGCCCTGATCCAGCGGATCAATGCCGACTTGGCCAACAATTTGGGGAATTGTTTCAGCCGCAGTCTGACCATGATTGAAAAATATTGCGGCGGGACGGTTCCCCAACCGGAAGGGTCTGGGCCGGCCGAAGAAGCCCTTAAGGAGAAGGCTAAGCTGGTTTTGGAAATCATGAAGCAGGAGACCCGAAGGCTCGCTTTTCATAAGACCTTGATGGCCTTATGGGAATTGGTAGATGAGGTCAATAAATATATCGACAACCAGGCCCCCTGGGTCTTGGCCAAAGACGAGGAAAACAAACCGAGGCTGATGACGGTTCTCTATACCCTGGCTGAAACCTTGCGCCAGATCGCCCTGCTCCTTTCACCCTTTATGCCCCAAACGTCGGTCCTGATGAGACGGCAATTAGGCCTGGGAGAAAAGGAAGAGGTCCCCCAATGGACGGAGGAAACCGCCTGGGGAGGTTACGTCTCCGGGACAAGGATCCAAAAAGGCCCGGCCCTGTTTCCCCGTATCGAAACGGAAAAGGCCAAATCAATCCCCACGCCCCAAAGCCCGAAAGAACCGGCTGCCACTGCTCTTCCCGCCTTATCCTTTGAAGAATTACAAAAATGGGATTTGCGGGTGGCCAAAGTCCTTTCGGCCGAAAGGGTCCCCAAATCCAAAAAGCTTCTAAAATTAGAGGTGGACCTGGGGGAGAAAAGGACCCTGGTGGCCGGCATCGGCCAGGACTATTCCCCTGAAGAACTCCTTGGTAAAGAGATCATCGTGGTCGCCAATCTTATACCTACCAAGCTCATGGGAGTGGAATCCCAGGCCATGCTCCTGGCGGCCAGGGATGAAAAGGGGTTAAAGTTGATCGTGCCCGAAGGTGAAATCCATCCCGGGACCAGGGTAAAATAACAGGATGCAGAAATACTCCTTTATTCCAGGTTGTTCAAAAAGGTCCAGATACAAGGCGCCTGAAACTCCGAGGAATGAGGCGTACATTGGAGTACGCTGCAATGACGAGGGGTGAGGGCAACGCAATAGATGGGCCTTTTTCAACAACCTGATAATTTGTCATGGAAAGAAGAAGTATTAAAGTGTATTAAATGCGGGAGCTGTCTTTCCGTCTGCCCGATTTATATAGAGACGGGCCAGGAAACCCTGGTGGCCAGGGGCAAATTGGCCCTCCTCTCCGGTCATTTCTCCGACCTTCTGCCGGCCGACAAAGAAATCTATCATCTGTTAAGCAACTGCCTGCTCTGCGGGGCCTGTGCAGAAAATTGTGCCAGCGGGGTCAAGGCCGACGAGCTGATTCAAAAAGGCCGCTGCCTGTTTCTGGAAAAGGTGGGGCCGGCCAAGTGGAAGAAATTTTTGGCCCCGGGAAGTTTTGCCCCATCCCCGCCGCCTGAAAAGTTTGCGTGCAGGGCAGAAGTTGTTATTCAAAAAGATCCCGGAGGACAGGGGACTGAAGCTGCGCTTTTCCCCGGACACGCGGGCCTGGCCGGAACTGGCCCGGCCTTTTTTCCTGGATCGGAACATAAAGCCGGCCAATGGGCCGAGAAGCCGTTTACTTAAACTCGGATATTTCGTGGGGTGTACGACCAATTATCTCTACCCGGAAGTCGGTGAGGCCACGGTAAAACTCCTCAGCCCTATCGGGACGATCACCTTACCGGTTCAGCAGACCTGTTGCGGCCTTCCGGCTTTCAGCCTGGGCGATATGAAAACAGCCCGGGACCTGGCCCGGAAAAATGTACTGGCTTTTAGTGAGGACAACCTGGATGCCGTCGTGGTTTCCTGTTCTTCCTGTGCAACCCACATCAAAACGGCTTATCCTGGGCTGCTGGCCGAAGAGACTGCCCTTCAGCCCAAAGTTCAAGACTTTATTCAGAAGGTTGAAGAACTGAGCCAGTTTGTTAGCAAAAGAAGTTCGGCTCTCCCCCCCTTCCATTCCCCCCTCCCCCCTCAAGCCGTGGCATTCCACGACCCCTGTCATGCCAAAAGGAAGCTCAAGATCGCCAAGGAGCCGAGAGAACTTTTGAGGTCTCTTCCCGGTCTTTCCCTGGTGGAACTTAAAGGTAACCGCTGCTGCGGCCATGGGGGCCTGTTCAATCTCAGCCATCCCGATCTCTCCCAAAAGATCCTGGAACATCCCTTAACCGAATTGGATAATACCGGAGCCGAAGTGATCACCACTTCCTGTATGGCTTGTCTAATGCAATTTAAATTGGGTGTTCAAAGGACAGGCCGAAAAATAAAGGTGAAGCACTGGGCGGAATTGATGGTTCGATAGGCTGGGCCATACGAGTTAATAATTTTTATATGCGTCGTTACCTTATTTTTATCTCAGCCGGTTTAAGTCTCCTTATGTATTCCATAGATAGTACGGTGGTTGCAGTGGCCTTTCCTCACTTAATCAGGACCTGGGCACTAACGTCCTCTGGGCGGGCTGGACGATTTCAATTTATCTGATTGCCATTACCAGCGTCATGCCCTTGATGGGCAACCTGAGCGATAGCTTTGGTCGAAAAAGATTTTTCTTATTTCCTTAATCTTTTTTACCGCCAGTTCTCTGGCCTGCGGCCTCGCTTCCAACATTTACAGCTTGGTGGCCTTCAGGTTCCTGCAAGGAATCGGGGGGGCGAGTTTTCTTCCGACGGCGGCAGGCATTGTCAGTGATCAATTTCCAGAACAGCGGGAGAGGGCCATCGGCCTTTTTACAAGCATTTTCCCCATCGGGGGGATCATCGGCCCGAATTTAGGGAGCTGGTTGGTGAGTCAATACTCCTGGAGGTATGTTTTTTATATCAATTTACCAATTGGCATTGTTCTCATAGCGATGATCGCGGTTTTACTCGAAAAATCTAAAAATTCTCATCTCCCCCATGTAGACTTTAGAGGAGCTTCCTTTTTTTTCGGGGCGATCCTATCCCTCATGCTTGGCTTGAATCGAATCGCCCAAAACTTCTCTACATCTTCTATTCTCCTGGCAGTCGTCTTTTTAGCCTGTTTTTGTTTTTTCCTTTATTTATTTTTTCTTCAAGAAAAGAATGAGTCCTACCCGATCCTTGATATTGATTTATTGAAATCAAAGCCTTTTCTGGCAGCAAACCTCTATAACTTATTTATCGGGGCCGGAATCATGGGAATTTTTGCCGTTATTCCCCTCTACGCCACCTCAGTGTATAAATTATCCACTTTGATCAGCGGGATGATATTGACACCTCGCTCTCTCGCGGTCATTCCCGTCTCAGCCATCACCAGCTTTATGCTCAAACGATGGGGATATCGATGGCCCATGTTGTCGGGGTTGATCGTTATCTCTTTTTCTACGATACTGCTGGGTGGATCAGGAGTTCAATTATTGCAGATAATGGGGATTAGTCTGGGAATTGCCGGAATCCTGGCAATTCTGATGATGGTTACCGGAATAGGTATAGGAATCGCCCTCCCTGCTTCCAATAATGCTTGCATTGAATTAATGCCAGAAAAGGTGGCGACTATTACAGGGCTTCGAGGAATGTTCCGGTCCGTTGGCGGAGCCTTGGGAATTTCATTAATCACGATTATTCTCCATTTGAGTTCCACTCCTGCCAAGGGCTTTAGGATTACCTTTATAGCTTTTGGTCTGGGACTTTTATTTTCGATTCCTCTCGTTTTTCTTATGCCGGATGGAAGGCATGTCCCTCCAGATCCGAAAAAGTTACTCGTCGAGCACCACCAATAAGTGCGGCCACCGAATTTTCCCATCTCTCGTGCAGCTTCGTGGCGCACTTACAGATTGAAATCGCGCCACAAGAAGCTTATTCGGTGTGGGGACTCCCGATGCCAACATGCGAAGGTTAGCCGCTTTCTTTAAGGTTGAATTAAAGGCAGGTCGTTTTTCCGGGCTAAACGGCTGTTTTATAAAGCGTGGAGGTAACGATCTCCTGAATTTCCTTCGGAGTGGTGGCACGGAGGGCCTCCTTGGCGAGAGCTTCCGTCTGATCGATCGTTACCTGCCGGATGGCGTGACGTACGCCTGCAACTTGAAAGGGATTCATACTAAGGGTCCTGACGCCCATTCCTACCAACAGGCAGCCGACCGCTGGATCACTGGCCGCTTCCCCGCAGACCGATATGGCTACCCCTTGGTTGACGGCGGCTTGGATTATTTGCTCCGTTGCCCGTAGCACAGATGGATGAAGAAAGGGAAAAAGCCCCAGGATAACCCTGTGATCCACGGTCCATGGCCAAAATGGAGTGGGTAAGATCATTAGTCCCAATGCAGACAAAATCCACGACTTGCAAAATTCCCTGGATATCAAACGCCGCGGCAGGAGTCTCGACCATGGCCCCGATTGGCGGGCGCTTACGGAGTTGCTCGCTTTGCAACACTTCCTCAACCAAGCGGCGCGCCTCGCTCAGGTCGGCCACGCCCATGACCATGGGGAACATAATTTTCACATTTCCGCCTTGGGCAGCTCGGAGGATGGCGAGGATCTGGGTGCGGAACATCGTTTTCTCGGCCAGGGAATAGGCCAGACCGCGCAGGCCCGTGCGCCAGGCCATATCGTTTGCTGTGCGGTCAAAGCGCGGCATCTTGTCCCCACCGAGATCCATAGTCCGGATGACGACCGGCCGCGGATCAAGCATGGCGGCCACCTCGGAATAGGCCATAGTTTGAGTTTCCAGGTTTGGCGGCAGTTCGGCCTCCAGAAACAGAAATTCTGAGCGAAACAATCCTACGCCGTCCAGGTTATATTCCAGGACTACGCCCGCCTCATCCGGGCGGCCGATATTGGCATGCAACCCGATATCCACTCCATCCATCGTCTTACAGGGCTGGACCGGCTTCCGCCCGTCTGCGGAGGCAATCAGGGCGGATTGCATCTTGCGGGTCGCAAAATGGGTCGCCTGGGCTACGGACGGAGCCACCGTAACAGTTCCCGTTTCCGCATCCACCAGCAAACGATCTCCAGAGGCCAGCAGCACCGTTGCGTCCTCGATGTCGCAGACGGCTGGAATGTTTCTGCCCCGGGCTAAGATCGCGACATGGGATGCGGGACCCGTCCTCTCCGTGACAATAGCGGCCACGTTAACGGGATCAAACAGCAGTGCATCAGATAAAAGGAGTTCCTCGGCGACCAGAATGGTTCCGGGCGAAAGGGTGGTTAGTCGGTTCGAGGTCCCCTCACCCAATGTTCTAAGGTTGCGTAGAATCTGATGACCAAGGTCTCGCACGTCGGCACTGCGCTCCCGTAAAAATTCCTGTTTCAACCCATTAGAGCCTCATTTCCATTTCTCGGACTTCTGCCAACACCGCGTGTTCGACCCTGACCAGATCCTCACTCACGCGCCGTTTGCATTTTTTCTGAAAGGAGGGATCGTTGAGCATAGTTAGACGCATTTCAAGCAGACCGATCTCAACGTCATCCTCTTGGTGCTCAATCTGCTCCCGGATGTTATTCAATTCCTGGATTGACGCCGTTAAGGCGCGGTCAAACCGGTTAACCTCTGACTCCACGTCTTCCCGAGAGATGTTTGGATCCCCGAGTGCGGATTCATGTCCAGGTAGGTAGACCACGGCCACCCCGTCCGCTAATCCAGGGGAGATCCCCCTGCCTTGCAGGGTCGTGCCCACCAATCGGGTGAAGGCCCGAAAGTACTGCATCTCTTCGTCCTTTGTCGTAATGGCCTTCTTCATCTGTCTAGCCTCAGTAGCCTTTCGGCCTATCAGGTATACATACAAGGCTAACGCGAGTACTTCGATCGCGGCATTGATGCTCTCAATGGAAAGCAACTCATGTACATGCCAAAGAATTTCAAAAGAGATTCTCAGCGTTGGAAGCAGAACGGATAAGGCATAGGCCAGGATTTTTCTTTCCATCCAGGACGCCAGTCCGATCGGAAGCAAATACAGGAGAGGAAAGTGGATATGTCGCCCTGTGGTAAAGTCAACAAACAATGTGACCAGAGCGATTAGTATGCAAATAGCCGATGGGTTTTTTGGGGTAGCCGGGTACACAAATCGCATAACCCGTTTCATGGGCGCACTCCTCCGCAACCTGATAGAAATCAATAGTAATTAAATCAATCCACAAAAAATGAAAAAATTTGATTTTTTGTCCATCTATTAAGCCTCTGGAAAGAATAAGGATGGTTGGTAATCTCTTAATCTTCCTGTCAGGGAAATAGGAGGAGGTGAAATGACCCAGGGGAATCCCCACCATCCTTTGAAGGGAATCGATGACCCATGTTTTCGATTTTTGATATAAGAGGCGAATAAATTAAAAAGGTTAAATCAAAAAAAGTATGGTTCATGCCCTGGAGGGCACCTCAACTCCTGGCATAGATGCCAGAGTCTGGGGTGGGTTAGTTTGTTAATGGTTTAAATTTCCTGCCGAATAGGTAACGATTATTGATGAACTCATGTCTTATTTTAAAAGAGGGGTTTTTGAATATTACAGGATTCCAGAAATTGGAAGCCTTGACGGGGCCTTGGCCCTTAAATTGTGTATTTTGGAAAATTAACCCATTGGAGGAGATTTAATATAAAGTAACTGATTGAAATAAAGAGAAATTAATTCTTGGCACAATAAATGCTTCTTATAACAATAATTTGAGCTGCCAAGAAAGGCATAAAAGCCTTTTTTATAAATTTTATAGGGAGGGAGGTGAATTTAGATGAAGAAATTAATCGTTTGGACCATGGCATTGGTATTTTCCCTTTGTGTTTCTTTAGCTTTTGCCGATGAAGCGAAGAAGGAAGAACCTGCTACGCCGGTTGAAAAGGCCGAAAAGAAGGTTGAAAAGGCTAAAAAGAAGGTAAAGAAGGCTAAGAAGAAGGTAAAGAAAGCCAAGAAGGAACTGAAAAAAGAAGAGAAGAAAGAAGAAGCTCCTGCGGCTCCAATGGAAAAGAAATAATCTTTTTTTCCAATATCATAAGAAGGGGGGATATTACAATTAATCCCCCTTTTTTTATTTCCTCGGGTGACGGTGGCCAAGAAGGCGATCGAGGTCGCAGAGAAAGCCTTCGGCCCTGACCATCCCGCTGTGGCCATGAGCCTGGACCACCTCGCAACGCTTTACCGAAAAACCGGTTGTCCCGAGGAGGCCGAATCGCTGGAGACCCGCGCCGCCCGCATCAAGGAAATTAAACGGTGAGAAAAGCTGTTGACCGAAGAGACGGGTCGTAGTCGTGACCCTATTGATCGAGCACCAGGAATGAAAGCAACTTCAGCACAATCGGTTCATCGTCGACAACCAGTATCTCGTCTTGCTCGCTCATAGATCACCTTATTAAATTATTGTTTTCGTGACATCACCGGATGTTAGATTCTTACGGTTTGATATGTGCAAATTGAATAGACAAGACCTTGAGAGCTTCCTCAGCCCGTTTGCGTTCGATGATTTCCCTCTGTAACTCCTCATTGGCCTGCCTCAACTCTTCCGTCCGCCTTGCCGCACGCCGTTCCAGTTCATGGTGCGCCTGTTGCATCGCCTCTTCCATCTGCTTCCGATCGGTCACGTCTGTAAAAAAGCTCACAGCGTATTTTCGTCCCCTGATGATGTGGAAAGCAATAGAGATGTCGGCATAGAATATCGAACCGTTTTTCCGTAGGCACGGGAACGCCGTAGTTATCGTCTTCTCCTCTCGTATCTGAGATTTGAACTCAGATATCGCCTGGTCCAAGAAGTCCTCGGGGTGAAGGTCCAAGATATTCATTCGGAGCAATTCTGTATCTGAGTATCCGAACATCCGACAGATGGATGGATTGGCATCAATAAAACGACCCTTTTTGATATCGGTTGTCAGGATGCCATGTCTGCTTCCCATGAACAGCGCCCGGTAATTTTCTTCTGAGTTACGCAGCACCTCTTCCGCCCGCTTACGATCGCTGATGTCGCTTGCTATCCCGACATAAAGGGTAACTTGCTCTCTCTCCGAACGGACTGGAAACCCGCGGTCCCAAATCCAGCGAATGGAGCCATCGAACCGGATTATCCGGTATTCATGATCAAAAGGTTGCCCTGTCTTTTGGACTTCGAGGTCGGAAAGTACTCGCGACTGATCCTCCGGGTGAATGGATTCCAAGAAAGATTTCGGATTGTCGTATAGACTTTGTTGGGACCGCCCCCACACTAATTCATAACTTGGACTGACGTAGAACATTCTTTGTATTTCGATGTCAGCCATCCAAAAAACTTCTTCGATAGTTTCTGCAAGTAGTCTGAAACGTTTTTCACTTTTTTGCAACCTGCTTAGTTGAACCGTTCGTTCCGCCTCCTGGGCTTCGAGCTTGGTCCGCAACCGGCTCGATCCCAATGGGTTCGCACCTGGGCTCAGGAGTTCTTCATGCTGGAAGGGTTTGGAAATAAAATCGGCTCCGCCAACCCTGAAACCTTTCACCTTGTCTTCAAGGCCCATAAGGCCACTGATGAATATGACGGGGATTTTGCGGGTTTCTTCCTGCGCTTGAAGCCGCCGGCAAACGTCGAATCCGTCTATTCCTGGCATATCGATATCCAGCAAAATTAGCTGGGGTTGCTTGGCCGCGATTATGTCTAAGGCCCGTTGTCCATTAGTGGCGGATCGCACTGCGTAGCCTTCAGTCGACAGGATTTCCTCCATTACCTTCACTACCACTGGGGCGTCGTCAACAACCAGTATCTCGTCCGGGGCGGTCATAAATCATATCCTTTTCCATTTTTAGTTCTTTTATTGAACCAAACCTCAATTTCTTTACGGTCAAACCGCCAATGTTTGCCGATTTTTGTCCCAGGGATCTTACCTTCTATGCAGAGCTTATAAATGGTTGACTTAGGGATTCTCAGCCATCTCGATACTTCATCCGCTTTTAAAACATCATCACTAAAATATCTCATAGAAATTCCTTTTTATGGTAAAAGCCAAAAAGTTAGTTTTCCCAGTTATTCTATTAGCAATAATTAGGCCATAAATGTATTGATTGTGAAATTACAATTATTTTAGGATGTTAAGGTTTAAGAGGGGGGCTTTTGAGGGTAGGAATAGGCTAAGGGACAGATTATACCTCCATGATTGGGAAAAATTTGTCATGTTTTTGACAGGAGAAAGATTATTTCCGGGATACTTACGGTGAACTGGTGAGCCGAAAATGAATGGAGCTATGCTTTTAAAATGACATGGAACAGCTTAATGCCCACTTCCTTCCGAGTCTGTGGGGATTAGCTTTTCATCGATGAGCCATAAATTTCCTCCATCGAGACCCCTTCCAGACAACAACCGATGGCGCCGTTAAACTGGGGTTCTTTGGGGATGATGACCGGTTGACCATAGCGGCGGGAAAGCAGGGTCTTTACCCCTTGGTTTAAAGCCACCCCGCCGCAGAGGACCAGGGGCAGAGGAGGGTAGCGGCGAATCATCTGGATGACCCGCCTGGCCACGGAATCATTGATCCCGGCACAGATCCTTTTTAAGGGCATCTGTTCCATGAGAAAGCCGATGATCTCGGTCTCTCCAAAAATGGCACAGGTGTTGTTGATCTGGACCGGCGCCTCAACTTCCCGGGAAAGCTCCTTTATACTAATGTTCAGCAACCGGGCCATATTCTCCAGATAGCGGCCGGTGCCGGCCGCACACTTGTCATTAGTTTGAAAGTCCATCACCTTCTTATTTTCAACCCACAGGACCTTGCTGTCCTGACCCCCCAGTTCCACCAGGATAAATTCTTCCAGGCCGGTTTGAAAACAGGCCCCGCGAAAATGGGCCCGGATTTCGGTGATAGACTTTATTTTTTTTCCCATAAGGTGTTTACCGTAACCGGTGACCACCAAAGATTTTTCGGATTTCAGGCCCAAATCAGCCAAGACCAAAGCGTGCTTGGTCTTTTTCGACCCTATTTTTACCCGTTGGGTCAAGAACTGGACCGTGTTGAGACGGATTTTTTTAAAGGTCTTAAAATCTACGGTCTGGACGATCTTGACAAAGCGGCTTCCCAGGTCGATTCCTATGGGCATTTAAGATCCTTGTGTCATGACGCAACTATTTTCTGAGTACATCGATAAAGGCCTCGATACGAAACTTAGTCCGGTTGTCGAGGGGTCTTGGTTTATCTCCCTCCAGGGTCAGGATGGGGACCGAAAGATGCTTTCGGATCAGGAGGTCCTGAACCTGCCGGAAACAAAAGCTCTGGGTATAGTGGATGAGACCGTCTATCTTTCGTTCCTTCACCGCCTGATTGACATCCTTTATCCGTCCGAAGATATCATAGGGATAGGTATAAGCCAAATATTGGCCTATCAATTCTTTTTCAAAAGCGGGCATGCTGAACTGACGCTGAATCTCATTGAATACGATCCTCCCTCCCAGGTTTTCAACATATTCATAAAGTCCGGATTGGATGGGGGGAATGCCGATGTATCCCAGACGAACCCTGTCCGAAATTTTAGACCGCTGAAGCCGGGTCTTTAAAAAGGCGGAAATCTCCTCTTCGAAGAGATCCAGATCGCCCTTGAAATCAGAGCTGTTGACCAAAAAGAGATGATTCTCCCAGCCATGGACGAGGTTGTCTTTCCAGGTTTCCCGGTCCAAGCAAGCCAGAAATCTCCGGATAGGGACCATCCTTTTTTTAACCCGGTTTACTTTTGACCAGGAGACTCCAAAGGTCTCCATCAATCCTTCCAGGTTTTTTTTAAGGAGATCGGGGTCCCGATCATAAGGATAATTGAAGTGAAGCACCTCGATGCCCTGATGAAGAAGGATCTCGGTCAAGGCCTGAGTGTTACTGCAATCCCCCTGGGTGACGGCAATGACCCTCCTGATATCGGGCCTGTGTTTGAGGGCTGCATAAATACCTTTGATCCAACTGCAAAGGGTCCGGGGAAACCCTTCCTCTTCGGCTTCTTCCACCCAGGCAGCCGCTTGAGGGGAAGTGATAAAAATATTATTCAAATCCACCGGGGTCATCCCGGCGGCAAAAAGGATTTCCACCGGGATGGTCGAGGTGATTCCAATATTTTTTGCGTCTCTTTTTAAATTTTTAGGGCCTAACATGGGTCGGGATAGGGCAGAAAAGACAACCTGGATCCTTTCAAAAAATCAAATCCATTTTTCTTTTTAAATCACCGGGGCCGCCGGAGTCAAATAAAGATAGACCAATGGATGCCTCAATGGTAAACAACTTGATTCCTTTATCTTTTTACTTTATACTCCACTTGTGGAATAAATGAAAAAAATAAAACATTTTAAAAAGGCCTCCCGGTTCCAATGCCTGCGGACCCTAAAAAGACCAAAAAACCCTTAGGGCAGATAAACGACCAGACCGAAAACCCGCCTCTTGATGGGCAGGGGGCGGGCCAGGAAGACAACCGCGAACATCGGGAGTTCTTATTTAAAACGTTTCATGACATGCGGAACCCTTTGCATGCCATCATGGGCTATACCAGCCTGGTCTTGAGAAAGACCAGGGATCAGATCCCTGAAAAACACCAGGAGAACCTGGAGAAGGTCCTTCAGAGCGCCGAAAAGCTGAGAGAAATCGTGGATCGGATGGTCGCTTTTTATCGAGATAAATGACTAAAAATCACCCGGACCGTTGGCCGGGATTGATAAAGCATAATTCGAAGTAAAAATTCGACAAACGGAGGGGCCGGAAACCATGTCAGAACCCTTTCAGATCCTGATCATCGAAGACGATCCTTTGGAAGCCGATCTTTTGGGACAAGAATTGGCCGACCATGGCTACAAAACCCAATGGGCTGCGGACGGGGAAAAAGGCCTGCAACTGATTCAGGAATCCTTGCCCGATCTGGTCTTGCTGGATATCATCCTGCCTAAAATGGACGGTTTTGATGTGGTGAAAAAAATCAAGGTCAATCCTAAGACCCGGTTTATCCCGGTAATCATGGTTACGGCCCTGGCCGATATGGAAGAACGGGTGAAAGGACTTGATTCCGGCGCCGACGACTATATCACCAAGCCCTTTAAGACCTTTGAATTATTGGCCCGGGTCCGGTCCATGCTCCGCATCCGGAAGATGTATCTGGAGCTGACCTCCGCTCGGGCCAAGCTGAAGGAATCCAAAGAACAAAATATTCTTCTGAGAAAAGAGATCCAGGGGAAATATTCCTTTGAAAATATCATCGGAGACAGTCCGGCCATAAAAAAGGCCTTCTATCTGATGGAAAAGGCTATCGAAAGCCCGGTAAATGTGTTGATCCAGGGGGAAACGGGGACCGGCAAGGAATTGGTGGCCCGTTCGATTCATTACAACAGCTCCAGAAAAGACAAGCCTTTTGTCGCCCAGAACTGTGCCGCCCTGCCTGAAGGACTCTTGGAGAGCGAACTCTTCGGCCATAAGAAAGGGGCCTTTACCGGAGCGGTAGCCGACAAGAAAGGGCTTTTTGAATTGGCCCATAAAGGGACTATCTTCTTGGATGAAGTGGGGGATACCCCGCCCTCGCTGCAGGTCCGGCTTTTAAGGGTCCTGCAGGAGGGGGAAATACGGCGCGTCGGAGAAGAAAACCCCAGCAAGGTGGATGTTCGGGTGATCGCGGCCACCCATCGGGATTTAAAGGCCGAAATTTCGGCCGGAAGGTTCAGGGAGGACCTCTATTATCGGGTTCAAGCCTTTCCCATCCCTTTGCCTCCTTTACGGGATCGGGTCGGGGATATTCCCTTGCTGGCCGATTATTTTTTAAACAAATATTGCCGAAAACTGGAAAAGCGATGCCAGTTCAGCCCGGAATGCCTTTCTCTTTTGGATATGTACCCTTTCCCGGGTAACATCCGGGAGCTGGAAAACGAAATCCTTAGGGCCTTGACCCTGGTCTCTGACCAAGGAACCATTACCCCCGACTTGTTATCAGATTCTATCCGGAATGTTTCCTGCAGTTCCCGCGACCTTAATCAGGGGACCGTTCAAGAAATTACCGACCGCATGGAAAAGGCCCTGGTTAAAAAAGCCCTGGATGAGGTGGACGGCAATCGGACACGGGCGGCCCAAAAATTGGGTTTAAGCCGCCGGGGGTTGCTCAATAAGATCAGGCGATATGGGTTGGAATAAGATAGCCCTCAGCGGTCAGCCAATAGCTATCAGCCGCTGGCGGTTATATTTTTCATTTTTTCTGATAGCTGATAGCTAAGTGCTTAAAATGAAGTATCCTTGTGCGGGAATTATATTAGCCGGTGGTTTGAATAAACGGATGGCCGGGCAGAACAAGGCCCTCCTTTCCGTGGGCGATCGATCCATTACTTCCCGGCAGATTGAGCTCTTTCAGGAATTCTTCGAGCAAGTGATCCTGGTGACCAATCAGCCCCTGGAATTTTGCGCTTGGGACGGCCTGATCGTCAGCGATCTGTTGCCGATTCGAAGTTCTTTAACCGGGATCCATGCCGGACTTTTTTATACCCGGCCTTCCCATGCCTTTATAACGGCCTGCGATATGCCTTTTTTAAAAAGGGAAATGATTCACCTCCTGCTTCAGGAACTCGAACCACAGTGGGATGCTATTGTCCCGGTGACCAGGGAAGGGTATCAACCTCTATGCGCCCTTTACTCCAGGAGGTGTTTAAAGCCCATTGAAGAACAATTAACCAAAGAGGAGATGAAGATCTCCAAACTTTTTTCCCGCGTTAAGGTTAAAAAAATTCCCGAGGAAATCTTGAGACAGGTTGACCCGGATTTAATTTCCTTTTTCAACATCAATACCCAGGAAGATCTGGCCATTTCACAAAAAATGAGGCATTCCTTCACTGATGGACAATCAAAGCATACCCTTTGAATCCCATAAGGTCTTTAAATGGAGCGAACAAGGCTTGATAGAACAGGTCCGGGCCATTGTTCGGGAAGTCCCCCTGACCATCTATTTAAATGACCACGAAATAGTGACCCTGCTTTGTTTAGGCGATCATTTGAAGACCCTGGCCATCGGTTTTTTGAAGTCCGAAGGTCTCATCAACCGGCTGTCGGATCTTAAATCGGTTTTTGTGGATGAAGCCGACCGGTTGGTTCGGGTGGAGCTTGAGGAGGATACCCTGCTGGTGGAAAAATTGTTTCTGCGCCGAACCCTGACCTCCGGTTGCGGTAAAGGGACCACCTTCTATAATGCCCTGGATGAGTTGATAATGGAGAAGATCGACTCCTCCCTGAAAATAAGCAGCCAGCAGGTTTTTCATTTAATGCAGCGTCTGGCCGAAGCCTCGGACTTGTATAAGATGACCGGGGGGGTCCATAATTCCGCCTTGGCCACGGTGGAAGATTTGGTCTTATTCCGGGCGGACATCGGGCGGCATAATGCCGTTGACAAGATCTACGGTCAATGTTTTTTAGATAATCTTTTTCTGGGAGACAAGGTCCTGGTCACCACCGGGCGGATTACCTCGGAGATTTTGATCAAGACCAGCCGCATGGGGATTCCGGTCTTGATCTCCAGGTCGGCGGCCACATCCTTGGCTATTTCCCTGGCTAAGCAGATTGGGGTCACCCTCATTGGGTATGTGCGCGGAAAGAATTTGATCGTCTATACCGGAAGGGAGAGAATTTCGGATTGAGGAAATGACGCTTTATTTAGACAATGCCGCTTCTTCCCACCCCAAGCCGGAAACGGTTTATCAGAACTTAGCGCCTCCCTTAAGTACTTGATTTTATTGAAAGAGACATCATCAAAGTTGCGCCTATTTTGCTTAATTTTGCAACCCAGGCGCAACCTTTTGCTTGATTTTGCCATGACATAAAATTTTTAGGGGTTACCTTTCGATAACCCCTTTTTTTCTCCTTTTTCCAGAACTTGTTTTCAAATAAAATCATAAAAAAAAGTTGAAATTCGCAAATTTTTTGCTTGACATGATTACAATTGTAATTTAAAATCGATTTCAATTCTAATATGGAGGTTTTCAAATGGCCAATAAAACGAATCTTATCCAAGTGCGCGTGTCCGAGAAACAGAAAGCACAGATCGATGCCGCGGCCAAAGCTGAGGATGTTAAGGTTCCTGAGTATATCTTAAATGCCCTGGATTTTTATGCAGGGTTTGACGTGCATTTCCTTGAACATATCTACGCGACCGCACAAAAAATGAAACTGCCAATTCCGACCGTAATCCAACAACTACTCGTCGCCTATATAAATGCTGACGCGGCCATTATGGAAGGCTTTGGGACCGGCGGTCAAACCTACCGGCGGGCCTTCCAATACGATGAAACCGGCTTGATCGAGGGCTCAAAGCACGGTGAACTTGTTTACGAACAGGTCAAGGAAGAAATCTCTGCTTTGAGAAAAAAAATTGAGAATGCTGTTAAAGCCAAGAAGCCAGTTTTAATCACCCGCGAAGATGCGGCCCTCATCGCGGCGAGGCTTTAAATGGAGGGCGCGGCTTTGAATCAATCCACCATCAGAAAACCCGAAAAAATTTTAACGATTGACGAATCGGTAACAAAGGTGATTGTTGAGAAGCGGGTTCGCGCAATCAAGATTGAGGACGAATCGAGCGCGAAAAAATATTTCATTCGGCGCACTGTTAAAAACAACCTTCAAATGACCGGCACATAACCGTTATTAAAATTTAATACGAACTTTTTGCGAAGCTAAAAGCCAGCAAGCCCCGACAGGTTTTCTGGCTTTTTTTTTGAGATTTACAGGAAAAAAACGATGGCTGACGGATGGTGCAGGATCAAAAGAGGTGCTGAGTATAGCGACGTAGCTGTACGAACCTTCCGCGACTGGCTTAAAGGGGGTCTAAAGCATACGCGACTACCGAGTCCATCGGGACATGGTACCATCCTAATTAAGTATGAATGGATTGATGAATTTCTTGAAAACTTCGCGGTTAAAGAGAATCAAGTCGATGAAATCGTCACCGACACGATGAAAGATTTCCGATGACATCAAAATTTCTCGCCCCGCTTTTTGACAATATCCCGCAGGAGTTAATCGACCGGCCCTCCTTTGTGTGCTGGCGTGAAAAATTAAAGAAAGGCAAACTTACCAAAATTCCCATCGACCCGAACAAAGGGGGACCCGCCGATTGTTCTAAGCCTTCAACGTGGGCACAGTTCCATCTCGCCAAAGACTTTTTTTTAAGCCATCGAAATGGAAGGGGCGGAATCCAGGGAATCGGTTTTGAACTTGCAAAACCCCATGCCGGATTTGATTTAGACCATTGCCGAAACCCGGAGACCGGGGAGATCGAACCGTGGGCTTTAGATATAATCACCCGGTTGGATTCTTATACGGAAATCTCCCCATCCCGAACCGGGGTTCATATTTTTATCAAGGGGAAAATTCTGAGACCTGGGAACAAGAAAGGAAAATTTGAGGTTTATGATTCGGGCCGCTATTTGACCGTCACCGGCCACCATCTGGCTGGAACACCCCTTACCGTTGAACCCCGTCAAGACGTGCTAAACACTATTCATAAAGAATTTTTTCCAGAGGAATATAAACTTAAAGAAGCCTCGGCGCCTCAGACAAAAAAGGAAAAATCAAGATCCCCTTCCATGGACGATGAGACCATAATTCAGAAGGCCATGAACGCGGCCAATAGCCCAAAGTTCTCAAACTTGTGGGCAGGGGATTGGTCCGGTTATCGAAGTCAAAGCGAAGCCGATGAGGCCTTGTGTTTTATCCTGGCCTTTTGGACTCAAGACCCTGCACAGATTGACAGGCTGTTTCGCTTGTCCGGATTGATGCGGCCTAAATGGGATCGGAGCGTAGGCCAGGGCAGAACTTACGGGCAAAAAACGATAGAAAAGGCGCTGGCGGGGGGAAAGGAAACTTACAGTCCCCCAGAAAAAGCACCATTGGACCATGAAGCCAAAGGGACTGAAAAAAGGGCCGGGAAGTCTACCCAATCGGAAACCCTTCTATCGCATTTTAAAGGAACACTAAGGCTTTTCCACGATGAAGATAGCGAGGCCTACGCCTATTTAAAAAATGAAGTCGTGCATTTGCGGTCGAAAAAATTTAAGCAATTCGCTTCGCGACAATTTTATAAAGAAACCGGGAAGACCATCAATAATGATTCAATGAACCAAGTCATACAGACAATGGAAGGCATCGCCATTTTCGACCAACCAGAAATCAAACTTTTTAATCGGATCGCATCTCTTGATAATTTGTTTTGGTACGATTTAGGAAATGGAAAAGCAATCAGAACGACTCCCGATGGCTGGACTAAGCTTGATCCTCCCCCATTGTTTCGACGCTATCAGCACCAGACTCCGCAAGTCGTGCCTGTGTCGGGTGGCGATCCCTTTGAAGTCTTGACTTTTCTTAATTTAACAGAGGATCAGGAGTTATTGTTTCTCGTTTATCTAATTTCTGGCCTTATCCCCGATATTCCGCATCCGATATTACACGCTCACGGGGATCAGGGATCGGCAAAAACCGGTCTGTGCAGGATCGTCAAGAAATTACTTGACCCGTCTGTTATGGAAACCATCATAACGCCAAGGGATCAAAGACAACTGATCCAGATTATCGCACATCATCGCGTGTGCTTCTTCGACAATCTCTCTGACCTTCCTCCTTGGTTCGCTGACATTCTGGCTCAAGTCTGCACGGGTGGCGGGTTTTCTAAGAGGCAAAATTACACTGATGATGACGATTTTATTTATAGATTGAGGCGGTCGGTCGGTATCAATTCGATTGAGTTATTGATAACCAGGCCCGATTTGATGGACCGGGCAATTCTGTTGCCGATGCAGAGGATACCGCCCGCGATGCGAAGGCGAGAATCAGAATTCTGGATATGCTTTGAACAGGCCAGGCCGCGGATATTGGGCTCTCTCTTTGATGTGTTGACCAGGGCCATGGGTATTTTCCCAAATTTACACTTAAGTCATCTTCCTCGAATGGCTGACTTCTTTCAATGGGGTTATGCGATAGCCGAAGCCCTTGGAGAAAGGGGAAAGGAATTCGCCGACGCATATCAACATAATGTGGATCACCAGCATGAGGAAATCATAGCAAATAGTCCATTGGCCCAGGCCGTTTTGAAGCTGATGGAAGACAAAACCGATTGGACGGGGACCATCGGAACGGCCTATATAGAATTCTGCAAGACTGCGGGACACACAAAAGATTCTTCGGTCCCTTCATTCCCTCGGGATGAGCGGTCGTTGCGGAATCACCTGGATCGGCTGCGGGTGAATTTAATCGATGCCGGAATCACCTATTCTATAGGAAATCGAGATCATAAAACTAAGTTTGGCGTCCCTTTGTCGTTCAAGAAACATGAGTAACCTATTGAAATTTTATAATGAACCCCGGAAAAATTTTGAATTACGGGTGAACATGGTGAACATAGGGTGAACATAAACCGGCGTATAACACATTAATTTTACTGAATAGTGAACATGGTGAACATAATGAACATCTTTTATAAAAGAAAAGGAAAGAGAGAGAAAAGAGAGAGATATAGGAATCAAACAACTCGCAATAAGCAATCCTTTCCAACGTGTGTGGTATTCATGTTCATTATGTTCACCATGTTCACTTATCAATCTTTCAATAGGTTATTTGTGAACATGATGTGAACATGGTGAACATGAGATGATAACGAAAGGTCAAAAAAATGAGAAACGTAACATCTTCGGCAATTTTTGAAAAGATCGAAAGGCGCACATCCCACGACGGTGGCGTGTCATTTAGAATCAAACTCCGCGGCTTTGGTCCATCCTTCCGGATGGACACCGGAGATCTGGTTAGCAGGCCGAGGTTTCTTCGGAAATTTTATCAAGCAACGGGTATTTATCCCCGTCTTCCAACGGGGTTTGCCTTTGACGATTTTATAAATGCGGGATTGGAAAAATGTCAATAAAACGTCAACGTACCTGGGGTGTGCGAAATCTTCCCGGCGATGGCGAGAAAAACCGGGCGGCCAGTCTCAGGTTAAAAGCCGCTTTATTCAGACCGGGGGTCAAGGCCAGGAAATCAGCGCCAGCAAAAGGGTGCTGAATTTTGAAAAAAAGAGAGAAAACCATAAAAAGGATTTTAAAATGAAAACTCAAACTCAAGCCAGAGGAAAGGAGAAAAATGATGAAAGACTACGAAAAAAAGGAATTAAAAAAATTTGAGGAGCTCAGGAAAACGATTGAAAAGCACCCGCTGACGCAACAAATACTGGCGGAGCGGGCCGCCGAAACTCTGGAAAAGCGCCAGGCCGCCGCCGGGACGATCGAGGCGCTAAAGCGGAAACGGGACCAAGTCATCCCGAAACTTCGAGCGGACTTGGCCGGGAAGGAAGAAGAATTCAAAAAAGCGAAGGTCACCTTTGAAGTTGCCGGGATTGAATTTCAAACGGCAAGAGTCGCACTATTTGGTGAAAGTCAATCCTTTGATAATTCAATCAGTCGGCAAGAGGAAATCTTAATCGAAACCGCAGATCCGCTGATTGACGAAGCGATTCAGTTTTTCCGGGATCGACACGAAGCTTTGCTACGGAAAAACCCTGAAATTACCACGCACAAAGGGGAACGAAACATCTTCCAGATAACCAGGAATCTGATCATAATTTCAAATGCCCCCGCGATAAAAAACGCTTTGCGCTACTCTTTAGCTTGCATCAAGGAGTTAATGATTATGAAATTGACGCCTATACCCGACACGGGGCAGATCGAGGTGCTGAAGCGAGGGATCCCCGACATCAATGAGACGATAGAATCCATGGGCGAAAGGTCGTTTCCGAAGACGCCGCCGTCCTGGGATCTTCTTATGCGACCATTGGAAGAAAAACTTGACAGGCTGTTCAAAAAAGTGGGAATCGCTCGAACCTAAACGAATGAACCCCGGTTTGCTTTGCAGTGCGGGGCCGGGGAAAAAGGCCGGGGTGTTCTCCTTCACCCTGGCCACCTTGAGGCCGGTTGGGGAAACCTGACCGGCCTTTTTGTTTGCGAGTCCGGGGGGATATATGAAATGGGGGGTTAAAAAGGACTTGCACTTACAAATGTTGATGGGAGAATGTATTAAAAAAGAATGATTACTGGTTGAAAGTGAATATAGCGCCCAGCTTGAAAGATGCGAATGGAGCACAGCGGAATGAACATCCTTCTCAAAGTTGATGTTATATTCTCTATTTCTAATTGCCTATATTGGCATTTGAAAAAGTTAATGTAACTTTCCAGTTTACGGTCCTAAGGCCATCATCAATTAGGCAATTCTTCGTTCTTTCCTTTAAAGTCCCCGATAACACCCTGTTTTGAAGTACATTTTTTTCATGGCTTGAAAGAGAATCCCACCACGATGGTTTAAAGAACGTATTCTCTAACGAATCGAAAATGAAGCGAATAAGTGCATTTCCTCTCTCGCTTTCGGCTTTTAATTCATGTAAGGATTTTATAAATTTTGTACATGATGACCCTTCACTCGCCATCCATCCAAATACAACTACGCCGACTTTTTCAAAGGGCACTAATGAAAAAAAGAGAGATTCAAGATCCTTTTTCAGATTTATATAATCTTGGAGTAAGTTACCTTTAAAGTCATATTCTGGAGCAAATCCTCCACTACATAATACTTCCGGCACCCTATCAATGAAGAAGCCATAATATGAAAACCCATTAAAATCATGAGAAAGAAGAATATTATCATATTTTCCTTTTTTATCTGATAATTCTTGAAAGCTTTTTTTTAATGCCATCTCGTGAAGGTTTACAAAAAACTGTATTTGTTTTTGCATATTGATTGGTTGCCCTTTATCAAATTGACGGTAAATTTCCACTGAATCCAAGGCTGCTTTTTTACTAAACAATTCTCTGCAAAGGGCACGGTAAGAAAGTAAAAAGCATTGTTCGCATTCAGGTCTAAAAGTATATTCTTCTATTAACTCAAAAGTTTTAACATCATGATATTCACAAAATCCTGTGAAGGTACTGGCCTGTTTAATACCAATTAGTTTGGGGAGAATTTTCCCTTCTGTTTCAATTAAAGTTTTCAAGTTTGGTTTAAAAGCCATCACGTGTCCATTTTCTGCTACTTTTGTTAATCCACCAGTTTTCTGGATTGTGTGAGCTTTTACAATCTGACCTTTACATTCATTTTCACTTGCGTTTGGGTGCAAACAATATTTTCTGCCAAAATTTTTTATAAGCTGTTTTTCAGAGAAAAAAGAATTTTGTGCTTCCATAGATTCTCTGCCATAATGACAATTTTTGTATTTCATACCTGAACCGCACCAGCAAGGATCATTTCTCCCTATTTTTTTCTTTGTTTTTTTCATTTGGAATATTTGGAATATAACGTAGGCATCAGCGGGAGTCTGATTTATCGGCGATCCGCATCATGTCGTAGTTAGCCGTTTGTTAGTTCAAAGCCAATTTTCGGCCTGGCCTCCTGTGGCCACATTCGGTCATGCCATTCAACACAATAAGAAATATCAGAAACATTTATCCTTAAGTTGGCCCAATCAAGTTTGGGATGTATTTTCCGCTCGTCTGCCAACTCTTTGCGGCTTTGGATTTGGTTTAGGTTGTCTCTTAGCTGCTGAAAATCTTGGTCAGTAAAAGCTCTTAGATCCCATATTCTGATGACCATTGATCTTGTTTGTTCGTCTTTGCTGCCAATTGAGTGCAGAAAGAATGTAGTTCCGTCCTTTAAGGCGAGTTCGACACAGAACGGGGGGACAATGTCGTCCGATATCATCCATAGCCAGCCTGCTACGTAATCGATGCCTTTTGAGATATGTGCGCTCATTAGTCCTCCCTAAGTAACGGACGTTCGAATCTGTCGGCGGCTAACAATATAATTAAGTGGTTTTCCTGAAATGTACCATAAAATCGCTTTAATAGTAAAAAATATTGACAAAAGGTGTAGCTCGGCTAAATTTCTAACTGTGTAACATTTCGGAGAGGGAATCTGTATTTCACCTGATGCCTGAGAGCCGGAACAAGACCCACACCCCGAGGCCGATTCCACGGGGCCGATGTGACCGGCACGCCTATCAGGCCGAGCCGCTGCCGCCTGACCCTTCGCGCGGGCGCGACCTGTCGGGCGTGTTGGAGGTGAATGCGTTATAATCTTTTTCCCTTAATTTCTTGGTTACGCCACGCCTCAAGAAAAACCCTCACGTTCTCTTTGAGGTCTTTTTTTATGGTGTCGGATTTTTCTATTTCCTCAAGCCGGAGTCGGAATTTATCAATATCTAGTATTTGTTTAAGATCATTGACCAATGCCAGTTCGCTTCGTATTGCAACCCGATCGCCCAAAACTCCAAACATGCCCATCCCTTGCGACCATCTTTCCCCAGTAAACGCTCGAGCAAACATCGAAACAGATTCGTCGGATTTAAGTTGGGCGCTGGTCCAACCCTTGACTTCGGAGCCGTTATTTTCGGAAAACTCTTTCCATTGAAGCAAAATAAATGATAACTTAGGGTGGTAAATCAGCTTTCCGGACGCTGCAACGGACTTGATGGTGCTAACTGCAAGAGCCTTCAGCGCAGGGACGTCCTCTTTGCTGATTAGACATTCCTCCGGTGGCTCCGGTGCCTCACCTTTACTTGGGAAGTAATCGGCTACTGCTGAATATGCGAAATCAACCAGCCATCCAACTTGGGCATTTTGGCATGCTGATAAGAAGATGGCACTTCGCTCGGCGAGATCGCATCTATCGAAAGTTAACCTACGAACAAGCCAGTGGATTCGCAAATGGGTATTACCGAAAAAGTCACCCCGCTCACGATCCTCGTCTCTGTAAATATCATCAGCAATTTCGAATATCGCGGAAATCAGAGGCTGGAATTTCGCTTTCTCTATCCTTGATGCATGGGTATTCAACTCGTCAAGTAGCAGGGGTACTTTTGATTTGCCATTTTTACGAATGACCCCCCAAACTTTCTGAAAGGCTTGCTTCACATACTCCTTATTACCAGCGTGATCTATAAAATTATTGATTTCAGCCATTGGGAGCGTTTCATCTCCGATGCCCATTCTGAAGTAGGTATCAAAATGCTTATGAGTGCGCACGAGACGTTGGGCCTCCCATTTTTTGATAAAACTGTCTGTATAACCCGTGTCTTCAAAGCGTGGAAATAGACGCATCAATATTACCCTGACTAGGTCACGCCGCTTCTCCGGCACGAGCTTTAATAATTCTTCGAGATCATGTTTCGAGGCTTCGAGCTGGCCATAGCCAGACCTAACACCACATACCCGTTCCTTGTTCGTGCGGATATCGTTGTATAATGAAGGCTCAAAAAGCTGCATTGTCTCCAAAGCCACATAATCTCCTATATCAACTTCTCCCTCAACTGCAGGCCAACTCATGGTTATTGCATTTGATAGCCGAATTAAATCGCGCGGAGTATTAAGGTAGGGCGAGACCGCGTCGTAAAACATGTTCATGAAATGTCGCAGTTGATCTTTATCTCTAAATAGGGAAGGCCCACAGATGGTCTCAATCTGCGACATGGCGGCTGTATTCAGATCATCGCGTGGGGGAAGAGGCAATTCAAAACTTGCCTGAATTATCTTTTCAAGGAAATGTGGTCCGTCCTCAGAAGGATATATTTCAGCAATCGCCTTCTCTGCAAGTTTACGTTCAAACGCAAGCAGATACATAACATTTGGGAGGCGTCCCACAGATTTAATGAGGCGAAAAATAAGAAGCGCTTCGCTGGCCGATAAACGGTCGATGTCGTCTATAATGACGAGAAACTTTTTGCTTTGCTCATCCAGTGTTTTCGAAAGCTGTTCAAAAATTTTTTCGATGCTTTCGCCTTCTGGGAAAAACCTTTTCACAAAATCCATTGAACCTGCGGTGAGTGTTCCCCCAATACCAGCTGTCGCTAGATTTAGGGCTGGCCCTATAACGGGTCCTGCCTGAAGCAACATTTTCCCG
Source organism: uncultured delta proteobacterium (assembly GCA_963838485.1). Classification (GTDB taxonomy): domain Bacteria; phylum Desulfobacterota; class RBG-13-43-22; order RBG-13-43-22; family RBG-13-43-22; genus RBG-13-43-22. Next base: position 24,242 of record CAWIRY010000207.1, on the reverse strand, counting down.
AGGGATGGAATCAATTCTTTGACCTTTTGGCCCAAACTCTTTTGTAGAGACGCATTAAGGGTTTGTAAAAACGCCAGAGTAAGAGCTTCTTCACCCCGGAACCACCAGCATTTAAAGTCAATAAGTTCAAGGTTTCCGTCTTCAACAGCATCCTTGAGGTGATATCGGATCAAGTTTACTGCACTGCTTTTTCCTGAACCCCATGTGCCATTAATCGCAATAGTTACCCCTATGGGCGATTCGATCTTTTTAAAACTTTGAGCTAGAGATAGTGCGAATTGATCGATGCCAAAATGGTCATCTTCGGGGGTAAGGATAGGAGCATCATTAAAATATCCGGCTTTAGTCATTTCTATTCCTCCAATTAATCTCCAACTCGGGTTTCCTTCAACGCCCTTGCTTCTATGCGCCTATGTTGAGAGAACTATATAGCCCTACGATTTCGGCTTCTTTCATGACCCTGTAAAGTTGGCTTAGGCGACCCTTTAGCATGCTTTTTGTTCTATCGAACCCTTCGGGGATAGCTTCCAACATTTTTAGTTCAATGGCTTCATTTTGATTCTCAAAAGTTTTAGGAGCAAAGGCTGGATTTTTCTTAAATAGGGCAGTTACCAAAAAAATGCATAAATCTACAACACGATGTAGAGGAAGTTCCTCGCTTAGACGGCTCCATTTCTCTGAATTTTCTGCATACCGCCAGACCTTCGCCGAAACTGGGCTTTCGACATCATCATCTCTCCATTGCGCAAGGCCGATTGAAAGATATTTTGCATCTGTATCGTCAGAATACGGGCCGTCAAAATGCTCGTATGGAAGCATGAATATAGGCTTATGCTTAAGGTGTTGCGGCGGCTCATAATTAAGTAAAGTTGATGTTGTCTCGGAAGTTTCCTTTTTCAGCGTGTTCATAATTTGAATGTCCTTTCTTTGTTTGTAAATAGATTTACTAAATATATGTTTATAAAATAAGTTTGTCAAGTTAATTTGTAACGCTCGTTTAAGTTGAGTTTTTAGTAAAAATGTGTTATTTTATCTGTTATTGAAGGGTAATGGCCCTTAAGACCGTGATTTTCCTTGAAAGGACCAATGGCAACATTAGACAAAATGATGAATAACCGAAGGCACCTTACCGGCCTTGAGGTGGACAAGCTCCTTATATGTTGAGGCTCGCTTGCGGCTTTGCACAGGCCAACCAGGGTGCAAACACGCGGCTAATTCAAGACTATCTTGGGCATCGTCACACTCGTTATGCCGTCATATGCACGGCGAGCAATCCGGCACGGTTTGAAAGGCTTTGGAGACATTAAGCCAATTCCGACGTTTAGACGAGGAGTAAAGATGAGAGCAGCACGCCCATATGTAGAAGAAAAAAACTTCGTGCCACCGGCCACGTCGCCGCAAAAGCATATTCCAACAAGCACGGTTGGACGGGGAAAAGCAGTAAAAAACATAGACAAGCTGGGAGCGACTCTCTGGAGGGATGAATTAACAGAGATTCGGCTTGGGGACAGTCTCGCGTTCTATGAATCGTGGAGTAAACCAACGGTTATTATTTCTGATGGTGGTTACGGGGTTCTTGGTTTTGAAGGAGATACTTCTGATCACTTAGGTTTACCCGCGTGGTATGAACCACATATTGCGGCCTGGTCACAAGCCGCGAGTCCGACGACAACCTTATGGTTTTGGAACTCTGAAATCGGCTGGGCAGCAGTTCATCCGGTCCTTCAAAAGTATGGCTGGCGCTATGTGAACGCGAATATATGGAACAAAGGTAAAGGTCATATTGCGGGGAACATCAACACACAGAAAATCAGAAGGTTTCCTGTCGTGTCCGAGCTTTGCGTTCAATATGTATTCGAGGCTCGGATTAATGGAATGCAGCTCAAGGAATGGCTGCTTCGAGAGTGGAAACGCACGGGCCTGCCTATACGCCGAGCAAATGACGCCTGCGGTGTCGCAGACGCGGCTGTCCGCAAATATCTTGACCAAGGGCATCTCTGGTATTTTCCCCCCCCGGATATGTTTGTGCGTCTTCAGGAATATGCCAACACGCACGGCAATCCTTCAGGAAAACCATATTTTTCTATCAATGGCAAAAAGCCAGGTACGGCGAAGGAATGGGCACGCATGCGCTCAACATTCCATTGTCCACATGGCGTTACCAATGTTTGGGAGCGAGGTCCTCTTAATGGTCAGGAGCGTTTCAAAGTGAATGGCGATTCGGGTAGGGCGATACACCTAAACCAAAAACCGTTAGACCTAACCTCAATGATCATAGAGGCATCGAGTGATAGAGGCGATATCGTATGGGAACCCTTCGGTGGTCTTTTTACTGCTTGTATAGCGGCGCATCGTCTGAAACGAAAAGCTTTCGCAGCAGAGATTGATGCCACCTATTTTCATTATGGTATGCAAAGGGTCATCGGAGAATCTTCCCAGTATCGACTTCTATAATATCAAGGTGTTCTTCTAATGCCTTACGGATTTTTACGTCATCATGACTAGCAAAGAGTCGAAGCCAGTTTCCAATTTTCATACCGTTGTAATTTGTCCTCAATACCTGTTTTTTGAACGCCTCGACTTCGTTATGAACAATTCGGTCCATTTTGGCAAAATTTGTATCTAGTCGATAGGAGAATCTTGAAATTAGTTCCCGTAGCCGATGCTGATATTCCGCAGTTGGTTTATAGACCTTTCCGTCCTTCCCCCAAGAAGAAACTATCGAGACCGCCTCTTGGAATTGTTCAGCCGTTCCTTGCCATTTATAGCCATTGGTGTTTGTCTGCTGAAGATTTCGCGTGCGAGCCGTTGTGTCTCCCGGTTCGAGAACCAGATAATCCGGCGGGTTGTGATAGTGATCATCCCGCGCTTTCGCTACGGATAGGCCTGAGACAACACAAACATCGATAATTTTCGGCTTTCCGAAAATAAGTTTTTCAGGTAACCAGGCCAACATACAAACATAGGTCTGGTCGTGCCTGAAATGGTTTTGGCTGTCCTTAAATCGTGCGGTTATTTCTGTGGCGAGCGGAAACCACGCCTTAATTTCGAACCCAGGGGTTGGTGATACTGATCCTTCAAAGATTGTGTCGGGGAAGCCCGGGTCCTGCCGCTTCCAGTTGCCGAGTGACTTATATTCTTCTTGGTCGTTCAGAAACTCAACGGTGTTAAATTCGATCAAATTTCCAAGGAGTGGTGACAGCTTGGAAACAATTTTTGCGAGATTCACAGCCGCTTCAGGCGATATGGGCTTTGAGACGGTCAAAACATCGAAAACGTGGCCACTCAAGGTTTTAAGGTGTGAAGATGCGGAAGCTATTATTCCCTTCGCATCCATTGAGGTCTTAGGCATTGAACAACGCCTTTACGGGTACACCGAGAGCTTTAGCAATTTTGTTAATATTAATGAGGCTAATGTTGCGTTCCCCTCGTTCGACGCCTCCAATGTAAGTTCTGTCTAGCCCGCACGTGAGCGCCAGAGCCTCTTGTGATAGGCCCTTTTCCATGCGCAACTCTCGTAAACCACTTCCAAAAGCCTTTTTTATGCATTTTTCGTCTAATTCTTTCATAACTTGAGATTAAATCATTATTGATGACTCCATGTCCACGGACTTTAAGTATCTTTATTGAGATGCCACGTTATTTTACGCTGGGCGGTAAAGCCTTTTATGAGCGAACCCGCCGCCTTGCCCTGGTCGGGTGCTATTCGGCCCACCTTCGCGGACCTCACCAAGCCCGCAAGCGGTCTTGGCCATCCGGTAACGCCCCCCTTCTCAAAAAAAAGACTAAGAGGCGCTGCCCCTCGCGCGGTCAAGGGTTAAGGGCCGGTTGGGGGTACCTGACCGGCCTTTTTGTTTTTGCCGGGGGGTTGTTTTAGAGGGAATGAGATGGTTAAAAAGCCTTAAAACGACCAGGAATGGTCTGTACCGTGATTCCTTAAGGCCTTAAGGATTAGGCTTAAATAAAGCCTTAAAACGGCCAGGAAAGGCCTTTTATTGGCCTTTAAACGGTCAAATAAGCCTTAAAAATGGTTTTATTTAACGAAAATATAAAGACTTGACAATTACCCGAATTTGTTATAAATTTTCTTATAAGGATAAACCAAAAAAAGCCCAAACAGCGATGGACAAAAAAACAAACAAATTTAATCCTGAGATCCCCGGAAACCGCGAGGTCCGGGCCGTCATCGCTGACGGGGGCGGTCTCAGGATTTTTATTTTTTGAGAAAGGAGAGTGAAACAATGGGCGTAAAGGTCAAAGAACGACCAGAGGGATCAGGGATATGGTGGATATTTATTGACCACCATGGGAAACGGAAAGCCAAGAAGATCGGCAAAGACAAGCGCACAGCATTTGAGGTGGCAAAGAAGATCGAGGCCAAGTTAACTTTGGGAGATTTCAATCTTGATAACGAGAAATCCCAGGCTCCTACCCTCAAAGAATATATTGACGGATGGAAGGATTCAGCCGGAGAAAGTCAAATCGGATGGTATGATAAGGTTGCCCTCTTGTCCTTGAAGTATTCCACCTATCGGAGCTATCGTTTGATCATTGATCAAACCATTATTCCGGCTTTTGGTTCAAAACCACTAAATGAAATCACGTCAAGGATGATCGGTGACTTGATAAGCCAGAAGGTCAAGGGCGGCCTCAGAAGCTCTACGGTAAGGAATGTAAAAAACTGTTTGAGCGCCATTCTCCGCTATGCCGTCAATCCTGATGACCTTATTTCCTTAAACCCGGCCCGCAATGTACCCATACCGAAACCGGAAGATGAACGTCAATCAAAAGAACAGGACCCGTTCACTTGGGAAGAACGCGCAAAGATTGAGGAGACATTCGAGAAAGGATTTTCAAGCTATTATCCTCTTGTGGTCTGTGGATTCAGGACCGGTCTTAGAATCGGTGAAATCATCGGGCTCCAATGGCAGGATGTGGATTTCTTTCAAAAGTTGATCCTGGTTCAAAGGAATATCACGCGCGGGAAGATAACAAGTCCTAAGAGCAGGTCAAGTCGACGCCACGTGAGAATGACTTCCCAACTTGTTGAAGTCCTCAAACAGCATAAAAAATACATGATGGAGAGAACGCTTAAACAAGGTTGGAAATCAATACCAGATTGGATTTTTCCCAACGAGGACGGGTCACTATTGAACTACGGATTTATTTATAACGTATGGAACCGGGCCATGGACAAATCGGGATTGAGGCGGAGAACCCCCCACGACATGAGGCATACCTACGCCACGTTAAGATTAAGCAAGGGTGACTCCCTGGCCGAGGTCAGTAAAGAGATGGGCCATTCCACGACAGGGATCACGTACGGGACTTATTATAAATGGTTACCGAAAGAAAGCAGATCGGATATTGACGAACTGGACACGCAACCAGGCGCAACCTATACGCAACCTGAGACGGAAAAAGGACTTAGGAAAATTGCTTAACTTAATGAAATGACGATTTATTTAGACAATGCCGCTTCTTCCCACCCCAAGCCGGAAACGGTTTATCAGACCGTTAACGAAGTGCTGAAAAATATTGGGGCCAACCCGGGCCGGGCCGGACACGGCTTAGCCGTGAAGGCCGGACAATGGATTTCCCGGACACGGCGGGCGCTGGCCGAATTGTTCGACATAAAGGACCCGAATCGAATTGTTTTTACGGCCAATACCACGGAGGCCATTAATCTGGGGCTAAAGGGGCTTCTCAATCCCGGGGATCATGTCATCACCTCGTCGATGGAACATAATTCGGTCATTCGCCCCCTCCGCTTTTTGGAAACCCTGGACGTCGAGATAACCATCGTTTCCGGCAACGCCCAAGGACAGATCCAAGCCACGGCCATAGAAAAAGCCATCCGGAAAAATACCAGGCTCATTGTTTTGACCCATGCCTCCAATGTAACCGGGGGGTTGATGCCCCTGAGCGAAGTGGCCGAATTAACCCACAGGCAGGGGATCTTATTTATGGTGGATGCGGCTCAGACCGCCGGTCTGGTTCCTATCTCGGCGGCCAGGATGGGCATAGACCTTTTAGCGGCCCCGGGCCACAAGGGCCTGATGGGGCCCCAGGGCACCGGTTTCTTGTATATCGCACCGGGGATTTCGCTTCGTCCTTTAATCGAGGGGGGAACGGGCAGTCAATCGGAGTTGGAAGTCCAGCCCGATTTTTTTCCCGACCGGATGGAATCGGGCACCTTGAATACTCCGGGGTTGGCCGGATTGGGGTCTGGTGTCCGCTTTATTTTAGAACAGGGCTTGGAGCAAATCCGAAAAAAAGAAATGCTTTTGGCCCAACTGTTGTGGGTAGGTTTAAAAAAAATGCCCCAAGTCGTGGTCTACGGTCCGGAAGAGGCTGAAGACCGAACGGCCGTGGTTTCTTTCAATATTGCCGCCTTAAATCCCCAGGCAGTGGCCTCCATCTTAGACATGGCTTATGACATGGCCGTCCGGGCTGGCCTGCATTGTGCGGCCCTGGCCCACCGTACCCTGGGAACCTTCCCGGAAGGAACCGTTCGGGTCAGTCCAGGTTTTTTCAATACCGAAAAGGAGATAGAAACTTTTCTCCAGGCAATCGGAGAAATTGCCAGAAAGGTCTACCCTTGATCGCTTTCTCTGGTTGCAGGAATTAAAGAAAGGTAAAATGCCCAGCCAAGAAGAATGCCTGAAGGAAACTATTTTAGAGAGTGAAAAGCGCCTTTCCCGGATCATCGAAGGGCTTTCTATAGCTACCTTTGTTATTGATCTCAATCATGTTATTACCCATTGTAACCGGGCCTATGAAAAATTAACCGGCTTTTTGGCCGAGGAGCTTATCGGGACCCAAAATCATTGGAAGGCCTTTTATCCGACGAAAAGGCCAACCTTGGCCGATTATATTGTCGAAAAAGGATCCGAAGAAGAAATTGCCAAGCGTTATCAAGATAAGTATAAAAAATCTGAACTTATTCCAGGCGCTTACGAGGCAGAAGATTATTTTCCTAATTTGGCCGGTGGGGCAAAATGGCTTTTTTTCACGGCTGCCCCGTTGTTGGACGATGTGGGGTTGATCGTAGGGGCCATAGAGACCCTGCAAGACGTTACCGATCGGAAAAAAGTTGAAGAGGCCTTAAAAAAATCAGAAAGACGGATGCGGGCCTTGGTCGAGTTTGAACCGTACCCGGTAGTGGTCTTTACCCTGGATGGGCGGGTGAACTATCTGAACCCGGCTTTCACGGAAATTTTCGGCTGGACTTTGGAGGAACTGGAAGGAAAACGAATTCCCTATGTGCCCCCTTGGTTGGAACAATCAACCCAAGAGGGGATTAAAAGACTTTTAAAGGAAAGGCTCATCCTTCGCTCCGAGACCCAGCGCCTGACCAAGGACGGCCGTGTACTGGACGTGGTTATCCGGGCGGCTGTTTTTTCGGTTGACCCGGAAGAGCCGGCAGGAGAAATCGTCATTATCCGGGACATTACCCGGGAAAAACAGATTGCCCGGAACAATGAAGCCATGGTTAAGATCAGCCTGGCCCTGCCCGAACACCCCGACTTGGAAGACCTGCTTTATTATATCAACAACGAAGTGAAAACCCTTTTAAACACCGAAGGAGCTATCGTCATCCTCCATGATGAATTGAAGGGAGACCTTTTTGTCCTCGGCGCCGCCTACGATGATATGGACATGGAAAAGAAGGCCAGAGAAGTCCGTTTTTCCATGAATCAACTCGTGGCCGGACGGGTCATCAAGACCGGGGAACCGATGATCGTTAACGATCTTTTGAAGGATCAGGAACTTCATCAAATGCGGGATAAGAAGCTGGAGTATGAAACCCGAAATCTGGCCCTGGTCCCTTTGAAGAGCATTGACCGGATTATCGGGACACTTTGTGCAGTCAATAAAAAAACCGGGGATTTCGGTCAGTCTGATCTGGAATTGTTGAACATGATTGCCGGTACGGTAGTCCTTTCGATTGAAAATGCCCGGGTAACGGAAGAACTAAAAAAGGCCTACAGGGAGGTCTCCAGCCTCAACCGCGCCAAGGATAAGGCCATCAATCATCTGTCCCATGAATTAAAAACGCCTATGGCTGTCCTTTCCGGGTCTTTTAACTCGATCATCAGGAAAATAAGTGCTCTTCCTGAAGAGACTTGGAAGCCGGCCGTGGAGAGGATTAAGCGGAATTTGGATCGCCTCTTAGAGATTCAATACGAAGTGGACGACATCATGACCGGCAAAGATCAAAAAGCCTATGGTCTCCTTTCCCTTCTGTTAGAAGAGTGCACCGATGAATTAGTCACCTTGGTGGCAGTGGAAACCGGAGAAGAACCATTGGCCGAAAAAATTAGAAAAAAAATTGAAGATTTCTTCGGGCCGAAGGAATCTTCAGCCCAGGAAATCCATTTGGAGAAATGGGTGAGGAGAAGGTTGGAAGAATTGAAGCCCCGGTTTTCCCATCGGCGGATAGAGATCCTCCGCCACCTTTCGCCTGCTCCTCCCGTTTTGGTACCGCCTGAGGTGCTTAGGAAGGTTGCCGACGGCCTGATCCGAAATGCCGTCGAAAACACCCCGGATGAAGGAAGGATTGAAATAGCCGTACAGAAAAAAGGCCAAGGAACCTTGTTTACCGTCCACGACTACGGGGTGGGTATCACCGATGAAGACCAGAGGAGGATCTTTGAGGGATTTTTTCACGCCCGGGATACCATGAGTTATTCCACCAAAAAGCCCTTTGATTTTAATGCCGGCGGCAAAGGGGCCGATCTATTGCGAATGAAGATCCTTTCCGAGCGATACGGGTTTCAAATCAGCGTAACCTCCACCCGGTGCGGGTCCATCCCCAGGGAAGAAGACCCCTGCCCCGGCCAGATCAGCCATTGCCCTTTTTGTACCCAAAAAAAAGACTGCTATTGCTCAGGAGAAACGACCTTTTCCGTTTTTTTCCCACCGGCCCTCACGGCCAAGCCGAAGCATAAAGCCCTATAGACGGCTGAGGGTCTTTACCCGGCATAAGAGTTCGCGAGTAAAGGCCTCGGCCCGAAGAGGATTGGGTTCGGTAAGGGCAGGGCCGATGGTTATTTCCACATCCCTTTTACGGCTTTTGGTTTTAGATGAATAGACTATTCCCACGGGAACAAAAGGGATGGGGGGCAAGGTTTGTTTATGCTGAAGGTTGAGGAGCACTTGGATCAGACGCCATTTCCCAGGTCCCATGGTCCCCTGGAAATAGGCCCCTTCCGGAAAAAGGACTAAGAATGATTTTTCTTTGAGCAACGGTGATAAGGAGCGAAAGGTCTTGAGGCTCCTCAGAGGATTCTTTCGATCTATGGAGATCCCTCCCAGGCAGTGCATATAAAACCGAGAAAAGGAATTGGCGAACAATTCCTGTTTAGCCAAAAAATATAAAGGCCGGGGGATAAAGGCGCCCAAGAGCGGGGCATCCCACCATCGTTGATGCTTGGGAATCATTACGGCCGGGCCCGTTTCAGGTAGACGGTGAAGCCCTTCAATTTGGACTTGAAAACCCACGGGGAGGATGCTGCGGGCGACGGACCGGGTGGCCAGGTATAGGGGGGACCGATGGGGAGTCATGAGTAAAGGAGATATTTTTCCCGCTTTCTTAAAAAGTCGTTTAACCCCTCTTGCCAGGTGGCCTCCAGTTCCGGGATGGGTTCACCGTTCTCCAGGGCTTGCCGGATTTCTTGATCCCCGATCAATAAATCAATGGGCAGGCGTTTGGTTTCATATTCATAAGGAGGGGTCTTCCAAACAAAGACCTCAGGATAATTGGCCCTGATGGCCTGTAGCAAGGTCAATGAGGTAAAATAAGGTTTAAAGACTTGCCGATTATGAACCCGGAGAAAAAAACCCCGGCATTCCTGGCCCTGCCATTTTTGAAAGGTAGGACGGAAGGCCATCTCCATTAAATGTACTCCCGGCAGGGAGACATCCTTAAGATATTTCTTTAACTTCAAAGGATCTATAAAGGGGGCCCCGAAGATCTCAAAGGGCCGGGTGGTCCCCCGGCCTTCCGAAATGTTGGTCCCTTCAAGGAGCACCTGTCCTGGATAGACCAGGGCCGTATTTAATCCCGGCATGTTGGGAGAGGGCATGATCCAGGGATAGCCGGTTTGATCAAAATACAGAGATCGGTCCCAACCTTCAAGAGAGATCACCCGAAGTTCGGCCAGGATGGCCAATTCCTGATTAAACAATTCAGCCAATTCTCCAATGGTCAGGCCGTGGCGCATGGGCAAAGGAAAAACCCCGACAAAAGAAGCCCAGTCGGGCTGAAGGACATTCCCTTCCACGGCTAATCCTCCGATGGGATTGGGCCGGTCGAGGACCACGATTTTTTTTTCATGCCTTCGGGCTTCCTGAAGACAATAGGCCAGGGTGGTGATAAAGGTATAGACCCTGGTCCCCACATCCTGGAGGTCGATTAAAAGGACATCGAAGGCCTCCAGCATCCGGGACGTGGGGCGGCGTGTTTGGCTGTAAAGGCTGTAAATGGGCAGGCCCGTGGCCGGATCCAGGCTGTCCGGGGTCTCGACCATATTGTCCTGTTCGGTGCCCCAAAAACCATGTTGGGGAGAGAACAGACAGGTCAGGTTATTTTCAAATTTACCCCGGAGGAGATCTTTGCTATAATATCCCTCTTGATTTACCGAGGCCTGGTTGGAAAGAAGACCCCAGCGCTTATTCAGCAAATCCGCCGGTGGATGGGCTAAAAAAGAATCGATTCCAAAACGCATCTTATTGTTCCTTAACGGTGGTCGTCTAAAATTTAATTAAGATCTGAAAGATTATTATGGGGAAAGGCTTAAAAGTCAAGAAAAGCCAATCAAAAATAGGATTCCGGGATTCGAGGGTTCAAGGGTTTTAATTTCAATGCCTTTAACTGGACTCCTGGACCCCTTGAAGCTTTTCATACCTCCTAGAGCCCGCCGCGATTGGGCATGTGGATTTGGATTGAAAGGATAAGAACCATGTCCCTTAAATTATACCAACAAGAATTTGCCCGGTTTTTAGCCGAGACAGGAAGTCTTTTTTTCAGACAGGGCTTGGTCCTGAAGGATGGCCGCCCCAGTCCTTATTTCGTTAACATGGGACGTTTGTGTACCGGGAAATTGAGCTTTCGTCTGGGCTCTTTTTTTACCCGCCTGCTCCTGGAGTCGAACCGGCTGCCGGAAGTGGATATCATCTTAGGACCTTCTTATAAAGGCAGCGCCATTGCCCAGTCCGTGGCCATAACCCTCTGGACAGAGCATCAAAAAGAAATCTATTTTGAATATGACCGTAAGGAAATTAAGGTCTATGGCGAGGCTTCGGGACAAAAAAACCGGATGGTCAACAACACCTTCTTCGAGGGATGCGGTTTGTGGATCGTGGACGACGTGGGAACTTCCATGGCTACCAAATATGAACTTTTGGACAAGATCGCCCAGGAGAGTGAACAGAAAAAAATATCGGTTCGCCTCGTTGGATTGTGCCTGGGTATTGATCGTCAGCAGACCACGGCCTGTTATGATGCGGCAGGAAAAATCCTTTTGGGGAAAAAAGGAGAAGACGCCTTAAGACAATTTACCCAAAGGACCGGGGTCCCTGTTTATGCCATAGCCCCGATAGCCGAGGTAGTCGAATATCTGTTCGAAGAGCAGATCCCGGTTCAAATCGAGGGAAGCTGGCAGCCCATCTCCACTGACCTAAAAAGAAGTTTTGATGATTATCTGAAAGAATATGGGACCCTTTAAAGTGACGGGTGACCCAAGCCCTTATGCCTATGGGGCACTTCGAGACATAAAAATGTAATTAAGGCTATAGGCTATAGGCAATGGGCCAGGGGCTTGAGGTTAGTGTGTTTTTCTATTGCCTCTCGCCTCGTGCCTCTTGCCTGGTTTTTGAATCATGGAAAAAGAAAAAATTAAAAGACTGCTCAATAAAAAAAAGAAATCCATAGCACACCGTCCGGGACTGACGCCGGCAGGTGTGCTGGTCCCATTATTCCAAAAAGACCGGAAAACCCATATTCTTCTGACCAAGAGAACGGACAAGGTAGAACATCACAAGGGCCAGATCTCCTTTCCCGGAGGGGCCTTTAATTATGAGGACCTCGATTGTCAGACCACGGCCTTACGGGAAACCGAAGAAGAGATTGGGATTGAGATGGATTCGGTGGAGGTCCTTGGAGAATTGGACCATATCGTCACGATCACCCATTTTCGTGTTTGCCCTTATGTCGGGACCATTCCTTATCCCTACCCATTCAAACTCAGCACCTTCGAAGTCGAACGCCTGATCGAACTGCCTCTGGACTATCTTTTCAAGCGGGCTGAATTAAAGGAAGCCCCCTTCACCTTCCAGGGAGAGCCGCGGATAAACCTTTGTGTTGAGTATCAGGGGGATATCATCTGGGGGGTGACGGCCCGGATCTTGAAAAATTTTCTGGAAGTTCTGTCCGAACCTTAACACAAAAATAGGGTTCGAGGATTCCAGGATTCGAGGGTTCAAGGGATTTTAATTCTACGCCTTTCACTTGAATCCTTGACCCCCGGACCCCCTGAATCCTTTTTCATGTTTCGTGGCGCCCGCTTCAGGCGGCATGAGGGCTTAGGACGAAAATACGAATATTGAACAGGGACAGCGAACGCATTCCCCGTCACGCCAACGGCGTGACTGCGTGGATCGAATTTCAAATCATGCAGTGATTCGTAAGACGCGCCATCCCCTTCACCAACCTGCACCGGATTAAGTCCCAGGCCGACGCCGAGCCTTCTTCTTTTTGTTCTCTCTGAATCGTCACCAAGTTAATCATAATTAAATGTTACCCAGAGGGAGTGAAGTAGGAAATCAGTGACTCATAATGGATGTTACCGAGGGTTAGGGATTAACCTATCCTTTCGTTCTTGAGTTTGGAAGATTTTTTTAAGCTTCATCTCAATGGCTGCTCTCAACTGAAAGGGGTTCAAGGTTTTGAGCTGTGCCGTGAGTTCCCTTTTAATAGCCGGCGTTACCAAAGGGGATTCCATAACCCGCTGGTAAGGGGTTTTAGGAGGATCATAGCGCCGGATGGTTTTAGAAGCAATTCTTTCTTTGGCCAGCAGTTTGACCGAGGGCAAGAAGAAGTTATGAAAAAGGCGCCATTCCTGAGTATAGAGGTCATTTAAGAGGGGAACGACTTTGGGGTTATCCAAGCGATCATAGCCCAGCCACTGGCGGACGTGGGTCCAGTTTTTTTGTTCGATGTGGGCATTGTCGTCTTTATGATAGGCACGGCTACGAGTAAATTGGACGGGCTTTTTTCTTTCGGTGAAGTGCCTGAAGAGATGGTAGTTTAAGAATTCGCCGCCATTATCACAATCGAATCCGAGTAAGGGGAAAGGTAGAGATTGTTCGATATGATGGACTTGTTCCAGGACACCGGATTCACCTTTTCCCCAGACCGCCCGTTGTTCGGTCCAACCGGTGGCGATATCGACGCCGTTTACGGTAAAGGCGAACATGCCAGCCATTGAGTCTCCACAATGGGCGACGGTATCGGCTTCCAAAAAGCCAGGCCGGGATTCATCCCACTGGTTGGTTTTTAGGGGGATTTGTTTTCGCAGGAGCGTGCCGGGTTTGGTAGTGGCCCGGCCTCGTTTTTTATACTGGCTGCGGACGGGTTTCAGCAACCGCCCTATGGTGGCGACAGAGATCCTTTCCAGGTCCCTTAAAACCTGGGAGGCCAGTACCCCGAAGGTGGGAGCGTAACTGGACAGCCATAAAGGCAACAAGGCTTTTAACCGGGGGGAACAGGGCAGATTAGCGGCCAGCCAAATATTCTTTAGGGCTTTTAAGAGCTCTGGAGAGTGGTAGACGGGCTTAGGGCCACGACGCTTAGGCTGGGGTTTGGTGAACCGCTTAAAGCCTCTGAGCAAGCGAATAGCATGCTTTCGATGATAACCGGTAGCAGCACAGAATTCATCCAAAATGAGGTGCTTCCCGGATCTGGACGCATTCTTATATCGTTTAACAATGGCTGCCAGGTATTCTTTTTTGGATTGGGGACTCATAATTAATTACCTCCTACCGAGAAACTTCCTCGGTAACTTTAATTATGAGTCAACGATCCCTCTATTTTAACCCCTTCGGTAACATTTAATATGATTCAATTCGGTCAAATTCAAACATCTTTACAAAAGGGTTTGTTGATGTTATATTAAATTTGTCGGGACGTGGCTCAGCCTGGTAGAGCACAGCGTTCGGGACGCTGGGGTCGCTGGTTCAAATCCAGTCGTCCCGACCATTATCCAGCCCTGTTTAAGATGTAATTTTGTAACCCCTATCCATAATCTGAACCTATCAGGAGGTCCCATGGACGAGGCCCAAATCAATAAACTCGTCGACGAACGGGTTGAGGCCATATTAAAAGAAAGGCTCAGCCAAATAGGCCAGAAGAACCGCTTGGCCATTATTGCTTCAAAAGGCACCCTGGATATGGCCTATCCCCCCCTTATCCTGGCCAGTACGGGGGCGGCCTTTGACTTGGAGGTTGGTATCTTTTTTACTTTTTATGGCTTGAACATTTTAAATAAGAAAAAAAATGCCAATCTAATGGTCCCGTCGTTGGCCAATCCGGCCATGCCGATGCCGGTCCCCAATATCATCGGCGTCCTGCCTGGAATGACGGCCATGGCAACCAGCATGATGAACAGTTGGATGGCCAAACAAAAGGTCCCCACCATTCCCGAATTGCTGAAAACCTGTGTCGAGGGCGGAGTCAAATTAATTGCCTGTCAAATGACCATCGATGTCATGGGGGTTAAAAGGGAAGACCTCATTGACGAAATCGAATTGGGAGGGGCGGCCTCCTTTTTGGATTTTGCCTTGGATGCCAAGACGACTCTTTTTATTTAATAATAAGCAAAAAAGAATATTAAATATCGCACGGCGAATTTTGAATCAGGATGTGATTATTTTTACCTTCCATCGACATTTCATTATTGACGGCTTCGTAAAAAGTCAACCTGCTGTGTTGCGCTGCATCCTTCCCCGCCTTTCGTCGGGGCAGGCTTGTTGCAGCGTACATATAAGTACGCCTCACTCCTCAGGATTTCTTCGCGTCCTAAGGAACGCTCAGTCCCACCCATTCAGGGTGGGTCCCAGTTTGTCACGCCTTGCATATGGAGCTTTTTACTGTGCCGTCTCTTTGATGACTTTTTACGATTTCATCATTATTCGATAATCGATATTTTTATGTTTCAGGGAGCCCGTATCAGAAGGGCATGTGGGTTTTATAAGACCGGGAGTGACCAGGCAGGAGGGAAATTCCGCCAAAGGTGAGAGTGGAATGAAGTCCTGAAAAATGCTGGATCCTCGACACCGGAGGCCGGATAAAACCTTCTGTCCCGAGTCAATTAAATGAGCGATCCGGTTACCTGGATCAAGAACTGCTCCGGCAGAGACGATGGATCTCAGGTTGTGGAAAAGTTCGAGATCAATGTTCAGATGGATTATTTTAGGCAACTTTCCCGGTCAGGATATCGCCGAAGATTTAAAAAACAAGTCCCTTGAAAATCGGCCCATCCGGCCCATGGAAATCGTTCATGGTTTCATCTTTTTCCCCGGAGAAGCCTCTTCAGCCAAAGAACTGAGGCTACAGTTTATGGAAGTCGGTACGGGCCGGTTCTTTAATGTGTCCCTGCCTCTTTAGATTTTGAACAGGGATAGCGAGCGCATTCCCCGTCAGGCCAACGGCCTGACGGTGTGGGCAGTATATCCCGTCTTCAGCGGGACTATCGAGCGAACTTCAAAATAATAGACAGTTACCTTACCTGGAATCCCGCCATGGACCATGGCGGGACTGTACCTTGGTGCTGGGAGTTTCAATTACCGCGCATCCATCAGACCGTAGCCATGTTCTCCATGAAGACTTTCATCCAGACCTATCAGTTCATCATTGTGCTCCAAGCGAAAGCCGATGGTCTTGTTAATCAAGACCACCAAAATTAGTGTAACCAGGGCGGCATAGATGATGGTAATTCCCAGGCCGGTTCCCTGAATCCCTAACTGACTCCAAGCCCCCCAGGACCCGCCGGCTTTTTTGGCCGCTTCGGCCATCCAGCTCGGCCGGATAAAAAAAGAAAGCAAAAGAACCCCAAGTCCGCTGCCGACCCCATGGACCCCGAAGACATCCAAAGAATCATCATAGCCCAGTTTGTATTTCATCAGGATGGCCCCATAACAGACCAGAGATGAAGAGAACCCCAGGGCCATAGCCCCAACGGGCTGAACCACTCCGGCTGCTGGAGTAATCACCACCAACCCTGCCAGGATACCGGTAACAAAACCCAGCGAAGTCGCTTTTCCGAGATGAATGGCCTCTATGAGCATCCAGGTTAATGCCCCGGTAGCCGCCGAAATCTGGGTCATGGTTAAGGCCCTGGCCGTATCCAGGCCGCTGGAAATGGTGCTCCCGGCGTTAAATCCAAACCAGCCCACCCATAACAAACCGGCCCCGATCATGGTAATGACTAAGTTGTTGGGAGTGCTGACCAATTTGGGATAACCGTGCCTGGCCCCCAAATACAATACCGCCACCAAGGCGCTTATCCCGGCCGAAACGTGGATCACATTCCCGCCGGCCAGATCAATGACCCCCCGGGGACCCAGAGTGTAAAGAAATCCGTCCTCGGCCCAGATCCAGTGGCAAAGGGGACAATAAACAAAAAGAAACCACAGGGTGATAAAGACGCAATAGCTTCGGAAGCGGACCCTTTCGGCAAAGGCCCCGGCGATAAGGGCAGGGGTAATTATGGCGAATTTGCCTTGAAACATGGCCACCACATATTCGGGAACGCCGGTGCTGTGGATGGAATCGTCAATTCCTTTCAAAAAGAAATAATCCGGATTCCAGCCTATCCAGCCGCCCAGGATATTTTTGCCAAAAGAGAGGGAATATCCGCAGATTGCCCAGAGGACCCCGATGATGGCCATAGAGACAAAGCTGTGCATCATGGTCCCTAAAACATTCTTGGTCCGCACCAGGCCGCCGTAAAACATGGCTAGCCCCGGGACCATGAGCAGGACCAGGGCCGTGGAAGTGAGCATCCAAGCGGTAGATCCCGTATCGATGGGGGTTTTTTCACCGGCCCAAACACTTTGAGCGGTTAAAATGAGGAGGAAAAAAGGCAAGGCCGGGCCCCAATTTTTAATTTTCATAAGTATCTCCTGTGATCACTATTTTCGATTGATTGTTTTGAGATATAGCAAAAGCCCTGCCATGGGGGATATAATTTATTAATTAATAAAATCAATTTGTTACATATAAAAATTTTAAAAAGAATTTAATTAATATTACAAAAAAGTAATTAATGTGAAATTTAATAATACAATTTTGTTACATCCGTTCGCTTTATGTGTCCTGAGTTCTTAAGTTTGGTGGCTTTTATATGTCTCCCTGGAGTGCATTAATCCGGGCCGAATTGAAGCCTGGAGTAAATAAAAAACTGGATTCCCGCCTGCGTGGGAATGACGACATTGTGCAAAGTCGTCGAATTTGATATTTTTAATACTGTTCCACGTGGAACATTCCTTTCCCTCCGCGCTCCTGAATGGGAACCATGGTTAAATTCGTCATTTCTCTTTGGAGGGGGGAATCCGGGCCAAGGTTTTATTCAGTATCGGGCAGCCGGCATCTTTTTAAATGTCCTTGACTAATTTAAAAAATTGTTCCACGGGGAACAGTTAAAAATCTTTTCAAGGCGTTTTTTTTGTGCCATAGTGGACCATCAAAATAAAGGGGTTTCCATGGGCAAGATCATTTGTGTAGTTAATCAAAAAGGAGGGGTGGGGAAAACAGCCACGGCCGTCAATCTGGCCGCGGCCCTGGCCCTTTCCGAGAAAAAAACCTTAATCATAGATTTTGATCCCCAGGGAAACGCCACCAGCGGGGTCGGGGCCAATAAGCAGGCCTTTCAGAATTCTGTCTATCATCTCCTGATTGACCAACTTGATCCGGCCGGGCTGATATTGCCGACCGACCTCCCTTTGTTGGGGATAATTCCGTCGGATATGGACTTGGTCGGAGCGGACATCGAACTGGTGCCCATGTCTCAGCGCGAAAAAGTGCTCAAGAAAAGAATTGAGCCTTTAATCCCTGAATTCGATTATATCTTCCTGGACTGTCCCCCTTCTTTGGGATTGCTTACCGTTAACGCCCTGACGGCCGCCCACTCGATTGTCGTCCCCACTCAATGCGAGTATTATGCCTTGGAAGGCTTGAGCAAGCTCTTGACAACCATACAGATCGTTCAAAGGGAATTGAATCCGGACCTTTATATCGAAGGTATTTTACTGACCATGTTTGATGTTCGCAATAACCTTTCTGCCCAGGTGGAAGAAGAGGTGAGGACCCATCTCAAGGATCTGGTTTTTAAAACCGTTATCCCGAGAAACGTTAGAATCAGTGAAAGCCCAAGTCATGGGCTTCCCGTACTTTTATACGATGCCCATTCTCGAGGGGCCCAAAGCTATCTGGAATTGGCCAATGAATTATTGGAAAGGGAGAACAAAAATGGACGACGGTAGGAGTCTTAGTCCCAAAAAGAAAGGCTTGGGAAGGGGCTTCGGGGCCTTGATCCCCCCTGCGGAGCCTTTGAAGACGGAGAAGAGACATTTTTTTTATGCAGGTATAGAAGAAGTTCAGCCCAACCCCTATCAGCCCCGCAAAAAAGTCAGGGAGGCCTTCATAGATCAATTGGCTGAATCAATCAAAGAAAAAGGGATTATTCAGCCCTTGTTGGTTCGGAAGACCACTGAGGGCTATGAATTGATCGCTGGTGAAAGGAGGTGGCGGGCTGCTCAAAAGGCCGGCCTGACCGAAATCCCGGTAATCGTTCGCGAGGTGGAACCGACAGCTCAATTAGAATTGGCCTTGATCGAAAATATCCAACGACAGAACCTGAACGCCTTGGAAGAAGCCGAAGCTTATCAGCGATTGATTCAGGAATTCGATCTTTCACAGGAAGAGGTGGGGCGCCGGGTCGGTAAGGACCGTTCATCTGTTGCCAATTTATTGCGTTTATTAAAGCTCCCCCCATGGGTTAAGGAAAAGATAGCTGAAGAGACGGTTTCCTTGGGACATGCCAAATGTCTTTTAAGTCTGGATTCGGCCCAGGAACAAATTGGTTTAGCCAGGGAGGTCGTCGAAAAGGGAATTTCAGTCAGAGAATTAGAGCGGATCATTAAAAAGAAGGGGGCTTCTTCGATTAAAAAGGATTCTCCGACCCCCATGATCGAAGAAGACTGGGTTAGGGAGATGATTCAGAAGTACAAGACCCGTATCAAGCTCAAGAGAAAGAAAAAGGGCGGGGCCTTGGAAATCTATTTTCATTCTGAAGAAGAGTTAATCCGCATCGTCGACCTGTTGATGCCCAGATAGGCCAAAAGATGGCAATCCGACTTATTGTTGACGGCTATAATTTGATCCGAAAATTTCCTCCCTTCTCCCGGGCGGAAGAGGCCGATTTTTCCAGGGGTCGGGAGATGTTGCTGGAATGGCTGTCTCTATACCGCCAAAAAGTCCCCAATCCCATCCTCGTGGTCTTTGACGGGGGCAAAGGCGGGGGCTTGGTCGAAGGCCGGGATATCTATAAAGGGATCAAGGTCCTTTATTCTCCCCTGGGAAAAACCGCCGACGATCTGATCAAGGGATTGGTCGACCGGGAAGGGGAAAAAAGCCTGGTGGTTACCTCTGATCGGGAGTTGGGGTCTTATTGCCGTTTCAGGAAATCCGGCTGGATTCGCTCCGAAGAGTTCGCCCGCAAGATTCAAGACACAATTTGGGGCGCGGAAAAGGGGGGCA
Organism: uncultured delta proteobacterium; assembly: GCA_963838485.1. Classification (GTDB taxonomy): domain Bacteria; phylum Desulfobacterota; class RBG-13-43-22; order RBG-13-43-22; family RBG-13-43-22; genus RBG-13-43-22. Next base: position 4,420 of record CAWIRY010000207.1, on the reverse strand, counting down.
TTGAGGAAGAAGAGCCGATGGCTTCGCCTAAGAGGAAAAAAGGGACGGCCTATCGAATTTCAAAAAAGGCCAAAAAAGAAAGAAAATACTGGGAATATCTTTAGAATTCAAATTCATCCGTTTAGTGAAGATATTGTTATTATTAGGAATTTTCAACTTGGACACAGATGAACGCAGATTGTTAAGGGGAGGGAAGACAGCCGAAGACAGCCACGGGACTAAGTGGAACGTGGCCGGATCTTCCAGCATTTTCCCAAGCAGAAAGAAAGGGCCAATTCAAAAGGAAGGTTCTTATCCGGCGGGGAGCAGCAGATGTTGACCATAGGACGTTCCTTGATGGGCAACCTGGAACTGCTGCTCGTTTTTACTTGTGGAACATAATTTTAAGGTGGCCATGTCTCTGGCCAGCCGCGTCTATTTGATGGGCAAGGCCCATGTGAGATTTCCCGGGACCAAGGAGGAGTTGGACGCCAACCCCCAGGCCCGCGAAAAGTACATGGAAGTCTAAAAATTCAGTGTCATCAGCATTGATGAAAGCCCCCTGTCCTGGTCAATAATTTCCCGGTCATCCCTGGCCGATAGATCCCCACCGGTATATTCTTCGATCATTTGAAGCGATCTTTCCATGTGCTGAATAAATTTCCCTGCCGGCATCATCTCCCCATAAGTCCGGGTAAAAGAATAAATGCAGAGATCGTCTTTTTCCACGGACTTGGCTATTTCAATGGCATCCCTTAAGAATTGCACGGCCCTTTTGGCAATGGCCACGGTCCGGAGGGGGGCAAAATCCCACAAGGCAGCGACATGACAAAAATAGGTAGTGGGCCGGTAGGTTTGCAGGGAAATCGCATCATCGTGGATCTTAAATTTTTGAAGCGATGATTGGATGATAAAATCAAATCTTCGCTGAGGCGGTATATCGTCCCTCGAAAAACCGATTTGCCACTGAAGGTCGAGGGAGGGCTGGCGGACAATAATCGGCAAGCCATCGATGGGTTTTTGGGGATCGGTGAAGAGGGTTTCATCATTTTTCAAGGTCGCTTTAAGCACTCGTACGCTGTCCAGCAGGTAGGAGGACCTGATCCCGGAGGGGGAGACGGACATTCCCTTTTCAAAAAGGTCTTCGGCCTGGTCAAAGGCCGAAAAGACCACTTGCTTTAAGGATTGGCTGCCCGGTTGCCCTTTAACCCTTCCTTTTCCTTTTCGCATATACCTCAAGGTTGACATGGCTTTGGCCAGATAACCGGCCCCATATTCGCAATAGAAATCTTCCGATTGGCTGGAGCAGTACTCCCGGATGTAAAGGGCTTCCTGTTCCGCTTGTTTAAATAAATTTTTCGAAACCGTATAAGAGGGGGCGTCGAGGGCCAGGTTGCGGAAAATCACCATACGCAGGGCCCTGGCAATTAAATGAGTCGGATCGATGGAAAGAACGATCCGAAGTATTTCCAGGGCTTCCCAGAAACGCCGTCGGTAATAAAGGGTTTTGGCAATTTCCACTCCCAGGAGCGAATTATGGGGGACCTTAAAGTAGGTCGTAACGGCATTGGGTTCATCTTTTTCAAAGTGAGTGGGGCTTGTTTCCTCCGGGGGCCACAGAAGGCGGTTTAAGGTTTCAACGGAGGCCTGATCGGTTTGCAGAATCCTATCTTCCAACAAATCGGGGACAAAATCAAAATAAAGGGTACTCCAGAGGGCCGCGACCCACCAGATGGTCAGGGCCTCCCCGTTAAACAAGGTGGTTTCATGGGGACGCTCGCAGAGTATGGCCCGAATATCGTTGATCAGCAGGCACTGCCGCACATAGTCGGTCACCCGGATCACCGGATCACCGGGCAGCTTGGCGTTTAAAACGGGCAGCAGATAGTTATCCAGAGCGGCTTATTCGCCGGCGGCGATCCCGATGGATAAAAACCGGTTCTTGGTACAGTACTTGGATAAGGCCCAGCGGACGGCAATCTGATGGGCCAGGGAAACGGCGCTCCGGAGACACTGCTGATAAGAGGCCGGGGCCCCGGCTTCCTCTTCTTTGGGAAAATCCACATACAAGGTGGTGATATCGTGGGAGCGGACTTTGCCCCACCGGCCGTAAAGAAAATGGCCGACTGATTGTTCGATATAATTTCTCAAGGCCTTTTTAAGCCAGCCAACGATGTCATGGTCGATGACATCTCCCCGGCCATAAAGGGCAAACCCGATTCTGACCCCTTCCCGATAATTTTCCGACGGCTTTCTTTCCCCGCAGAGCTTCCGCAAGGTCTCAAAATTCCAGAGGGGGCCCAGCTCCTCCCGTTCATAACCCAGCCAAAAGGCAAGGCTTCTTAAAACGTTCTCTTTATAGGGCGTGTCGGCCGGCTCCTTTTTCAACCGGGTTAGCATGGAATTGCTCACCCTGGGCAATTCAATCCGGTGTTCGTTAATCAAGGAATTGACCCGGTCCGTCAAAGCCCGTCCCGATAGATTCATTTTGAGGATCTCTACCTTCTTTTCAAGCAATTCCTCAAAACTGAGATGGTTCGGCGGAGTCAAGTCCACCTTTGACCGGGAATGCTGCCGGATAAGGGCCTGAAGGCTTTTCCCTTCCTCTGTTTTAATAAGATCGTTTCCGGCGGCAAAGGCAATAAATGAGTCTACGGCTTTTTTGTTGTCGATATTCTTATAGAATTCGGCAAAGGTTTCGACGGTCGGGAAAACCGCCAGAAGGGCCGCCAGGGAGTTCCTCTTTTTTATCATGGAGTTATTCCTTTTATTCCAATAAAATCCTAATCGAAGAGAATTCTGCTCGTAGTAAAAAACATTGGAATGTTTTATGATAAAACAACATTTTCAATAAAACAACTTAAATTATTGACAGTTATTTTAACGCAGAATATAGAACATATAAACCCCCGTATGTCAAGAAAAGAACCGATGTCGATTTGATCTGGCACTTTATCCAGAGAACAATCCAAACCAAAAAGGAGGAGCAGAAGTGGAACATTACAAATTATATATCGATGGAGAGTTTGTCGAAGCACAAAACGGTGCCACCTTCGAATCGATCGATCCGGGGACCGGGCTTCCGATAGCGACGGTATCCCAAGCCGGCGTGGCCGACGCCGAAGTGGCCATTGCCGCGGCCAGGCGGGCCTTCGATCAAGGAGGGTGGAGTAGTCTGACCCCGGCCGCCCGGGCGCAAAAGTTGTATGACTTTGCCGATCAGGTCACCCAGCAGACCCTGCGTCTGGCCATTACCGAGTCCATGGATGCCGGTCAGGTCATCGGACTGTCCAAATATTGGGGCATGCTGGGTTCCCAGTTGTTGCGTAACTTCGCTTATTACGGGGCCTTCAAATTTCCCTGGGAAGAAGAGATCCCTTATGCCGGAAACGTCTTCGCCCCCGGAAGGGATTATATCCGCCGGGAACCGATCGGCGTTTGTGTCGGGATCATCCCCTGGAACTTTCCGGCCAGCATGGCCTTCTGGAAGATCGCCCAGGCCATCACCATGGGTAACACCATTGTCCTGAAACCGGCTACGGCCACACCGCTCACGGCCCTGATTATTGCCGAAGCCGCCAAGGTAGCGGGTATTCCCAAAGGGGTGATCAACATTCTGGCCGGCCCGGGAGGAGAGTTGGGCCGGATTCTTTGCACCCACCCCGAAGTGGACAAGATCGCCTTTACCGGAAGTACGGTGGTGGGCCGGGAGATCATGAAAATGGCCGCCGATACGGTCAAAAAGGTGACCCTGGAGTTGGGCGGCAAGTCGGCCAATATCATTTGTGATGATGTCGATATGGACCTGGCCGTAAACGGTGCGGCCTTCGGCACCTTTTTCCACCAGGGGCAGGTCTGCGAATCGGGGACCCGGGTCCTGGTGTCTTCCAGGATCTATGATGAGTTTGTGGACAAACTGAAAAACCGGGCCGAGGCCTTGAGGGTGGGCTATCAGCTTCTTCCGACTTCGCATTTGGGGCCCCTGGTCAACGAGACGCAGTTGGCTACGGTGGAACGGTATGTCAAGCTGGGCCAAAAGGAAGGGGCCACCCTGCTGACCGGCGGCCGACGGGTCGAGGTGGAAGGGATGGCCGGGGGCTTTTATTACGCGCCCACCATTTTTGTTGATGTGAAAAACACCATGCGTATCGCCCAGGAAGAGATCTTCGGTCCAGTAGTCTGCGTCATCCCCTATGACAGCGACGAAGAGGCCGTAGCCATAGCCAACGATTCCATTTACGGCTTGGCCGGCGGGGTCTTTTCCGGCAGTACGGCCCGGGCCGAAAGGATAGCCCAAAAAATCCGCACCGGCACCGTCTGGATCAACAACTTTCATTCCTTCGGTGATTTCTGTCCCTTCGGCGGATATAAACAGTCCGGCATCGGACGGGAATTGGGCCACGCCGGATTGGCCGAATACACCCAGATCAAGCGGGTGCAC
>CAWIRY010000206.1:0-30519 GCA_963838485.1 uncultured delta proteobacterium | reverse complement strand
AGACGGGGAGTTATATGTTGTGGGCCGGAAAAAGGACCTGATCATCAAAGGTGGAGAAAATATCGACCCCGGTGTTTCGGAGAATATTCTCATGAAACACCCAGCTGTTCAGATGGCGGCTGTTATCGCGATCCCCGATCGAAAATACGGGGAAGAAGCCGCGGCCGCCGTGATATTGAATCCCGATTATAAGGTTACCGAGGAGGATTTGTTGGCCTACCTGGGGCAGCACCTGCATCACTTTGTTGCCCCAAAACGAATCTTTTTTTTTCGATTCCTTCCCCCAGACAGGAACCGGCAAGATTCTGAAAAGGGAAATTCGGGCCCTGGTAAAAAATCGGTTGTAAGATCCCCCGGCATATCCTGCTCATTAAACCTTAACCCTTGCACCTTAGACCGGTGTTGTAGTAACTGATGATCCGGAAACGATGAAGCCTTCGAATAAAGAAAGGAGAATGACATGGGGGAACTGACGAGAACATATATTGCCTGGAAAGCGTTGGATAAAGCGGCCAGGGTTTTACCGAACCGGCGAGGTTATGTCGCCTTAGGACGGGAGATCAGTTTCAAAGAGATGGATGAAATTTCGAACCGGGTCGCTTCAGGGTTCCTGAAAATGGGGATAACCAAAGGAGACCGCATCGGCATCATAGGTCTCAATCAGCCGGAATGGCTCTATTCTTATTTCGCTGCCGCCAAAATCGGGGCGGTTATTGTCGGACTCAATGTTCGATACCGGGAATCGGAATTGGACTATATGCTTAACCAGAGTCAAACCAAAGTCTTGGTGACCATCACCCGGTTAGGAGATATGGATTATGTCTCTTTCTTTGAAGGGTTCAAGGAAAAAGTACCCACGGTTGAACACTTTGTCTTTATCGGAGAGGGTGGTTTTTCCGGGAGTCGCACCTTCGAGGCTCTCCTCAATAGGCCGGCGGATAAAGAAGCCCTTGAAAAGGCCAAAGCCGCTATCAATCCCGATGACCTGATGATGATCATTTACACCTCTGGCACCACTGGAAAACCAAAGGGCGCGGCCATAACCCACAAGAGCCAGATGGCTTCGGCTGTAGCCCAAGCCGAACATACCCGAGTCACCAAAGAAGATCTCATATTGCTTCCCCTTCCCTTCAACCATGTAGGTGGAATCACCTGTGGAATACTGACCTTCCTCGTGGGAAAAGGGACCTGTGTCCTCATACCGGCCTTTATTCCGGATCAAGTTATTGAAGCGGCCATAAAATACCGGCCCACCGTATTCGCCGGGGTGCCGACCATCCATGTCCTTTGTATGATGAGCGAAAAATTTCAACAATGGGATAGCCGGGACCGAGTGCGTGTGCTGGTGTGCGGAGAGGGCCAATGCCGAACCGGAGCTGCTGAAAAAGCTCATGGTGGCCTTTCCCAAGGCGGCCATGATGAATCTGTACGGTCTCAGCGAGTCCTCCGGGGCGGCTGTTATGAGCACCTGGGACGGCGATTTTGAAACCGCGGTAAAAAGCATCGGCAAGCCCATCGGGAATTTCCAGGTCAAGACCGTGGACCTGAAGGGGAATGATCTTCCCTCGGGAGAAATAGGAGAACTCTTGCTTAAAGGTAATTGTGTTGCCTCGGGGTATTTTGGTATGCCCAAAGAAACGGAATTAACCTTTGATAATAAAGGATGGCTCCATACTGGCGATATGGCCTATCTGGACCGGCAAGGCTATATTATCCTGGTGGGACGAAAGAAGGAAATGTATATCCAGGGTGGTTTTAATGTTTACCCGGTGGAAGTGGAAAACTTGCTGGTGCAGCATCCGAAGGTCCTTTTTGCTGCCGGAATAGGCGTTCCCGATCCAGTTTTAGGCGAAGTGGGCCGCTATTATATCGTGCCCAAGCCCGGCGTTGAAATCACGGAAGAGGAAGTCAAAGACTACTGCCATCGAAACATGGCGGATTATAAAATTCCCAAACAGGTGGTTTTTCGAAAAGAACTTCCTCTAACGCCTTTGGGTAAAGTTATGAAATCGGCCTTAAAAGAGGCTTATGCGAAAACCGGCCAATGATAAGAATTAGCTTGGATTATCTTGTGTCGAAAAAAGTAATTTAAAAAAGGGGCCTATGGATTATTCATTTACGGAAGAGCAAAAGATTTTCAGAGAAACGGTCTATCGTTTTACCAAAAAGGAGATTACCCCTCTTTGCGAAGAAGCCGATTTAAAAAGTGAATTCAGTTTCGAGATCTGGAAGAAGATGGGCGAGATGGGCTTGCTCGGTCTTCCCTTTCCGGAAGAATACGGAGGCTCGGGAGCGGATTTTGTGACCTGCTGTCTGGCCGGGGAAGCGGCCAGCCATGCAGGGATGGACGGCGGCCATACCCTGGCCTGGGGGGCCCACACCTATTTGTGCGGGGCCGACATTATGTTTCATGGAACGGAAGAGCAGAAAAGGAAGTATCTGCCGAAGCTGGCTACCGGGGAATGGATCGGGTGCATGGGTTTAACAGAACCGGGGAGCGGTTCCGATGCCGCGGCCCTTTCTACAACGGCCATAAGGAAAGGAGACCGGTATATCCTCAACGGCTCCAAGACGTTTATCACTAATGCTCCGGTGGCCCAGGTTTTCATCATCTTTGCTACCCTGGACCGAACCAAAAAGCATAAAGGGATAACCGCCTTTATCGTGGAGAAGGGGACACCGGGGCTCTCCACCGGTAAGCCGTTTCACAAAATGGGCAACCGGTGCTCCACAACCTCCGAGGTCTTTGTGGAGGATTGTGCCATTCCCATAGAGAATTGCCTTGGCGGAGAAGGGAACGGCTGGCCGATCGCCCTGGGCGGTGTGGAATGGGATCGGAGTACCCTATTGTCCCCCTCCCTGGGAGGCATGATGTTCACCCTCGAGCAATGCGCCCGCTATGCCAACGAACGATGGGCCTTTAAGCGACCGATCCGGGATTTTCAATCCATCCAGAATCGGATTGCCGATATGAAGGTCTTTCAAGAGATCTCTCGACTGGCCATTTACCGGGTGGCGGCTTCTAAGGATAACGGCAAGAGTCTGAATCCTCTTCTGGCGGCTGTTAATAAAATGTATGTCGGTGATCGGGGGTTTGAGATGTCTTCGGCAGCCGTCGATCTCTTTGGCGGTTATGGGTACACCCATGAATATCCCATGGAGCGAGGACTTCGTGACGCCAAGCTTGGGCAACTGGGCGGAGGCACATCGGACATCATGAGAATGATCGTGGCCAGGGACCTGCTAGGCCTATAAAGGAACATGATATGAACTACGAATTGACGGAAGAACACAAAGAACTCCAAAGCAAAATCAGAAAGGTCGTCGCCGAAGAAATCAAGGCCGCGGCGGTCTTTCCTGATGAAAGTCCGAAAGAGAAAGAGGCCGAGGCACTGAAACAACATATGAAAAAGTTGACTGAAGAACATTTCCTGGAATGGTTGCTTGGGGAAGACCCGGTGGGATGCTGCGTCATAGGGGAAGAATTGGCCCGGGCCTGTCCATCCACCTTTTTTAGCGTCTTATCCTCTGCCCTGGCTTTCGGATGTCCGGTAAGGCTCTTCGGTACGGAAGCACAAAAGAAGAAATACCTCCTTCCCTTGACCAAGGCCGATTTAATCGGAGCCCTGGCCCTGACCGAGCAGGAAGCCGGATCGGATCTATCCGGCATTCAGACGGCTGCGGAAAGAAAAGGGAATCGATGGATTTTGAAGGGAGCCAAGGATCTGGTGACCAACGCCCCTCTGGCCGAGGCCTTCCTGATTTTGGCCTGGACAGACCGGACTGCCGGTCTGGAAAAGGGAATGACTTTTTTTATTCTGGACCGGCAAACCAGAGGATTGTCCGTCGGTCCGTCGGTAGAAACCATGGGACTCCGCGGCGCTCCGGTTGGCGGAATTGATTTGTTCGAATGTGAAGTCGGACCGGAGACCATCCTGGGTGAAGTCGGTGACGGGTATGAACAACTCGGAAAGATCATGCCCACCCTTCATCTGGCCATATCCATGCTTTCCCTCGGGATCGGGACGGCCTGCCTGGAGGAATCCATCCGCTATGCCAAGGAGCGGAAGGCCTTTGGAAAACCGATCGGTTATTTCGAAGGGGTGGGCGCCAAATTAGCCGTTATGTTCACCTTGATCGATCTCGGCCGTATGATGGCTCATCGGGCAGCCTGGGGGTTGGCACAAGGGGATAGCGAGTCGGCTATCCTGGCCGCTTGTGCTAAATTATTTACCAGCGAGTCAGTCAATAAAATCGCCGACCTGGCCATGCAGGTCCACGGCGGGCACGGATATCTCAAAGGGGCAAAAGTGGAGCAATGGTACCGCGATGCCAGGCTGGCCGAGATAGTCTACGGCACCTCGGAAATGCTGCGGGCTTTTATAGCCAAAGACAGCCTGGACAAATTCAAACCAGCGTAGTTCAGATTTTACCAGGCTGCCGGTTTTGGGGGATGACAAAAGGGTTTTAACATCAACAAGAAAAGGTGGCAGAAGTTGAAGGCATCATACGATATGGAGAGTATGAACAATTCATTTAAATAACGGACGATTCAAAGATTGTTCTGAGTAATGTCGAAATCGACCAACGTGCACGGGCTTCGGGGACGGCTTTTTTGTTGGGGACGCAATGTTGAACATAAGTTCGGGAAAACTTTAGTACCCAGGCATGATCCTCTCATCAAAAAAATAAATCAAAATTCTGAGAGCTTTGGAAGGAATTGGGTAATTGATATGGCGGACGTCATGAACCGATACGATGAGATCGTAATTGGCGCTGGTATCGCCGGTCTCGGTGTTGGTGGGATTCTTCAGGGAAGGGGATTGAAGACCCTGGTCCTCGAAAAGAGCAAGCTACCCGGCGGACGGTCGAAGACCTATGAGCTCCCCGGGGGATGGAAGGTCGATACGGGAACCCATTGCGTTGACTTGGGGGAATACTCGGCTTGCGCCACACTTCTCAAGAACCTGGGGAAGACCATTCCCTGGTCCCGCAACCTGGAAGGCTTCATGTTCTATGACGAAGGAAAATGGAAGTCGATAATGGAATACCTGGACATGACTGGGGAGGATAAAAAGAGCCTCGAAGAAATGGAAGATTGGATCGAGGCGGCCAGTGACGAGAAGGTCGACAGGCTCGACCGAGTTTCCCTGACGAAGCTGATCGAAGAGAAAGGTTGCTCGTCCCGCATTGCGGAGTTCATGAAGACCGTGGGCATGGTCCAGACGACGCTGACGGATACGGACATCATCTCTGCGGGCGAATTTGTGGCCATCTATCGTGAGGCCTTGCGCGCCGGATCCCGAAGCTTTTTTCCATTCGATAAGGTGAGAATGCCCCTGGGCGGCATTGTCACGATGATCCGGGCCCTGGCGGAGGCATACCAGGAAAGGGGCGGCACGCTCCTTTTGAGCACGCCGGTCCGCCAGGTCAACCTGGAGAAGGGAGGCCCGACAGAGGTTGTCACTGATAACGCGTCATACATAGCCACAATCGTCGTTGTCGCAGCGCCCATCTGGAATATGATGAAGTTCCTTTCCTTGGATGAGATGGCGAAATACGTGCCGGAGTGGGCGGAACGCATGCGCCACCTCGAAAGGGAAACGAGTGCCTCCATGGGATTCACCATCGGAACCAAGGCACCCCTTTTCACGGAGCCGTGCTATCTGTCCGCCTGGCGTCTCCCCAATGTGGATCTTCCTTTGCAGATTCTCGGGCACACGATCTTTGACGAAACCATCGCGCCCCCGAATCACATGATCACCTTCATTGGGGCCTGTTGCACGCCGAACCAGGCGGTGGACAAAGAATTCCGGGAAAAGACCCTGGCCGCATTCTGGGAGCTCGTCAGGAAGATGTTCCCCTATTTGTAGAAGAGAATCTCCTTTGGAAACAGGAGGCATTCTTCGTTGGGCTCGACGGCCTAAGCCGCTCTCCGGGGTTGACTGGCCGTTTCCGGCCGCCCGTATTCCTATCGGAAGTCCCCGGTCTTTACTTTGCCGGAGACTGCTACACGGGGCGGGGCGTCGGAATGAATACTGCGGCCAATTCCGCCATGATCTGCGCGGAAGAAATCTTGAGAACCTTCGCTTAGCGAAGCAAGCCTTGGAAAAAAGTCCAAACGCATTCGCAATGATTCCGGGGTCTTTGCAACCTTCAGAAGGGAGATCATGAATCATGGAAGAAAGATATGAGGTCATCGTGATTGGGGCTGGGGTCGGCGGGCTTACCGTCGCCGGGTTGTGCGCCCTTGAGGGGCTGAAGACCCTGTGTCTGGAGCAGTGTGACCGGGTTGGCGGTCGGGCGTTGACGATCCGGGGAGAGGAAATCCTGTCCAAAGGGGCTGAGTGGTACAAGACACTCCTGAGGAAACAATACACCTGGCTCCCTTACAGTGAACTCGGTTTAGATGAAATCATCTCCAGGAAGATGCTCCAGGGCTATACCCTGGATGTGGGCTACCACGGCGTGGCCCTGAACGGTGATGGTTACTTCCTTGACCTTGATGAACGGTTGGGCACGGGTGTGCCCATGATCGGGAATGTAAACAGCACCTATATCGGGGATGAATGGTACCTGGATTTTCATGCCGGGAAAATGGACGATCGGCTGAAGAAATTGATCGACGAAGAAAAAATACCGATGCATAAATTCTATCTGGCCGCGCTCAAGATGCAGAATTCGGATTATGATGCCTTGGAAAAAGTATCGGTAACCCAGTGGTGTAAGGAGCAGGGGCTTTTTGAAAACAAGACGGTCTTCGGGATGATAAGGGCCGTTTCCACCTTGATTACGACCATCAATGATCCGGATGATATTTCCATCGGCGATATCTTCCGTTACATGGGCACCGTGATCAATCCGAGGTTTAAGGCCGGAAAGGCCAAATGGCCTTCCGGGTTCGCCCTTGGCGGCATCATGGGCTGGAGCCGGAAGGTTGCCGACCGGTTCGTGGAATTGGGCGGCAGACTGAAACTCAACACCCGGGCCCGGGAAATCATCATCAGAGAAGGGAAAGTTCGTGGGGTGAGGGTGGAAGACGCGTCAGGAGAGGTTCGGGAGGTCCAGGTGGACAAGGTGGTCAGCAACATCCCCATACAGGATACCTTCAAGGTGGCCGACAAAAATGACTTCCCGGCAGATTGGGCGGATAGAATGGAAAGCCTCTACGGCTATGGTTCCATCGCCCCTTATTTCGGTCTGAATAAACTGGTTATGCCCGAAAGGGAATGGAAGGTGGGTGTGAAGGATACCTGTGTGATCCCCAGGGAAGAAGGTTTTGGGTACGATGTATATATGTGCTGGAATATCCAATCCCAGAACGACCCGTCCTGCGCACCCGCGGGCAAACACCTCATGACGGCCTATGCCCCGGTGACCGAGAAGGAAGCCAAAGATAAAGATCTCATGGTCAAGGCCTGCAGGCTGATCATCGATTATCTGGAAAAACGTTATCCGGGTTTTGGTCAGAGCATGGATTGGGTGTTGTTCCCTACGGCCTGGAAACTGGAAGGCGTGGCCAAGTCCAAGACCCAGGCCGGAACGTTGAAAGCCCCGGTGGAGGCCCCTGGCGTTGAGGGACTTTTTTTTGCCGGGGACACGGTTAAGGGATACGGCGTGGCCATGGATTGCGCCGTGGCAGCCGGACTGATCTGTGCTTCCCGGATAACCGGGATAAATTATGGAGTATCATGACAGGAGGTTTTTTAATGGGACAAAACTTTTATAAGCGGGATGACCGGGATGTGCGCTTCGTCCTGAAGGAACAACTCGGGGTTAAGCGCCTGCTTACATTCGAGGCCTACAAAGATTTTTCCATGGACGAATTTGATATGATCCTCGATCAGGCCGTCAAGATCGCGGCCAATGAATTGGCCCCCACCTTTCAAGACGGTGACCGGCAGGGCTGTCGCTTTGAAGATGGCCGGGTTCTTGCCCCGGAGTCCTTCCATCGCTGTTGGGAGGTCTTTAAGGAAGGGGGTTGGTTCGGTTTGGCCACCAGCCCGGAATTTGACGGCCAGGGGCTTCCCCTGGTCATAGCCGAGGCGGCTTCCGAGTTCATGATGAGCGCCAACTTTGCCTTCTGCTGTTACTCCGGCATGGGGGTCGGCAATGGGGGAATGATCGAGCGTTACGGGACCGAGGAGCAGCGGCGGTTGTTTGTCAAAAAAATGTACGACGGCACCTGGTGCGGGAGTATGTGTCTGACCGAGCCGGGGGTGGGGTCTGACGCCCATATGGTAACGGTCAAGGCCGTTCCGGACGGCGATACCTACCTTCTTGAGGGGACCAAGATATTTATTACCTCCGGCGAACATAATCTCGTTGAAAACATCATCCATCTGGTCATCGCCCGGATCGAAGGGGCACCGGAAGGGGCCAAGGGGGTGTCGCTCTTTGCTGTGCCCAAGATCTGGGTCAATGAAGACGGCTCTTTGGGAGAACCCAATGATGTGGCCTGTACCGGCATCGAGCACAAAATGGGGATTAATGGCTCGGCCACCTGCGTCATGAACTTTGGAGAGAACGGGAAGTGCCGTGCTCATCTGATCGGACAGCCGGGCATGGGTCTGGCCTATATGTTCGATATGGTCAATCTGGCCCGAACAGCCGTTGGGTTGGAGGCGGTGGCCTTCGGGGCCAACATTTACGCCAATGTACTGGCCTATGCCAAGGAGCGGGTTCAGGGGGTGCCCTTTGGGAAACGGGGGGAGCGGGTGCGGATCGTGGAACATGCCGATGTGCGACGGATGCTCATGAACCTGAAGGCCCTGACCGAGGGGATGCGGGCCCTGGTTTACCGGGCCTATTTTATGGAAGACCTGGTCAAGGCCTCTCCGTCGGAAGAGGAGCGGAAAAAGGCCCGGGGGCGGATGGAACTGTTAACGCCTTTGGTCAAGGCCTACTGTTCGGACCGAATCTTCGAGATGGGCCGGGAGGGGATACAGGTCCTGGGAGGATACGGATTCACCAAGGAATATCCGGTGGAGCAATACACCAGGGACTGTAAGATACTCTCCATCTGGGACGGGACCAACTATGTTCAATCCGTTGATCTGATCGGTCGAAAATTGAACATGGAAGGGGGTAAAGTATTCCAGGGCTGGATTGACGAAGTGAAGCAATTTGTCCGGGGTCATAAAACGAACCCAACCTTTTTTTCGGATATGGGTCTTCTGGAAGAGGCCCTGGAAACCCTGGTGGAGATCAGCTTGTATTACGCCCGCTATTTTAAGGAGGGGGAAATGGTCCTGATCCCCCTGACGGCCACCCGATTTTTGGATTCCATGGCCGAGGTGGCCATTGCCCATTTGCTGTTGGATCAGGGCCTGATCGCGGCCTCCAAGCTGAGTCAGGGAAATTGCGGGGAGGCCGATGCCCGGTTCTACCAGGGCAAAATCGAAACGGTGCATTATTATGTCCGTAACTTTATGCCCCAAATTTTTGCCCGGGCCAGGATCATCCGGTTGGAGGATACTTCGGCTGTTGATATTAAAGAAGAATGGCTATGACGGAGGTGAATCATGGGAAGGAAGGTCATTGTAACCTGTGCTTTGGTCGGCTCGGCCACCCGTAAAAATCAGAACCCCAATACACCCTACACCCCTAAGGAATTGGCCGAATCGGCCCATCTGGCCTTTAAGGCCGGGGCGGCCATGGTACATGTCCACGCCGTTGAAGACGACGGGACCAACACCACCAGCCTCGCCCGCATCAAGGAAAGTCATGATGCCATCAAGGATAGGACCCCGGAGCTGATTGTCAACATGACCTCGGCCCTGGGAATGGGGGCGACGCCAGAGCAAAGGATAGCCCAGATCGAAGCGGTTCGCCCTGAAATGGCCTCACTTAATATGGGGACCATGAATTTTGCCTCCGTGAACCGAAAGACCGGCGAGGTCATTGTTGACTATACCTTTGATAATACTTTTTTCACCATATCCAATTTGGCCATGACCATGAAGGAAATCGGGACCAAGCCGGAACTGGAGGTCTATTCTTCGGCCGGCATCGATAACTACTATTTCCTCTCCCCCAGCGGATTCTTCACCCATCCGGTGAATTTCAATTTCGTCTGGGGCGTATGCGGTGGGGCCTCCTTCCGGCCCGGTTCCTTTGTGGCCATGGTCGGCGCCCTGCCTCCGGGGGCCAATTTTTCAACCTGCGGTGTGGGTATCGAAGAATGGCCGGCCATCACCCAGTCCATCCTTTGCGGAGGACATGTGCGGGTCGGTCTTGAGGACAATATCCGGATGCCCAACGGAAAATTGGCCAAGGGGAACTTTGAACTGGTTGAAAATGCCGTCCGGAGTATCCTTGATTTTGACCCGGTCCTCACCCTGATATTTGGCTGCCATATCCAGCCAGAAGATTTCAGGAATACTCTTTACATGGTCGTTGTCCCCATGAGTTATGGCGAGGACTTCGATTTCCTTTTTTTTCGGCCAGTCGACGTCTTCTTTAAAATTCTTAGCCAGGGGCATCCTTTTATCGTTTTTATCTTCCGGATCGTAAAGATCCGCAAAATCGAAAGCCAATCGCTTTCCATTTTCTAAACGAATGAGACAAGTATCACCATTTCCAATAGGGTAAAAAATCACTTCGTGCATTTTCATCTCCTCATGTGATTCTTCAATATAGAATTTACAAATCCCTCCTACTTAAAGGCGCAAATAATCCCAGATTGAGATTTTTCGAAAACCGGTTAAACTTAACTGCGATTCCGAATTTTAAACGGATACAGCCTGTCCTCCCCCTATTAAAAAGGTGGATCCGGTCACATAGGCGGCATCGTCCGAACACAGCCACATCACGGCACTGGCAACCTCCTCCGGTTTTCCGAACCGTCGCATGGGTATCATTGACAGCATGATTTTTTCCAGACCGGGCGTGGTTTTAAGTCTTTCGTCATGCATCGGTGTCTTGATGATTCCGGGGCATATTGCATTTATTCGTATGTTGTCAGATATATATTCAAGGGCGGCCCCTTTCGTTAAGCCTATTACGCCGTGCTTGCTCGCACTGTAGATGGTCAATCTGGGCGCTCCGCCCAGGCCAGATGTAGATGAATTATTGATGATGACACCGCCGCCCTGTTTCAACATCTGCAAGATCTCATACTTCATACACAACCAGACGCCCTTCAGGTTTATGTCCATGATCTTATTCCACATATCCATGGTTTCTTTTGCCAGCCTGGCACCTTTGCCCTCGACACCGGCATTGTTGAAGGCGAAATCCAGACGTCCGTATTCCGATACTGCCTTACCCACCATCGCTTCGACCTGGTATTCGTTGGACACATCCGCTTTGATGAAGATGCCTTCACCTCCCAGGCGTTTGATCTCTTCCAAGGCCTCCTTCCCTCTTTCCCCCCTCGACTCGCGATGACCACCCGGGCACCCTCTTTTGCAAAGAGATTCGCCGTTGCGCGACCCATCCCCGAACTCCCTCCGGTAATCAAAATGACTTTGTCCTGCATTTTCCCCATTGCAATACTCCTCTTAATTTAACCCTTTATTTTACCAATCTCCTCAGAATCTTGCCTGTTGAGCTTTTTGGAAGCTCTTTCCTTATCTCCACCAGATGCGGAACTTTAAATTTAGCCAGCCGGGAGGCGCAGAATTTCTTCAATTCTTCTTCCGTCGTCTGAACGTCGTTTCTTAAAGCGACCACGGCTTTCACCACCTCCCCCTTGGTTGCGTCCTTCACACCGATTACCGCAACCTCGAGAACTTTTTCATTCTGGGAAAGGACCTCTTCAATTTCACGTGGGTATACGTTTTCACCACCGACGATGATCATGTCCTTCTTTCTATCGACGATAAAAAAATATCCGTCTTTATCCTGCCTGGCCAAGTCCCCCGTATACAACCAGCCGTTGCGAATGGTTTTGGCTGTTTCCTCCGGGAGTTTCCAGTAGCCTTTCATGATGTGATCCCCCTTTATGATCAATTCTCCGATTGAGTTTGCGGGGAGTTCCTTCCCGTTGTCATCGACAATCCTGGCTTCTGTTTGCTGCCAACTGTTCCGGAGAGGGATTCCGATTGAGCCGAACTTGTCGCTTCTCTTTTTATGAGGAGCAAGAGGATGAGCAATCGCCTGAGCTGAAGCCTCGGTTATCCCGTACCCCTCAACAATTTCGATGCCCGTCATCTCGCGAAAGGCCCTGGTAATCTCGGGAGACAGAGCGGCGCCGGCCGAACAGCAGAACTTTAGGGAACTCAAGTCATGTTTTTCGGGATCGAATCCGCTCATCAGATAAGCAAACATCGTGGGAACCCCGGGAAAGGTGGTAACGCGGTGCTCGGATATAGCCCGGAAAACATTTTCAGTATTGAATCTGTCGATTAAAATGACCGTTGCACCGACCGACAACGGGGTGATCAGACAGACATTCTGACCATAGCAATGGTATAGAGGTAAAGCCGTCAGGAATCTGCTGTTTTCAGGAAAAAAGTATTCCCGCATATCGACGTTATCGGAATAAAGAGAAGAACAGAACAGGACGGAATGATGGGTAAGCATCGCCCCCTTTGGCTTTCCTGTTGTGCCGGAGGTATAGAGAATGTCGGCGACATCCTCTCGGGTGCAGGCGCATGGGGAGAGCACATCCGATTGGACGTCAAGTTGATCCCAAAAATTCAAAACACCCGGAAGCCGTTCCCCCTCTTCATTTTGATTGATTGTTATAATCGGGACCGTCCCTCCCGTCATCTTGTAAAAACTGGATAGCTTGTCAGCATCGGTGATGACGAGATTGGCCTCGGAATCACTCACGATATAATTTTCCTCGCTAGCGGTTAACATATAGTTGATCGCCACAACGATGGCGCCGATTTTGGCCAGAGCAAAAAAACTGATGACAAACTCCGGTGAGTTGAGCAAACTGATCAGCACCCGGTCGCCTTTTTTGATGCCCAGGCCCAGAAAAGCGTTGCCGGCCTTGTTCACAAGTTCATTGAGGGCTTTGTATGTATAATTGCTGTTTTCGTAAATCAGGCATTCCTTATCGGGCAATCTACCTGCACTATCTTCCAGAATTTGAGCCAGATTTTTTACATTCGGTCCTTCCATGAATACCTCCTTATAAACCGTTGCGATTTTATCGCTGGCAGTTGCTATTCCTTCGATCTGACCCACATCCCCCATTCACAGATATCGTCCTTATCAATCCCTTTGGTTTGCTTATACGAGACGCTCGGAACAGCCTCCCATGTATCTTCCATAAATGCGTCGCAGCGTTTCACGCAAAATTTAAGTCCGAGGCCCAATTCCACAATCATCTTTTCAGTCGGGCAAACCAGCGTTTGGGCAAGTCCTTTATCACCTTCAATCCATGCTTGATACCGCTCTCTCAATATATCACCACTTCGACCGGTCTCATATATCAGCGTAGATAGGTCAATTGGGTTAACTCATTTTTTTCATAAATAGGCTTCATATAATCGTGCCGCGTGTATTCCTTTTTGCCGCTCCCACTTTCTAAGCGCTCTCTCGCCTTCTCAATGCCGAATCCTTCTGTAACGGCTTGCGTCCACCATTACAAATAACTGTGAAGCATTTGCAGCCTTCTTTCAGCCAGCAGGGCGTCCGGTATGACCACCTTGGGGATATCTCGCCCTTTATGCAATGCGTACTTTGTCATATTCTTTCCTTTCGGGCCTGTTTCAAACTGGAAATGAAATTACCGAGGGTCCATGATGGCCTTCTTAAAACATGTCGCTTTTATTGGCCCAGACGGCATGTTGGTATAATATATGAATCTAATCCTGGTACATCGATTCAATCAAATTTTTATAGTGCTCATTAATATATTTGCGCTTGACTTTCATGGTGGGTGTGATTTCACCGTCCTCGGTGTATAGTTTCTTGTCCATAATTCTGAATTTCTTGACGGTTTCAACGTGGGACAGATCTTCATTCACTTTGTGGATCTCTTCCTGAATCAGTTTTGTGACTTCTTTGGTCTTAGTCAGGCTTGCAAAGGTCGTATATTGAACTTTCTCCTGTTGGCAATATTTAACCACATTTTCTTCATCGACCACAATAATGGCGGTCACATATTTTCGGCCATCGGCAATAATGATGGCATCATTAATATAAGGGGAAAATTTCAACAAATTTTCTATGAACTGGGGAGAAATGTTTTTTCCCCCGGTCGTAATCATAAGGTCTTTTTTTCGGTCCGTAATTTTTAGAAATCCTTCTTTGTCGACTTCCCCGACATCTCCCGTATGTAACCAGCCGTCAACGAGGACTTCCTTTGTCTTTCCCTCATCCCGGTAATACCCTTTGAATATCCCCTTATTCTTGATAAGGATCTCTCCATCTTCAGAAATCTTTACCTCTGTCTCTGGCAATGCTTTACCGACTGTCCCCAATTTAAAATGATTTTCATCGGACATATGGGTAGTTCCTGTAGCTTCGGTTATGCCGAATCCCTCCCGTATGGGCACTCCAA
The DNA here is from genome assembly GCA_963838485.1 of uncultured delta proteobacterium. Lineage (GTDB taxonomy): Bacteria > Desulfobacterota > RBG-13-43-22 > RBG-13-43-22 > RBG-13-43-22 > RBG-13-43-22. The sequence continues at coordinate 16,055 of CAWIRY010000206.1, read as the reverse complement.
TACTTTGAAAATATTTCAGAATATTTTGAGAGATTGGCGCGGCTGCTGAATTGGCTAGTCGGAGTCTATCAAAGCCCAATCTTCTTTTTAAGTGCCAAAAAACGGCCAAGTAGGCCCATTGAACCATCAGCCATAACAAGGGAGAGGGCCGTTTTCCGGCCGATTGGACTTCATTGAATCGGGTCCCAGCCTTCACGGCCAGTTTATAAATGGTCCTTTTCAGCCAGGTGGCCTCATCCATCGTGAGGACAACGGATGAGTAATATTTTTCCCAGATCCGCGGAACGGCGTGAAAAATGGTCGGGGAAATATCTTTCAGGTCTCTCATGAGGGTATCGGTACTTTCGGCCATGTTAACGATATGCCCCACATTTAAATGAACCATCATAGCGAATACCTGCTCATAAACATGACAGATAGGCAGGAAGGAGATGGTTTCATCTTTTTCAGTGATATTGGCCACCACGCTAGTCTGTTTCCCTACCCATAAATAGCCTTCGTGAGATAGCATGGCTCCTTTGGGCAGGCCCGTGGTCCCGGAGGTATAAACCAAGCCGGCGATTTCTTCTGTCTTTCCCTGGGCTACTTGTTGAAAAAACAGGTTCGGGCGCTCCTGGTCGATTTTCCTGCCAAGGGTAAGGAGTTCGTCAAAGCTCATGACCATCGGGTCATTAAAGTGCCTGAGGCCTTCCATATCCCAGACGATCATCTTTCTGAGTAATGGCGTGTTTCCTCTGAAAACAAGGGCCTTATCCAGTTGTTCTTCATCCTCGCAGATATAGATGATCGAGCCGGAATGTCCCACCACATACTCACATTCCGAAGACGGGTTGGTGGCATAGATCCCTACGAATATCGCACCGGTCGACATGACCCCAAGGGCCGAGTACAGCCATTCGGGTTGATTTTCACCAATGATGGCGACACGGTCCCCTTTTTCCACTCCAATGGCATTCAACCCCGAGGCGACATACTTGACCTTTTCGAGATATTGGGACCAGGTAATATCCTTCCAGAGACCTAAAACTTTCTCCCTCAGGGAAACCCGTTGGGGATATTTTTCAGCCATACTTATTAAGGCCTTGGGTAATGTGTCCGCTTCCATAGGAGTAATGCCCTTCTACCGGTGATCGAGAACAGGTGCTCGTCCGACTATCTCGGCCATTCATTATCGGATTATCTGAATCTAACTTTTCTTCTGTACCGCTTAAAACCCTTTACCGAGATATCAGTGGCTATTCCCAGATAAAATTCCTTGACATCCTCGTCCTCTCTTAAAATATCAGGTTTATCCGCCCGGACAATCCGCCCGTTTTCCATCAAATAAGCAAAACCGGCATATTTCAAGGCCATATTCACGTTTTGTTCTACCAGGAGGATGGTGACCCCATCCTTTTGATTGATGTCCCGGATGATAGTAAATATCTCTTGGGTCAACAGAGGGGACAACCCCAAAGAGGGTTCGTCCAGCATCAGCATTTTGGGATGATTCATCAGTGCCCGACCAATAGCCAGCATCTGTTGCTGACCGCCGCTTAAGTAACCCGCCTCCTGGTTTTTTCTTTCTTTCAGGGTGGGAAAGTGGTTAAAGACCTTCTCCATATCGGCTTGGATGCCTCTTTTGTCTTTTCTCACATAGGCACCCATCAGGAGATTTTCCCTCACTGATAATTCAGGAAACACTTCTCTGCCTTCGGGGACGTAACCGATGCCCAGACGCACGATCTGATCCGTGCTTTTTCTATCAATCCGCTCCCCCATGAATTCTATGGTGCCCTTTTCCGGCTGTTCCTTCCTCTGTTCAGACAATAGACGCATGATCGTTTTTAGACAAGTCGTCTTTCCCGCTCCGTTCGTTCCTATAAGGGTTACGATATTCCCCTGGAGAACATCTAAAGATATACCGTGCAAAGCCCTGATCTGGTCATACCAGGTTTCTACATTCCTCAGTTTGAGCATTATCTTTCCTCTCCGAAGTAAACCTTGATGACTTCGGGATGCCTCTGGACCTCTTGGGGCAGGCCCTCAATGACCTTTCCTCCCTGATTCATTACGACGATCCGGTCGGAAATGCCCATGACCATATTCATATCATGCTCGATCAATAAAATGGTCATGTTGTAGACTTCCTGTATATCCTTAATCCAGACCCTAAGGTCTTCTTTTTCCTCTGTATTCATACCGGCTGAGGGTTCATCCAATAGAAGGATCTCTGGCTGCAGGGCCAGAGCCCGGCCGACCTCCACGAGCTTTCTCTTGCCATAGGGTAAACTGGAGACCCGTTGATCCCTAACCATCTGGAGCTCAAGAAAATCGATGATTTCTTCCGCCTTTTTGGTGTTTTTGAACTCTTCCCTGGCCGCGGAAGACCGGTTACCCCACATAAAGGCCCCGGTGAACACCCCCGTCTTCATGTGAATATGCCGGCCGAGCAATATATTATCCAGGACCGTCGCGTTGGAAAATAATTCTATATTTTGAAAGGTACGAGCGATTCCCAGACGAGCGATGCGATCCGGACGGTATCCGGCAATGTTCTGGCCTTTCAAAAGGATTCTCCCACTATCCGGTTTATAGATTCCGTTGATCAGGTTAAAAATAGTTGTTTTGCCCGAACCGTTGGGTCCGATGATGGAGAGTATCCCATTCTTCTCGACCGTGAAATTCACGCGGTTGACCGCTTGCAAGCCACCGAATCGGATGCTAAGGTTTTCGAGTGTAAAGTATCCCATCTGGAGGATATTTTTTTATTTTTTCTTCCAGCCTTTTAATTCATTGGCAGTCCAATCTTGAAGCAGAACATATCTTCCATTCGGTCCGCATTTATAAATCCTGGTTGAATCGACGCCCTGATGCTGTTGTGGGGTCCAGGTAATTTTAGGACCGACTCCATGAAAATCTTTGATAGAGTTTAAGGCTTTTAAAAGGGCCTCGGTACTCAAGTCCCGGCCCACCTTTTGAAGGGCATATACCAGGGGTTCGGCAAACATGATCCCGGCCAAGAAAAAACCGGTGAAGGGCTCATCGGGCATCAGCCTTTTGGCGGCCTCACGATATTTCACTACCAGTGGGTCATTGCCGTTCGGGTCCAGCGTCTTCCCCCCGGTGATGACCCCCTCCCATAAGCCCCCGGTTATTTTATACATTACCTGCATGTCGCCCAGGGTATCGGCGGACACAAATTGGGGTTTGAAGCCGATGGACGCGGCTGTCTTTACGGCCACCACGCCGGGGGTAGGGGCAACCTGCATCATAACGCATTCCGCCCCAGCACTTTTCAACTTCATAATTTGGGATGACAGGTCCTTTTCAGTCGGTTCGACTGGAATTTCGGCCACAAACTTCAATCCATAAGTTTGCATTCGTTCTTTAGCCCCATTCAAGGCGTCCCATCCCATGGGATCATTCTGATAGAGAAATCCGATTTTCTTTATTTTTAGTTTCTCTACTACATACTTAGTCAAGACGCTCATCTCATCACCAAACAGGTCAAAGTTGCTGAATAAATAGGGATCGGTGGGTATAACCAATTCCTTGGCCCCGGTGCACATGCCGACGGCAATGATTTTGTTTTCCGCAAGATAATCTTTGACCGCCAAGGTAGTTGAACTTCCGAGACCGCTGGTAACGGCCAAAATGCCTATTCGTTCAACTAAATCTTTGGCCAGAAGCTTGGTTTGGGCAGGGTTATATTGATCATCTCTGAGAATATTTTTAATCATCCGGCCGTGAATCCCTCCGGCTTCATTAACCATACGAAACAAGAGTCCCGGGCCTCGGGCGATATTCCCCCAGGCTGCGGCCGGACCGGTCTGCGGACCCCAGGAGGCTATTCTAATCTCCTTATCATCAAAACCCTTTTCGGCACCATAACCAATAGGTACCATTACAATAAATATTGCCACCATAATGAAAATTCCCAACCATTTTTCTTTTTTCATAATTTGTTCTCCTCGCTAAAAAATTAATTATTTAGTGTTCATAAAAGATATTTTCAGATAAGAGCTATCAGCGATCAGCTTTCAGAGAAAACCCTTGAAAAAAATGGCTTATGCTGACGACTGTTCGCTCCATCCGGACCCACGACGTCTCCCGATAGAAACTATTTAAACTTTTCGCCGATAATGTTTGGCAAAAAGCCCGCTTGGGCGAAGGCACAAGACCAAAACAATGATCACAAAGGCAACGATCGGTTTCCAAGCCGGCCAGATAAAGCCAAAAAAGTTTTCGATCACCCCCAACAGCAATCCTCCGACAAAAACGCCCGGAATGCTCATCAGTCCTCCGAGGACGGCTGCGGCAAATGTTTTCAGGAAAGGCTCCATCATAAACGAAGGGTCCAAGGTGCCTTTGGCTACAAAGAACATAGCGGCCAAGGCCCCGATTAATGAACTGAAGCCCCAGGCAAATGAAAAAACCCGTTCCACCCGCGTGCCCATGATCCTGGCCGCCTGTTTATTTTGTTGGATGGCCCTCATAGCAATGCCCAACATGGTATATTTAAAAAAAACATAGAGAAAGATCATGGAGCAAGCTGCGGCCAAAAATACGGCAATCGACCAATTATTGATAATCAATCCTTTAATGGGTTCGTGAATCGCATTGAAGGACCATGGCAAAGAGATCTCTTTCTGGTCAGCACCCCATTTCCAACTGGCAAATCCCATGAGCAGCATTTCCGCCCCGAGGGTCAACACAATCGTATTGAGCAGGCCGGCATTCTTGGCTGGGCGTAAAAAAATAAATTCAATGACCACCCCCAGGAAAATAGAAAATACAAGGGTAATCAAAAAGGCCAGCCAAAATGGATAATGGTAAAAGGTAAGGATATGATAGGCGATAAAACTTGAGAACATGCCCATCTCTCCCTGGGCGAAATTCACCACTTCAGAGGTCTTGTATATAATGACCACGGCTATCCCAAATAATCCATAGCAAGCGCCTGTGGCCAATCCTTCTATGATGAGTTGAATCGTGGGCACCTTTTCTGTCCTTGCTCCTGGAGGGGATCTCTTTTAAAACGGCCAAGTGATGCAGTATTTTTTAAATCTCAACCAAATGCCGTTCATTCCTTTGGGTTCAAATAGTATGACACCGATGATAATGAGACCGAGGGCGATGCTGTTAAAATTTTCCAACCCTGTTATGGTAAACCATCTTTCGGATATGGCCAGGATCCATTTCCCAATAAAAGGTAATTCCCCGATATTCTTTAAGAGGGAATACTGTAAATAGGCAATGAATAGGGCCCCGACAATGGACCCCAATATAGATCCCAGGCCACCGACGACAATCATCACTAAAAAGACGATGGACAGAAGGATGTTGAAGGTAAAGGGTTCGATAAAGCCCAGGACAAAAGCAAACAACCCCCCGGCCATTCCTGCATAGAAGGCGCTAATAGCAAAGGCCAAGGTTTTATAAATCAACAAATTAACGCCATAAACTTCTGCGGCGATGTCGCTGTCCCTTATGGCTACGAAAGCTCTCCCTATACGAGTTTTCATAAGATTTCTGGCCGCTAAAACCATCAGAATGGTAATGATTAAGATCAAATAGAACTTGCCGGAATCTTTAAGCAAAACCCAACTCAAGCCGATCTGAGGCACACCGATATCCAGAGGTGGGACCTTTAGGCCCAATCGGCCGCCAAAAATTTTCTCTTCTCCGATAAGGTGCATGGTAGACATACCGAACCCAAGGGTGGCGATGGCCAAATAGGGACCTTTCAATCTCAAGGCCGGCAAACCCAAAAGAAATCCAAAGAGAGCGGCGATAAATCCAGCCAGGACAATAGCAATAATAAAAGGGAGATGCATTTCTCCCATCAGAAGCGTTGTTCCATAGGCTCCAATGGCAAAAAATCCAGCATGTCCCAGAGAAATCTGCCCGGTATAGCCGACCAGGATGTTGAGACCCATGGCGACAATCACATAAACCATCATGAGATTAAAAAGAAAAATAGAGTATCCTGAAAAAAATACGGGCAAGGCAAAGAGGAAAAGCAGAAATACAATAGCCACAGACATGACCCATTTTCTCTTGAAGTATTGAATATCTTCATAATAATCACGCTTCATATCCATGATGTGGCCTCACTTATCGTCCTTATCTTTCCGAAAAACAATATTGTACTGTCCCAGACAGGTCAAGTAAAAAAAGGGGTTAGTTTTGGAACGCAGTCCACATAGGTTTCAGTATTTAACTGATTAAATAAATTCCTTTGTTCTTTGACAACTTGATCTGAGCTTTTATAAAAGTTCAAAAGTTTGGTTTTTTCCCCCAGGCGATGACTGAAGCCGGGGGTATAATTCCACAAGGTTTGGTGAGGCGACTTTTCATTGTGGTAGGCGGATATAATGGATGGTCCAGTGAACCTCTGGCTATTTCCAGAGAGGGATGAGACGGTTAATAATAGACCTCCTTGTTTCACCGTATTTTCTGTCAAGATTCGACTGAAACATTATAGTACACAAGTCCGGATCTGCAAAGATTCAGAAAGCTGTTTATCAATTAAGGTCATGCCGGAACAAACAACTTCGCCCGAATTTGCAACTCCAAAAAGGGGGGTGAATATCAAGCGCCATTTTCCATATATTGTTTTGAGTTCCGCATCGATGACCGGCAGATACATTCCATCGCGCTGCAAATCCCTCTGTTACTGCGCCTCCAGGATGAGTTCTTTCACCTGTCCCTATGCGAGGTTGCGGGACCCCAGCAATGGAGGATTATTCCCATCCGCCGTAAATGTTCATGAGTCCCTTGGAAATTTTCTGACCGAGATCGTTGCTGCCTAGGAGGCTGTATGCCGTTCGGGGACACCGATATTTTTTATACAAGTCCTTAATGCAATCCGAAAAATTCTGCTCATGGTCACTCGATACGGTAATCACTTCCTGCGTTATATCCTCAATGCGGTTGTTGAGGGTATCCTCCATCAAGATGCCGTCCTTCATCTGTCGTTTCTCAATTTTTTCATAAGAGATATTCAGACTGTATTGCTCTTCCAAACGCTTCAAATCCTTTTCTTTGATCTCTTGAAGGGGATCACCGGGATAGTACCGAAGTTTTACATAGTATTTCGTCATGGCTCGAATCTCCTTACTTTGCCAATAAATATTCTTTGTATTTTTGGGATTTTGCCTTCCGCTCATCTTTGGTCCGCAAGAAATAATCTTTCGATGGAGCAATATGATACGTGTAATGGTTATACGAGACATCCAACTTGAATCGGCTCTCTCTCCAAGCCTCCTCCTCGAATTTTACATTGATCTTTCCGTCAATGATGCTTAACTTGCCTCGCACCCCGCACGTGGGGCATTCGACGGTTTCCCGATCTCTTAATACCCGCAGGAGTTGATCATTACAGCCGGGACAGATGCCCTCTTCACCCTTATAAGTGTAATCCTTTTCTCGGATTGCCACAGCGATCTCCCGCCCCATGCGGTCGGCTAAATCCATCGCATCCTGATCCAGCACAACTTCCGATATCCCCTGCGTACAGACGGCCGCCTGATTGATTTTGGTCAGATACAGCGTGTTAAACAGAATATTGGCCTGGACAAAAATATAAGGGATCCACCCGCGCGTGGCATAAGGAACGATAACGGAAGCCGGCTTTTTCTGTTTGCCGATCTTGTTGTGTCCCATGATCCAGCACCGGTCGATCAATTGCTTCACGATGGCGGTCAATTCAAGGAAATAGCATGGAGATCCCAGAATGAGGCCATCACATGCTTCTATTTTGGCAAATATCTCACTTGTATTGTCTTTTACCACGCATACATTGTCCCGAAAGAGACAAAGCCCACAGCCCCGGCACGGTCCAATATCGTAATCAGTCAATTTCAGGATCTCTACCTCCGCTCCCTCCGCTTCCGCGCCCATCAAAGCCTGTTTCAAAAGCAATTCAGTATTCCCGGTCTTCCGGATACTCCCGTTTAAAGCCAGAACTTTCATGATATTTTCCTTTCTTTAGATTCTTTAAATTCCGTTATACCAAATGTAATACCTAAATTTTTCACCGTTGGCTATAGAGTAAGTTTTCGTGCAAAAAATTTTTTGCACGAAAAAAGAATAAAAGAAGAAATAGTTTAGGGGGAAATCTCCAAAACCCCATGACTATTAGGGTTCCCAACATCCATATTTAATGCCCTTTTTGAGAAGTTATCATCACTTATCAATTGTGCAACAAAAAACCCCACCTCTCGCTTGAGAAATGCGGTCTATTATTTCTTCCATTGGAACTCCCTTGGTAATAAGGTTGCCAAAAAGAAAACTTAGTTAAACTATTTTAGATTTTCTATACTCGAATAGCCAAAAAGTCAATAAATTTTAAGTCTCTTTTTTTGAGTCGAGTAGCCCGGGGGAATTTCACCCCCAAGGTCGAGTAGCCGCGCACCTTACAGTGCGCAGCCCTCACAGAAGCCCGCCTGCAGATTTCCCGCACGAGCCTCTTCAGCAGTTGATTCACAGTACGGCGAGGGATTGCATCCTTACAAAAGGAATGTACAACCTCGGCGATCGTAATGGAAACGATTCCTTAATCTTCTGAAATTTCTCCCAGATTACCAGTTTCGTCTCCTTCCGGGCTTTCTCTGCTATCCTCTCAAGTCCTGTTTGCATGGCTGGCTTGTTCCTTTCTTTGAATAAAGGGCCGAATCCTCCCTTTGCATGGAGCCCATGTTTCCCTCAAAAGGCTCAACTGCCGCTAACCGCTTCCCCATGTAGCAGGCTTTCCCTGCCTCAGAGTACTATCAGTTAGTCCGACTCCCGGCAAATCATCCAACCATCCTTGCTTCAAGGGCTTGTCTGGTTCTACAGCTTACTTGCTGAACTTGCCGGGTCTCCCGTGTTCACACAAAATCTCTTGTCAACATGCCGCAGGTGCTGGACCCCGGTGGCATCATAGCTACCTTGCCTATATCGGTAACTGTAATACTGCCTTCCCCGTTGATAGGCCTGTAATACATTGAAGTTAAAAGGAATTGTGAAAGTGGTAGGCGCAAAGGCCAATAGAATCAATAAAAAACGGTCCCGAAGGACCGCATCATATTGTATTTATTGGTGCCGGAGGTCGGAATTGAACCGACATGACCGCGAGGGTCGGGGGATTTTGAGTCCCCTGCGTCTACCAGTTTCACCACTCCGGCACATCTTAACGGGAAAGATTAAAAAAGTATAATCAACCCAGTCTTGTCCTGTCAAGAAAAAATAATAAAAAATTTGTTGACTTTTTAAGTTATGAAATGGTATAAAGAATACTTTAGTTTTTGGGGCTGTAGCTCAGCTGGGAGAGCGCTTGACTGGCAGTCAAGAGGTCGACGGTTCGATCCCGTTCAGCTCCACCAATGGATATGTCAAGGGTTAATCGGCCGTAAATCACGACTGACTAACCCTTTTTTATTGACCAATGATTCAACCAAAATCTCCTTTGAAAAATTTATCTTTTCTTCCCTTCTGCTTTTGTGATAGATATTCAAGGAAATGGAATCAAACTTTCCCAGTTCGGTAACCCTTTTCATTCCCTGCCTGATGGATGTTTTTTTTCCCCAGGCGGCCCGGGACCTGACGGCCATTTTAAAGAACTCGGGCTTTAAAGTAGACTATCCCCAGGACCAGACCTGCTGCGGCCAGCCGGCTTTCAACCAGGGTTTTATCAAACAGGCCAGGACCCTGGCCGAGCGATTTCTGACCATCTTCGATTCGGCCGAGTGTATCGTCTGCCCTTCCGGTTCCTGCACGGCCATGGTCCGGAACCATTATGGAGAGCTTTTTTCCCAAGACCCGGAATGGCTGGCCAAGGCCCAAAAAACCGCCCGAAAAATATTCGAAGTTTCCGAGTTCCTGGTTCAATTTGTCCCCATAGAAAAAATCAGAGCCTCTTTTCCCTTTACCGTCACCTATCACGATGCCTGCCATTCCAACCGGCTCTTAGATATTTCAGAACAACCGAGGAGGCTTCTGGCCCAGGTTGAGGGATTAACCCTGGTCGAGATGGAATCCTCCCAGGCCTGTTGCGGGTTTGGCGGGCTTTTCTCTCAAAAATTCCCCAGGCTCTCCCGGGCCATCGGAATAGAAAAAGTAAAGGCCATCCGGAATACCGGTGCCCAGTGGGTCGTCAGCAATGACCCCGGCTGCCTGATGCACATCCGGCAAGGACTTCAGGAACAAAAAATTTCTATCGGAGTAAAACATTTAGTGGAGGTGTTGGCCTCCCATCCGGTCCATGAAGATACAAACCGAAGAGTTTAAAACGCAGGCCGAACAGGCCCTCGACAATCAAGCCTTGCAGGAAGCCCTGTCCAGGGCCTGCGGGCATATCGGGCGCATGCGGGCCAAGGCCTTTCAGGAATTCCCCGAGGGTGAAGCCTTAAGGACCCAGGCTCATCAAATCAAGGCCGAGGTGATGGATCACCTGGATGCCTATTTGGACCAGTTGGAAACTTCGGCTCAGGCCCTGGGGGTGAAGGTCCATCGCTCCCCGGACGCCGAAGACGCCCGCCAATATATCCTGGAGCTTGTCCGTTCCCGGGGGATCACCATGGCGGTCAAAGGCAAATCCATGACCACCGAAGAGATCGGACTCAACCAGGAGTTGGAAAATGCCCAGGTCCAGGTTTGGGAAACCGACTTAGGGGAATTTATCGTCCAGCTTGCCGGGGAGCCTCCCTCCCATATCATTGCCCCGGCCATCCATAAATCCCAGGAAGAGATTGCCGAGTTGTTTTCCAAGAAGTTAGGGGTCCCCCTTTTTGATACGCCGGAAAAACTGACCCAGGCGGCCCGGGAATTCCTGCGGGAAAAATATTTTCAGGCCCGGCATGGGGATCAGCGGGGCTAATTTTGCCCTGGCGAAGACAGGCACCCTGGTTGTGGTGGAAAACGAAGGCAATGCCCGGATGAGCACCACCTTCCCGCGCCTCCACGTGGCCGTTGTGGGGATTGAGAAAGTGATCCCCGGACTGCCGGAACTGACGGTCTTTCTAAGAATCCTGGCTCGAAGCGCCACCGGCCAAAAACTATCTACGTACATGTCTTTTATTCACGGTCCCGGGAAGAGTTCGGAGGAAGACGGCCCTGAAGAGGTTCATTTGGTGCTATTGGATAACGGCCGATCCAAATTCCTTCAAGACCCGGAATTGAGACCTTCCCTTTATTGTCTTCGCTGCGGGGGGTGTTTGAATGTCTGTCCGGTATATCAACGGATCGGGGGACATGCCTATGGGTGGGTCTATGGCGGGCCCATCGGGGCTACCATTGTACCCCAATATCTGGGTTTGCTTCGGGCCAAGGACCTACCCATGGCCTCGACCTTATGCGGGGCCTGTGCCGCGGTCTGTCCGGTCCGAATTCCCCTGCCGGACCTTTTATTAAAACTGCGCCAGCGGATTCAGGAACAAGGGGGGGCGACCTTTTATGAAAAATCTTTTATAAGGCTCTGGGCAGCCTGTCAATCCCATTCCTCCTGGTACCAGACGGCCGTCGCCCTGGCTAAAATGGGGGGGAAGATCTTCCCCAAGAAAATCCCTGCCGGGGTATCCTTTCCGGAAAAAACCTTTCACCAATGGTGGCAGGATGAAAACCAGGACTGATCTCCTTTCCCAATTGGAAAACGAACTGACCGCCCTCCAGGCCAAGACCTACCGGGCCGGTTCCAAAGAGGAATTGTTGGGCATTTTGGATTCCTTGTTGTCCGCTTCTTTGGCCCAAAGGGTGGCCCTGGAAAACCGCTCCCTGATTCATGATCTGAATTTGGAAAAGGAATTGCAAAAGGAAGGCCGGCACCTCTTAGGGTTTACTCCCAAAGACCGGAAAGGGATCTTAAGAGAAAAAGACTGGGAGGCGGTTCGAACCATTGATGTCGGCATCGGCGGGGCCGATTATGCCCTGGCCGATACCGGAACCCTGGTTTTATTTTCAGCCAAATCTGCGGGGCGCTGGGTTTCTCTGGCCCCCAACATTCATATCGTCCTTTTGCCCTTGGGGAGAATTCTTGCTTCCCTGAACGAAGTCTTTGATCGATTGACTCTGGCCGGGGACTTGTCTTCCCTCGGGAGTGCCGTCATCTTTATTACCGGAGCCAGCCGTACGGCCGATATCGAACTCAAGTTGGTCATGGGCGCCCATGGACCGAAAGAACTGCATGTGGTGACCCTGCTTTTCCCAACCCCGGAAGATTGAACTTTGACGGCTTTGTAAAAAGTCTCTCTGGCCGTCACCCCGGCGAAAGCCGTGGTCCAGAAACAGTTGAATTCCCCGGATTCCGGCTTTCGCCGGAATGACAGGTAAGGGCAATTTTAAACTTTTTACGAAGCCTTCAACTTTGTTTATCCTGTAAATCCTGTCAAAAGTTTTTCCCCAAAAGCCTATCCTTCCCTTTGCAGAAGCTCGATGCTTACGCCGTCCGGGGCCTGGATAAAAGCGATGCGCAGGCCCGGGCTGAAGTCTACGGGATCCATTGTAAAGGTGACGCCTTTTTTCTTAAGTTCATCACAGAAGCCGTCGAAATCACCTGACACCTTGAACCCGAAGTGATCAAGTCCCCATTGCAATCCCGGCTTCTTGGATGGCCGTTCTTTCGGTCGCCGCCCCCGAATGATGATGGTAGTACCGCCAACGGCAATGATCAATTGAGGTGCCCCAAGAACTTCATAGCTCATGACGATTTTTGCGCCCAGCTTGTCCACGTACCAGAAGGCCGTGGATTGCGGGTCTTCGCTGATAAGGTGGAGATGGTCAATACTCAATCTGGCCTTTTCCATGAGGTTTTTCCTTTCATCCCGATCTCATTAAATTTTCATTATCAGTGGTTTAGGGGGGAAACCTGAGGGGACTGGTTTGGAGACACCAATCCCCCGGAGATGATCAGCTTAAACCCCTCTTCCACGTTCATTTCCAAAAATATCAAATCTTTTTCCGGAACCAAAACGTAATAGCCGGTAGTCGGGTTGGGAGTACAGGGGAAAAAAACATTCATGACGGCCTGACCCGCCTTGGATTCCAATTCCCCCCTGGCCGGTCCTGATAAAAAACCAAGGGAATAAAGGCCTGTCCTGGGAAACTCCAGCATGACCACCTGTTTAAAGTGACTTCCAGTATTACTGAAGACAGCTTCTGTAAGTTGCTTAATCGCCTGATAAATATTCCTTACAACCGGAATACGTCCAACCATCTTGTCCCATATTTGAACCACTTTGTTCCCGAAATAATTGCGGGTCAGAAGTCCGACCAAGAAGACCAAGATGCTCACCAGGACTAATCCCAAGCCGGGCAGATGAAAACCCATGAGGGTATCGGGATGATAGGCGACGGGCAGGAAGGACAGGAAATCGTCCATGACCCCGATCAGGGCCTGAATGATATAGATGGTGATGGTAATCGGGACGACAACGATTAATCCGGTTAGAAGATAGGTCTTCAACCAGGCCTTGAACTTTTGCAACTTAAATCCCTTAGTGAAGTTAAATAAAAATTTTAGGGTCTTAGTTTAAGCCGCCCGCAGACGCCGACGGTTCTGGGAGTCCACCTGGACTATTTTGGGTTTGAAATTCAGGAGTTCCTTTTCTTCAAAGGAGGCATAGGTCGCGATAATGACCAGATCGCCTACGACCCCCTTGCGGGCCGCGGCCCCATTCAAACAAATCACCCCTGAGCCTCGGGGGCCTTCCAGGGCATAGGTGGCGAACCTTTCACCATTGGCGATATTATAAACCTGGATTTGTTCGTAAGGAACAATATCGGCGGCCTCCAGCAGGTCCTGGTCGATGGTCATACTCCCTTCGTAATGGAGACAACTTTCCGTAATGGTTGCACGATGAATTTTTGATTTCATAAGGGTTCTGGTCATTTTTCTTTATCCTCCAATAAACAATTATCGATCAGGCGGGTGCCGCCCACCCAGACCGCCAGGGTAAACACGCCCCGATCCCCGATGACGGTTAATTCTTCAAGGGTCCGGGGATGGCTGATCTTGGCATAATCTATCCTGGTATAGGGTTGTTGATTAATCAAAGTCACGGCCCGGTTTAACAGGACTTCGGTTTTTTTTTCACCTTTATCAAAAAGGGCCTGGACCTCTTTCAAGGCCTGCGAAAGGGATCGGGCCGACGGCCGCGCGGACGTGTTTGTCCAGAACCTGGCGCCGGGCGCGGCGGCCCGGATGTCCCTGACGGCCGAGGTCCTGCGAGGCCGCGACGACCGGCTCATCGTGTGCGACGTCTCCGGCTACGCGCCGGACGGGCCGTTCGGCCACCGGAGAGCATACGACCTCCTGATCCAGTGCGAGACCGGCCTGCTGTCGGTCACCGGCACCCAGGACGCCCCGGCCAAGTCAGGAATCTCGGTCGCCGACATCGCGGGCGGCATGTACGCGTTCAGCTCGATCCTGGCCGCGCTGTACGCGCGGGAACGCACCGGCACCGGCGCCGCGCTGCAGGTCTCGCTGTTCGAGGCGCTGACCGAGTGGATGGCCCAGCCCATGTACTACACGATGTACACGGGCGTTCCGCCGACCCGGACCGGCACCAGCCACGCCACGATCGCGCCGTACGGGACGTTCCGCACCAGCGGCGGCGGCGCGGTGCAGCTCGGCGTGCAGAACCCGGCGAATGGCGCCGGCTCTGCGAGCAGGTGCTGGGGCGTCCCGAGCTCGCCGACGATCCCCGGTTCGCGACCAACGCGGCCCGTGTCGCCGCGCGAACCGAACTGGACCGCGAGATCGAGGCGGCGCTGAGCGCGCATTCGCCGGACGAGGTGCTGCGCGCTGCTGGACGCCGCGCAGATCGCGAACGCCCGGCTCAACACCGTCGGTGACCTGCTGGCCCACCCGCAGCTCGAGCATCGCTGGGCCGAGGTGGAATCACCGGCCGGCCCGATACGGGCCCTGCCCTCCCCGATCAGCACCGGCGGCGCGAACCCGCTCTCGGTCCCATCCCGGCGGTCGGCGAGCACACCGACGCCATCTTGGCCGAGCTCGGGCTCACCGAGGCCGAGATAACCGCACTGCACAGCTCGGAAACGGTATAGCCCGCGCGAAGGCCTCGGCCGCTTCGCGCTGCAGGTGGCGGGCGTCAGAGCCACCCGGATCGACCGCGGCCGCGTACTCTGACGTACCGTCGATCTGGTACGTCTGCGTACCGTCGACCGGAGGCGCGCATGGATACCGTGACACTGCCGCGGTAAGGAGTACCGATGACCAGGAATCGCAGGATCATCGCCGGGAGGCCGGTGATGATCTCCGGCGCGGCCTCCGGCATCGGCCGGAGCCTTGCCCGGCGACTGTCCCGATCAGGCTCGCCGGTGGCCATCGCCGACATCGACGAGACCGGCCTGAAGGAAACCGCGAGATCACTGCCCGGGGCCCGTGCTGACCAGAGTGCTTGACGTACGGGACGCCGCGGACCAGCGCCGACTTCGCGGCCGAGGTACGCGAGTGGCTGCCGTCGCTGGCTAACAGAGCTCCGCTGGCCGCCGTGTTCAACAACGCGGGCGTCGCGGATCGCTCGTCGGTCCTGAATGCCGATCCCGGCGATGACGAGTGGCTGCGGCAGATCAATTTCGACGGGGTGGTCAACGGCACCCGCGCCTTCCTGCCGATCCTCGTCGAGCAGGACAACGGCGTCATCGTCAACACCTCCAGCGTCTTCGGCCTGCTGGGCATGCCCAACCAGAGCGCCTACTGCGCATCGAAGTTCGCGGTGCGCGGCTTTACCGACTCGCTGCGCCAGGAGCTGCGCAGCACCGGCATCTCCGCCGTGACCGTCCACCCGGGGGGCATCAGGACCAACATTGCCCGCAACGCACGCATCCGGAAAGATCCGGAAGGCCGCGGCCGCACCCACGAGCAGATGGCGGCCGATTTCGAGGCGATCACCATGACCACGCCGGACAAGGCGGCCGAGATCATCTGCCGCGGGGTCGAGCGAGGCAAGGCCCGCATCCTGGTCGGTCCGGACGCCTACGTTTTCGACGCCCTGGCCCGGGTAGCGCCGACGCACTACTACGACGTCATGGCGCGGCTTTGAAGCGGCTCCGGTCACGGCAGGCGGCGCGCC
>CAWIRY010000205.1:0-42279 GCA_963838485.1 uncultured delta proteobacterium | reverse complement strand
CTTTGTTCCAAGTTCGGCAATCAATTCTGAAGCAGAATTTTCTCCCTTGCCCAAGGCTCGAATGAATTGGTGGACCATTTCCCAAACGGTCAGGCGTTTATCCCTGGACGGATCCCAATCCTCCGGCAGTTCATCCGGGTTCAAAAGGCGCACCTTCCCGCCCTTTGAATAGGCCAATCCCCCTTCCACAATTCCACCGACGCTGGTGTTTTTGGCCTTGGAAAGCATTTCGGCTACCCCGAATTCCCCTTCGGAGAACCCGAATTGTTCAAACCAGGCTAATGCCCATCGAGTATCCGCATCGAAGTTACCTTCTTGTTCAGCTAAGACTTCATCAAGAATTTGGTTAATCAGCGCCAGCGCCTCGCGCACTGATAGTGGTTTGCCTACGGCGTCAAGCACCTGGGCGTAGCGGGTATATACCGCCATGCCCGGGCCGATAGCCGCTTGTGCCAAGTCCACCGGTGCGATGTTGCCGCGTTGCAGATGGGCAAGTGCTACGGGCAGTTCTGACTTGAGCGCAGTGAGAAATTCTCGGCGGGTAGTAGTGGGGGCGGTCGAGATACGTGGACGGCAAACAAGGATGACACTGGAGGCGAGGGCGTTGGAGCCAAAGTCACGCATTCGGCCCGTCCGTTCAGTTCTCATCGGCCAAGTGCCGCTGATGGTGAAACCAGCACGAATAACGGCACCGAGAAAGGTCTCCCAACCGGTACTGGCAGTGCCGGTATCGCTTTCTCTTTCCGACTGCTTGAAAGCATAGTAGATCGTCACCGGAAATCCCGGGTGCGCCAGTTCGGCCAACCGTTTCATCGCCTGGGTCATACCCCCGAGGAAAAACGCCTCAGCCCCGGCCTTGCCTTCGTTATGACGGTAGGCAAATGCCACCAACTGTTCGGTTTTGGAGCAACGAAGTGCTCAACAGATCGGGGAAAATGGCTCTTAGTGCGCGACGCAACCAGACATAAAAGAAGTCTGATAAGTCCGAATAAGGAACATTGTCGTAGTATGGAGGATCTGTGCTGATGACAACCATGGGCAATTCAGAAGCCCATTGCCGCATTCACCTGAGCTACTGTCGAGTCCGGGCCATGCTGCGGCAACCCATCCAGCGCTCCAGCCACTATGTCTAAAGACTTCGCAATAGAACCGCCGACTGTGCAAAGTCGATTGACCTCGAATGGGATCCCATACCATTGGCAAGACCTGCTGGGTAAAAAGCATCGAAGGTCGGTCTTCCTTTGTGTACCATGGTACCAATGCGTTTCCGTACATCGCATGCTTGTCGATTGCGAATGCCATGTAAACAGCAACTGCATCCGCATAGGCAAGTGCACCGGTGCCGCCAGTAGCTACCGGTTGTTTGTCATCAGGCAGGCCAGCAGCTAATGCATCTCGCCTTGCACGGCCGTGTATGTCACGCACCAAGTCGGTAAAAGTGCTCAGCGCCAAAAGCTGACGATCGGAAAAAAGTTGCGAGAACTGGTGCATCCCATAGAGCCGTACACCGATGTACTGTGTACTGCCGGAAATCGTAACCTCCGGTTTCCAATTAGGTCTTGCATTACGTGCGGCAGCCTCGTGCTCCGGTGTCGGTTCAAGATAGACTCGCCCCCGCTCGCCCTCAGCCACGATAGCCATTAAGCGCGCACCCATACGCCCGGCCTTGCCCTCGGTTTTTATATAGTTGCCCTCCATGGGGGTATCCGACATCAAGCATTTGAAATTGGCGCCCCTTGCGAGTTTGGTCCCGTTCTCCGCACCTTCGGCGTCGATCGGTTTGCCCACCTTCACTGTGAAACGGTAGCCGCCGTCCTCAATTACGGGTTCAATATAGGCCTCTTTGCCCGCCTTGGTAGAGAGCATGAAGGTGGAGGCAAGGGGGACATCAACGCTTGCAAAAGCTGGGTTGGGGCTCTCGACGGTGCGCACCGAGAGCCAGGCAATAACGGTGAGCTTCTGTCCCACGAGGGGTTTTAGGTCCGGTCTACTCATTGCCATCTGCTCTATCACCTCGATCTTGGGGTAGAGGTGGCCGATGCTCTTCTCGGCTTCATCGAGCATCAATTTACCGTAGTTGCGCACATCTTCGGCAAGACCTTGGGCGCCGTGCCACGTCTTCGTGAAGAGCTCCTTGTTCTTCCTTGCATCTGGGTTCACCGGGGGTTTGCCGGCAAATCTGGGTGGGATCTCAATCAACGCCTTGTTGATCATCACGGCAACCGGGTTTAGGTCACTGGCATAAGTTTCCAGACCGAGCCGCTGCGCCTCAAGTGGCAGAGTACCACCACCGGCAAAGGGATCGTGGAAGGCGGGCAGCACGTAGCGGTCGAACAGTTCTTTCGCTCTCGGATGGTCAGCATTCTCTGCGCAGGTGTAACGCCAGCTTTGCCATATCTCATCCCGTGCCTGCTGTAAGATCGTCTCGTTGTTGGTGCTCTCCCACAGAACCAAATCTTTGATAATACGGAACAATCTCTGGCGTTCCTTCTCCTGTGTCTTTTCGGTCGGGAATAGATCCGGATGCGCTGACGGGTCGTCCACCATCTGAGCAAATAAGACTGCCCTTGCGGCAGATAATGGCCTTTGTGCCCACCACTTATGCAGCGAAGAAGGATTACCGCGATAGATGTAGTTCTCTCGCACGCTGGCCTTGTTGATGGCATCAAGTGGCAGAGCCACTTCGATGAGTTTTTTCTTATAATATTGAGTGCCGTTCGTCATGTTAGGAATTCTTTCTGATTCGGTACTTAGCGGGGTATAGCACGATTACCTGGGCTTCTACCTGTTGGAGAAGATCCGGTCCAGGCAAGTCCGTGGGGTCACCCTCTTCGTCCATGAGAATCATGGAGCAGTTCTTGGAATTGTTCTGAAAGAGTCCCAAAGTTCCGCCGCGACTTCAACGCCGCCCTTCGTGAGGCACTGCGAGGAGGCCCAGTAGTTAGTAACAATATTCCCGGCTGCATCAAGCCGCTGCCAGTGGAACGGAGGTTCTCGGTGCTCGATCCAGGAACCGTCCTGGTGAATGAAGCGTTTTTTCTCGTCATTCCAGTGGTAGCCCTGGGCTTGAGCAAATGTTTCAAATAATGGAGTTTCTTGTTTTTGGAGTTTATGGGGTGATATCGCGTCTACCGGGGTTGATTTTTCGTCTGTCTTTTCAAGTGACCCTTTTAGTTTGATTTCCTGAACGACAATTGATTCTTCTTCTTTCTTCTCTGTACTGTTTGCCTTCATTTCCTTCTCAGGCTCTATTGCTGCTACCACCGTATTTTGTGAGTCAATGGGCTGAAAGGCATTAGCTTCGTCTTCCAGGACAAATCGTTCTTTCATGTAGTCAACGATAAATTTTTCATTACGATCGAGACAGGCCTTGAACGCCTCGGTTATTGTTTTATCGGCAAAGGGTCTCGCCAGTTCTGCGGCGATGGCGTCAAACAACCGAGCAATATTGCTATTTCTTACAAAGATGGACTTCTCGTACCAGAGGACGTTACGGGAATGAGACGAACCTGCCGGCGTACCATCAACATAAGGTGTGACTTGAATTGAATCGTGGTGATCAAACGTCTGCCAGATCGAGACTTCGAGACGTTCAGCAGCTTTGTGAATTTTCTGTGTCTGGGCCTCATCCGGCAGTTTAATGCGCATTAAAGTGCTTGCCATTATAGTAAGCCATAGCGGTTTTACCGTTGAATCACCTTGCGCGCTGGGACTCCTGTTCAGGCGGTACTCAATACATGCTGCCAACTCAGCTAACGACGCGAATGGTTTTTGGCTGCAAAGCTCTACTGGAAGCATCTGAAGATTGGCGGTTTTGGCCTTGATGGCAGGAAAGAGATCGGCCCAGGGGGTTGGGCTGTGTATGGTCAATCGGAATCGCAGGTGCCTTATGGGCGTCCAAGTGTTGTCGAGCGTCAACCAGTGACTGCAGGACTCCCAGATCTGGGTCGGATAGTGTTGCAACGCGGCCCGCACACGGGGGACAGACACTGCATCAAGTGGCTGGTCAGAAGGAAGACCTTTGAGCCAATCAAGAACCAAGGCGGCCGTTGGATGGTTGGCCACACCCAGGCGCTCCCACATCCCCAGGTTGTTTGCCGCGGAATGCACTGCGGGGGCATCAAGAAAGTCTTCACCAGCGTATAAGAAGACTTCCGAAGATTTGGCCCATTTATCTTCTGCAGTGAGTATAAGAGGCTCACTGGCAAAGGCTTCCCGTCCTTCTTCAAGAATACGGGCATCACTCCGTGCCAGCGCCCTGTCCAGCGCACCGTACCACTTCACTATTTCAGAAAGAATAGGAGCGGAATCAGGCGCTCTCGATAGGGCGCGCAAGCGCTCAAGCAGATTGCCAAGCCCTGTCAGCGTATCGCGGACACCAAGAAGACGGAGAAGAGGTTTGGTCGTTTCATTGTCCAGCTCGGCGCGAATGAATGGTTCGGCGGATATCAGAGGTTCAGTTTCTGGTGTGCGGAGGTAAAGTTCAGCAGGGATCCGGACGTGACTATGCGTGTCATATAGACATCTGGTGGATGAGAGAAAGTAAATCCACTCAGCGGTTATTGGTGAACACAAAGTACGGGTGTGTGAATAGTTTGATTCTCTCAAACCCGCTCGAAAGCAATCCTTCCAATACCAAGACGGTGAAGCCAATATCCACTCTGTAACTTTTGCCCATACAGCCGCATCTTCCACAATTCTTGCCGTCCAGAATTTTTTCAGTTCGTCTGGAAAACCGAAGTCGCTGACCTCCACTTGTTGCACCTGCGCATAGAAATAGACGGAGTTGTGGTCTCCTCTGGTTCCTATGAATTCTTTGACCTTGCGTTTTAGATCGTATGAGTTGAAAATTATGGTTTTGTTTAAACGAACAAAAGGAAGAAATCCACTTTTCTGCGAGCACAGCCACTCTTCCCAGTGCCGACGGGTGCAGGCATTGTACCCTCGGAAATACGCATCATGTAGAAGATGGACTGCAGCCCAGTCCTCCGGAATAAGCTCCTTCACTAAGAGGTTCTGTGTCGCTATGATTCCTGCGTCGAGCTTACGCTGCTGACCGTCCTTAGTTATACAGCGGAATTCTTCGGGTGTCTTCGAATCGAGCGCGGCCATGAGGTGAGCGATTCGAACGTGATCATCAAGAGATACATCCTGCCGGGAAAACAGGTTTCGACAAGCGTTCCGCATGATGGCGTTGGTCTCGCTGGGACGATTAAAGCCGAGATCGCGGAGCAGTTGAAGTGCATCTTGACTCTTTTTTTTATCCTTTTCCTTGCTGTCTTCGATGGTTTCTAAATAACGCAGCCAGTCGGTGTCCACGAGGTGAACCAGACTCGTTAAGAATTCCCACGCGTCATCGCTGATAAATTCTTTCTTTGATGGCAGCCGAACCACGTTGCCAGCCGAAAGTAAGAAATCCGCCCCCTCAACAGGAATGATAGCCAATTGACGGCGTTGGTTTCCGCCATAGTCGGTAAGGATGCTCTGCTGAACAAAACTCCAGAGTGCAAAAATATTCCCGTTTTCAGCTGGTCTGGGAATTCGCTGTCTTCCAGCAAGTTGCTCAATCAGACGGTTCACATTGATATTGTCAATCCAGCCCCAGGACTCCAATCGCCGACGATGTTTTTCCGCAATGTCTCCGAACAAGCTATGTTCTTCTCCGTTCCCAAAAACTTCCAGAAGCTGCGCTGGTGTCCAAACAGCATAGGCCTGTTTTGGAGGTGAAATGCATTTCTTCGAGTGGACCAGTTGGCCCGTGGTGGTCAATAACAGGGGGAAGTCATCGACTGCCTCGATAAAGCCCTGGCAGATTGACAAGGTTACGTCTGCCTCTAACGAATCATCTTCTGTTGGCTTATCAGGCAGCAGGCAGTATGCCTGAGCACGAACATCGGGATACAAAGACTGGTTCTGGAGCCACCCCAGCATCGCCTTCCCGGCCAATTGACCAAGACGGTGTAACAACCAGCGGTTAGTCGGGATAGTGAGGGATCTTTGATAGCTGATCTTGCTGGATCCTGAAGAAAGGGCGCATTGCACGAGAATGGAATTGAAAGCATGACGCCCGTTGGAAGGACAACATAAAGTCTCTGTTTTTCTGGGAGACCGACCACCAGCTCAACCCGGCATGGCGGAAGATAAAGATCTTCGGTGTTGCGTTCCTGGCGGATTTCGTCCACCGCCTCCGGCGGGAATGGCTCCTCGTGGGAAGCGAAGACTACCACGTCATGATGGCCACGACCGGTTAGCCTGATCCTGTCGGAGTTTGCAATTGGTCCTGGACCAATGCGTTCTTTGCGTAGCGTGGCATCGTCAATGGTAAGTTTATCGATGCAGTTAAAGAAAAGAAGAGATGTCGGGCTCTCGATCCACTCCCGGAGGTTCTTTCTAAGTTCCTTCTCTTGATTTGAGCTTTGAATTTTGACGGTGATCTGTGTCAGATCACAAGATCGGGCATCATCCATCCATTCCGGTACAGTGAAACGTTGTTTGTAGAAACGCACTGCCAAAGACGGCGTTAGAACCTCAACGGCCTCCCCAAGGCTGAAAGTAGACTTGAATCCGACCCCACGGAACCCGATGTTATGCAGCTTGCGTTTGTTTGAGTAACCAAAGCGACAGAGGGAAGCAAACTCCTCTTCGTCGAAGTCCTTTCCATCGTGCTCGAACAAGAACAGGCCATTGCTGATTGATATGCGTACCTGCGTCGCTCCTGTATCGTCTGCGTTCTGAAGCAGTTCAGAGATCACATGCCGCGGACTTTGGACTTGGCCGAACAATTGTTTCCACGGGCCTGCGAGATCTGGATCGTCCTCAAGCTGAACCCATCGTAGGCGGGCACGATCATGTATCGAGCAGAAGTATGGTGGTGGTTGCCTTGAGCTCACGACGGATCTTCCCTCCGAGCAAGCAACTCGACAAAGCTGTAGTTCACACTGGTCACTCCGAAGTCCGGTTCACGCCGAAAGGGTTGGCGCAAATAATGGACTCGGTGACTGTCATCACTGATAAACTCAACGATAGCGAGGATGAAATCTTCCGGTTTATTAAGGGAATAAAGAATTTCATTTTTGGTTACCGTCAGGGTAGCTGCGCCGGAAATACGCCCTTTCACTTCTATGAAACGCAGTTTGCCGATGCCCGGCACCTTACTTTCGATGTCATACCCAAGTTTCTCGAACTCACGGTCAACCGGTTCAAATCCGAGCCCACGTTCGATCTCCATGATGATGGAGCGTGCCCGGGTTGCACTGGCCTGCGTGTCGGTTGAAGCTGTCTGAACTGTTGTCCGCCCCTTCATCGCCATTAACAGGCCCTGTGGTACCACAACCATTCCTCCGAGGACCACCGGCGGTAAAGCCGATATCTGGCTTTCTAAATTGAGTTCTTCTATCCGCCGTTGAAGCCTGGCCTGCAAATCGTCAGCTCGACGTCGGGCCTCCTGGGAGTTCAGTCTGGCGTTTATCCTACCGGCTTGCTCTTGGATTTTCAGTTCTTCAGCTCGATGATCCCAATAGCCTATTTCCTTCGTTAATCGGTCCTTGACCGCAGCCCGGGTTTTTCGATCCATCCCAATCGGCGGGCTTGGACCTCCTGGAGATGTTCTGGAACCACATTAGCAATCGCGTATGACATGGCTTGCTGTTCCTGACTGCGGGTTATCCAGATGCATTCCGGACGGGATAAGAGGGCGTCAATGTCCAACTCGCTGGGTTGTAGAGGACGGTAGTCGAGGTAAGGGGCATAATGCAGATGACGGGTATTTCCTTTAGCATCTAATTCAACATAAAGCATCTGTTTGGATATGGTTCGCCGGTCTCCGCTTTTGGTAACGCTGGCATCTTGGATGCTGTGTTCCAAATAGAAAAGGATACGGGGATTGGTACCCGGTCTCTCTCATCCACCAATATTGTTCCCCGGCGCAAAAGATCTCGATTCCGCTCCAATGTTAAATCAAGGATAGCGTCCAGGAGGGGATGTCCTGGACAGATGAAGGCAGCCAGCGGCTGGCCCTGGGGAGCAATCAGATTTTTTTCGAAAGCAATCCGCTCATACCGAGGTAAAACCGGCTCCCCAAGGCCGATTAGGCGATCCCTGTTGCGTATTGGTGTTGGAACATGTGAGATCTCATAGCGGCGAGGTTCACGCTGTCGGGTAGTCCCACCAAGATGTTTAAATCCTTCCAGGAAAAACGACTCAATATAATGAGGTTGAAGCCGCCGGGCCTCAGCGCGTTCCATCTCTTCCCTTACTTGGGCGACCCGGCCAGCATCCATTGTATCACGAACCAAGGCATGTTCTTCAAGGAGGTCACGCAGTTGTTCCTGATCGACGGCGTTATTAATTGCCTGAGTTAGACGAGCCCGAACTTCGGGAAGGTCTCCGTAGCGAATGGCTTCAATTAACAAATCGCGCAACGGTCGACCTTCGAACTGCAGTTTACCAAGTACATCAAAGACCTGTCCGCCAAGTGCCTGGCGGGCTTGTTCGAGTTTGTCGAGCAACGTTCGATAGACATCGCCCTCCCGGGTCTCCTCAGCAACGAGGTTCCAAAGGTGACAAACTTCGGTTTGCCCGATCCGATGGATGCGACCAAACCGTTGTTCAATACGATTTGGGTTCCAGGGTAGATCATAGTTCACCATCAGATGGGCACGTTGGAGGTTGATCCCTTCCCCTGCAGCGTCGGTGGCGATCAGGATCTGGACCTCCGGGTCATGTTTAAAAGATTCCTGAATTTTTAACCGTTCCTCCCGGCCTATGCTCCCATGAATTATAACCACGGCCTCCTGACGCCCGAGCAGAGTGCCGACCCTATTTTCAAGATAACTTAAGGTATCCCGGTGTTCGGTGAAGATTACGAGTTTCTGGCTGGGCGAAGATTTGGGAGGAGGGATTGGGCCGCTGCCGTATGGAGCCTGAGCCTCAGACACTTTTGATAAGGTTGAGGTTGCAAATATTTCATTTAATAGACCGGCGAGTTCCTGCCATTTTCGGTCTTCCCCGGTCATACGCAAGGTTAAGGCCATATTTTCCAACCGGGAGAGGATGGCAATTTCAGCCTTCAATTCTTCAATGGTCCTGGCAGCCGTAGCCTGATCCAGTACCTGATCCTCTGCGGCTTCAACTTCGTTATCAGGGGCTTCATCAAGGTCTTCGAGGTCTTCGGCATCGAGAACGGGGGCCATAACAGGCAAGACCTGTATGTTACCCCCCCGTCGTAATAGTTCCAGTTCCCTGAGACGTTTCTCCAGGCGTTCCCGCCGACGACGTAGGGACTGATAGATTGCCTCCGGAGAGGAGGCCAATCGACGCTGCAGAATGGTCAGAGCAAACCCCACTGTTCCTGATCGTTTGTCATTTTGAAGCGCTTCAGCCCTATTGAACTCCTCTCGAACATATTCGGTTACTGCTTTGTAAAGCTGAGCTTCGGCATCGGAGAGCTTATAGGGAACTGTATAGGCGATTCTTTCGGGGAATAAGGGAGTACCGTCGAATTTCAGAAGGTTTTCTTTGACCATCCGGCGCATTAGGTCTGAAACCTCCACCTGGTGAACGCCGTCTCGGAAACGTCCTTCAAAACGGTCCCCGTCGAGTAAGGCGAGAAAGAGCTGGAAATCTTCCTCTTTTCCATTATGGGGAGTGGCGGTCATCAACAAAAAGTGCCGGGTCAGTGTACCGAGTAACTGGCCGAGTTTGTAGCGTTTGGTATATTTAATTTCCCCGCCGAAAAAGGTTGCCGAAAGTTTATGCGCCTCGTCACAGACCACCAAATCCCAGCGGCAGTCCGGGGCTTTCAACTTTTGCTGAACATCCTCATTACGGGAAAGCTTATCAAGACGGGCGATAATTAGATTGTTTTCCATGAACCAATTTCCGGTTCGGGCCGATTCGAGTTTGTCATTGGTCAGGATCTCAAAAGGAAGTTGGAAGCGGTGGTAAAGTTCATCTTGCCACTGTTCGGCCAGACTTCCTGGGCAAACGATCAGGCAGCGGTGTAAATCACCACGAACAATCAATTCCTTAATGAGCAGACCGGCCATGATGGTTTTCCCTGCTCCGGGGTCGTCTGCCAGCAGAAATCGCAGCGGTTGGCGAGGAAGCATTGCCTCGTACACACCCGTTATCTGGTGTGGTAAGGGGTCGATCAAAGAAGTATGAACAGCCAGAACCGGGTCGAAGAGATAAGCCAGGCGAATCCGATGTGCCTCCGAAACAAGACGGAAAAGGTGCCCGTCTCCGTCAAAACTCCAGGGACGCCCCAGTTCCACTATTTCCAGATTAGGTTCATCGTGCCGATAAAGAAGTACGTTGGCCACCCTGCCGGATGGATCCTTATAGGTCAGTTCCAGCGCTTCGGAACCAAACCATTGGACATTGACGACAGTTACCAAACGATCCGGAAGGATTCCGCGGATGGAGGCGTTGGGTTGAAGATCTTCGAGACGAGCCATAATGAATTTTTCCTATGCGGGAAACATCTTAAGGGTAACTTTTCCCCCCTATTAGGTTAATTTTTACCCATATAAAAAGACACCTGTCTTTTTGTGGCCCAAAAAACAAAAACCCCATCTTCTTTTTCAAGAGATGGGTTTTTATCGGACTGCTTCATGGACCAGCCTCTCGGTTAAAGGTTTGCCAGCCTTAAGAAAGCCAAAATTAGAAATAATAATTTAAACCATAACTTAGCCTTAAAGTCAATCCAAAAGAGAAACAGCCCGAGAAGATTTCAAACCTCTTCCTTCGACAACTTCTAAACTTCTAACCTTTTATGGAGAATTTCCCTTTAAAAGCTTGGAAGTTTGGAAGTTTAAAAGTTCTATCAGGACCACCAGGACAGCAGTAAGATGAAAAACCCAATACAAAAAATAAAAAATAGTTTTTTCTATATGTTATTATAGATAGTTACAAGGGTTCGGCGCACCGAATTATAACCAACTTTGGTCAAATTTTGATTATCTATCCCTATCTTCTTCCATTCCTACCCCCAATTACCCCTTGAATCCTTCCCAGGTTCGTTTTCTATCTGACCTTCTCTTAAATCTAATCGACTCCCAATCCGATTCTAATGAATCTACGCTCCAACTTCACCATCTAACATACTATATATATTAAATAATACAAGAAAGTCCTAAGGGGCTATCCTGCCCCTTCCCTGGAGCAATCCATGGAATGGGAATCGTTATTTCCCTGAACCTTCTTTAATCCCCTTCTGTTTTCCTGTCCATACCGGCATTCCCCAATAGCACATCTTTCATCCCCTTCATTTATTCAAATCCCTTTATACGGAGGACCCCTATGGAATCACCAGATATAGAAATTCGTCGAGAAAAAGTTTATGTACCCCAGGGTATGTCAGTAAAAGATATATCAGAAAAATACGGTGTCTGCCCAAGCACTGCTAACCTTTCCCGAAAGAGAGGGTGGCTCATCAAGAATTACAGCAGAAAGCAGATCATCATTGACCGAGAACATTTTCACGGACCCAGTGCATATAGCATCGCCCGCCAGGTCTATTTCAAAAATTTTTCTAATAATCCAGTTGCCCAGTCCATAAAAGACGACCTGATTCAGGAAGCAGTTACCCTGATGTTTATTCAGAGTGGAAAGGTAAGAGAAGGTTCAAATGAAAAATACAACGATAGGTATGGATGGTGGTGGACAGCTCACAACGGAATGTTATCTTTTTTAAAGACCTGGATTCGTCAGACCCGGTATGATGTGGAGCTGGAAAATGATATTCATCCGTATATGACCCATGGAAATAGGAGATATTCGCCTGAGTATGGATGGATCCACTGCTGATAAGGAAATGAGGGAAGGTTTAAAGGTTTCAGGGAGTCTTTGGGATGAAGAAATAAACCAGAGGGACAGCATACACTGGATAATGGCAAGATACTTGAAGGGGGTATCTTTCCTTAGGTGTGTGTTATCCCTCTGTCTTGGGAATGGCCCTGGTTTCGCGAAGACAGGTCTAACTCACCCATTAATACCCCGCCAGGCTTCCTGAGTCTCCATCAGAGACCCTGCCGGTTAATTTTCTATCAAGGAAAAACAATCTCTGTTTGAAAATTTTTTTCTTTGAAGGGAAGAGTATAAGACAAGGTAAAGACAGAAACAAAGAGAAAAACAGGGCGAAAGTTGGAAGAGCCGAGTGACAGCCAGCCAAATGCCTTGGGACCAAGGGCCACAAAAATTCATCAAGACAGAAGCTTTTCTCTAAGAAGGTTTAGGTCCGTCCCAACAGACCTTCCCGGCACGACTGAGGTGGCCGAGGAGGTCCCTTTTTATTATCTCTCCGGCATATCGGGCACACATAATCAATTTCTGGAGATCAACACCGGTTTCGATCCCCATCTCCTCCAGCATATTGACCAAATCTTCCGTGGCCACATTTCCGGAGGCACCCGGTGCATAGGGACAGCCGCCCAGGCCTCCGATAGAACCATCAAAAACTGCCACATCCTGCTGAAGGGCAGCTAATACATTGGCCAAAGCCGTTCCCCGGGTATCATGAAAGTGGAGGGCCAGCTTTGTTTGACCGAATCGGGGTTTGATCCGTTCAAGTATACGACTGACCATCAGGGGATTGGCCATCCCGGTGGTATCTCCCAGGGCTATTTCATGGATTCCCAGGGCCTGGTATTCGTCGACGATAAATTCAACCTTCTCTGAAGCAATCTTTCCTTCATAGGGACAACCGAAGGCCGTGACGATGTATCCCCTCATCCGGATCTTGTAGGCCAGCGCCTTTTCAGCAATATTACGAAATCCCTTCAGGGAATCGGCGATGGACATGTGGACATTCTTCTGATTGTGCGTTTCCGAAGCAGAGACAAACAAACCGATCTCCTGGACCCCGGCGGTCAAGGCCCTTTCCAGCCCTTTTTCATTAGGGACCAATGTGGAGTAAGTGATCCCCGGTTTCTTTGGAATTCTTTTCACTACCTCTTCCGAATCCTGAAGTTGAGGAATGGCCTTGGGATGGACGAAGGAAGTGACCTCGATTCTTTTGAGACCGGTTTCGGAAAGACATTCGATCAAGGCGATCTTCTGATCCGTGGGAACGAATTCGGATTCATTCTGGAGGCCGTCCCGGGGGCCTACTTCGACAATGGTAACTTCGTTTGGAAGGTCCATTTTTTATTCCTTTCAACCGGTAAAACCCAGGAGGGATGAAATATTCTTGCAAACCTCCAGGAGCAAGGGACAAAATATTTTTAAGGCCTCCTGCTTGGAATGGCGTATAAGCGGGAAGGAGATATTCATGGCCGCTACGGCAACTCCGGCCTGGTTGCGCAAAGGGGCGGCAATAGCGAAAAGCCCGGCCTCCAACTCTTCATTGTTCAAAGCGAATCCTTTTTCGTGAATGCTTCTTAATTCTTCCTTGAGCACCCGGATCGATGCAATGGTCTTTTCGGTCTTTCGTTCGAAATGGATCTGTTTCAGGATATCTTCCAATTGGGCTTCGGGAAGATAGGCTAACATAACCTTTCCCATGGAGGAATAATGAGCCGAGAGACGGGAGCCGACTTGCAGGTTGGCTTCCATGATGTGGTCAGATGAAAGGCGTTCCACAAAAATAACCTCCGGTCCACTGAGGATGGCCAGATTGACTGTTGTCCCTGTATTCTCCCGGAGTTCTTTCATAAAGGGCAAGGCCAATTCGCGGATGCTGCTATTTTTTGAGGCCGATAAACCGATGGAAATCATCTTCGGTCCGATGAAATAACCCCCGGTATCCGGGTCCTTAGAGACGAAACCAACCTTGGTAAGGGTCTGGAGAATCCGAAAACAAGAAGTTTTTTTCACCCCGGAGATCTTCACGAGGTCCTCTAACTTGAGGGCTGAGCTATGCTGGGATAGCAAACAAATGAGATTGACCGCCTTTTCCAGGGATTTGATATAGTCTTTATCTTCCATTAATTGTCTCCGTTCAATGGCCCCGGGACTGCCCCCCAACCCAGTCAATGGGAGAAGTACCCCGATCTTTATTGTATCGGCCGCGTGAGAGGCGATCGGCGAAAAGATGAAGGAAGAAAAGAATGTTTCCAAGATTTCAGCAAATTAATATGATCAGGAGTGATCTTACCTTTAGAGAGAAGCAAGGTAAGGACCTTGGATCTGAATATTTTTCCAGATATTTAAGCTTAACCGCAGGGGCAACCTTGAAAAGACCTTTTTCAGGGAAACAGCCATCGGCAATCAGGACATGGCCGTGGGGGTTAAATCCCAAAAAGTCTCCAAAGGTTTGGACGGTGGTGTTTGCTCCTGGGATTACATTTTATTGCATGATGTCGTTGCAATCTATTTCAATGTATTCGTTCTGGCACGGAGGCCCCATAGCGATATGTGCTTTTCGATGTTCTATTTCAAAAATCATTGAAGCATTAGTTTGAACTTGATTATCTGATTTCACCTCGGGGTTGGGGTGCCAGCATATTGAGTATGGATAGTCAAAATGGTCGGTCAAAATCCTCTTAAAAGTATCAACAGTAATATTCCTTCGTTCG
This sequence comes from uncultured delta proteobacterium, assembly GCA_963838485.1. Classification (GTDB taxonomy): domain Bacteria; phylum Desulfobacterota; class RBG-13-43-22; order RBG-13-43-22; family RBG-13-43-22; genus RBG-13-43-22. Next base: position 27,763 of record CAWIRY010000205.1, on the reverse strand, counting down.
TTGTTGATCAACTTACGAGCTCTATGATATCGAGTAAAGGTATTTGGGTAGATAGCTGGATATAGGTCCTTAATCTTTGGGTTAGGGATAGTGAAGTGGTTCGAATGGGCAAGTATCCCTCCTTCCGCCCACAAAATATTGTATTCGGAAGGTGCCGCCTCCAAACACACAGCTTCCCCATCCTTGTGAAGGATCATATAATTATTCGATGATGCGCGATCGCTAGAAAGAATAGAAGCCATGGCATCGTTCATGCTAGAAGCACGCAATGCCTTTTGGATGACTATGTGTAATGGAACCCCAATATGCCAATTATCTGAAATTAGGGCGTTTGCCACAACTGCAATCCCTGCGGAATTAAAGCCATCCCTTCCTATAAGGCCAGCTTCAGTTAGAGAAATCGTGCTCGGAGCGTCGCTTCTTTTTTTTCTAAGAATCACTCCTAACTTTTGGCTGGCGATTGTCCAATCCCAGTTTTTACCTATCAAGCCAGACTGGTGAAAAGTTGCCTCAGGTGTTGCGCAAATTGTGGTGCAACAATCGAATCCACCGATCGAAGCTGCAAGTTTAAGCTCGGTCTTCACATGGAGAACAAGAATTTCATCAAAGCTTCGCCTGGCTCCCTTAGCTAATCCGTGCATCTCTGTAATAGCGGAGGGGTCGTATTTTTCAATTGCTGGAAGAAATTTTTTCCCTAAATTCAGAGCCTCTTCCCATCCAATTTTGAGGTCCTCTTGAAAGGCCTTTTTATAACTTTCAAGAGAAAGATGAATAAGTTCACGACATTTTTCGCCATATTCGAAACCGCAAGTTGCTGCATCACCACTTACGGTTATCACCGGAAAGGCAGTTTTGGGCATTGCTCCAGCCTCCTGTTAATGATTATTCCGCTAATTCGTGGTTTTTTTTACTTGTTGACCAGGTCTTTTGGGATCACGAAAACAATAAGACCGCCTAATACTCCCAAAGCAGCTAAAACATAAAGCGTGACACTTATTCCACCTGTTAAGTCCTTCATCCACCCGATAAAAAAAGGGGCACAGAATCCTGATAGATTTCCCAGCGAATTGATTATGGCTATTCCAGCAGCGGCGGCCATTCCACCCAAAAAGGCAGTTGGCAGGCTCCAGAACATCGCTACCGAAGACAAGATCCCCCCCATGCCAATTGAAATAGCAACCATTCCCCAAAAAGTATTGCCGCTTAAAATGGTGCCCAAGGCTAAGCCAATACCGCCTACCCAAGCAGGGATTGCAGTATGCCATCGCCGCTCCCTCTTCATGTCCGCATGACGGCCAACCACGATCATGGCAATCATCGCAACTCCGTAAGGAATAGCGCTAATAAGACCGATATGGAACATGTCTTTAACACCCATCGATTTTATTATGCTCGGCAGCCAAAAAATGAGTCCAAATCCACCAATATTTAGACAGAAATAGACAAAACCTAGCAACCATACTCGTCCACCTTTAAATGCGGCCCCCAAAGAATAGCTTTTCTTTCCGCGTTCGCCTATCTGAATATTATTTTGAAGAATTGTCCTTTCTTGCTCAGTCAACCATTTAGCTTTAGAAATTTTGTCGTCCAGAAAAAAGAAGGTGATAACCCCAAGAATGCAGGAAGGCAGACCTTCAAACACAAACAACCATTGCCAGCCGGACAGACCCGAAATGCCTGAGAAGTTCTTTAATATCCAGCCAGAGATTATTCCCCCAACAACTAGGGAGAAAGGTAAGGCGGTCAGAAACATGGCGGTAACTTTCGCTCGCCGTTGGGGTGGATACCAATACGTCAAGTACAATATAATTCCTGGAAAGAAGCCAGCCTCGGCAACGCCTAACAGGAAACGTAAAATATAAAAATTCATTTCGGTTTTTACGAACATCATGCCCGCAGCGATCAAACCCCATGTAACCATGATCCTAGCTATCCATTTACGAGCCCCCCACCGTTCGACTATCATGTTGCTAGGTATATCAAAGAGAAAGTAAGCAATGAAAAACAATCCCGCTCCAAGGCCGTAAGCAGTCTCGCTGAACTTAAGATCAGTCGACATCTGTAACTTTGCGTATCCAACGTTAGCTCGATCCAAATAAGAGCAAAGGTAGCATACAAAAAGAAAGGGTATCCATCTTTTTGTGACTTTAGTATAAACGGCCTCTTCCAATTTGATTTCAGGGTCATCAGTAACCGTCATTCCTTCTGAAATGCCTTTTGCGATAGTTGACATCGTTTTTTCCCTCCTAATCATGTTGTTATTAACGACGGCCAAAAATCAGGCCAAAACGTCCGATGAAAAAGACGTCCACCCAGGTGATGAAAGGCCTGCCATTTTGGTTTTTCTTCCTCTTTCGCGTATGCGAAATGTATTTACTTCGACAGGTGTCTTTCGTATAATTCAAGCTAATATGGCCCTGAATGTCCAGACCTGCATTGTTCTTGGGGAGGGTTGCCTCACATAGATGAGCGTGAAATCATATTCTCCGATCCCCACGACCTCTTCACCTGGATGTCTCAAATGCAGTGCATATACACGGAGCGCTATGATTAGCTGATCCATAAAGGCATCTCCAAAACTGTTACTTCCTACTTTCAAAAATCGTCCTTACGAGGATGCTGATCCTTAATTAAAATCAGGTCTGGCCTATTTCCTAACCGGTAGTTTTGGTATAATTCCTAACCGGCAGTAACACTATCTCCTTTCTCGGTTCTGTTGATATTTATTCTTTCCATTCTTTTTGATCAATTTCCCAAGGTCTTTTTCATCATTTCGATCACCTCGGCAATGGTGGTGCCCACCTGGGCTCCGGCCTGCCGAAGGACGGTCACTTTGCTTTGAACGGAACTCCCGGACCCGGCTATGATGGCCCCGGCATGTCCTATCCTTTGCCCTTCAGGGGCTGTAAAACCGGCTATGTAGACTAATACCGGTTTTCGAATTTCTCCGCGGGCAATCAACTCGGCGGCCTCTTCTTCCATGGAGCCCCCGATCTCTCCGACCAGCAGCGTGGCTTTCGTCTTCGGATCTTCTTCAAAAAGCTTAAGGACACTGCTGAACCGCAATCCCACGATGCGGTCTCCTCCCACCCCGATTACGGTACTTTGTCCCAGGCCTGCAGCTGTGAGACGGGAGACCAGCTCATAGGTCAATGTCCCGCTTCTCGAGGCCACGCCCACAAAACCGGGCATGAAATACATGGTCGGCACAAAACCCAGTTTGGTCCGCTCCGGAGGGGAGATTAGGCCCGGTGTGTTGGGTCCGATAATGGTAACGCCCCGTTTCCTGGCTTCCTCAAACATGCCCATGGCATCATGAAGGGGAACGTGCTCCGTCACGATCACCAGCAGGCGAATGCCGTTATTCATCGCCTCCAGAGCGGACTCTTTAACGGTCTTGGCCGGAATAAACAAAACGGAGGCGTCGATGCGGTACTCATGACAGGCCTCTTTAACCGAATTAAAGATCGACACACCGTGCACCTGATCACCACCGGAACCCGGTCGCACACCGGCCACAATCCGGGTCCCATACTCCAGCATGTCCTTGGTGTGCTGCCTGGCCTGGCCCCCGGTAATCCCCTGAATCAGTACGTTCATATCCCCATAAGCCAGTATGCTCATCGCGACGCCCTTACTATGGTGATCACCTGATCGATCGATTCCTCCAGCCCGGCAATCGGGGTGATCCCAATCCTTTCCAGAATTTCTCTTCCTTCTTTCTCACGGTTCCCGACCATCCGGACCACGATGGGAAAGGGCGGTTGATAGGCCGTCACATAATCTTTGATGCCATCGGCCAGATCATCACAACGATTCAACCCGGCAAATATGTTTACCAAAAGGCATTTGATGCCCGCGCTTTGGTGAAAGATCTGAAAGGCCTCATAGATGCCCTGACGGTTCATCTGGGCGGTATCCAAAAAATTGGCCGGCTTGCCCCCTTTAAGATTGATGAGATCCAATATGGCCATGGTGATACCCGCCCCGCTGGACAGGATCCCGATGTCCCCCTCCATTTGAATGTAGGTCCAGCCTTTGGCCTTATAGGCCTGCTCCTGCTTAAAACTTTCCTCTGACTGGGCCCGGGGCCGTACCAGTTCAGGGTGCCGGAACTGGGCTTCATCGTCGATGACCATGGCACCATCCAGGGCAATGAAAGAGCCGTCTTCCCGAATCCCCAAAGGATTGATCTCGACCAATTCACAATCATATTTCCGAAAGATCTCATAAAAACGCAGCAGGAGTTGTTTAAGCCCGGCCAATCCCTCTCTCTTGTCTGTCTCCGGTCGCTGCTCCTGAATAAATTCGGCCAGGGCCGTGACGTCCCGGTCGGTAAGCCCCTGCGAAATAGCAATAGGCCATTTTTTTATTGAATCAGGTTTTTCCCGGGCCAGTGTCTCAATTTCAATCCCACCACTGGGGCTGAGGAGAATAACCGGCTGCTCCCGGGTGTAGTCCACGGCAATGCCGAGATAAAGCTCCCCCTTCAGAAAGACCTTTTCCTCGATTAAAATCGTGTCGATCGATTCCCCCTCATGGCTTCGGCCGAAAAGAGATCGACTGAGGGTTTCCGCCTCGTCCGGGGTATCGACAAAGCCGATCAATCCGGCCTGTCCTCTTTGTTTGGAAAGGGTTTGCGGTTTTAGCACTACGGGTCTTTTTAATTGTTCGGCCAGGACACGGACTTGTTCAGGGGAAGCGGCCAGGGCCCCTCGGGGCACGGAGATCTCGGCCTCCTCGAATATTTTTTTTGTTTCATATTCATACAGCTTCATACTTATGAACTCCAAATAATTCCGCATTGAGAAATTAAGTTCCGTTTCGTATTTGCCTTTTTATTATTCCTTCTGGAATTGGATGTCAAGAAAAAAATGATGGCCTTTTAAAAGTCGTCGGAAATGATGGATTGGCAGAAAACAAGCCACAATGGGATTCTCTGGAAAATGGCTGAACGCCCTTGAATCGCCGTGCATATTCTCCTTGCCTGAAAACAAACTCACGGGGTATAGTAATAGGTCAAAAGTTCTTTCCTTGCTTCTCTCTACAGGTAAAGTCACTCTTTTTCTCTTAATAAATGGAGCATTCTGATCTTCTGCTTCATTTTATTGTTGGCTGGCTTGAAGATTTTAAAGAGAATTTCAAATTCAAACACATGTTAATGTTGCGAATTAATAGTAAGCATCAAAAAATGATGGGTATCAGTGATTTCAATCCTATCGGCGGGGGTATGGAAGGGATCGGGGGAAATTAAAGGTAGGGATAAGAAGAGAAGGACTTAGTTCATAATAGACTATGTTCCAACCCTGATCTTATGAACTTTAATCACCAACCAAGATCTTCTTCTATGATTCCCACAGATTCCTCCAATGGATTTGGAATTTCCTTCGATTCTAAATTTCCTGGTTCAAATCCTGAAATTGCAGTTTCTAATTCAGCTAAACCGTAATATTTTAACCCATCACATTCAAATGCCTGACTCAATTTATCAGGTGCCCTTAAAAATTTATCTGAGACAGAAAGATCTATGGTACCACCAAAATGAGTGGCAAATCTTTTTAAGATCTCGGTAAACTTCTCAATCTGATCAAATTTTAAGGGGGCATTAAGAACCCAATAGTATTGGCGAATATTCCTTGATATGACTGCCAGTGAAGGTTTAGCTTGAAAATTTTTTATTTTTTGCCTCACTTCCTTTTCGGCAGTTTTATTCAGGTCAATCTCTATCCATACCGCTGGGACCCGGACCGCGTTTCCATCTATTTTTCCTTTCGCGTCACAAGAAAAGATGGGTTGGTCTGACGCTTACCCTGAAACACTCAGTTTCCTGACGAAGGCTCCTTTAGGGGGCTGAGCAAACTTGCTGTTACAACAAAGGATGGTCCACATCACCTCCCCTTTTTTTAAAAAGAGTTCTAACGGTAATCAATTATTTTAAAGGTCTGTCTGGTTAAACGACTTATGAAGTCGGTTTCCCCGTCAAGGCCCTTCAGGGCCTAAAAACCGGCCTACACCACTTTTCTTCATACAAGCCGCATTCCCTATTCGGCTTGCCTTCCTCACATTTATCCCCGTTGCAAATATTCTCCCCATTCATCGAACAATAAGTCCAAATATAGAGCTGAATCAGCCGGGGAAAGTAAGCCGGATAATTCTCGTCTCTCTTTCCCTCCATATTTTGCGTCGGTGGTAGTTCAGCCGGCATCTTCCCCAGTCGTTCTCCCTGCTGATTAATCAAGGAAACCTTCGAACCCGGAATTGTCCACCGGAGGCCTTAAGTCTTGTCAACGTATTTCTTGATACTTGATAAGTTCCGTTAGCACTTCCCCCATTGATCGCCCTTCCTTGACACACTTCAGCTTTAGATTGAGATGTAGTTCGGCAGGAAGCCTCAAAGTCAGTTGTTTAAACTGTTCATCCATCTTTTTTTCCTCTTTTTTCTTAGCCACTATATCCCCCTTTTTCTATGTCTGTAATGCGGCCTTTACAGACATGGACCTTAAAAATGGATGAACTTTTCCGCTCCTGATTCAACCCGGTCCGCATTGTGGAAATAAATAAGAGTGGTCTTCGGATCAGTATGCCGGGCCATGGCCTGGGCCTGCTCAAGGCTGGCGCCGCCTTTTATACTCAGGCTTATAGCTGTATGCCGGAGGGAATGGGCCGATAGTCTTTTGTCGTTTAAGTCGATCCCTCGAAGGGTATTCTTTACGATCCGGCTGATACTTTTGGTCGTGAGCGGGAGACCATGGTTTCGGTCGGATATCGACGAAAAGAGAGGATCGGAGTCCGATAACTGCCCCCGTGCCGAGAGATATCCCCGGAGCGGCGTTAGCGTCTCCTCAACCAGGATAACAAAATCATCCTTGGTATTCCTGCCTTTTCCCTGAACCCACAGGACCGCTTCGCCGCTTTCCTGCCGGAGATCCCCCACCTGGGCTCTGGTGACTTCTACGGTTCTAAGACCGGTCCGGATAAGGAGATTAAAAAGGGCATAGTCCCGGAGACCTTCGAGGTTTCCCCTGTCTATGGATCCCAGGGCCTCCCGGATCTGGAAAGGGGTCAGACAGTCCTTCCTAAAGCCCTTGGCCTTCTTGGTTCCCTTTACGCCTTTGGCAATATTGGGATAAACCTTTTCACTTTCCAGCCACTCGAACAATTTCCTTACTGCGGTCATATAACCATCCACGGTATAGGATGATTTACCAAGGGTAAGAAGATCCTCCCGGTAGGCAAGGATGTCCTGTCGATGGAGGGTATAGAAAGCGGTTATCCTGTCCGTCTCCCCGAGCCAGCCAATAAACTGTTTCAGTTCCCGGTAATAGGTAGCCCTTGAGGATTGAGAAACATCCTGAGATTCGATAAATCGTTTAACCAATTCAAGAAGGTCTGTACTATTAGCAACAAAAGCCTCCCCTTGGTTATCAACCTTCATGATTTCAGTTCCCTGGAGATCCATCTCTTAGTCCTCCACTTCAATTGATTTTATATATAAGATAATGTCTTTATTTAATGATGTCAAAATATATTTAAATGTAAAAATAGGTGGGGTAGGTATGGTGGTAAAGTGGCACCATAAAATGGGCGATCCATCCGAAGAACTTCTTCCTTGAAGTCATGCAAGTTCCATTTGTGAAAAATCCGAAGAGTTCAAACCATAATCGTCCATAAAAGGTCTTTATATTTTTTAGAAACGGCAACGGCATGATTTGACCAACATCGGTATATTAGGCAAGGGAAGTTAAACAGAAACTGGATGACATGACCAAAGGTATATTATCCGACGATAAAAATATTACAAATTTAAGCAGTTACGTTGTAGGAAAGTTACTATTTTATTGAAAAGGCAAAAATTTTTTGTTATTATCCAGAAACTGTTCAATAACTTGTGAGACATACACACCATGGACAAGGGCCGCTGCATACTAAAGATGGATGGATTCGAAGTACCAGGCGTCTTTTATCTCCGTCCCGATGCGCCAATCGTCCTGACGAGCAATTCTCATGAATGCAGGTAATCCGATAGAGGAAAATCACCGCGCGCGCTCAAGCTTCGTTCGGGGTCTTGTGCAGCATTCCGGCGGTCCCGCTGTCGCATCCTCTGTATTCGCCAGGAAGCTCCCAAAGAGGATTGTGCAGTTTTGGGACGATCTGGATCGACTGCCTGGAGATGTGGGCGAGTGCATCGAAACATGGAGGAAGACAGAGGAGCAGGGCGTTGAGAGACTCCTTTTCGACAAGCGCCAAGCAAGAGATTTTATTCGTCGAAAACTGGGCCCACGGCACAAACGGGCTTACGACAAGTGCTATCACCCGGCAATGCAGTCAGACTACTTTCGACTCTGTTATATCCTCGTGGAAGGTGGCTGCTACATAGACGCTGATGATGTGTACGATGGGTCTCAAATCCAACACCTCTTCAGCGATGATCGGTTAAAAATTCAACCTCTATGCTATGACATGGCTACGAATATGATGGTGCCACCATCGCTTTTCGCTAAGCCAGGAGCAAACGCCGCGAGCTGGATCTTCTACTTTAATAACAATCCGCTAATTGCTGGGAGCGAGCACCCCCTGATAGAGCGCGCACTCGCTCAAGCCACCCTATCCCTTGAGAAAGATGTGACGAACGGCTTGCCAGAAATCCAATCGACGACTGGCCCCGGGAATCTTACCAAATCGATATTTGCCGCTGCAACTGAGAGCGGCGAGATCGAACAGGCGCTGCTCGTGCTGTGTGATTGGGAAAATATTGCCAGAAGCAGATGGAAGCTCAGTTATAGGAACGACCCCAGGAACTGGAGGCTTTCGAATTGCCGAGCCTATCGAGTATGATATGCCAGGAACATGTCGAGGGGGATGAATGAACCTCACCTCTCCCTGGCGTGCACCTTCGAAGTTCTTGTTTCGGATCGCGATGAAATGTCGGAGGTTGCTGCCAAAGAAAAGATCTCAAGCATTCGGGCCCTTGAATACAAAGGAGCAACCGCGGATAGAGCGCATTTATGTCATCAATCTGAAACGTCAACCAGCTCGTTGGGCCGAGATGGAGCAGGAGCTAAGACACGTGTTGGATTGGTCGGGAGCTGAACTCTGGAATCTTACTGAGCGGTATGCCGCCGTCGATGCTAAGAACTTCATGCAGGAACCGCTCAAAGATGCTAACATCGATCCAATTTATACACTCGGAGAGCAGCTCTTCGTAGAGCCCCAACCACTAGCTCTCCCCACCCGGCTAGAACTCAATTCTCCGATCCAAATGAGTAGACCTGAGATTGCGGTCGCTCGCTCACACATCGACGTCTGGCGACAGGTCGCGGCGAGTAATCATGAGTACGTACTCGTCCTTGAGGACGATGTGTGGTTTCAATACGGGTTTGCTCCACATCTGGACAAGGCGTGGGGCGAAATCGAGGCCGAAGGCGACAGGATAAGCAATTTCGACATTCTCTATTTGTCCTACAAGGAAGTGAAGCACGGCACTCCGAAGACCTTCCTTTCAAGTAATGTGTTCCGCCCAGTACGCGGGCTCTGGCATCTGTCCGGATACGTTATTTCGCGCGAAGGCGCTGAGAAGCTCCTTCGACTCCTTCCTTGTCGAGGACCCGTGGATCTATGGATAAATCACCAGTTCGGAGTTCTGGATGTACGCGCGACAAGACGGTCTATCATCAACCAGCGACGCGATATTAGCTCCACTAACTCATATTCAATACTTTCCGCACTCACGAAAATTGGCGCTATCACCAGTGAGGGTGCATCCTTGTTTCACGTTCGCCCAAGTGGGCGGCCTGTGTTTGCATTTGGGCCTGGAGGTTCTGGCCTTTCATCACTTGCAATGGCCCTGTCCATGCTCGGATACAGATGCTGCAGTGATCTCCAAGCGCTTCCAGGTCCCGAACTTGAGATGCTTCTTGCGGGAAGAGGTGATCGAGTTTTTGACGCATATGTGAACATCAGATCTTTGGCGGAGGAAGTCCGGGCTCTCAGGGAGCGTTACCCTCAGGCTAAATTCATAATCACCACTATCAAGGCCGGAATTGCAGATGATAACGATTTGAATATTCTGGATGATCTCAATGGCGCTGATATTGCCGTTCTTCATTTAGAGGCATCCAATAAATGGCAGGTCGTTTGCGAGCACCTCAGATGCGCGCCGCCCGCTTGTTCCTTCCCTGAGTTAGCTGACCTTGGACAAAGACAACTCCTCGGCGGAACCATTGAAGCGGACGCAGTCCTGAGCTGCGAGACACCTAAACGTGATAAGTCGCCATGGGTTGTTGAGCCTCGTCAGTGGTGGCAAGGCATTCATTTCGTCCCGATAGAAGGGGGATCATCGATCGCTGCAACTCCCGTTAGAGTCAGCGACTGTTTAACAATTCTCGACACGAGACGTTGGCTTCTGCGAGACGATACCTTCACGGACAACCTGGCGTTGTTTCGTCCCTCAAACGTCGAGTTCCGTTCTGTGACCGGGGCTGCGCTCAGTATCAGAAGGGAATCCCTGGGCGTTCGAGAATATAGCGCTGCATCGTTAACCAGTCGCGACCGATACTTATTCGGAAGATTTGAGGCAATCATTCAGGCGTCGAACGTACCCGGTGTGGTTACCGGGTTTTTTCTCCATCGCGATTCACCGAGGCAGGAAATTGATATCGAGATTGCGGGAAATCGAACAGATCGTCTCTTGGTCAATGTCTTCTACAATCCTGGTGGCGAGGGCGCGAAGTTTGACTATGGATATAGAGGTGCAGCAAGCTATATCGACCTTGGTTTTGACGCATCAGAATCCGGCCATCGGTACGCAATAGAATGGGGGCCGTGCGAGATTCGCTGGTTGGTTGACAATCGTCTAGTTCATAGGCGCGCCGACTGGGAACCCACGCCGATTCCCCACCTTCCAATGACCCTCCATGTAAACTCTTGGCCATCTCGCTCCAAGGAACTTGCCGGTCGGCTGACCAGCCGACGACTCCCAACAACCATTTTCATAAGATCGATTGAACTGGAAGCGAACTTAGTTGACAGCAATGGCGCAGGCGGGATTTCGCAGAATCGGCACCGGAGATCGATAGCATCATGAATATTCTCTCCTATAACCCCGGCCATGATGGCGCGATCGCTTATCTGGGGGGCGCACATTTGGTGGCTTCGATTGAGGCAGAGAAGCACTCGAACTATCGACACTCACCGCTGTCCGTTCATGACTTGTTTGACGTTCTCGGCGAACTCGAAGAAATGCCCGACGTACTTTGTAAAGGTGGGTGGTGGCCTAGCGAAGTGCACCTGTCCGAGCAGCCCCCTCTTGCGGGATACCGTGGCGTTTCGAAAAGCGACGTTGTGATTGGCCAACGGCGCTTGTTGGGAAAGACAGTTGAATACTTCTCGTCTTCCCACGAACGTTCGCATCTTCTTTGCGCTTTCGGCATGTCGGATCTGCCCAAGGGCACGCCATGCTATGCGTTAGTTTGGGAAGGAGTGATCGGTTCATTCTACGAGATCGACTCCAAGCTGAACATAACAATGCTCGCCGATGTCATGAATGAACCCGGGACATCGTTATTCTCTGCTCTACGGCTTGGCTGATCCGACCTTTGCGAAGAGTTGTGCAGCCTTCTCTCGCTTCACTGACGCCGGGAAGCTCATGGCCTTGGCCTCATTTTCGAAATCGAAGCACAGCCTTCAACCGAAGAGGAAAAGCTAATCGACTTTTCTACTGCAAGATTGCCTGCACCTCAAGCTGAGTGCGTGCGAAGAGCTCAGGCATTCGCGATACTACAACGTGGGGGTGGATGATTCAGAATTTCGCAACTTCGCAGGCATTTTCAGCGACAAGATTTTTGATATCTTTTATCAATTTGCCAAATCGAACATGAAGAAAAGAATGCCGTTAATCATCGCAGGTGGATGTGGCCTGAATTGCGACTGGAATACCAAGTGGAAGGAATCGGGCCTTTTTCCCGAGGTCTTCGTGCCGCCTGTTGCAAATGATTCAGGTTCTGCGATCGGGACAGCGATCGACGCCCAGTTCCACTATACTGGGAACCCAAAAATCGATTGGAACGTCTATTCAGGCCTTGGCTTCGACACGACCGGGTCTTTCGATATGGCGCGGTATGATCTCTACGAGGCTGACGATGAAATGATTGCCGATATGTTGGCCAATGATCTCATTCTGGGATGGGTGAGCGGCAAATATGAAATCGGTCCGCGGGCCTTGGGCAACCGTTCAATTCTTGCCGCACCATTCCGAGAAAGTACCAGAGCGCGGTTGAATGAGATCAAGCAGCGCGAGCAATTCCGTCCGATTGCTCCTGTTTGCTTGGAAGAAGAGGCTGCGCGGTGGTTTGGCTGCGACCACGCGAGTCCGTATATGCTTTATACGTACAGTGCAAGAACGGATGCGCTGGCGGCTGTTACTCACGTGAATAAGACTGCTCGCATTCAGACGGTGTCATCTGCGACCAACCGAAGTTTATACAACTTGCTCATCGCATTCAAGGCGCGTACTGGTTACGGTGTCTTGTGCAATACCTCGCTGAACTTCAATGGAAAAGGATTTATAAACAAGATAGATGATCTTTCATCATATGCCGTAAAGCATAATTTGGATGGCTTTGTGGTTGAAGGGCGAAGCTATATTTTGAAGTCGTCGACGAGTTATCAGGCATACTTGAGTATGCCAAAAACTATAGCTGGCGTAAATGTGACGTCTCCTCGCGCAATGAGGGAAGTCTAACCACTACCAGTCTTTTTTTACTCTTTTGGCTGATTAAGTGTAACCTAAAACGTAACCGTCAGGACCTAAAATTATCAAATAGAACCCAACAAAACCAAACATGGACTCTGTAAGTAGTTGATATTTAAGTAGGCTAAAAATGACGGGAAATTGCCTAAGTTACTGAAAGGACCTAAAATCATCTTGTGCCCAGTTCGATTCTTGGTCTCGGGGTATCCCAAATCTAAGTATTTCCCTTGCAGCACTATTGCAGCAATTTGTTGGTAAAAATCAGGGAAATTCGGGTAAAATTAAGTATAAAACAGTAAAACGAAATTCAACCCAATATTATTTAAATAATTAAATTTTTCTGTATTTTCCCTATCTTGCTGATTCCGTTGATGAGTGACTGTTAACCACTTGGTCGGCGGTTCGAGTCCGTCCCGGGGAGCCAAGAATTTTAAAAAAGGCCTGAGTTTCGGGCCTTTTTTATGAGGGAAGGAGATGTCTTATTGGGTCTATGTCTTGCAGAGTGAACGGACAGGAAAATACTATTGTGGGCAGACCAACGACTTAAATCTTAGGTTAAAAGAGCATAATAATCCGAATTACCATAGCACCAAAACTACAAAACGATTCGAAGGTCCGTGGGGGTTGATCCTGAAATGGGAATGCCATAGTCGAAGTGAAGCGATGAGTTTAGAACGAACGATTAAAAAAAGAGGAATCTCTCGATTTTTACGCGACAAAGGATTGATTGAACCGAGTGGCTGTTAATCCCGCTGCAAGCGGGATTCGAGTCCGTCCCGGGGAGCCAGATAAAAAAGGGTTAGGTCAAATCTCCTGACCCTTTTTTATGCTTGCAGCACTATGGCAGCAGTCAGCCAATTCCTTGTTGAAATAATTATCCCTGACCAGGAAGGATTGACTGATTTCCGCTTTAGGGACGAGATCGGTAACATTTCTAAGAGTCCCCCCAACTTCCTCCCTCCTTCCCAATCCATTCCCAAAACGATCTCCATAAATTTACCCTTACCCCCATTTACCGATTTGCACTTAAGGACCAAGTCGGTAAAACAAATCCCGCCACAGTCAACCCCGCCGGGTTTTCGGCCTGGGGTTTTTCAGAAAGGTGAAAAGGCAAAGACATAGCCGAATCGGACACCCTCTCCCCAAAAACGCCCATCGGCAAGCCCAGCAGGCTTTTTTTTGAGACCAAAATGAAGTTCAAAACTCTACTACAGGGATAGTCGGAGTTTGGATTATCGTTTCTGGTTTATGCAATTTCAATAAATGATTGACAATTTGCATAATATCGGACGCCATATCCTCCATGCTAAAACGTGACGCCGAAAACACCACCCATTCGTTATTGCGAGGATTTCCCATGGTGACCATTACCGGGCCTCGGCAGTCAGGCAAAACCATGCTCGCCAAGGTCATTTTTCCGAATAAACCCTACGCGTCATCTGTCCCTCGACTGTTGGATTGAGGTCCACCGAACCTATGGGAGTGCAGCAGTCAAACCGCCCGATCTTTCCCTGAAAAGTTTGGAGAAAGGAATATACCCCTTTATCAGATAATATCCCAATTTTATAGCCTCGGAACCGAAGTCCTTAAGGCCTTCCGTATCCCTCCACCAACTATCCCGGTCGTAAGAAGGGAAGTAGGGATAGGGGATGAACCGGACCCCCAAGGCATCCCCCTCATTCTGATAGACCAGGAAACTGCGCCGGGTATGAAAGCTCAGGCAAAGCAGAAAGGCCTGATGGATCCCGGCTTGAGAAAGCCGTGGCACCACGTAAAGGGCTTCGGTTAAGGTAACCGGATGTCCATTAATTGGGGCTACCCAAATCCGGTATTGGCCCTTTTTCAGTCCCCGTTGTTCCAATTCTTCTCCCAGTCGGTCCGGGTATTGATCCTGGATGGCGAAAAGTTGCTCTTTTTCGGAATAGCAGTGAAGCACCAGAATAAGCTGCTTTGCTCGGCCCTCTTTAATAAGCGCCACCCCGGCCCGCACCGCCCCCTCCCGGACCACCTGGTCCCCTTCCACCACCACTGCCTCGACCTTTCCCGTCCCCTTGGGGGATAGAAAACGCCCCAGTTCCCTCAAGGCCGGTTCATATAAAAATAATACAGCCAAGACCAGAACAAGGAATACTAATAAAAATCGTTTCTTCTTCAACTCCGACCTTTTTTCCCTCGGATTCAGAAACCTCTATGGTTTTACTTTGGTTTTTTAAAATCTTTTATTTTCAGATCATGCTTTTTCAGAAGCTCATAGAAATCGGCGCGATATTTTCCGGCAAGTTTGGATGCCTTACTTATGTTGCCCTTGCAGCTTGAGAGGATTTGGATCAGATAATTCTTTTCATAGGCATTCCTGGCCTCTTTGAGGGGCGGCAAAGTCGGCTGCTTAGAGACAAGTGCTTTGTTCTGCTCCTGAAAAATAAAGTCTTCAGAGATGATATCCTGCTGGGTCATGGCCACGGCATACTCCATGGTATTTTCCAATTCCCGCACATTCCCCGGCCAATCGTAAAGCATCAGTTTTTGCATGGCCAAGGGGGTCAATCCCTTGACTTCCTTATTCATTTCTTGAGAAAACTTTTTACGAAAATGTTCGGCTAAAAGGGGGATATCTTCTTTCCGCTCTCTTAAGGGAGGCAGGAAAATGGGAATGACATGGATCCGGTAAAAGAGGTCTTCCCGGAAAAGACCTTGTTTGACCAAAACCTCCAGATCTTTATTCGTGGCTACAATGACTCGGACATCAACCTCGACCAATTTCTCACCACCTACGGGATAAAACTGCCGTTCTTGAAGGACCCTCAACACCTTGGCCTGTATCCCCAGGGGCATATCTCCGATTTCGTCCAGAAAAATGGTGCCTTCATCGGCCCGGGCAAATAGTCCTTTGGTACTCTTGATGGCCCCGGTAAAAGCCCCTTTTTCATGACCAAAGAGCCTGCTCTCTAAAAGCCCTTCCGGGAGAGCGGCACAGTTGATGGCCACGAAAGCCTTGTCTTTCCTCTCGCTGGCGATATGAATTGCCTTGGCTATGAGTTCTTTACCGGTGCCGCTTTCTCCGTGGATATAGACCGTCGAATCCGTTTTTGCGATCTGGGAAACCTTTTCAAGGAGAAGGCGCATCTGCTCGCTTTGGGCTATAATATTGGAGAAGCCGAAACGCTCCTCCAAA
Organism: uncultured delta proteobacterium; assembly: GCA_963838485.1. Lineage (GTDB taxonomy): Bacteria > Desulfobacterota > RBG-13-43-22 > RBG-13-43-22 > RBG-13-43-22 > RBG-13-43-22. The sequence continues at coordinate 11,843 of CAWIRY010000205.1, read as the reverse complement.
AGGGTTTCCAGCCTTTTGACCTCGGAAGTGAGGTGGCGGTTTTCCAAAGCTATTTTGATCTGTAACAACAAATCCTGAGGATCGAAAGGCTTGGTGAGATAACTGTAAGCCCCTTTCTTCATGGACTCCACTGCGCTTTCGATGCTTCCATAAGCCGTAAGGATCATCACCGGCAACTCGGGGATGAGACGGTGAAATTCAGCCATCAGCGATATCCCGTCTTGATTGTCCAGTTGAAGGTCGACGATAGCCAGATCAAAAATCTGCTCTTTGAGGGCTTGGACGGCCTCTTCTTCTTTTAAAATCGCCGTGACCTCATAACCGGCGGATTCAAGCCTCATTTTTACCAGTTCCAGGAGGTTTCGGTCATCATCTACCACCAGGATCTTTCCCAAAGACATATCCTTTTTATTTTCCTCTCTCTTTCTTTTTCTCTTCTATCTCGATATCAACCTTTTTGTATTCCTCTAACATCTTGGTTGATTTTTCATAATCTTTAACCAGTTTCTCATAATCCTTGTTCATTTTTTCATATTCTTTAGCCAATCTATCATGGTCCTTGATCGTCTTTTCATAATCTTTAATTAATTTCTCATTTTCTTTGGTCAATTTTTCATTCACTTGTAGAACATCGATCCAGACTTTTGCCTGATAAAAAAAAAGGCTCTGAGGAAAATCCGTTATCAGCCTTTTCATAAAGACAAGCGACTGGCCATAGTTTTTCTTGGGATTTCCAGGATAGGCATGGATCAGGGCTATATTGAAATAGGCCTCATCAGCCGGGGGCTTTTTATTCAAAAGATCGATAACTTTTTGATAATTCCGAAGAGCCCCATCATAATCACCCGAAGAAAAAAGCCAATTCCCTTCTAGGAGTAAGGTCTTGGCCCTTTCGTTCTTTATCTTCTCATCTGCAGCGGCTGCCTCCCTTTTCATAACTTCTTCTTTTCCCGCCGGAGAAATGGTTGGTTGAACCAGTTCCTCCTTCACACAATCGGAAAACCCTAAAAATATCAAGCAGGCAACCAAAAATAAAATGTGCTTCCTTGTCCTAAAATGCTTTCTGCCCATACCTCGCCACCATGTGATTGAATGATATGTTTGACAATCGCCAGTCCTATCCCGCTTCCTTTAATCTGGTAAACTTTTTGGGGACTAACCTGATGAAATTTATTAAAAATGGTTAAAAGATGTTCATTGGGAATCCCCGGACCGGTATCCCTCACTGCAACCCGTATGCGCTGATTGACCGGCCTTACTGAAACTTCTATCTGCCCTTTCTCGGGAGTAAGCTTGACCGCGTTGCCGATCAAATTACGGAATACTTGAAGGATCCTCTCCCGGTCCATTTTTATCAAGGGCACGATCCCTTTTATATCAACCGTAAACCCGATTTTCTTAGTTTCTATCAAGGGCACCATTTCAACCTTCACCTTATCTATCAAAGGGACAAGATCGGCCGGTTCAAAGCGGTAGGTCATCATACCCGCTTCCATCTTGGACAAGTCTAAAGAGGAATTAACCAGGTCAATGAGGCGATGACTTTCCTGGGCGATGATATTCAGGAGTTTTTGTTGTTTGATTGTAATCGGTCCCGCCGTCTCCTCCTGCAACAGGGCGATCCCTTCTTTGATGGAAGTCAGGGGGGTTCGAAGTTCGTGAGACATGGTGGAAAAAAAATCGGATTTTACCTTTTCCAGGGTACTGAGTTTATAGCTCATCTGGTTAAAAGCCTGGGCCAACTCTGAGATCTCGGGAGATGCGGAAATCATCAAATCGCTTTTAAAAATACCTTCGGAAATTTCTCGTGTTTTAATCCTCAACAGGTGTAACGGGTTGGTAATGCTCCGGGTGATTAGGAAGGAGATAACGATAACAGAACTCAGGGCAACCGAGGCCAAGATTACCGCAACGTCTCGGGCGGAATCTCCGGCCTCACCCTGTTCCTTCATTCGGCGATAGGTATCTCGTTGTACTTGACCTTTCAACTTTTCCAGTTCGCTCAAGATATTATCGACCAACTTTTCTTTTTCCGAATCATACCATTTTACCAAATAGTTTTGTTTTGACTGAATAAATTCATGTTCTTCTTCGGCTAAAACCAGGTACCTTGTATGATAATCCTGAACTCTTTTAATGACATCCTTCTTGAAGGGGGTATCAGAAATAACCAGGGCCGAATCCAAATCTGTGGAAAAACCCTCGTTCGCTGAAAGGAATAGATTATACAGGTTCTGATCTTTAGCGATGACGTACTTTTTAAAAAATCGATGTTGAGAAAGAGTTAAATCCGCCAGCTTCTGATCATATTCCAGAATTAGATTGTTGACATTCAAGATATATTGGGTGCCCGCATTAAACTTTTTGAATTGTATGATGGCATAGACTCCGACCATCATCACCAAAAGAAAGATGATCAGATAACCGATCATTAATCGCCAAAAAATAGTGAGTCGCATTTTTTAGTCAAGGCCTTTATTCACGCATAGTGCTATTATACCTATTTTTCAATATAAGGCAAGCAACTACAAAAGGTTAACAAAATGCAAAAGGATCAAATAAGGGATCCTTCGTCTGTAGGGGAAAGCAGGCTATATATTCTGATAATTGGCGAAAAGGTAAGGGCTGCAAAAATGATATCCTCCGGGGAGAAAAGGGATTCCTTGACAGGTTGCGGATAGCTCCCTATACTTTTTAGTAAACGCTTTTGATTAATATTGTCTGACGAAAGCTGGGATTATAACTGTTAAGATAACCCGCCAGGTAAAAAAAATGAAGGCAGCCCAGATTAGGGACAGGGGATAAACCCACTTGGGAGAGGTTAATATAAATGCCGTTGACTAAAAAGTTGCCCAACCATAAAACCAAAATCGTTTGTACGATTGGACCGGCTTGCCGTTCTAAGCAAAGCCTAAAGGACCTCTGGAAAAAGGGCATGGATGTGGCCAGGCTCAACTTGGCTCATGGCACCTTCGAGGAACACCGGAAAGATATCCGGATGATCCGGTCCTTATCCAGGGAAATGAATCGAGTCTGTCCTATCCTGATTGACCTCCCCGGCCCAAAGATTCGAATCGGCCGTCTTTTTAAGGAACCTTTGCTCCTGAAAAAAGGAGAAGAAATTACGCTGATCACCGAAGGGGTTTCGGCCAATCCACTGGTAATCCCGGTGGAATATAATAAATTACCAAAGAGTGTTTCCAGGGGGGCAACGATATTTCTCAACGACGGCTTTATCCAGTTACGGGTTCTGGGAGTTTCTAGAAATGAAGTGCGCTGTACGGTTATCATGGGAGGGGTCCTGCTCTCCCATAAAGGATTAAACCTGCCGAAGGCCAAGAACCTTGCCGACCCGGTTACCGATGCGGATCTAGCCGGGGTCGACTTTGGGTTGAAAGAGGGGCTGGATATTTTTAGTCTCTCCTTTGTAGAAAAGGCCGAGGATATCATCAAGGTCAAGCAATTCGCCCGGGAAAAAGGAAAAAGAATCTCGGTAATCGCCAAGATCGAACGGGCCAAGGCCGTCAAAAACATCAGATCAATACTGGAAACAGCCGACGGGATTATGATCGCCCGAGGAGATCTGGGGGTGGAGATCCCTATCGAAGAGGTGCCGGCAGTCCAAAAAAAACTCATCTACCTGGCCAATCTCGCCGGCCGGCCGGTGATCACCGCCACCCAAATGCTCGAGTCCATGACCGAAAATATCCGGCCCACCCGGGCCGAAGTCACCGACGTGGCTAATGCCATCTTAGACGGCAGTGATGCCGTCATGCTCTCGGAAGAAACGGCCATTGGCCGGCATCCGGTTGAAACCGTAAAAATGATGGCCCGAATCGCCTCTTCGATTGAAATTCAAAGGAGAAACATCAATCCCTCTTCCCACGCCTACGAATATCTAAAGACGGACGTCGAGCAAGGAAAGGGTACCGTAAGCAATGCCATTTCCCTCAATGTCATGGAGGCCCTGCGGGTACTAAAGGTAAAACTCATTATAACACCCACCCATACAGGCGCTACCGCCCGCCGCATCTCCCGATTTAAGCCGGACTGCTGGATCTTGGCTTTTTGCCGAGACCCCCAAGCAACCCATTTTTTATCCTTCTCTTATGGCGTTTCCCCCTTTTTAATGAAAGGGAAAGATCCTTTTAACTACAAAAACCTTCTCGCCTTTCTCAAGGAGACGCGCTTGGCCAAAAAGGGAGACAGGCTCATTCAAACGGAAATGGCTCCCCCCGAACAAGACGGCGGGATCAATTCCCTTAATTTCATCACCATGACCTGACAGAAAGAGTCGGAAAAATCCGCTTAACCCTGTCTAAGAAAAAAAGCGGAAAGATCAATCAGCCCCTTGCCCCTGGTTGAAACTTTTGAGGGTCCTCAAAAAAGGCGGGAAAAGACAGAGGGTTCCTCCGATCCGGCCCAAGATAAGGGCCAAGGCCGCAGCCGTGGCGCCAATGGCATCGAAATAATGGATGGCCGCAAAAAGGGCAGCGATGACGATCAACAGTTCCAGGCCGGTAGCCCAGGTGATCGGCCCTGTGTCCCGGGCGCTGACCAAGACTGATTGCTGGAAAGTGAGCAGCACCCAAATCCCGGGCATGATGGTCAACAGCTTTAAAGGGCTTAAGGAAAAGTGATAAGTAACGATTGAGAAGGCGTCGGCAAAAACTTAAAACTCGGCACTCGTCAGACCAATTAGGGATGAGGGCCATCGAGGCTTCGGCGGGCAGGGGGATTTTTCATCAACCTGTTACAAATGGGATAGCATTTTAAGAGGAGGCAGGCAAAGAAATTAAATGGATAAAGTCTTTTGACTTGCCTTTTTCTTGGTTAACCAGTAAAAATTGCGATAATAGGATATAGATGCAAAATTTTCCCATCCCCTTTGACCGAAAATGAGGACCAATGCCTAAAAAACCTTTATCCGTGGTGATCCTGGCCGCTGGAAAGGGGACCCGGATGAAATCCGACCTCCCCAAGATGCTTCACCCTTTATTGGGGAAGCCGATGCTCGGTTATGTGCTGGACGCGGCCAAGAGTTTGAAACCGGCAAAGAACATCATGGTGGTGGGCCATCAAGCAGAACGGCTAAGGGAGGCTTTCCGGGAATGGACAGGGACGTTTGTCAACCAATCCCCTCAATTAGGGACAGGCCATGCCCTGAAAGTAACCCAGAAAGAACTCGAATCCTTTCAAGGGACCGTGTTGGTCCTTTCCGGAGATGTCCCTTTGATCGAAAAAGGGACCTTGAAAAAACTGCTTCAGTTTCACCTAAGGGGGCGGGCCGTTCTGACCCTTATCAGTACGGAGGTGAAAGACCCAAAAGGATATGGCCGGATCATCCGGGATCCTCAAAAACAACTGGTACGGATCGTCGAAGAAAAAGAGGCTTCTCAACAGGAACGGCTTATCCGGGAAATCAACACCGGCCTATATACCTTTGATTCGGAATTTCTTTTTTCAGCCCTTTCCGAGCTGACCCGAAAAAACCGGCAAAAGGAATATTATCTGACCGATCTGGTTCAATTAGCCCGGGAAAAAGGATTGCCGGTGGCCGTGCTCTATCACTCTAAACCTGAGGAGGTCCTGGGAATCAACGATCGTGAGGAACTGGCCCGATCAGGCCAAGTGTTGCGGCAGCGGATCCTCAAGGAATGGATGCATCGGGGGGTGACTATTATCGATCCCCTGACCACCTATATCGAAGGCATGGTTCGAATTGGCCCGGATACGGTCATCGGCCCTTTAACGAGCATCCGGGGGACGACCCGTATCGGCTCCCATTGCGAAATCCAGTCTCATGTGGTGATAGATGCGGCTACCCTTGAAGATGGGATTGCGGTTCCTTCCTTTTCTTTAATAAAAAACCAAAACCTTAAAAGAGAATAAGAATTCTTTAAGAACGGCAAACATAAACAGCACCTGATGCCTTATAAGAAGTCTCGCCACCCGGTCTTTTGGGGAAGTTTCCCTCGAAGGCTTTAAACGGGTGCAGGAGTCCCGAACACCATAAATGCACCGGGTTCCCGCTTTCGCGGGAATGATGAAACCGAGCAGAACAAGACTTTTAATGAATTCATCAGCAATCAAGGAGCAAGTCTATGTGCGGCATTATCGGATATCTCGGCCCTCAAAATCCCGTAGAGGTCATTTTCGAGGGATTAAAAAAATTGGAATATCGGGGATATGATTCGGCCGGCATTGCGGTGATTCAAGACAAACATTTCCAGGTGCGCCGCAGCCAGGGAAAATTAAGTGAACTGGGCCGTCTGCTCTCTCAGAATCCCATTGCCGGCCGGATAGGGATTGGCCATACCCGCTGGGCCACACACGGCCGGCCTTCGGAAACCAACGCCCATCCCCATGTGGTGGGCCGGATCGCCTTGGTCCATAACGGAATCATCGAAAACTACTTGGACCTCAAAAAACAGTTGTCCGCCGAGGGTCGTGCGTTTTTATCGGAAACGGATTCGGAGATCGTCGCCCATCTGATCGATAAATACTTGAAAGGCCGGGACCTTGTTAAGGCGGTTCAAATGGCCCTGGAAAAGATCCGGGGGTCTTACGCCCTGGTCGTCCTCGACAGCCAGGACCCGAACCGCATCGTGGCCGTTCGAAAAGAATGCCCTTTGATTCTGGGAATCGGGGAAAGAGAATTTTTTATCGCCTCCGATGTCCTGGCCTTTCTCCATCATACCAACCAGGTCATCTATCTCGAAGACGGGGAAGTGGCCCTGATCGAGCAGCCTTTCCCCCAAGTTATTCCTTTGAAAAAAGGAAAGATAAAAAAGGAGATCCAAAAAATCTCCTGGAGCCCGGTAATGGCCGAGAAGGCCGGGTACAAGCATTTTATGCAGAAGGAGATCTTTGAGCAACCCCATGCCGTCATCGATACCTTCCGGGGCCGGGTTTCCCCGGAAAAGGGAGAAGTCCTCTTGCCGGAAATCAATCTTTCTGCCCAGGAGTTGAAAGAGATCGATCAGATCGGCATTGTGGCCTGCGGGACCTCCTGGCATGCGGCCCTGATCGGCAAGTTTCTGTTTGAACAATATTGCCGGATCCCCACGACGGTGGATTATGCCTCTGAATACCGCTACCGCAATCCCATTGTAAATTCCAAGACCCTGCTCATTTTGATCTCTCAGTCTGGGGAAACGGCCGACACCCTGGCCGCCTTACGGGAAGGCAAAAAGAAAAAGGCCCGGATCCTGGCCATCTGCAATGTCGTGGGCAGCAGTATCGCCAGGGAGGCCCATGGAGTGATTTATACCCATGCCGGACCGGAAATCGGCGTGGCCTCTACCAAGGCCTTTACCACTCAATTGGCGGCCCTGTATCTCATGACCTTATACATCGGGCAAACGTTGAAGAAGATCTCCCGGAAAGACCGGCTGGCCATGATCCAGGAACTGCTGCGCATCCCCCATGGAATCGAACAGATCTTGGAGGCCGAGGGTCAGATCCAGGCCATTGCCCAGCGTTATTTTCAATCCCAGGATTTTTTATTCCTGGGCCGGGGCATCCATTACCCGATTGCCCTGGAAGGGGCTTTAAAATTAAAGGAAATCTCCTATATTCATGCCGAAGGCTATCCAGCCGGAGAGATGAAGCATGGGCCCATTGCCCTCATCGATGAGAAGATGCCCACGGTCTTTTTGGTTCCCCAAAACGAAATTCAGGAAAAAGTGTTCAGCAATATCGAGGAAGTCCGGGCCCGGGGTGGGATTATTATCGCCCTGACCGATGGGAAAAAGGGAGGACCGGTCTGGTCCAAGGCCGATGATTTAATCCGACTGCCCAAGGCCGGCCGGGGACTGTCTCCAATTTTATATGTAGTGCCTTTGCAGCTTTTGGCCTATCATATTGCCGTGCTCCGCGGGACCGATGTGGATCAGCCGCGAAACCTGGCCAAGAGTGTGACGGTGGAATAAAAACAGGGGTACGGTTTGAGGTGCAGGGTACAAGGTGGAGAATGCACAAAGAAAAAACGAATACTACAAACCGTAGACCTTATACCTTGAACCGTGAACCGTGTTTTTCGGGAAGAAGACGCCCCTGTCCGGATTGCCGTTTTTGTCAGGGATGTTCCCAGGATCGATGTCGCTTATGCCGGTCATCCAGAAAAAAAGTCCATAGAAAGTTGTCCATAGCCGAACAGATCGCTTTGTACGACAGGATCAACAAAAAGAAAGGCACATGAAGAAGTGAATAAAATCAGGCAACCGGCCTATACCGACATCTTACAACTGATCGGCCATACCCCTGTGGTCCGTTTAAATCGGTTGAATCCCAATAAAAAAGTTTCCGTCTGGGCTAAGCTCGAATCCTTTAATCCCGGCGGATCGGTCAAGGATCGAATTGCCTTGTCCATGATCGAGGCCGCGGAAAAAAGCGAGCCCTAAACAAAGACAAGACCATCATTGAAGCCACTCAGGCAATACTGGTATCGGCCTGGCCATGGTGGCGGTCGGAAAAGGATATCCCCTGATCCTGGCCATGCCTCAATCAGCCAGTATCGAACGGCAGAAAATCCTCAAGGCTTACGGGGCCGAGCTTTATTGTCGGTCTCATTACCGCCTGTATAAGACTGGACCGGGCGGACCACGCGGCTGGGATTTGGTATATCCAGAACGGGACCAAGCCCTAATATGTAACCGCCCGATGCTATAGGAACGTCGATATCGTCGAGGTAAATTGGCAAGCTGTGGGTGTTGTGCAGCATGAAGCCGGTAGGTTGTTCGTCCGGCGGAGCGTTCGGCACGACGATTTGAAGAATTAAGGCACGGAAGAGCAAGCTGAGGGAAAACATCAATGCTTTGGCCACCAGGCTGGTGCCAGTGTACTGTACGGGACGAGATGCGCAGCGTTGATGACCTGCAATGACCCCGGTCCAGTTGGATCAAAGGAGCCGAGCGACGCCGGCCGATTAATGTCGGAAGTCTTTGTCGGCTGCCACTTGCCATTGTAGAATTCACTCCAGCACAGCACGGCCGAAACGTTGACTTGGTCGCGGCCTAAACCGTTGATGGTCCGGCGGATGCCAAATCGCCGATGTTCGCTGAGGTGAGCGGCGGCGAGTGTGTCGGGTCCGGTTGCGGTAAACAACCGGGGGCAATCGGTGATTGCTTTAGCACCTTAAGCCAGAACAGGAACAGCCGCCCATTCCAGACGATCGGCGTCAGCGGCATGTCCTCGCAATCGATCTTGACCTGGTCCACGGGGACCAACTGCCGCCCTGCGAACTGCCGGAAATAATACTTGCGATGGCACCCGCCGTCCGCGCCACCACATAGGAGAATCATCGTTGCTGGCGGGCGTCGCGGCCACATAATACAGCCCGCAGGGTTGCAACTTGGCGACTTCCTCCAGGTTGGTCAGATAATCCAGATACGCCTGTGTCGCCGCATCATCGGTAATATCGCTCTGCAGTAAACTGCTCATCATCGCTGGAAGAATCGGCGACTGGTCGTCACGCAATTCCGGATACAGCCAGTTCTCCGGCCACAGGAACACCTCGCGATTGGCCTGCCAGACGCGGTAACGCTTCATCCATTGCCATTGCGTCGCATCGATATCGGCGGGCGACACCTCCGGCTCCAGGTTGCGCAGGATGCGCTCGATGAACAGCTGCACCGTTGAGAGCGCGAGGCGGATTCGCGAGGTCTCCACCGGTGGCTGGGTCTCCGGATCGATCAGGAAATATTCGTACAGCTTGTCGGGCGTATTGATTGCATTGATCGGCGCCGGCTGATTGGCGAAACCTTGCAGGATGTAGGCGACCAGCGCGTCCCGTTGCAAAATACGGATCGCGTCATTGATCGGTTTGACGACGGTCAGCCAGTCCGCCTCGGCGTAGAGCGCACGCAGGGCCGATTGCAGGGTACTGACCGACGTCGCGGTTGGCGTATTACTCACCGCGACGATCAGGGTGGAGGCAGTCACGCGGCAGGCCTGGACAATTTGATAAGCGTCGTAGATCCGGGCGAAATGCTCGATATCGCCCAGGCTGGCAGGCGACACGCTGTTGAAGAACCGGGAGAGCAAGGCGTTCACCGAAACCTGCGCCCAACCGGTGAGGCTGATCAGCGCGCTTTGTCCGCTGGGCAGAATCGCACCGGGATTTTGCAGCAACTGCAACAGCCGTTCGTCGCCGGGCGACAGCGCCTGCTTGATACGCGAAAAGTCGAGCAAGGCGCCCAACACCTTGGTCAGCCGCGCCGCGGTCGGCAGGTCGGGGTTCGGCGCGGTGATCGGATTCGCGTCCGGCCCGCCGGGCAGGAAATTCAGCCAGCCCAGGCCGATGTCGGGGGCAGGCTTGCCGACGATCGGGAAGGCGCTGACCGTCCCGTCATGCGCATGCGTCGTCACGGCGGTGAATGTTGTGCTGCCGACCGCGGTAACGGTCACCGTCTCCTGCGCGACGCCGGTATCGATGACCAGCACCGATCCGATGGCGATGTTGGCCATCGATTGCGGTGTGAGCTGCACGCTGCCCGCGGCGACCGCCGTTGCGCAGGTGGTGTTGACCGTCCTGGCGGGATCGGCACCCAGCCAGGCGATCTCGTCGGCCACCAGAGACAGGTCGCTCGCGAGGTTGGTGGCCTTGAGAAACCGCACATAGGTATCGCCCAGCCGTTGCATCAGGTTGGACGGGTAGAGGTTCTGGCCCGGGATGATCTCCCATCCGAGACCAGGCGGGCTCTGCCAACTGAGCGCCAGCGTCGTCTTGACGGAGGTTGCGGTCAGCACGATCGGCGTCAGAGCGCCGGCGACCAGGGCGACGGGGGTTTGATTGAGCCAGACGCCGCTAACCAGGGCCATTGCGGCCGACACGCCACCGATCGTCAGCGTCACCGCTGCGCCGGCATCGGCGACAACGGCGAAGTTGTAATCGCCGTTCTGCGGCACGGTGATATAGCCGCTCCAGTTGCCGGCAATCGGACCGTTGGCGGCGCCGGGCGGCAATTGGCTCGCGGCGGTGTAGTGCAGCGCGCCGGCGGGTGCGGCGCAGGTCAACGAGAACAGACTGTTCGCTGCCATCGGCGTGCTGCCGCTGATGGCGATCACATTGCCGGCTGCCGGCGTGGTCAGGATTGCCGCCGAGACCAGGCGGTTGATCGGCAGTTTCGAGCTTGGGTCGATCGCGGTCGCGGCGTTGATCGCAGCCGCGATGTTACCCGCAAGGATGGCCAGGCTCGTGTCGGCGGCGCTGGTCGTATAGGGGATCGCGATACCGTTGATGGTGGTGGTCAGCGTCACACCCGCGGCGATGGTGCCGCTGACCGTCGCGGTCTGGATATACCAAACCGGCGACACTGCATCGACCGTCTGGTCGGGCGCCGCGGCCGGGTTGTTACCGAGGAAGAATTTCGCCGAAAGGCCGGTCGCCTCGATCGCGGTCAGATCGGTGACGGCCGGAGCGGTGGGATCCGCATCGGCATGCAGGATCGTCGGATCTTGCAGCAGTGCATTGGCAAAGCTCGGATCGCTGCCGACCGCGGCGGTGATCGATGCCAGCGCTTGCTCCTGCTTGCGGATGCGCTTGAGGGTCGGCAGGAAGCTGGCCAGCAGATTGGTCCGCCTCGTCTGTAGCGGCGCGGTCGACGCAGCATAGGTGGCGTAGAGCGGCTGCAGTTCCGGATAGGTTGTGAAGAACGGCGCGGTGGCCTGCTGGCTCGCCGCCTCCAGGCTGGCCAGCGCCGCGATGAAGCCGGGATCGTTGACGATGGCAAACGGTGTGACGGTGCCGTTATGTGCGTTGGCCGTGGTGGTGGTGAAGCCGGTCGCGGTGGTGGTCGCCACGACCACGACTGTCGTCCGCAAAAACTCAACGACACTCA
>CAWIRY010000204.1:0-10237 GCA_963838485.1 uncultured delta proteobacterium | reverse complement strand
ATTCGGTGTTCGGAGTTGGGAGTTCGGAGCGTTCTTCCTCGCTACTCGTGCCTCGTGCCTCGCGCCTCGTTCCTTCTGTTTCTTCCTCAAGCCTCTTGCCTCGTGCCTCATGCCATTCTTCCAGCTTCTTGTGGGCGTTTTCCACCATGATGATCGAGGCATCCACCATGGCCCCGATGGCGATGGCGATCCCGCTGAGGCTCATGATATTGGATGTGACCCCTAAATGGACCATAAGGATAAAAGAGATGATGATAGCCAGGGGCAGGGTCAGGATGATCACCAGGGCGCTGGGGAGATGGAACAAAAAGATGATGCAGACCGCACTGACGGCTATAGAAAGTTTGATGATCTCCTCTTTCAGGGTATCAATGGAGCGATGGATCAGATCGGACCGGTCATAAGTGGTGACGATCTTAACCCCCTTGGGCAAACTGGGTTCGATATCATTTTTTATTTTTTCCTTGACCCGCTCGATGACCTTGAGGACATTCTCGCCGAACCGGACCACCACGATCCCGGCGGCCACTTCTCCTTTTCCGTCCAGCTCGGCAATTCCCCGACGGATTTCCGGGCCGAGTTCGGATCCCGGCCACGTCTTTCAGGTAAATGGGGGTCCCATTGCCGTTTGTGCCCAACGAAATATTTCTCAGGTCTTCGAGGCCTTTGATATAACCCCGCCCCCGGACCATGTACTCCACACCGGAGAATTCGATGACCCGGCCTTCCACGTCTAAGTTGCTGCGGCGCACCGCCTCAATGACTTTGGTGATGGGGATGTTGTAAGCGGAAAGGCGATTGGGATCAAGGGTGATCTGATACTGTTTGACAAACCCACCCACACTGGCCACCTGGGAAACCCCGGGCACGCTTTCGATGGCCAGCTTTAAATTCCAATCCTGGAGAGAGCGCAGTTGGGCCAGGTCCAGTTTGCCGGTCTCATCCACTACGGCATAGGAAAACCCCCAGCCCAGGCTGGTGGCATCAGGACCCAGTATGGGATTGACATCGGCCGGAATCTTGTTTTTTACGGCCTGAAGATACTCCAGGATCCGACTCCGGGCCCAATAGATGTCCGTGCCTTCTTCAAAAATAACATAGATAAAAGAGCTGCCGAGATAGGAAAACCCGCGGACAGCCTGTACCTTAGGAGCAGCCAATAAAGTGGAGGTTATGGGATAGGTGATCTGGTCTTCCACCAGGTCCGGGCTTCTTCCTGTCCACTCGGTGTAGATAATCACCTGGGTATCGCTTAGATCAGGGATGGCATCCAGGGGGGTGTTTTTAAGGGAATAATAACCCCAGGCCCCTAAAAAAAACATCAACAAAAGGACGATGAATTTATTCCGGGCGCTGTATTCGATAATTTTGGCGATCATAAAATTAAACCGGTATAAGGTCTAAGGTTCAAGGTTCAAGGATAATTTCTAAGGAAGGAAAAGGATTTTAAGAGAGTTTTTACCTTGGACCTTAAACCTAACACCTTGTACCTTTATTTATTTGTTCAACTTCGGTGCTACCCCCTTTAATTTCGCCTCGGAATCGATCAGGAAATTGGCTGAGGAAGCCACCTTTTCGCCGACCCGCAACCCTTGGGTAACCTCGACCATCTGGTCGGTCCTCAACCCGACAGAGACCTCTCGGGGCTCAAAATTTCCTTCCCCTTTATCCACATAGACGATCTGTCTTATGCCGGTATCGATAACCGCATCGGCAGGAATAACGATCCTTTTGCCAAGATTGATCTTTAAGGTCACATCGGTGAACATCTGCGGTTTGAGCTGACCCCCTGGATTGGGGAGGGTAAACCTGACCTTGGCAGTCCTGGTTTCCCCGGCCAGGATTGGATAGATATAATCGATTTTAGAAAAAAACTCTTTGCCCGGAAGGTAGGTCAAGCTGATAGCCGCCTGCTCTCCCACTTTGATTACCGGGAGTTCATATTCATAGATGTCGGCCAACACCCAGATCGATGAGAGATCGACAATATCAAAGAGCTTCTCTCCGGGCATGACTTTCATCCCCTGGATGGCCGTTTTTTGAACGACCGTACCGCTAACGGGACTGTAAAGGGTCAGGGTCTTGATCGGCCGGCCGGTTTCCTCGATCTTCTTGACCTGTTCTTCGGTAATATCCCAAAGCCTCAGGCGCTGTCTGGCCCCTTCCAAAATGGTTTCCGCATCTTTGACCAGCAGGGCACCTATTTCGCTATCCTTCTTAGTCGAATTTTTCCATTTAAGGGCATCCAGAAATTCCCGTTGGGTAGCCAAAAGTTCAGGGCTGTAAATTTCGGCCAAGGGTTCTCCTTTTTTGACATCCCTTCCGGTATAATCGACAAACAGCTTCTCGATCCAGCCTTCAAATTTGGTATTGACCGTGGCCGTCTTTCTTTCATCAAATTCGATGCGGCCCACGGTCCGGATAATCTTCTGCAAAGGCCTGATGGCCACTGTCGTTGTTTTCAGGCGGATGAGTTGTTGTTTATCCTTGGGGATTTCTACGGTTGGGACCTCTTCCTGGATCGGTTCCTTTTGTGGGGCCGGTTTTGAGGTCCCATGCTGATGGGCCTGCGCAAGGCTTAACGATGGGGCAACCAAAAGCCCGACCAGAATCATGAAGCTGATAATCCTATGCTCTCGTATCACGGTTTCTTCCCCTCTATCGGTAGATCCATAATCCCGGCAATCGCTTCAATCCGGGCCACGGCCTTTTCCCTTTCCGCAAATTGCCCCCAGTATAAAAGCTCGAAATCCAGAAGGGCCTTCAACCTGGAGATGACCGTAATGGCCTCCACCTTGCCGACCCTATATCCCGAGAGGGCCAATTGAAAGTCTTGAACGGTCTTGGGGATCAGACCCTCCTTATAAAGTTCCATCAACCTTTCGGCTGATTTAACCATGGAGTAACTATCCCTCAAATTCGAAGCCAGCATATTCTCGGTAGCCAGGCGTTCCTGTTTACTCTGAGAGAGGGCGGCCTTGGCTTCCAGTACCCCCTGCCTTTGCTTTCTTTCATAAAAGAGAGGGATGTTGACCTGGGCCGTCACGCTCCACATGTCTGTAAAGGGTCCGCTTGTTTTATAGAGATTGGCCCCGAGGGTGAAGTCAGGGTAGTATTCTTTTTCAGCCATCCGGACCTTAACCTCGGCCTCTTTGATCATCTTTTCCTTGGACTTGATCTCCGGGGAATTGTCTTTGGCCATCTTCACCAGCTCATCGAGCCGGTAAGGATAGGGGACATAGGCCGGCACCTGGGGGCGGCCCAAAGGGGCATCGACTTCTCTTCCGAGAGTTGTATTAAGCATGCCCTCGGCAGCCTGAATTTTTTGATTCGTCATCTCATCTTTTTCCCGGAGCATGTATTTCTCGGTCTGTGCCATGAGCACTTCCTGCTGGGGGCCCATGCCCGAGGAATACCGAGCCAGGGCGGCGTCCTCAATCCGGGCAAATAAATCGGTCTTGTCCTCAATCTGTTCTTTGGTTTTATAGGCCAACAAGAGATCAAAATAGAGTTCCTTGACCTTGGTAATGGTTTTAAGGAGGATATTTTTCGAGGACGCCTTTAGACTTTCCGCTTCTCGGGTGGCCATCTCTCCCTTTAAGTCCCGCTTTCCCCAAAAAGGAACCATCTGGCTGACCGAAAACATCCAATAAGCGAAATTGGATTCTCCGAAGGTATAGCTATTGTATCCATCATTCTGGTAGCCGACCATAACCATGGGATCGGGAAGCGCCCCGGCCTGGGGGATTTTGTATTGAGCCACGTTGACCCCGGCCTGGGCCGCCTGAATCTCTGGGTTGTTTTTAATGACCTCCTGGATCAGGTCCTGGAGTTTCAAGTCGGCGGCCATTGCCGAGGTGCTCAGGAAGAGGAAAAGAAGAACTGAGATAATTTCAAGTGAGATTTGATTCAAGCCTTTTAATTCCCTTTCCCTCGACATGATCATCCCCCTCTCCCTTCAATCCCCTCCCGCCAGGGGAGGGGCGGGTTATGATTCGCAGGATGGAAGCACCTCGGAATATTGATGGATAAAGCCCCACCCCACGAAGCGTTGAATTGATGGACTGTTGACAAAACCGCCAATGTTATTTGACATCCACATTGAGCTTAACCTTTTTGACCTTCTGGGCCTGGGCTATTTGAACCTCCACGTTCCAACTCCCGGCCATGGAAAAATTCATCTTGCCCTTGTATTCATTCCCCTGTAAGGCCGCGTCGCTCTTGTAACTCATGGCCGGCATACCGGACATAGGGGGCATGGAGTACTCGACCTTTACCTTGGCATCGGTAATATTTTTACCGGAACCATCTTTAATAGTAATGGCCATGTTGTTATTGCCGACGATGGGCGGATTTTTGTCTATTTCAATCTTAACGATGTAGTTATCCACCTTTTTGGTCACCTCGTAATTTTTCCCCCAGGCCGTTCCGACCATTAAAGCCAATACCACAAACACCAGCATGACCCTTTTCATAAAAACCTCCATTTTCTCCTGTAAATATATAAACTGGGTCTATAACTAAGACCCATATTTTATGGTAAATTAAGGGCTATATATCACCCTGTCAAGAAAATAAATCCTCGTCAAGCCTATTAAACTTACCCCCTAAAGGAAAGTCAAGTAGTGCCCTGAGATGAGACATCGGTCTGTTTATCGGTCATATTTCCATGGCCCCCTCGCGATTCCAACCGGGGTTGGACAACCAGGAAAAGGGCAGGCAGGATGAAGAGCGCGTCCCGGGCCAACGTAAATGGTGAAATCCGCTCTCCTACGCCGAAGCAGCCGCAATCCGTTTCAATGCCCCGGAGATAAGTCACAAGCATGACCCCGATAAAAAAGGTCAGAAATCCCACGGCCACAGCGGCCACGTATCGAGTGGAGAACCCGACGACCAAGGCCGCCCCCAAAACAATCTCAAACCAAGGAAGTATCTTAACAACCCAGATTACCAGATAGGGCGACAATAATTGATAGGCTTCAACAGCGGCCGCGAACTGTAGGGGATTTTTCATTTTCGTGTAGCCGGCATAGATAAAGATCCCACCCAGGAATAGCCAGCAGGTCCAATGTAGGATGCGCAGGATCATCTCGATTATTTCAATAGCTTCTCTATGTGATCTTTCAAAACGGGATAGGATACTCTCCCAACAACCTTCCCCTCCCGTCCTTTGGCATAAAGAAAGAAAGTCGGTGTCCCTGTAATCCTCCGTTCATATCCAATAGCAATGTCCCGATCAATAGTTTGCTCTATGGATGGATCCTTGAGGAATTGTTTGATCTTGGCCATCTCGTCCGGCGTAAGAACATCGGCAACCACCGCCTCAATCTTTCCATCACTGGCCCACTGGGATTGTTTTTCATACAGGGCCTCACTCACCCGTTGCCACTGATCCTGACCGAGACGGCGAGCGGCAACAGCATACCGGGCAGTGTCACGGGAATAATTGTGGATCTTCAGGGGAAATTCATAATAAATGACGCAGACCTTGTTCTCACGGGCATACTCCTTCAATAACGGCAGGATAGTCTCGAGATAAAATTCCCGACACGGGGAACATTGATAGCAGGAGAAGACCTCCATTCTTATGGGAGCGTCAGGCTGCCCACCCACGATCAGACCGCCTTTAGACAGGGCAGGATTCTGTTGACCTGTCGTCAAGGGAGCGACGGCCAGAAGTATAAACATGACTATCAGGAATCGTATTTTCATATCCATCTTTCTCCTTAACACGAAAATAAAAATCAAGAATCTTTATTTCAATATCGTAATAATGCCCCGAGAAGTCAATTGGGGGGAACTACGTATTTTTGCGCGCCAATCACAGTGTATATTAATTCCAGAAAAAATCGAAACTTTTGGCGGTGAGCATGATGATCGGCACATCGGAAAATTCTCTTACCCGGCTGCATAAGGTCTCCCCTTCCATATCCGGGAGCATTAAATCGAGGATATAAGGTCGTGGCCGCCCTTGATCCGTTGAAGGGCCTTCTGGCCGGTACCGGCCAGGGTAACAGTAAAACCTTCCCGTTCAAAATAGGACTTGACAATATCGAAAATTTTTCTTCGTCTTCTATTACCAGGATTTTTTCATGGGGACAAGATCGCCTTTCCTTTAGGAGAATATTATTTCCCCCCAACTTTAATAATACATCGAAAACCCACATTCGGAAAACCTTCCCAGGGGTACCTGTTACTGATCAGTTGGGAGCGCAATTTCGACTTTTCCAAAAAAGCGGGGCTTCCGAGGATGACACTATCATAAGAAATCGGTCTTGAGGTCCTATCGGAATTCCTGGGCGAGCCTTCCTCGGCATTGCTCCGAACGGCCCATTCCTTTATTGCTCCCCCCATGTTCTTGGGGAAATTCCGATTTTTTTGAGAAGGGGTCTGGGAAGTCTGCGCCTTTTCCGAAAAGGGTTCGGGAGAAGGTCTCTTTAATGAATAGTCCATATGAGACATGTGGTCGCTAAAATCCGAAGAAGGTTTCGTGCTGCCTTGGGCAGGCCCATTTTTTTTGAGTACCACGGTCCCCTCTTCTGAAACCCGGCCATGAAAGGCCGCAAATATCCACTGGTCTTCGGTGGGAAGTTGTTTGTGATAGTGGTGGGCGTAGGCCATGGCCCCGTACCGGGTGACTCGGACCACGGGTTGGGCGGCATCCTGGAGATTTTTTAAATGGAACCGTCCATGTTTATAGATGATATGCTCGTACGGTTCGGTTCCTTCTCCCATGAGAAACCAGATTTGGCCGCTGCTTTTTACTACGCCGTTTTCGACAACCAGGCTCTGCTTGACCTCATTCAAGAATTCAACAAAGTTTTCATTGCTCACTTTATTTTCATCCATATAAAAGGGTTTAATTAGAACCTTTTTGCTCCGATCGATTCGATCAGCAGGGTTTACCTGAAGCTCTCCCCCCCGGATCAAAAGCATAGTCGAGCCATCTTCGCCCATAATGGAGGGTGGGAGGGTCGTTAAGGAATCAGATGAAAATTTTGAAGGGTTGGTCATTCCTGGTGAAGTCGACCGTTGAACGGCCCTTTCCGACGCTTTCCAAAATATCCGCGATTTGCCGGGCTCCCCTAAAAAGTGCCAGAGACCCATTAAGAGAACAGCGGAAAAGGTCACGACGAGGCCACCCCAAATCCATTTGGGGCGAGTCCATTTTGAGGAGGGATATGGGCGCGGCTGCCCACCTTTCAAATCCTCCTCCGAACTCTTGATCGCCTCCAAAAGCGAGGACCGCATCTTCTCTGCCGAGGACATTCTCTGTTCCCGATCTTCGGCGGTGGCCTCCTGGATAATCCGGTCTATGCTTTGAAGAAAAGGTGTGCCGGGGTCGGATAATTTGACCTGTTTAAAGGGGACCGTCGCCTTAGAAATCTTTCCGGCTACGGCTTCAAACAGGATCCTTCCTAGGGAAAAGATATCTCCCCGTTGATCCACCCATTTAAAATCAATGAATTGCTCCGGGGACATATAAGACAAGGTCCCCTGGGCATCGGCCGTCTGGGAAAGGGGTTTCAGCCGGGAGGAGCGGGCCAATCCAAAATCGGTAATCTTGGGAATGTTTCCATCCAAGAGGATATTTTCCGGCTTCAGGTCTCGGTGGATGATCCCCAGGGTATGCAAGGCCTGAACTCCGTCGAGAAGGGGAATAAAATATTCTTTGATCCAATCTTTGATCAATTTTTCATCAGGTTCGAAGCCCTCATCGGACATGGTGAAACGCAGGGTAGCTCCGGGAATATACTCCATGGCAATGTATTCGATGTCCGTTTCTTTTTCATCTTTTTGACCCGAGCAGGTACCATAATCATAAATTTGAATAACATTGGGATGTCGGACCTGGGCCATGGCCTGAAATTCCCGGTGAAACCTTTGGATAATGGTTTCAGTTTCCGGGCCATCGTCCTCCGCTGTTTGAAGCCATTCTTTGGAGATAATCTTAATGGCCACATCCCGTTGTAGGGTCAATTGATGGGCCCGATAGACCTCTCCCATGGCCCCTTTGCCGATTAGACCCAGGATTATCCACTTATCATTGAGGACAGCTCCCGTATTCAGAACACATTTCTGCAACTCGGTCATAATGTTAATAACTCGGCTGGTAGTTTCCTATTCAATCCTTATGCCCGCCTAAAGTGGGCACCGACGAAGCATGAAAACAAAACTTAGCATCAAGCAGTTAAGAATTTTTATTCTGAATTTTGACTCCCGGATTCCGGATTCTTGGTTTTTATTTCGTAATAAACACCCGGTCTTTCCAAGGACTCCAACTTAAATTGTCCCCTTAAACCTGATTTGGCTTAAAGCCGCGCTCTCTTTAACCGCAGGGCGTTGCCGACGACCGAAACGGAACTGAAGCTCATGGCTGCGGCTGCAAAGACAGGGCTCAACAGTATCCCTGAAAAAGGGTAGAGAATGCCGGCGGCTATGGGCACGCCAATGGCGTTATACACCAGGGCGAAAAAGAGATTTTCCTTGATGTTTCGCATGGTGGCGCGGCTGAGGGCCCTGGCCCGGGCTATTCCCCG
Source organism: uncultured delta proteobacterium (assembly GCA_963838485.1). Classification (GTDB taxonomy): domain Bacteria; phylum Desulfobacterota; class RBG-13-43-22; order RBG-13-43-22; family RBG-13-43-22; genus RBG-13-43-22. The sequence goes on along the minus strand of CAWIRY010000204.1, from coordinate 1,697 downwards.
GAGGTCCCCTTTGACCAGGGTAACCCCGGCGCTCTCCATGGCCACATCCGTGCCGGTGCCCATGGCAACGCCCACATGGGCCTGGGCTAGGGCCGGGGCATCGTTAATACCATCCCCGGCCATGGCCACTATCTTACCCTGCTCTTGAAGTTGCTTTACAATGACGGCCTTTTTGTCGGGCAGCACTTCGGCCATAACCTCGTCAAGACCGAGCTTTTTCGACACCGCCTCGGCTGTCGTCCGGCTGTCGCCCGTAACCATGACGATGCGCATGCCGTCGCTGTGAAGCAGGCTGATGGCCTCGGCCGTCGTTTCCTTGATGGGATCGGCTACCCCAAGAAGGCCGGCGATCTTCCCGTCAATGGAAAGGAACATGACGGTCTCGCCCTGCCCGCGCATGGCCTCCGCCTTGTCCGAAAGGGCCAGGCTTTCAATACCCAGCTCATCGAGGAACCGGCGGTTGCCGAGACGCACATCTCTCCCCTCGACCCTGCCGCTTACCCCCCTTCCCGTAACGGACTGAAAGTCCTCCACCGCTCCCAGTTCCAGGCCCCTTTCCCAGGCGCCGCCCACGATCGCGGCCCCCAGGGGGTGTTCGCTGCCCTGCTCTAAGCTCGCCCCAAGGCGGAGAACCTCCTTCTCATCAAACCCCGGGGCTGCTGACACCTCAACGAGTTTTGGCTTCCCGAGCGTGAGTGTCCCGGTCTTGTCCACCACGAGGGTATCTACTTTTTTCATGACCTCGATGGCTTCGGCGTCCTTGAAGAGCACACCGGCCATGGCCCCTTTACCGGTAGCCACCATGATCGACATAGGGGTCGCCAAGCCCAGGGCGCAGGGGCAGGCGATGATAAGGACGGCAACCGCATTGATAAGTGCCAGGGCCATTCGCGGCTCTGGCCCCACCCAGGCCCATATTCCAAAGGTGAGGATGGCGATGGCAACTACGGACTGGACGAAATAACCGGCTACCGCATCGGCCAGTTTCTGGATGGGGGCCCGGCTCCTTTGCGCCTCAGCCACCATCCGGACGATCTGGGACAGAAGCGTATCCGCTCCGACCTTTTCCGCTTTCATGATAAGGCTCCCCGTGCCGTTTACCGTGGCCCCGATCACCCGGTCGCCCTTCTCTTTCCGAACCGGGACCGGCTCCCCGGTGACCATGGATTCGTCCACCGCGCTGGACCCTTCGACTACTGTGCCATCCACAGGTATCTTCTCACCGGGGCGAACCCGGAGATGATCGCCCACGGTCACCTGGTCGAGCGGGATATCCTTCTCCCCGCCGTCTTCTAGGCGCCGGGCCGTCTTGGGGGCGAGACCCAGAAGGGCCTTGATGGCCGCGCCCGTCCTGCTCCGGGCCTTCAGCTCAAGCACCTGGCCCAACAATACCAATGTGGCGATAACGGCAGCGGCTTCGAAGTAAACCTCATAGGTGCATAAAAAAAGTACAAAAACAGGCCTAAAAATGCTTGAAGGTGGCTTCCTTATTGGTTAAAGTGAGATTTGCACATCGCAGAAAAACCAAAACAGGAGGCCACCCCAGGTGAAGTATAGCAAAAAGGATATTTTTAGTCGAATGTTTAAAATTCCGGTCATCAAATTTGAAAATCATCAGCTAACCTCCTTTGCCGGGCTGGTTATTTATCAGCCCTTGCTCCGGAGCTTGAATCTCAAAGCGCAGCTAAAAAAATGGG
>CAWIRY010000203.1:0-16346 GCA_963838485.1 uncultured delta proteobacterium | reverse complement strand
GGACCCCCATAATTTCAAGGTGATCAGGCGCATTCAAGTTCAGGCCGAGGGCCTTCCCGTAGCCTTTCTCAATGAACTGGAATACATCAAAGATGAAATTTACGCCAATGTGTACCAAACCGATCGAATCGTTCGCATCTCCCCTGAATCAGGGCGGGTGACCGGCTGGATTGATCTGCATGGATTATTGCCCGCAGAAGATCGTACGCTGGGAGTGGATGTCTTGAACGGGATCGCCTACGATCCCCGGGAAGACCGGATCTTTGTCACCGGAAAATTTTGGCCGAAATTATTTGAGATTCGGCTGATTCCCTCTGGAGGAAAAAATTCATAGGCCGTGAAGCCCCAGGGAAAAGGGTTGCCCTGCCTGCCGACTAAATTAAAGAGAATCCGGTCTCTATTTTTAAGGCTTAGAATCAAGGGAGGCGAAGGTTATTTTTACCAGAACCGGTTCTTGGTTGTGGGACCATTTAATAGCCTTCAAAGTCGTCACATCGGTTTTCCGGCTATCCACCTGAACGGTCTTACAGCCGCTCCAGAATTTTTCATCCCGTTCCCCTAAAAATTGTTCCAGCTCTTCTCCGTTGATCCAAAATCCTTGGGCTAATAAAAGGAGACCGAGTTCCGGGACCAAGAGATTGAAGAGTTTCACCACAACCCGGCCTTCTTTTTGAGGGACAGTCGCTTTCTCCTCGGAAAGCGTAATCGCCTGGCGCAGGGAAGCATAGGTCCCTTTGCGTCGCAGGGTGGCCCCGACCAGGCCGGGCAGCGCCCCGGAAAGGGCCAGGGCCGATCCATCGTGGATGATGGCCGAATCAAGGTCATCCACGGCCTTGCCGTCCAAAAAAACGGTCTGGATCCGGCTTTCCATGTATTCGGCAGTGATGCCCAAATCCCGGGAAAGCAGGTCTTTGATGCTGCAACCCACCTCTGTTTTTATTATAACCCCTTGCTGAAGGAGCGGGGAAAAGAGATAAAGCAGGTCCGGTTTTAAGGTTAGAGAAAGGGACTTTCCCATTGTCGACACTCCTATTTTCCGAGATTTCTCTCAAGGGATATATCCGGTCCGATTCAAAAAAAAAGGAGACTCCCGGAGAAGTCTCCTTTGAGATTTTAAACCGCAACGAGGGGGTTACCAGTTAAAAACCTGGTCCAGTTCCTCGTCCTTGACCAGGAAGGTGATGTTATGCGGGGCCAGCGCTTCCTTTTTGAAGAAGTCAGGCAGCCGGTCCTGTTGGGCCGTAAGGCCGGCCTTCAGGTTGAAATCCCTTTCATTCTTGAGGATCGATTTTCCCAGGGCGGTTACATCGTCGGCAGTCAGGTTTAACCCGTAAAAGGCATTGAGCATATCTAAGAGAGCCTGGAAGGTTTCCGGCTGATCCAGGACGGCAAAGGCGATGAACAGACACATGCCGGTGGCATCGATGGCCGCCGTAGCGATCTGGAGATTCCGGGAGAGCTCGATTTGCCCGGTGGGTTTGAGGGGATCCAGTTTGCCCCCCACATTGAGGATGTTGGTGGCCACGGCATAACCGGCCGTGTGGTCGGCCCCCATGGGGCTGGTAGCATAGGTCACTCCCATGCCCTGGACGGCCCGGGGGTCATAGGCGGGCATGGATTGGCCTTTAACGACCGGAACACGTTCTACGCCGAAGACCTTGCCGGTCACGGCCGCTCCGCTTCCCAGGATGCGGCCCAGGGGGGTGCCCTGACCCACTTCCTTGATCAGTTTGATGGCCCCCTGACCGTCTCCGAATTTAAGCAGACCGGCCTCCATGGCCACGCCGATGGTGGCCCCCATCTCGATGGTATCCAGCCCGTAATTGTCATCCAGAAAATCCATTTGGGCGATCACATCCAGGTCATCGATGGCGCAATTCCCGCCGTGGGCCCAGACCGTTTCATATTCGGGCTGCTTGGTGACATAATGGCCGTCTTTGTCATTAAAGGTGCCCGAGCAGCGGATCACACATCCCCGGTGGCAGCCGTGGGTGGCCACCCCGCCACGGGACGTCTCCAATTCGGCCAGGGTTTCGCCGCTGATCTTGGCCGCGCCGGCAAACCGGCCTTGCTTGAAGTTGTAGGTGGGATAGCCGCCGGCCTCGTTCAAGACATTGGTCAAGACATTGGTCCCGTAAGCCGGGAGACCCTGGCCGGTGACCGGGTGTTCCTTAAGGCCCTTGACCCATTTTTGGGTGGCTTCTTTAAATTTTTCCGGGTCCTTGGGGGCACGCATGGTCTTCCCGGTATCATCTAAAATAATGACCTTGACCCCTTTGGAGCCCATGACCGCACCGACGCCGCCGCGGCCGGCATGCCGGGTGGGCCTGAGTTCCATATCCGTACAGGCAATAGAGGCCGCTGCCAGTTTCATTTCTCCGGCCGGGCCCACGGAAATACAGGCGATCTTGTCTCCATAAGCGGCCTTCATCTTATCAATCAGGTCATAATTGGGCAGCATCTTCATACTGTTATCAGGCTGGATCTTGACGCCGTCCTTGTTGATAAAGATCTTATAGAGGGTATCATCCTTCGGCTTTCCCTCCAGAACGATGGCCGCATAACCCAACCGGGCCAACACCTGAGAGACCTGGCCGCCGGCATTGGCTTCTTTGATGCCTCCGGTCAAGGGGCTCTTGCACCCGATGGAGAGCCGGCCGGACATAGCCGCTGTGGACCCGCTTAACATTCCTGGGGCGATCACCAGTTTATTTTCAGCACTCAGGGGATGGCAGGTAGGGGGTACTTCCTTAGATACGATCGCCGAAGTCATGGCCCGGCCTCCCATCCCGGCATAGTCACCCACCGGTACCTCACTAACTTTGGGGCCGCCTTCCGCCCCCATATTGATTCTAAGAATTTTATCCATGGAGAACCTCCTTTTCGGTTAAGGTTAATACTGAGGGATACTGCAAAAATAATCATAGGAGGATATGATTCAATTTGTCAATATGTCTTATTTGGCATGTTTGGCATTAATGGGGGTATTAACCGTCTCATTGTAGTATTGACCAAGTGAGGCTACCATTTCTTCCGTCTGTGGCTTTCGGGCTGGTCTTTTCTTCGGACTTATCCACGGGGGATGCTTTGCCCCCTCCGCATTCTCGTCCGCTAAAAATAAGCGAACGAGCTGCGGTCTCCCCCGTTAATAAGTCCGGAAAAGACAGCGCCCTTTCGCCAATGACTCCAGAAAAAGCAGACTCACCTGCCCGAGTCAAGGTGTTATTAAGTATGAGACGGTTAATAAGTTGAAGGGGAGATGGCGGTTTTTATTTAGCCACCGGCCAAAGGCGGAAAAATACCCAGACGGTCCCCATCCTTTAAAACCGCCGTTTCCTCGGCATGGACCCCGTTTAGAAAAATGATCTTGGGCAACTCAGGGGGAACTTTTAAGCCCTTTAATAAGGATTGGATGGTAGTCCCTTCTTCGATCTCCAACAAGCTGGAAAAGCCGCCGTTTTTTTGATCAGGCAGATACCCGGCCAGGGAGGCAAACAGGCCTAACTGAATCTTCACGATATTATTCCTGATGGACTTTTAAAAAGTTGCGAAACCCTCATTCCCTTCCATTTCATTATAGGCCATAGAAAGGACTTGTCAAGAAAAGGGAAATCAGATTAAGATAAATTTTTTTTTATAAGGGGGACTATGAAATTCTGGAAAAGGGAAAAAGAAAAAAAGGAAGGGGAATCTCCGGCGAAAAACCAAAGCTTTTTGGATTTTCTGAAGGCCGCCCGTGTGGAAATGGAGGGGTTAATGGCTCAAGATGCGGATTGGTTTTATCATCTGCCCTATAAAGGGGCCATGTCTAAGGAAGCGGCCAAAGATCTGGAGATCGAAAAAAGGGCCATCTGGCGCCGGGTGATTTATGATGCCCATAGGACCAAATTAACCGGACTTCGCTGGGAGACCCGGGGCGACGATCTGGTCTGTCCTGACTGTCAAAAGATGGAAGGCCGGATCTTTTCTTTGGCTGAATATGATGCCCTGAATCAAAGGGTGATGCATTTGGGATGCCGATGTAATCTGGTGTTGGTGAGAAAATAGAAGAAATTCAGTTCGGAGTTGAGTTAATAGTTCGGAGTTCGGAGAAAAGGCCCCTCTAAATCCATAATCCTTCTTCTCCGAACTCCCAACTCTTGGCGCATTTTTGATTCTTAAGCACAGGTGTTCATGAAACGTTCTTTTAAAGCAATTGGATTACTCTCGGGAGGCCTGGATAGTATGCTGGCCGCCCGAATCATTTTGGAACAGGGGATCAAGGTCCAGGGGATTTCCTTTATGACTCCCTTTTTTGGCCCTGAAAAGGCTGAGCGGGCTGGGGAGCAATTGAAAATCCCTTTAAGAGTGTTGGATATCACCCAAGAGCACTGGGCCATGCTCAGGCACCCCAGATACGGCTACGGCAAAGGGATGAACCCCTGTATCGATTGTCACGCCCTCATGGTCCGCAAGGCCGGGGAATGGATGGAGAAAGAGGGGGCCGATTTTCTCTTCACCGGAGAAGTCCTTGGCCAAAGGCCTTTTTCTCAGACCAGGCCTTCTTTACGGGCCGTGGAAAAGGAGTCCGGGTTTATCGACCGGATCCTCCGGCCCTTGAGCGCCCTTCTGCTGCCGGAAACCAGGCCCGAGCAGGAAGGGCTGGTGGACCGCTCCCGGCTTTTGGATATCCACGGTCGGTCTCGAAAAAGACAGATGGGCCTGGCCAAGGGTTATGGGCTCAATGACTATCCCGCCCCGGCCGGCGGCTGTCTGTTGACGGACCCCATTTTTTCCATCCGTTTGAAAGAATTGTTTTCTCATTCCAACGAACCTCAGATAAGGGAAGTGGAATTGCTCAAAGCCGGCCGTCATTTTCGTTTTAATACGGAGGTCAAATGCATCATCGGCCGGAACAAAAAGGAAAATGAATTTATCGAAAAATGGGCCGCCCATGAAGATGGCTGGGCCCGGGTGATGGGATATCCCGGACCTATGGCCCTGGCCCTGGGCCGGATTGAAGAATCAGAGGATTGGGAACGATTCGCCCAACTCTGTCTGACCTACAGCGATGCCCCGAAAGACTGCGACGTCCTGGTGCAATTGGGACAAGGGGATCGGAAGTGGGAGATCAAAGCAACCAAGAAACCCAAGGAGCTTTTCAGGGAGTGGTTGATTCAATATGCCCCTGATCGAACTTAAAGACGTCACCAAAGCATATCCGACCGAGGCCGGAGAGGTTCGCGCCCTTCAAGGGATCAATCTGTCCGTTGATTCCGGGGAACTGATCATCCTTTCCGGGAAAAGCGGCTGCGGGAAAACGACACTGCTGAATGTGATCGGCGGCTTGGATCGGCCAACGATGGGTGAGGTTTGGATCGGGGACAGGGATATCTGCGCCATGACCGAAAAAGAAAGGACCCTTTTCGGCGGCGGGAGGTGGGAACTGTTTTTCAGTCTTTTAATTTGATTCCCATGTTGACGGTAGAAGAAAATATCGCCCTGCCCCGTTGGTTGGACGGCATTTCCTCCGACGAAACCGGACCTCAGGTTGAAACCCTTTTACAGCAGATGGGACTCTTCCAGCGTAGAAAACATCGCCCCCATGAACTTTCGGGCGGTGAACAGCAGCGGGTGGCTATTGCTCGGGCCTTGATCAATTCCCCAAGGGTAATTCTGGCCGATGAACCCACGGGAAACCTCGATTCACAGACCGGTCTTCAGGTCCTCTCGGTCCTGGCTGAATTAAACCGGAATCAAGGGCAAGCCGTTATAATTGCCACCCACTCCCGGGAGGCCGATGACATGGCCAATCGCATCATTCAATTGAAAGACGGGAAGATCCTTTCGGCAACCGGGGTCTGATTCTTTGGCTCAAAGTTGAAAGGGGAAATAAGGCTTTCGATGATTTTTTACGAATCCATCCGTATTGAATTTTGAACTATTTCATGGCCGTCTTTCATTGACGTTCCCCTATGATCGCTAAAATTTATCCTCTTTTCATTTTTCGTCATTATCTCCAAGCCTGGCGTCAATCCCTTTTAACTATTTTAGGTCTGGCCCTGGGGGTCTCGGTATTTGTCAGTATTCATCTGACGGTGGGCGCATCGCTTAAGTCCTTTAAAAATACGGCCCAATCCATTTCGGGAAAGGCCCAGTGGCAACTGGTCCGGGATGGGCAAGGAATCGATGAAAAGCTCTTCCCGCGCGTAAAAATGAACCCGGTGGTCCAGGCGGCCGCCCCGGTGGTCGAGTTTCAGGCCGCCCTTGTTTAAACGACCCGGCCAGTCAATCTGGATCATGGGGGTCGATTTTTTTTCCGAGGCCGGGATCCGCCGCTATTCCGAATCCCTTTCTTCTCCCCAGGGAGAGGAATTACTCTCTCTGGTCCTGACCCCCCGTTCGATTGCCCTGACCCGCAATTTTGCCATGCAATACGGCCTTAAAAAGGGGACCCTTTGCCCATTCTGGTCAATGGGCATATCCGGACCCTGACGGTTTCAAGTCTCCTTTCGACCGAGGGGCCGGCCCAGGCCTTTCGGGGGAATTTCGGCCTCATGGACATCGCCCAGGCCCAGGAGGTTTTTGGAAAAATCGGGGTCTTGGACCGGATTCGACCTCCTGCTCAGGGAAGGAGGAAATGAAAAAAATCAGCTTGAAGAAATGAAAAAGGTCCTTCCTCGAGGGGTCCGCTTGATCCGGCCAGGGGACAGGGAAAGGGGAACGGAGCGGATGATCCGCTCCTACCAATTGAATTTGACGGCCTTGAGCTTTATTGCCGTGTTGGTCAGTATGTATCTGATTTTCAATACGGCCTCCCTCTCGGTGGTCCGCCGGAGAAAGGAATTGGGGGATCCCTTAGATCTTTAGGCATGTTCCCCAGGCAAATCCTTTTCTTGATCCTCTTAGAAGCCGCCGGATACGGCTTGATGGGGGCCCTGTTAGGTATGGGAGGGGGGACCCTGCTGGCCCGGTTCCTTCTTAATGCCGTCTCCCGGACCATCACCAATTTGTACGTCCTGGTGGGGGTAAGAGATATTCCCTTCTCCTTTCTTGAGCTGGGATTAATCCTCCTTCTTTCCGTCATCATTTCCATGGCCTCGGCCTATTTGCCGGGCTCGACAGGCGGCCGGGCTCGAACCCAGGGAAGTCCTTTACCAAAGAGCGGAGATGATCGATTCCGGCCGAAATCGAAACCGGAAAAATCTCTATTTGGGGATAGGACTGTTGGCCATGGCCGGCCTTTTGACCGCCTTGCCGGCCTGGAACAATTGGCCTGTCGGGGGATTTTCAGCCACGCTGGCCCTGACCTTGGGTTTTTCTTTTTTACTGCCTGATTTTGTCCGAATGGTGATCAGGCGATTTTCCGCTTTTCCCTTCCATAAAAACAAGGGGTTTATATCGAGCTGGCTGGGAATCCATTATCTCAACCGTTATGTGGGGCGGATCACCATAGCCATGGCCGCCTTGATGATTGCCATCGCCATGCTGATCAGTGTCGGTTTGATGATCCGCAGCTTCCGCCAGGCCGTGGATACCTGGATCGGGCAATCGGTCAGCGGCGATCTCTTCGTCGGTCCGGTGCTGCCTTCCAATCAGGGATTTTTTCCAGTTCCTGGAACCCCAGGTGATCGAAGAAATACGAATCCATAAAAGCGCTTTCCGATGTCTATCATTACCGGGGTATAATGACCGACCTGAAGGGTTTCCCCGTCCGCCTTTGGTCCGGAGATTTGGCGGTCATCCAGCGCCACGGAGGTCTGGCGTTTACCAGGGGCGCATCGGAAGCGATCATTAAACAGGCCGTATCCGGGGAAGCGATCCTCGTTTCCGAGGTCCTGGCCAATCAGCTTTCCCTGAGGCCCGGGGAAATGCTCAGTCTGATGACCGCCGAAGGGCCCCATCTTTTTAAGGTGGCCGGCATATTCTACGATTACCGGACCGAAGGGGGGGCCGTCTGGATGGACAGGTCCCTTTTCCTGAAATATTGGAAAGACCCGCGCATCAACGGCCTTCGCCTTTATCTGAAAGACCCTTCCGAATCAATCAGGTTCGGGAAGCCATCCATAAAAAAATGGCCAGCCGCGTTTCCCTGGTGATCATTTCCAATAAGGAGTTGCGGGAACAGATCCTGACTATTTTTGATCAAACCTTCCAGATCACCTATGTCCTGGAGGCCATTGCCATTCTGGTGGCTTTCTTGGGCATCCTCCATACCAGCGCCATCTCGATCCTTTTTCGGGAGAAGGAATTGGGGATCCTCGAGGCCCTGGGGGCCCTGCCGGGCCAGATTCGGCGGATGATCCTGACGGAAACCGCCCTGATGGGGATCTTCAGCTTTATTTGGGGAGGACTGGCCGGGACCTTATTATCGCTGATCCTGATCTTTGTCATCAACAAACAATCCTTCGGCTGGACCATCCCTTTTCATTGGTCCTTAATGATTTATCTTAAGACCCTGGGAATCATTGTCCTGGGCTCCATCCTTTCCGGCTGGGTCCCCGCGGCCCTGGCCGTGCGCCGGAGTACGCAGGAAATGATCCGGGAAGAATGATCCATTGATGATCGAGGATTGAGAGATCTGTAAAAAGTCACCGAAAGCCTATTTTCGTCATTCCCGTGAAGCTTGTCCCCGGAGGCCTTAATCGGGGAACGGGAATCCAGTGTTTTAATTGGTTACTCATGGCCTGGATTCCCGTCCCCGATCGGGTCGAGGACAGGCTCTGCGCGGGAATGACGAGTTTTTACGAGACCATCATTGATGATTGATGAATGGGGAATGGGAAGCATGAGAATAATCGATACGAAGAAAGTGAGAATCGGGGATTCGGAGATGATGAAAAATCCACTCCGCTTCTCCGCTTCTCCGTTTCTCCGCTTCATTATCTTTGCGTTCCTTCTTCTGTCGGTCGGAATTAACCCGGTCTATCCTGAAAAGTCGCCTGAATTCCAGCCAGCCCTGCCCGGCTGGAAATATGAATTTCCCAGAGACCATAGGGCCCACCGGGAATTCAAAACCGAATGGTGGTATTACAACGGGCATCTCAAGGATTCAGTGGGAAACCGCTATGGGTATCAGGTGACTTTTTTTCGGGTAGGCTTGCTCCCGGGAAAGCCTCCGTCAAGCGGTTCACGCTGGCGTATCCGGGATGTGTACATGGCCCATCTGGCGGTCACCGATATCAACAAAAAGGCCTTTCTCTATCAGGAAAAGGCCGACCGGGGGAATCTGGGGTTGGCCGGGGCCGATGATAATAAGTACCATGTTTGGGTAGAAACCTGGGAGGTCATCGAAAAAGGGGAAGGCCATCAAATAAACGTCGGCGATTCGGATTTGTCTCTTTCGCTTAACTTGGTTCCAACCCGGCCGCCGATCATCCACGGGATCAATGGGGTCAGTCAGAAAGGGGAAGGACCAGGACGGGCCTCTCATTATTATTCCCTGACCCGTCTGGAAACCAAGGGGATTCTAAAGATCAAGGGCCAGGAAATTCCGGTAACCGGTCTGAGTTGGATGGACCATGAATTCGGCAGTAATCAATTAGCGGAAACGCAAATCGGCTGGGACTGGTTTTCCGTGCAACTAAGTAACGGAATGGATCTGATGATCTATCAACTCCGTCAACAGGACGGCCGGGTGGACCCCTATTCCAGCGGGACCCTGGTCCTGTCCGATTCCCGAACGGTCCATCTTCCTTTGCCTGAAATCAAACTCCGGCCTTTAAGCTTTTGGAAAAGCGCCCGAAGCAAAGCCACCTATCCGGCTTCCTGGGAAATCGATCTGCCTCGATATGACCTGAAGTTGTCCATCGTTCCCCTGGTGGCCGATCAGGAATTGCTGACCCCAAAGAGTACCGGTGTCACTTACTGGGAAGGGGCGGTGAGGGTGAAAGGAACTTATAAGGGCCGGTCCGTGGAAGGGGATGGCTACGTAGAGCTGACTGGGTATGATAACCTCTTCAGGCCGAAAATCTAAACCTTTTCACCTTTCTCAAAATTTCTCTCCGCCCACCATTTTATCTTCTTGTTTCTGTCTTTACCTTGTCTTATACTCTTCCAATTAAAGAAAGAAATTTTCAAAAGGAGGTGAAATAAAATACAAAAGAAAAGCCATAGGCTATAGCTTTACGCCCGATTCATGGTTTAGTCCCTCAAATTTCAAGAATTACAAAATGTTAATAGCTAAGGCAGAGTTTAAAAAAATTATAATTTTAAATAAGTGAAAATAAAGGCAGGTAGTTATGCTCGGTCTAGATCAGGATCTATTAGTTGTTTTAATCATAGCCGCTTTTGTCTTTGGGGCTAAAAAATTGCCTGAAATAGGTAAAGGTTTGGGGAAAGGAATTCAGGAGTTTAAAAAGGGTATATCAGGACAAGAGGAAGAGCCCCCATCTAAACCCAAAGAAATTGAAAAAGATACGACTGATAAAAAAGAATAGGATAAGCATTTATACGGATTCTCTATGGCCATTGGAGTTGGATCGATCCGAAGTGCCTAATATTATTTAAGGGAAAGTTCTTTAGATTATTTGAATATGCTGAAGATTATTGTATGTCCCTTATTTAAAATTTTTTATCGAACGGTTTGCCTTTAGGCATATTCCACACGCAGAAATCGAACTTCTTTTTGGCAACCTGGCTTTAATCGCCAGTAGTCTGGCCGCAGTAGGTCTCTTAATTATTTATGCAGGACTGTATGGGAATCGATCAGGCCGGGCGGGCCTCTTGGGTTTTAAAGAATCTTCCTGGATAGGCGCCATCCAGGGTTTTTGCCTTCCCTTTCGGGGTTTCTCCCGTTCTGGCGCTACAATATCCATAGGATTGATGAATGGAATTAACAAGACGAGGGCTGAAGAATTTAGTTTTGCCTTGGCTGTGGTTATTACCCCTCCGATTATTTTACGTGAAGCTATTCGATTGTTGAAGTCTCATCCCGTATTTTTATCGGGGGACCTTGGTATGGATAGCAAACCAGGACCAAGTAACCAAATTAAGACAGACTGCCCTTTATTGGAATAACAAGTTTATATCTTATGGAATAGGCCCACCTATAAAAATACAGTATTTTTTTCTTCAAAATACTCTCCTGTCTATATTCCCTTATTGACCTATTTAAGCAAAACTAATCTGAATTTTTGAGTATTTTTTTAATTAGTGACCGAGTATTTTTTATTTCCTTGGACTTTTCTTTGCATGGATATTTTTCAGAAAAAGGTCAACAATGAATACCCCAATTAAAATCCTGCACATCGATCCTGATTTTAAAGTTACCTATTTTATTAAACATCCAGGAAGTACAATCCGTTCCTCTGTTCCACTCGAACAGACCATTCAACTCCTGAAAACCGAGGAATTCGATTTGATTCTTTCAGAACCACACAATAAGGCGTTCCTTAAACCTCAGGCTACTCTTTAACTATGGATAAAAAGATCCGCATCCTTATCGCCGATGACAATCCCGTTCTCCGAGAAGGATTAAAGTCCGTCCTTTCTCCTATCCCGATTTTCGATATCGTCGGTGAAGCCGCCGATGGGATAGAAATCCTAAATTTGGTGGACAGATTGCTTCCCGACGTGGTTTTGATGGATATATCCATGCCCCGTATGGGAGGTATAGTCGCTACTCGGGAAATTAAACAAAAATGGCCGGGGACTAAAATCCTGATTTTCAGCATTCATGAAAGCCCTGACTACCAGAAGGCCGCCTTAAGGGCCGGGGCCGATGGTTATATTCTAAAAGATTCTTCCCCCGCCGAGTTGATTCAATACATCAAAGATATCCTTGATGAAAAGCAAGGGCTCTATCAGACGCTTTTTACAACTGAGGACTTTCGTTTTTAAGGAAGACCTTGAAATTGAGTCTCCAGCCCCACTCAACCTTAATCAGTCAGATTATCTTGACCAGGAAACAGATCTTATTTAGACTGGTCTAAACCAGTCGGAAAGAAGGGAACGCATGGAAAAAATCGGGGCCTATGAAGCCAAGACACATCTTCCAAGACTTCTTTGGTGAACCGCGGCAATCTCAAGAAAGGAAAAACCATGGCAAAACACATCGGAATTGTGGCCTGTAGTGCGGAAGGGGCGGCCCTCTGCTACCGGACCTTGTGCGACGAAGCACCGGCCCTTATGGGCGAGCACATGCATCCGGAAGTTTCCATGCACACCTACCCGCTGGGGGAGTATATGGTTTACGTCCGGTCCGGAGATTGGGCCGGGGTGGCCAGGCTGATGCTGGCTTCCGTCCGAAAGCTGGCCTCCATCGGTGCTCAATTGGCCATTTGCCCGGACAACACCATTCACCAGGCCTTCAGTTTCCTGGCGGCCGAGTCCCCCATCCCCTGGCTCCATATCGCCGAGACGGTTGGATGGGAGGCCAAGAAACAGGAATTCAAGTCCCTGGCCCTTACGGGAACAAAGGTCCTGATGACCGGTCCGGTCTATCCTGAGGCCCTGGCCAAATTAGGCATTACCTGTCAGATTCCTGATGAGCCCGACCAGGACCGTATCGATGCCATCATCTTCAAGGAGCTTGTTAACGGCCTATTCAAGGAGGAGTCCAGACTGTACTTTAATACCGTGATTCGGAAAATGAAGGATCGGGGATGTCAGGCCGTGGTTCTCGGCTGTACGGAGATCCCTTTGCTGGTCGACCCCAATGACTGTCCGCTTCCCACGCTCGATTCAACCCGTTTGCTGGCCAGGGCCGCCTTGCGGGAATCGTTGAGTGGGATTGCTTCATCTCCGAAAGAGATCTGATTTTTTAATACTTGACTTAGTCCATGACTTAGTCTATAAGATTCAGAGGTGAGAGAAATGTCCAGGAAAGTTAATATCCACGAAGCCAAAACACACTTTTCCATGCTCTTACAACAGGTCGGAAAAGGGGATGAAATTATTATCGCCAATGCCGGGAAACCTGTGGCCCGATTGATTCCCTTCTCGGAGAGATCGAGCAAGCGGGTTCCTGGGACCGCGAAAGGGAAGGTCCATATTTCAAAAGATTTTGACGCTCCTCTTCCCAAATCCCTTCAAAAGTTGTTTGAATAATGAAGGCCTTGCTGGATACCCACACTTTTTTGTGGTGGATTACCGAGGACCCGAAATTATCATCCCGTGTCCGCAGGATCATTGGTAACCCTGACAATGAAATAGTACTCAGCGCTGTTTCCGTGTGGGAGATGGTGATTAAAGCCAAAATGGGCCGTTTAGAATTTCCCGAAGATCCGGTGGGTTTTATCCAAAGTCAAATTCAGTTGAATGCCTTCACAAGTCTATCCATCGAGATGAGACATGCCTTCCAAGTTTTTAGCTTGCCGGATTATCATAAGGATCCCTTTGATCGTTTGTTGATAGCTCAGGCTCAAGTCGAGGGCCTATCCATCCTCACCGCCGACCCGCAAATTTCTCGATATTCTTTGGAAGTCATTTGGTAACCAGTTCGTTAAATTCGAAATAGAAGCCCCTATGCCTGATTGGACCGCCCCCACCACCGACGCCCTGCAGGCCGAAATCGTGGCCGAGAGTTAAGAGGGAGTTTGCTTCCTCCCCCTTGAGGAGGGAGGATCGAGGTGGGGGTGGCTTTGAATTATATTTTTCACACTAAGCTCAGGCCGCTCCCACCACCTTGAGATCGCTAAAATAGACTTTGTAGATTCCAAGGTCCCTGGAAAGAAGGCAGTCGGCGTTAATCAGGGCATGAGCGCCGATGAGAAAATCGCTCAGCACGTGCAGCCTTCTCGAAATCCTTTTCTGACACCGGGGGCAGCTCACTTCAAAACCATGGCCGCAATGGCTGCATGAAAAACGGTCTTTGTTACTTTTCCTGGCATATTTTGCCCATCTCGTACCAGCGGTATAAAGCGATTTTTCGTTTGAATATTCCAGCCTCATCCCAGTCTCGGTGAGAAACTGTTTTAGCTCCTCTTCGGAGGGAAACCGGGCGGCAAGTTCGGCATAGACAACCTCGCAAAGGATAAGCCTTCCCTTTGATAAATATGCGTCCAATAGCTTCTTGGAGGACTCACTGAAGGGTTCATTCGGAATCAGGACATCCAGGATCATATTGGTATCAACGGCTGTTATCATGACCCCGAATCTCCCTGACCAGGTCGTCGCTTCGCTGCCCCTTCAGATGTTTCAGTTTGCCCACCCATTTGTCAAAGGGGGATTTGGTTACGGCCTTTCGGATCAGGATCAGATCTCCTTTTTCCTCAAAGCCCACGTCTTCCCCAGGATGAACCCCCAGTTTTTCCCTGACCTTTTTAGGGATGGTTACCTGTCCCTTAGATGTAATCTTTGCCACAATCATGGGTTACCTCAAAAGTAATGAATATTTCGCCTTACTTTTATTGTAAGGAAATGGCCTTTTGTTGTCAAGAATTAAGATGGCTCTCCGGCCCGGACCAGGTGGAGGATCTGGTCCTCCAGGGCCAAGGCAAAGCCAGTCCGTTTCCTTGATTCCAGGCGCAGGTCTGTCCCCAGCCCGGCCGAGGGCCGGGATTCGATTAAGACTATTTCTCGCTCGCTCATTTCCATCGCTCAAGTTCGCAGAGAGCCCTGAGTTACCATTTCTTTTTTTGTTGCCATTGAGATTGACATTGTAGCAAATCGTGTTACAATATAAACCTATGATCAAAAGTTTCAAACACAGGGGCCTGGCCGAATTGTTCGAACTTGGTCAAAGTCGTCGCCTGCGGGAAGACTTACAATCAAGGTCCCTGCGGCGCCTGGAAGCTTTGGATCAGGCTGAATCATTGACCGATCTGAATGTACCGGGATTTAATTTCCATGGCCTTAGAGGAACACCTAAACGATACAGTATTCATGTAAATGGGCCGTGGTGCATTACCTTCGAATGGGAAAACGGTGAGGCCTTTCGAGTCGACTTAAATCAATATCATTGAGGTAAGAAATGATGGAATATTTCATAAGACGCCCCCTTAAACGGCCCCCTGTTCATCCGGGAGAAATTCTTCGGGGAGACGTGCTTCCGGCGCTCGGGTTATCAATCAGTGAAGCGGCCCGGCGGTTGGGGGTTTCCCGGCAACAGCTCCACCGGATCCTGGCCTGCACCCACCCTATTACGATCGAGATGGCCCTTCGCCTTGGGAAATTTGCCGGAAACGGGCCGGCAATCTGGCTGCGGATGCAGCAAGCCTATGATTTATGGTATACCGAGCAACGAATGAAAACCGAGCTAACCAAAATAGAGCCGGTGGTTCAGGCCGAATCCAGTTTTTGATTAAAAGTTAATCACCTTCAAGCTCTCGGCTTAGGGTGGCTGACTACATAAATGACCATTCGGATATTTCTGTCCCCCGGCTTGATCATGAGTTTTCTATCCATGCCTTCAGTTCCCTGACTGCGATCTCTCTTTTCCGGGCCCTTCCGTCACGGATTGCATCAACAAAAGCCAATATTTCATAAAGTTTACTGTCTTTCAAGGCAGCCCTGGGAACTGATCTGTAAAGAGGTGAAAATTCGTATCCGCGGACACCACCTTCCGGGTCAGGCCATACGGGAGGGGGATATCTCTTTGGAACAGGCCGCAGACTATCTCTGGAAACATGGAGAAAAAATAAAAAGTTTCAGAAAGAGCCAAGGGGCACCTTAGGATTTAATGAAAGACAACCCCGATTCGAGGATGGTATAATAAAAATTGATGGAAAGGGTTCTTAGAGATGATCCAATTAGGTTAATGCCTAAAGAGGATCTCATCCTATATCAAAAGACCTGATGGCCAAGCCGATTATAAATCTTTATACCAGCAACCGACTGGAAATCCTGGCTGAAGAATTAGCCAAGGTTTTAAGCCAGCCTCTGCCCTCACCCCTTCAGCCGGAAATTATTCTTGTCCAGAGCAAAGGGATGGAACGGTGGGTCTCCATGGAGCTGGCCCAGAAGAGCGGGATCTGCGCCAACATCCGGTTTCCTTTTCCCAACCACTTTGTCTATGCCCTTTTCCGGGAGGTCATCCCGGACCTTGAAGAAATCTCTCCTTATGCCCCCGAGATCATGACCTGGAAGGTGATGAAGGCCCTGCCTCTTTATTTGAAAAAGAAGGGATTTGAAAGCCTGTGCCATTACTTTTCGGAGGGTGAGGCGGACCTCAAGCTTTTCCAACTCTCCCAGCGGGTCGCCGACCTTTTTGACCAGTATCTCTTGTTTCGGCCGGAGATGGTCCTTGGTTGGGAAAAAGGGGAAGAGAGCCACTGGCAGGCCATCCTCTGGCGGGAGGTCGGAAAGGGGATTGAAAAAAAACACTGGGCCGCCCTGAAGACGGCTTTCCTCGAAGAAATCAAGAAGCCGGGATTAAAATTAAAAACCCTTCCGGAACGGATCTCCGTTTTTGGCATCTCGGCCCT
>CAWIRY010000202.1:0-10113 GCA_963838485.1 uncultured delta proteobacterium | reverse complement strand
AAACCCGAGCGGTAAGGGTCCCGCTGCGGCCTTTAAAATTGCGGTTATAAGAACGAAAAGATACTCCCTTTTCCGGAGGGGCGCCACCCATACCGATGCAGGGACCGCAGGTCGCCTCCAGGACTCTGGCTCCGGAGGCAATCAGAGAAGTCAGATCTCCTTTCTTAGCCAGTTGTTGGACCACCTGACGGGAGCCAGGATTGATCAGCAGACTCAAATGAGGGGATACGGTCTTGCCTCTAAGGATTTCAGCTACTGATTTTAAGACCTCATAGGATGAATTGGAGCAACTGCCTATGCAAACCTGACCCACTTTCAGTCCTACCAATTCCTTTAATGGAACAACGTGATCGGGGCTGAAAGGTTGTGCCACCAGGGGTTCCAACTCCCCGAGATCGACCTCCATGACTTCGTCGTAAGCGCCTTGGGGGTCGGGAATGCATTCCCGCCAGTCCTTTTCCCGGCCCTGGGTTTTTAAAAAGGCCAAGGTGATTTCATCGCTGGGGAAGATTGATGTGGTGGCCCCAAGTTCGGCCCCCAGGTTACAGATAGTCGCCCTTTCGGTTACGGAAAGGTCTTTCAAACCAGGTCCGTCATACTCCATAATCCAGCCGACCCCGCCTCGGACGGTCAGGCGACGGAGCATCTCCAGACCCACATCCATGGCCGTTACCCAGGGCCGGTTTAATTTTCCGGTCAAGCGTATTTGTCTGACCCTGGGTCTGACCAGTCGATAGGGAAAACCGGCCATGGCCGCAGCGATGTCCAGGCCGCCGCAGCCCATGGCCAGCATTCCCAGTCCGCCGCAAGTCGGGGTGTGACTGTCAGAACCCAATAAAACCTCTCCGGGTTTGGCAAACCGCCCTAAATGAACTTGATGACTGATCCCGTTGCCCGGAGGGGAAAAATAGGCCCCATAACGGGCAGCCGCGGTTTGCAGGAAAAGGTGATCATCCGGGTTGCGGGAGTCAGTCTGCAATGTATTATGATCCACATAGGAAACGGCCAGGGGAATTTGGATCCGGGGACGGCCGATGGCCTCAAATTGCAGATAGACGATGGTCCCCGTGGCATCCTGGGTCAGCACTTGATCCACCTTTAACGGAATGGTCTGATCCGAGCTTTTTTCCCGGTCCCAAAGGTGTTTTTGAACAATTTTATCAAATAGATTTATCTCCATAGTATTTTAAACTACTTCCTTTCTTGTTGGTCCTGGTAAATTCGGACGGCCAGGGCATAAAGCAGGGGCATGATCTTCATAAGGAGTCCGGAGAAGGTGAGGGTTTTCATTGCCGAATCGTCAAAAGTAAATAGCCCCCCATTAACAAAAACAAAATATTGGAAGACCAGGCGGCCCAAAGAGGGGGAAAAACGCCGGAAATGCCCAGAGAACGGGATAATCCGAAAAAGATCCAATAGACGAAGGCCACCATGAGGCTCCCCACGATTCCCTGGGCCACTCCGATACCTTTTTCCTTGCGCAAGGCCAGGGCGATCCCGAAAAGGGCCATGATGATACAAACCACCGGAAAGGCCAATCGGATATGTTTTTCCACAATATAGCGGGTGGCCTCGTATCCCTCCTTTTGAATTTTCTGGATGTAGCCTTTGAGCTCTGAATAGGTCATATCCTCACTGCGTTTTTCCTGGGTGCGAAAATCTTCCGGGGTTTCGGGAAGGACGACGGCTTTTTCAATAAAGGGTTGACTGGAATAAGAACCATCCGGTCGAAAAGACTGGGAAAGGCCGTTTAGAAAAACCCAGGTTCCGTTTTTCCAGGCCACTCTTTCAGCATCCAATCGGGAGAGAAGGTTAAACTTGAGATCAAAAAAATAAAGGGTCGCCCCTTCCGCTGTTTGTTCTTTAAAATTAAACTTATTAAAGGTATAAATAGACTGATCCCCTTTGTACCAGATTTTTTCCTGGAGAAAGACCGCCCGGGGTTCTATTTTTTTGACTTGATAATTCCAGATTGCAGAGGCCCGGGAGTTGGTAAAGGGGACCAGAATTTCTCCCAGAATCAGGATGAAAAGGGTGGCGGCAATGGAAAGCAAGATGATGGGAAAGGATAGACGGACCATATTGATACCGCTGGACTTGAAGGCGATGATCTGGTTATTCCTGGACAAAAATCCAAAGGTCAACTGGGTCCCCATGAGGATGGCCACCGGGATCATCTGCTTGATAATGGAAGGAATAGTAAAAAGAAAATACCGGAAAATCAAGGTCGGGGCCGCTCCGGCTTCATTAAAGGAATTCAGCTTTTCCATGATATCCACCAAGAGGTAGATAAAGGTAAAGATCCCCAGACAAAGCAGAGTCATCTTGAGGAATTCTTTGGTGATGTAATGGCTGATAATACGCACGGCGAAAGTGTAACCAAGCTCGAAGGGTTTGTAAATAAAGAAATGAATTTAACTCTTTTTAAAAACTTGATAATACTTGAATACCCAAGGGCTAAAGGCAATGGGCCAGGAACTACAAGTTAGTTTCCAACTTTATTTTCGTATAGACCCCATGTCCCCGGGCGGGCCACGAAGCATGAAAATGGGTTTCTTTAATCCGAAATCCGAAATCTAAAATCCGAAATCGGATTATTTTTGTATGACCATACGCGAACAGATTGAACAAAAAGAAAGAAAAATCCTGGCCCCCTGGGCCGCCTTGAGTTCCGAGAGCCGAGGGAGACGGATTCCGGAGGAACCCTGTTCGATCCGGACGGTTTTTCAGAGAGACCGGGATCGGATCATCCATTCCAAGGCCTTTCGTCGGTTGAAACATAAGACCCAGGTGTTTTTATCCCCCACCGGAGACCATTATCGAACCCGCCTGACCCATACCCTGGAAGTTTCCCAAATCGCTCGGACTATCGCCCGGGCCCTCAGTTTAAATGAGGACTTGACCGAGGCGATTGCCTTGGGTCATGATCTGGGCCACACCCCTTTTGGACATGCCGGGGAGGAAGTCCTAGATCAGATCGTTCCCGGTGGTTTTGCTCATCATCAGCAGAGTCTCAGGGTGGTGGATCTGTTGGAGAAGGGCGGAAAAGGACTGAACCTGACCATGGAAGTCCGGGACGGGATCATAAAACATTCCAAAGGAAAAGGGGATATCCTTTCCCGGTCCCGGCCGAAAGGGCCATGACCCTGGAAGGGCAGGTGGTCCGGGTGGCCGATATCATCGCTTATATAAGCCATGACCTGGACGACGCCATTCGCGCGGACGTGATCTCAAACCAGGATATTCCGATGGATTGTTTGAAAACCCTGGGGGATCGAAGTTCAAAATGGATCGACACGATGGTGCAGGCAGTAGTCTACGGCAGCTTGAAAAACCCTTCACAAGGGTTTTCCATGGAAAAAAAAGTTTTAACGGCCATGGTTCATTTGCGGGATTTTTTGTATCATCATGTCTATGAACTTGGGCGGATTCATGAGGATTTTATAAAGGCCCGAAAGGTGATCGGTGAATTGTATCAGATACTGCTCCTTCATCCGGAATTATTGGCTGATCAACTGGGTTATGCAGCGGAAGGGGAAATAACCCCGGAAAAGGTAACCGACTTCATCGCCGGCATGACTGACCGCTATGCCTTAAACCTATATGAAAAAATCTTTCTCCCCAAACCCTGGGCGGTGTTGTAGACTTATTGAAATCGGCTTCGAAGAACAGGCTCAAGGATCCTTATCCCCAGAATCTCCAAGTTTTTAATGGCTTCACCTTTGTCTTGGTCTATGAGAGGGCCATGAAAGGGAGTTTGAAGGTGAAGCTATAATAAAGCTACGAGAAAGCTATTAAAAGCTTGACAAATTATTCCGACTGGATTAAGTACTCAAGAATCAATATAATAAAAAATTCCAGGCAACCCATTTCTGCTTTCATTAAAGTGAATTTTTTACTTCAAAATATTTTTTTAGGGATTATCGTTAACACAACCCTAAATTAGTCCAGGTCCTCTTAAAAATGATTTAAGGTTAATGATCAACATCCAAGAAGGAGGAGAATTATGAAGGCAAAATTTTTTGTTACCGGGATGTTTCTCTGTTTTTTTATCTTACCTTTTTTTAACCCCCCCCTCATCAACGCTGCTGCTAAACCCATTATTATCGGCGCTCCCTTGCCGACAGCCTTTGTCGAAGGCTGGGGTGCGGAAAGGGCCATGCGCCTGGCCATTGAGGAGATTAATGCGAAGGGAGGAGTGGCCGTGGGCGGTGTCAAACGTCCATTCGAGCTGGCTGTCATGGATACTCGCGATCTGGAAGCCGGTGTCCCGGTCAGCGATGCCCTCTTGACTATTGAAAAACTTATCTTGGAAAAGAAGGCCGATTTTATCGTGGGCGGACCGGCACGATCCGAAGCGGGATTGGCAGCTATGGATTTATTGTCCAAGTATAAGAAAATTTCAATCCTGACCACTGGGGTTTTGACTCCCAAATATAATGAGCGGGTGGCCGAAAATTACAACAAATTTAAATATTGTTTTCGGATCAGCAGTGAAGTCAAATGGTTGGTCGGCGGTGAAATGATCCCTTCCCTGTTGGAGCTTGGAAAAGCGCACAACCTGAATAAATTATTCGTCATGGTACAAGACGTGGCCCATGCCCGGGCGGCCGGGGAATTGATCGCCAAGATTATGGCCGGTAAAGGCTGGATGGGGCTGGGCAAGCCGGAAATTTTTCCAACGGGGACCACGGACTTTTCCATGGGTTTACTTAATGCCAAAAAAGAAGGGGCTCAAGTTCTCCTGGTCTGGATGGATATGCCTGAGGCTTCGATTCTTCTCAAACAGTGGTATGATTTAAAGGTTCCGGCTGTTCCCTTTGGCTTTATATCGGCAGCCGAACAGCCGGGATTTTGGAAGTCCACTGAGGGAAAGGGAGAATTTTGTCTGGCCAATGTGGTCAACGCCGGCAATGCCCCCTCCAAAGCCACTCCCTGGACCATGAAATTTTATGACGCCTATACCAAAAGGTGGAAAATCGAACCGGAAGGATATGGGTGCTCCAGTAGTTATATGGCCGTTTATACCTTAAAAGAGGCCATCGAAAAAGCCAACTCCGTAGAATCGGATGCCGTGGTGCCTGCCCTGGAAAAAACCGATATCATGGGGGTTTACGGCCGTATTCGCTTTGATCCCAAGTCCCACCAGGTCATTCCCAGCCTGGATCCGAAAGAGGGGGCCGTGGGAACTATTTTTCAATGGCAGAAAGGGAAACGGGTAGTGGTTTATCCGCCCAAGATCGCCACTGGCGAGATTCTGCTGCCGCCCTGGATGAAAAAATAAACCAAAGGGGTCAAGGATTCGAGGATGCGAGGGTTCAAGGTTTTTAAATTCCCGCCTTTCACTTGAATCCTTGGCCCCTTGGTCCCTTGAATCCTGGTTTCGATCATATTAGAACCCCCACGGTGCGTTAGATGGAAATCCTTATCTACGGAATCATTAACAGCCTGACCTTGGCTTTGATGGCCTTGGGGTTTACCTTGGTTTACGGAATTTCCGGCTTGCCCAACTTTGCCCACGGCGCGTTGTACATCATCACCGGTTTTATTGTCTGGAGTCTGATCCACACCCTCAAGCTGAATTATCTTTTGGCCATTGTCTTATCTCTACTCATCACCGGCCTCATCGGGGCGGCTATCTATCGATTCATTCTAATCCGGGTCCGTGGTATGGCCACCTCGGAGATCATCGCTTCCTACGCCATCGGTTTAGCCATATTGGAAGGACTCCGCTGGGGTGGGTTTAAGGGGACGACCTATACTCTGCCGGTGTTTATCGAGGGAAGTGTGGAGTTTTTCGGGGTGCAAGTCGACATTCAAAGGATCATGGTGATCGGAATTGGGGTAGTGGTCATCGCACTGCTCTGGTTGTTTACCCATTACAACCGGGTAGGCCTGGCCTTGCGGGCCATGGCCCAGGATGAACGGGCGGCCCTGATGTTGGGCATCGATTCCGACCGAATGGCGGTCATGGCCATGTTCCTGGGCTCCTTTTTGGCCGGTTTGGCGGCCGTGGCTTTGCTTCCTCTGGGCAATATCGTGGTGGAAGCCGGCTATAACGTACTGATAATGGCCATTGCCGTCTGTATCGTCGGGGGCTTAGGCAGTTGGGTCGGGGCTATTTTGGCTGCATTCATGATCGGCTTTGTTCAGATACTGACCGTGGTTTACATTGATCCCGGCTTTCAAATCGTGGTGGCCTTGATGGCCATTATCGTCACTTTGATTTTACGGCCTTCCGGGCTTTTCGGTAGACAAAAAGAACTTGAGGAACGGGTATAATCTTGAACGAGAACAATCTTCGTAGGGAACGAATCGATCGAGGGATCAAGGTCCGGACCAGCAGTATTTATGCCATTTCTTCCTGGAAGGAAATCAGCTACCTTCTGATACCCAGAGCGGCCTTGATCGTCGGGCTTCTGCTCCTGCCCTTGGTGATAACCAATGTCTATTGGCAGCGGGTCATTTCCATCGTCGGAATCTACGCCCTGTTGGCTTTAAGCTTCGACTTCCTAACCCATTTCGTCGGGCTCGTTTCCTTGGGCGGGGCCTTTTATGTTGGTGTCGGTGGTTACATGGCCGCCCTTTTAAATACCACGCTGGGGCTATCTCCTCTTTTTACCATTCCCTTGGCTACTATCGGGGGAGCTGTGTTTTGCACCCTTCTACTGTTACCTTGTTTACCCTTGCGCGGGGTTTATTTTTCTATCGTCACCTTGATGTATCCTTTACTGATGGCGAGGATCATCGAGGCCTTAAATATCCTGGGAGGCACGGACGGGATTCTTGGTGTAGTCAGTTTTCCCAACCGCTGGTTGGAACAGTATTCTCTTTTCGGGATTCTCTTGCTGATCTTATTCGGTCTGCGCCGTTTGGTCAACATGGACCTCGGATTGGTCTTTCGGGGAATCAAAGACAATGACCAGGCCGTTAAGGCCTCGGGAATCAACATTACTTTTTATAAGATCACAGGGGTCTTTATCGCCTCTGCCATGGGTTGCTTGGGGGGGGCTTACCTGGTCCATATTTACATGTGGTCCGGCATTTCACAACTGGCTCTGGATTTTTCCATCATCCCCATTGCCGCTACAGTTATCGGAGGAGGGGGCACCCTGGTAGGCCCCCTATTGGGCGCCTTTATCCTGGTGCCTATCTCGGAATTACTCCGGGCCTTCGGGACCCTGCGGATTGTTTTTTACTCCCTGATCCTCATGGCTTTTATCGTTTTCCGGAGCGAGGGGATCATGGTTTATGCCCAACGGAAATACCACCAGTTTGAAAGGTGGGGCAAGGTATGACCGAGAAAACCATCTTAGACGTCCAGGGGATCAGCAAGGCCTTTGGAGGAGTTCAGGCCTTATTTAATGTCAGTTTTAAGCTCAACCGCGGGGAGATCCTGGGGATCATCGGCCCTAACGGCTCGGGGAAAACCACCCTGATCAATTGTATAACCGGTTTTGTGCATACCGGCTCGGGAAAGATCTTTTTTAACCAAAAGGATATTACCAATTGGCCTCCCCATAAGATCGCTCATCTCGGGATCACCCGAACCTTCCAAGTCATGAGACCCTACTACAGCTTGCCGGCTTACAAGAATCTGATCATTCCGTTGTTTTCTCCACGAGCCCGACAGACCGGGGGCTGGCGGGGCGGTGGGAAATTGGGAGACCGTAATACCGTGGCCATCGATATCCTGGAAGAGATCGGCTTTGAGCGGGATTCCTTCGTCCCTTTTAAAATAGCCTCCACCCTGCCCACCGGATATCTAAAACGCTTGGAATTGGCTCGCTGCTTGGCTTTGCGTCCGGAGGTCATCCTCTGTGATGAGGTTTTTTCAGGTCTGAGTGCCAGCGAGATTTCCAGTATGATCCCCCTGATCGAACGTCTGCAAATGGAGGGGATCACCCTGATCATGATCGAACATCGGTTAAAAGAGCTTTTTCGGGTAGCCAACCGGGTCATGGTTTTGAATTTCGGCCTGAAACTCATCGAGGGTTTACCGGAGGAAGTCATGGCCGACGAAAAGGTGAAAGAGGCCTATCTCGGTTCGGAGGATTTATCCGATTATGTTTGAAGCAAAAGGGGTGATGGTCTTCTATGAAAATATGCTGGCCCTGAACAACATCAGTATTAAGTGTCAGGAAGGCCAGATCGTCGGGATCTTCGGGGCCAACAGCGCCGGGAAGTCCACCTTGATGTACACCCTTTCGGGCATCATGCAAGACATCAAGCGGAAGGAAGAAATGGCCGGGGGTGAGCGTATCACCCTGATGGGTGAGGTCTTCTACCGGGGTGTCGACATCATGGCCTTAAAGCCCAGCCAACGGGCCAGGAAAGGAATCATCCTTTGCCCGGAACGGAGGCGAATTTTTCCGGAAAGCACGGTTTTAGAGAACCTTAAGATGGGAGGTTATTTAGCCGATTCGACCCAGAACCAAGTCTACCCTGGAATACGTTTTCAGAATTTTCCCGGCCTTGGTCCCTTTAAAAAAGCGGGAAGGAGGGTTTTTAAGCGGTGGAGAACAACAGATGCTGGCCATCGGCCGGGCCTTGATGGCCCAGCCCAAAATCTTGTTACTCGACGAACCTCTCATGGGTCTCAGTCCGTTGGTCCAGGCCTTACTGGTCCGTTCGATCAAGAACATTCGTGAAGAACGGGGCGTTTCCGTTATCGTATCCGAGCAGTATGCCCGCCCCCTTTTGCCCATCGTCGACTATGCCTATATCCTGGAAAACGGGGCCGCGGTCATGGAAGGAACAAAGACGGAATTGATGGATAATCCGGACGTGCGTGCGGCCTATTTTGGAATATGATCATGATGTTTAGAATACAGAAGTCAGAATCCAGAATCCAGAATAAAATCTCAATTTTTTTAGCGATTCAACACAATCGGCCTTCGGCCGATCCGACTCATACTGAATTGTTGCTCCTGGCTCCTGGATTCCAGGGTTAAGTTTATGTCTAACCAATTGAACAAAGATATCCGGGAAGGGGAACTGGTTTTTTCCCGGTTTGAGAGTATGGCTCGGAAATATCCACAAAGAACAGCGGTTGTTTTTTTGGGAGAAAAATATTCTTTTGTTAGGCTGATGAATCTGATCGACCGCCTGGCCGCTGGTTTGTCCGGACAGGGGGTTAAACAGGGCGATCGCGTCATACTTTACCTCTCCAACTGCATTCAATGGGTGGTGGCTTTCTTTGGGATTCAAAAAATCGGGGCCGTAGTCGTCCCGGTCTCTCCGATCTATACCTCTCATGAGGTCACTTATATGATTCAGGATTCTGGAGCCGAAACCATCATCTGCCATGACACCAATTTCGGATATGTGAAGGAGACCTTCAGCAACACCGGGTTAAAGAGGGCCATTGTCACCAACTTGGTGGATTTACTCCCCCTTTCCAAAAGAACGCTCGGTTTTCTTTTCGATAAGATTCCCCATGGTGTAGTTGAAAAGAGCGAAAAGGTCCTTCTATTTAAGGAATTATTGAAATCCCCCCCGACTCCTCCAGCGGTTAAAATAGACCCCTTAAAGGATCTGGCCTACATCCTCTATACCGGGGGAACCACCGGATTTCCCAAAGGGGTGCCGGGCAACCATGCGGGCATGACTTCTTATGTCAACGACCTGATGGAAGACGTTCTTAAGGGCTATATCAAAGAAGGGGAAGACACCTATATCGCCATTAACCCATTGTTTCACATCATGGCCCTAGGATTTTTTGTGGCCGTAGGACTCAATTCCGGCAATACCACCATTCTCATGCCCCAGCCTCAGGTTGACGCCATCTTAGAGGCGATTGAAAAATATAAAGTCCGCTGGATGCTCGGGGTCCCGACCCTTTACCGGATGATCCTGGAAAATGATCGTTTGGATCAATACCGGCTCGGCACTCTGCGTTATTGTTATTGCGGAGGGGATGTCCTCCCGCTGGAAGTTTTTAACCGCTGGAAAGAAAAATTCGGCGTACCGATCTACCAGGTCTATGGGTCGACCGAGGTGGGACATATCTCCTACAGCCGCTTGGACCGTGAACCAAACCCCCTTTCCATCGGATTACCCTGAAATCGAGAAAGGTCAAGGTGGTCAATCCGGAAACCCTGGAACCCGTTC
>CAWIRY010000201.1:0-109916 GCA_963838485.1 uncultured delta proteobacterium | reverse complement strand
ACCTCCAGAGGCAGGGGTGAACATGCTCAGCAGCCTTGGCCCAGGAGGTAGCAATTCGCATGCAGGGTCAATGTCATCACACACGGCTACATCAAACACCCTATGTACAAGGTCTTCCCCAAGGGCTTTCCCAATTCTTATGTACTTAAGAACCCTTGAACAAATAGGCAAATAGGGTTAATCACCTTCTTGGTATCCTTTCTGGCCTCTCCCGAAGCCAATTTTTTTACCATCAGTGTTCCAGCCCTAACAGCAGTGGGTGATTTGGACAAATCTAGAGTTCAGGGTTTCAAGGATCCCCATGTTGAGGTTTGAGGGTTTGATTTCAACACCTCTTCACTTGAAGTATTTGGAACCCTATGACCCCTTGAATCCTGGTTTATTCTAGCACCCCACAGGGCATAAAGATTGATCTGTATAAGGCCTATTTCCTTGCTTATAGTGGTTGACCAGGGGGAGATTTCTTCATTACCATCAACCCAGGCAGAGGTATCAAAGCTTAGTAGACACACCCCTCATGGAGGACTGGAACAGCCCTTGCTCAAGCTGAGAAGCCACAGGCCCGAGCCATAACTTCAGTTGCAAGTCTCCATTTATAGCAGGCAACACATTTAGAGTGGTCCAGACTGAGACCAGGAAGGGCCTCACCTTTTCAGCCCCAACCCAGGAAGCCTTCATTCAGCGGTCAGAGGAAGCTCCTCCATCCTCATAGCAGCCATCAACAGCCTTTGTTTTCAGGGGCGGTTATGAGTTTCCCTGGCCTGTGATTTCATATAGCAGTGAAACGGCAACCTCAGACTGCCAGAAAAGTGAGAAGTAGGCCTTCTCCCCAGAGGCAGAGGCACCCAGACGTCTCCCAGCTCAGTCACATAGGTAAAAGCCATCAATGATCCTCAGACATCTGTACAAGGCTGAAGAGGCTTTGACGCAGGGTCTGGTCCATCAGGTGGTCCCTGTTGGTGGACTTTGGCCCGAATAGCAGAGCTTTGAAGCCCCATCCTGAATCCCAGATATGCCTTTGATCCAGCTAAAGAGGCGGTACGGGCATTCCAGAGCAATTACCTGGCCGAGGGCCTGCAATGGAGCCGAAGAGTCCAAAAGTGCGCAAGATAATTACATTAATCTCATGTGTCATCGCTCAAGTCTGGCCATTCCAAAACCACCGCCGATTTACCAGATTCAAGTCCCTCAAAACCAAGTTCAGAATGCAGGAGCCAGAAGATTGGGAGTAGAGCAAACCATGAAGAAGATTTAAGCACTTACTATCGATACTAGAGACATGGCAGTTAGGTTTCGGTCTGGGGTGGAAGGAAGCAGATGAAGGGTTCTGAAAGTAGTCAGTATACCAAAACTACATCCAAGTAATACACTGATGTAAAGAGCCACCTTCAGAAGGTGCTTGAGGAAGAGGGCTGGCCACCCATTGATTCCCCTGCAAGAGAATGAACCCTGTACCAGGTGTCTCAGCTGTGCTAAGAAGAAGAGGGATCTGCAGCATGGAAGGAGGACCATTTCAGACGATCTTGGCCAAGATGCGTGAAGCCATCGCCTTATTCTCGGTTCGCCGGTCTATCTCGGTTCGGTAATTTGCGGATCGATGACCCTCCTCGGCCCGGGCCACCTTGTCTCCTATTGGAGCAATAAAATTTCACCGGAAAGATCAGCGGCCCCATCACCGTGGCCGAAGGCCGGACATCGTCTCGCCTTCTTCCCAGCTCCTGCTACTATCCATTTCCAACGGTCTCATCGTCCCCGTTCCCACCTATTGGAACGTGGGAATGACCGGGACGGGCGGGGCGGACACAGAGAAGAGATATCAGATACAGACAGTAGGCGACTCGCCCACGATATGGCCGGGCTGATGAAAAAAGAAGTTTTTTAGACAGGACGAACCGGTCGGAAAAATGAAGGGAGTGTGATGGACCCTCAGGGTATATGGTTTCTGGCTGACTAAAGAGAATTTCCTCATGGGAACAAAGAAGCCCTGGTCGATAGCGGCCGCCGTCTCAGTTATCGGAACTCGACCGTCGGGTCGACCGGCTTTCCCGCTCTCTTCGAGGTCCATGGGACTCCATTACAGCGACCATATGGCCTTGTTCGCTTATAGAGCAGTGAATATGTGAAGATAATTTTGCCGCGGCCGAGCTGGGCCTTATGCTGGTGCCCTTGAATTCGAGGCTTTCCCCCGCGGAATTATCCTTTAACCTCCCCGATAGTGAAACCAGGACCCTGATCTTGATCCCGGATTTACCGAGGCCGTTGAAGGACTAGAAGATCAGACACCGTCAACCGGGAATGTCTGGTCCTTGGAATGGAAGAGCCCTTGGGGCCGTGGCCTATGAGCAGGTTTCACCGGCAGGAAGTGGATGCGACCTGAGCCGGATGGAGCCGTGGGCCTGGATGCCCCCCATATCATGTGGTGCACGCACACACGGCAAACCCAAAGGGGCGGTGTTAGTCAGGGGGCCAGTTACTTGGAATGCCGTCAACCTGGCTCTGGACCTCAACTTGGCTTCGGAGCCCGCGATCTGCTGGTGCTGCCATGTTTCATATCGGCGGGATAGGGCTCTTTACTTGCGGTGTTGTATGCCGGGAGACGGTCGTAATCCGAGACACGCCTTTGATCCGGCCGAACCCTTCAATTGCTGCGAAGAGGAAAAGGTTACCTTGTTTTTTGGCGTACCGGCCGTCTTCCTGTTTTTGATTGGGGCCGGATCCGGATTTGGATCCAGGATTTTCGACGCTTCGGTTGGTCATGAGCGGCGGTGCGCCCTTCTTGCAGCAGAGCTTGGTCCATCGGTGTCGCCAGGCCGGGATCGTTCTTTCAGCAGGGTTTCGGCATCGGTGAACGACCATCCTCCGCCTTGAGAAAGGAGTGGCCTTCGGAAGGGCCGGTTCCATCGGCAGGGCCTTGTATCTCACGTCGAAGCTTTCAGGACATGATGACGATTGAAAAACCATCCTAGGTGAGGTGGGAGGATTTTGGTTATCGAGAGGGCCTGATCTGATGCAGGCTACTGGAAAAGGCCTGAGGCCACCAAGGAGGCTTCTACTTGGGCGATGACCCGCACCAGCGGCCTGGCCCGGCATCGATGGAGAAGGTGAGTGTGTGCATCGTGGAACGGAAGAAGGACATGTTCATCTCCCACAGGAAAAACATACCCGGCCGAGGTGGAAGATGCCGTGTACGTCCGGCTCCGATTTCCGAGAGCGGCTGTGATCGGCGTGGGAGGGATGGAAGTCGGGCGAAGTAGGCAGAGCAGTGGTAGATCATGAAGAAGTGTCGACTATGAGCAAAGGAAGTATGTCGATCACCTCAAGGACCGCTACCACCAAATACGAAGTTCCCAGAGGAGGTGGTACCCTCGGCCAGTTGCCACGCAATGCCACCAGCAAGGTTTTGAAGAGACCATGTTAAAGGAAAACTTCGGTTAATCATTATGACGGCGCAGTTGAAAAATCAAGACGCCTACATCATTCCGTGAAAGCATGCCTACGAATGCCTTAATCGGGGACAAGAAATCCATGTTTTTTTTATACTTTACACACACCTAGATTCCGCCTACACAGAATGACGACTGTCACCTAATCGAAGTTTTAAAAACGCAGCGCACAAACAAATAATTTCATTGGAAGGAGGAGTCCCATGAGTTTTGAGAAATATTGACCCTATTGGTTACAGTTTCTCTGGTTTTGGGTGTTGGAAGTCTGAAGGCTATGGCGGCCGAGCCGATCAAAATCGCTTTAATGGTGGATTTGACCGGTTTCCTGGAGGCCTATGCCAAGCAAACTGTTAACGGCTTTAATTTGGGTATGGAATATGCCACCAAAGGGTCCATGAAGGTTTTGGGGAGACCCATCCAGATCATAATCAAGGATACCCAGGGCAAACCCGATTTCGGCAAACAGATGATGACCGAGGCCTTTAATGACGACAAGGTGGATCTGGCTGTTGGCGGCACCGCTTTGCCCGTAGCCTTAGCCATGCTGCCCGTGGCCAAAGAATTCAAAAAGATATTTATAGTTGAACCTGCGGTGGCCGATTCCATGACCCTGGGTGAGGCCTGGAACCGCTATATCTTCCGGCACAGGCCGTAATTCCTCTCAGGATGCCGTTTCCAACGCCCTGGCGGTAGCCGGGGGTCGTCATTGCCCACTCTGGCCCAGGACTATGCCTTCGGCCGGGACGGCGTCAAGGCTTATAAAGAAGCGGCTGAGGCCGAAGGGAGCCAAGGTCGGCTCACGAGGAACACGCCCCGATCAACACCACCGATTTCACTGCCCCGCGCAGGCGGATCATTCAATGGCCATGAAAGACCTGGAAGGGCGAAAAATATATCTTCATCATCTGGGCCGGAAAGGGCAATCCTTTCTCCATCAAAAACCGGGGGTTGGACAAATACGGGATCAAGGTCACGACGGGCGGGCAACATTCTGGATGCCCTGGCCCATAAACCTTTGGTTGGTAAAAGGGGCCATCTACTATTATTACGATATTCCCAAGAACCCATCCATGCATGCCTGGTTAAAGAGCATGAGAAGCGTTTCCACACCCCGCCGGATTTTTTCTCACCCTGCGGCGGTTTTTCAGTGTACATTGGCGGTTGTCGATGGTCTGAACAAGGTAATAGCTTCACCATACGGAAAAACTGATCAAGGCCATGGACGGCATTTTCAAATTCCCCAAGGGTGAGATGAAGTCTTCAGACCGGAAGACCATCAGGCCCTGCAGTCCATGTATGTTTTTAAGATCAAGGTCGATCCCAATGTCAAATGGGCCATGTCCGAGTTGGTAAGAGAGCTGACCTGGAAGGATATGAACATCCCGATTCGAAACAAGAAAGTAGGGCCGCCAAAAAAGAAGCTTAAAAAAAGCTGTCAGCGATCAGCGGTCAGCCTATCAAAGTGGTGTTGTCTACATAATGCCCTTGCAATATCGTTATTCCGGATTCTGATTTGAAAATCCCAGTCTTTTTAACCTGCATTTCTTGCTTTCGAGGGAATGACGGTATTAGGAACATTGTAGGTGAGTCAGAAACCCACCAATAGCCTGTTTATTTATGGGTTTTTCTGATAGCTGATACCGCAAATGCTCGATAGCCGTATTTAATCACCATGGGAGTTGGTAATGAACCCTTCGCCGATTATCGAAACCCAAGAACTGCCATCCATTTTGGTGGCAACGTTGCCGTCAATAAGGTCAACCTCAAAGTAGAGCCTTTCTGCCTCAAGTCTCTCATCGGTCCCAACGGGGCCGGGACTAGCACCTTGTTCAATCTGATAAAGCGGCCAGTATCGGCCCACCTTCGGAAGGTCCTGTTCAAAGGCAAGAAAACCGCACTCGGCCCGGCCGAGCAGGGACCAAGCTGGGTCTGGGGCGGTCGTTCCAGTTGACCATCTTTCCCACTTTAAGTGTCCTGGAAAACGTCCGGGTGGCCCTCCAGTCCAAGGCGGATATTGGACTGGTGTTTTGGCGTTATTACCGTTCTTGCTACGCGCCTGGAGGATCAGGCCATCAGCTTTTGCAACAGGTTCTCCTGAGCGATCGCTCTGGCCCACTACGCCGCCAGCCTGACCCATGGAGTAAGCCAAGCTGGAAATCGCCATCCTCCTGAGAAAGTTGCTTTTGGATGAACCCACGGCCGGTATGAGTCTGGAAGAGGTCCCGGCCATCCTGGAAATTATCCAGGAGATCAAGGCTGGTCGGAACCGGACTTCTGGGTGGGAACACAAATTCGATATGATCATGACCGTCTCCGACTCCATCGCCGTGCTCAAGGATGGCTGTCATCCACCGGATCGCCGAAACGGTCTCCCAAAACAAGGAGGTCCAGGAAGCTTATTTATCCGGAGGAGTCAAGCATGACTGAACCGATCCTTTCACTTAGAGATGTGCATACCCACATTCAGCAGCATCATATCCTTCAGGAACGGGCGCCGGAAAGTCCACGACCTTGCGGACCACGGCCTTCGCCCGGCCACGGGCGGGACGATAACCTTTGCCGGACAACCCATCCAAAGCCGCAGACCTTTTGAAATCGCCCGTCTGGGCATAGGGTTCGTTCCGAGCTTTGCTGTCATCTATTCTCTGGACCGTGGAAGAAAATTTCCGCCTGGCCATGTTCAAGGAAAGTGAAGAAGCCCGGCACCGAATGGTAGGGATCTTCAAGCTCTTTCCGGACCTCGAAAAATTCCTCCATTCCAAGGCCGGAATTTTGTCCGGGGCCGACAAACAAATTAGGCCATTGCCCTGGCCTTGGTCCTGGACCACCGGGTCGTTTTGATCGATGAACCTTCCAAGGTCTCGGCGCCGGTGGTGGTCGAACATTCGGCGAGGCGCTCAACCAAATCAAAGCGACGACTACCATCGTTTTGGTGGAACAAAATTTTTATGGCTAGAAAAGGGCAAGATTACTTTATCCTCGACGACTGCGGCGGTGGTGCCAAGGGTGATGGAGGATCTGGTGAAGGATCAAGAATTGAAACAAAAATATCTGGGTATAGCCTGACAGGAGGATGAGTACTGGCGGCTGATGCGGGTCACAGCGGCGAGTCATTCAAGTTTTGACAGCACCCGGGAAAACAGCCGGCTGGATCAGAACACATCGGGGATCTAACTTTAGGTTTTTTTTTTTTTTTTTTTTTTTTTTTTTTTTTTTTTTTTTTTTTTTTTTTTTTTTTTTTTTTTTTTAAAAAAAAAAAAAGGGTTAAGAATATTGAGCAAGGAAAAGCCGGCATAGGCCCCCCAGGCAAAAAAGGCCCCATGGGTCAGATTGAGCACATCCATCAATCCGAAGATGACCGTCAGTCCCGAGGCGGTCAGGAAAAGGAGCACCCCCATGGTTACCCCGGCGATGGTCAGGGTCAGATAGGTGGTCAGGTCGGTCCACAAAAGGGGCACGACCCAGATCCCAATGCCTATGATCCAGCCGGCTGTTTTCCGGATATCAAAACTTGAATGACTCGCCGCTGTCAGACCCGCATCAGCCGCCATCTCATCCTCCTGTCAGGCTATACCCAGATATTTTTGTTTCAATTCTTGATCCTTCACCAGATCCTCCATGAGCCCCTGGCGCACCACCCGGCCGTCGTCGAGGATAAAGTAATCTTGCCCCACTTTGCTGGCCAGATAAAAATTTTGTTCCACCAAAACGATGGTAGTCGTCGCTTTGATTTGGTTGAGCGCCTCGCCCAAATGCTCGACCACCACCGGCGCCAGACCCTTGGAAGGTTCATCGATCAAAACGACCCGGTGGTCCAGGACCAAGGCCAGGGCAATGGCCAACATTTGTTTCTGGCCCCCGGACAAAATTCCGGCCTTGGAATGGAGGAATTTTTCGAGGTCCGGAAAGAGCTTGAAGATCCCTACCATTCGGTGCCGGGCTTCTTCACTTTCCTTGAACATGGCCAGGCGGAAATTTTCTTCCACGGTCAGAGAATAGATGACGGCAAAATCTTCCGGAACGAACCCTATGCCCAGACGGGCGATTTCAAAAGGTCTGCGGCTTTGGATGGGTTGTCCGGCAAAGGTTATCGTCCCGCCCGTGGCCGGGCAAAGGCCCATGATGGTCCGCAAGGTCGTGGACTTTCCGGCGCCGTTTCTTCCCAAAAGCACGGTGACCCGGCCGGGCTTGACCTCAAAAGCCACACCCTGAAGGATATGATGCTGCTGAATGTGGGTATGCACATCTCTAAGTGAAAGGATCGGTTCAGTCATGCTTGACTCCTCCGGATAAATAAGCTTCCTGGACCTCCTTGTTTTGGGAGACCGTTTGCGGCGATCCGTCGCAGATGAGACAGCCATCCTTGAGCACGGCGATGGAGTCGGAGACGGTCATGATCATATCGAATTTGTGTTCCACCAGAAGGATCGTCCGGTTCCGACCAGCCTTGATCTCCTGGATAATTTCCAGGATGGCCGGGACCTCTTCCAGACTCATACCGGCCGTGGGTTCATCCAAAAGCAAGACTTCTGGGTCCAGGGCCAGGAGGATGGCGATTTCCAGCTTGCGCTTTTCTCCATGGGTCAGGCTGGCGGCGTCATCGGCCCAGCGATCGCTCAGGAGAACCTGTTGCAAAAGCTGATAGGCCTGATCCTCCAGGGCGCCGTAAGAACGGTAATAACGCCAAAACACCAGTCCAATATCCGCCTTGGACTGGAGGGCCACCCGGACGTTTTCCAGGACACTTAAAGTGGGAAAGATATTGGTCAACTGGAACGACCGCCCCAGACCCAGCTTGGTCCTCTCGGCCGGGCCGAGTGCGGTGATATCCTTGCCTTTGAACAGGACCTTCCCGAAGGTGGGCCGATACTGGCCGCTTATCAGATTGAACAAGGTGGTCTTCCCGGCCCCGTTGGGACCGATGAGAGACTTGAGGCAGAAAGGCTCTACCTTGAGGTTGACCTTATTGACGGCAACGTTGCCGCCGAAATGGATGGTCAGGTCTTGGGTTTCGATAATCGGCGAAGGGTTCATTACCAACTCCCATGGTGATTAAATACGGCTATCAGCGTTCAGCTATCAGCTATCAGAAAAACCCATAAATAAACAGGCTATTGGTGGGTCTCTAACTCACCTACAATGTTCCTAATACCGTCATTCCCTCGAAAGCGGGAATCCAGGTTAAAAAGACTGGATTCCGAATCAAGTCCGGAATAACGATATTGCAAGGGCATTATGTAG
Organism: uncultured delta proteobacterium; assembly: GCA_963838485.1. Taxonomy (GTDB): domain Bacteria; phylum Desulfobacterota; class RBG-13-43-22; order RBG-13-43-22; family RBG-13-43-22; genus RBG-13-43-22. Next base: position 101,232 of record CAWIRY010000201.1, on the reverse strand, counting down.
ACAACACCACTTTGATAGGCTGACCGCTGATCGCTGACAGCTTTTTTTAAGCTTCTTTTTTGGCGGCCCTACTTCTTGTTTCGAATCGGGATGTTCATATCCTTCCAGGTCAGCTCTCTTACCAACTCAGGAATGGCCCATTTGACATTGGGATCGACCTTGATCTTAAAAACATACATGGACTGCAGGGCCTGATGGTCTTCCGGTCTGAAGACCATCTCACCCTTGGGAGTTTGAAAATGCATGCCTTCCATGGCCTTGATCAGTTTTTCCGTATCGGTGGAGCCTGCCTTGTTCAGACCATCGACAACCGCCAATGCCGCTGAAAAACCGCCGCAGGTAAAAAAATCCGGCGGGGTGTGGAAACGCTTCTCATGCTCTTTAACCAGCCAGTCGTTGATCGGGTTCTTGGGAATATCGTAATAATAGTAGATGGCCCCTTGCATACCGACCAAAGGTTTATAAAGGGCCAGGGCATCCAGAATGTTGCCGCCCGTCGTGACCTTGATCCCGTATTTGTCCAACCCCATGTTGACGATGGAGAAAGGATTGCCCTTTCCGGCCCAGATGATGAAGATATATTTTTCGCCCTTCAGGTCTTTCATGGCCTGAATGATCCGCTGCACCGGGGCAGTGAAATCGGTGGTGTTGATCGGGGCATATTCCTCGTAGACAACCTTGGCTCCCTTGGCCTCAGCCGCTTCTTTATAAGCCTTGACGCCGTCCCGGCCGAAGGCATAGTCCTGGGCCAGAGTGGCAATGACGACCCCCGGTTTGGCTACCGCCAGGGCGTTGGAAACGGCATCCTGAGAGGAATTACGGCCTGTGCGGAAGATATAGCGGTTCCAGGCCTCACCGGTAATGGAATCGGCCACCGCAGGTTCAACTATAAATATCTTTTTGAATTCTTTGGCCACGGGCAGCATGGCTAAGGCTACGGGCGAAGCGGTGCCGCCAACAGCCAGATCCACCTTGTCGTCCTTAAAGGCCTCGGTCATCATCTGTTTGCCGAAATCGGGTTTGCCCTGGGTATCCTTGATTATGATCTGGATGGGTCTCCCCAAAACCTTCATGGACCCTTTGGTGGCATATTCCATACCCAAATTAAAGCCGTTAACAGTTTGCTTGGCATAGGCCTCCAGGAAACCGGTCAAATCCACCATTAAAGCGATTTTGATCGGCTCGGCCGCCATAGCCTTCAGACTTCCAACACCCAAAACCAGAGAAACCGCAACCAATAGGGTCAACATTTTTTTTAAACTCATGGGACTCCTCCTTTGAATTAAAATCGATTTGTTTGTGCGCTGCGTTTTTTAAAATTTCTATTAGGTGACAGCTCGTCATTCCCGCGCAGGCGGGAATCCAGGCGGCGTGCAAGCATAAAAAACACTGGATTCCCGTCCCCGATTAAGGCATTCTGAGGGCATGCTTTCACGGAATGACGAGGTAGGCGTTTTTGACTTTTTACTGCGCCGTCATAGTTGATTACCCAAACTTTTCCTTTAACACGGTCTTTAAAACCTTGCCGGCGGCATTGCGTGGCAACTGGCTGATAAACACCACCTCCTTGGGAATTTTGTATTTGGCCAGCCGGCCCTTGAGGTGATTGATAATTTCCTTGGCCGATAGTTTCTCACCTTCTTTTATGACTACCACTGCTTTGCCGACTTCGCCCCATTTTTCATCTTTGATGCCGATCACAGCCGCTTCGGAAATCGGAGCCAACTCGTAGATGGCATTTTCCACCTCGGCCGGGTAAACGTTTTCCCCGCCGGAGATGAACATGTCCTTTTTCCGTTCCACGATGTACAGATCACCTTCTTCATCCATGCGGGCCAGGTCGCCGGTGTGGAACCATCGCCCAGAGAAGGCCTCCTTGGTGGCCTCAGGCCTTTTCCAGTAGCCCTGCATCAGATTAGGGCCTCTGATAACCAACTCTCCCACCTCACCTAAGGGTTGGTCTTTCAAATCGTCATCCACCACCCTAGCTTCGACGTGAAACAAGGCCCTGCCGATGGAACCGGCCTTTTTGAAGGCCACCTCTTTTCTCAAGGTGGAAATGCTCGGGGCCGCTTCACTCATGCCGAAACCCTGCTGAAGAACGATCCCGGCCTGGTGATACTGATGGACCAAGCTGACCGGCAAGGGCGCACCGCCGCTCATGACCAACCGAAGGTTCTCAAAAATCCTGGGATCGAAATCCGGATGCTGAATCAAAAACAGGAAGACGGCCGGTACGCCAAAAAACAAGGTAACCTTTTCCTCTTTGAGCAATTGAAGGGTTTGGGCCGGATCAAAGGTGCGTTGGATGACGACCGTTCCCCCGGCATACAACACCGGCAGAGTAAAGAGCCCGATCCCGCCGATATGAAACATGGGCAGCACCAGCAGATCGCGGTCTTCTGAAGTGAAGTTGAGGTCCAAAGCCAGGTTGACGGCATTCCAGAAACTGGCCCCCTGACTTAACACCGCCCCTTTGGGTTTGCCGGTGGTGCCGGCCGTGTACATGATGATATGGGGGGTATCCAGGCCCACCGGTTGATCCGGCTCAGGTTCCTCATCGATTTGCCCGGCTAAAACCTGCTCATAGGCCACGGCCCCAAGGGCTTCTTCCATTCCAAGGACCAACATCCGGTTGACGGGCGTCTGATCTTTGAGTCCTTTAACGGCCTCGGTAAATCCGGGATCAAAGATCAGGGTCTGGGTTTCACTATCGGTAAGGTTAAAGGACAATTCCGCGGGGGAAAGCCTCCAATTCAAGGGCACCAGCATAAGGCCCAGCTTGGCCGCGGCAAAAATCACCTCTACATATTCAACACTGTTATAAGCCAACAAGGCCAGACGGTCGCCGTAATGGAGTCCCATGGACTGAAGAGAGCGGGAAAGCCGGTTGACCCGACGGTTGAGTTCCCGATAACTGAGACGGCGGCCGCCATCCACCAGGGCTTCTTTGTCTCCCATGAGGAATTCTCTTTTAGTCAGCCAGAAGCCGATACCCTGAGGGTCCATCACACTCCCTTTATTTTTTCCTAAAAATCCGGTTTGTCCTGTCTAAAAAATTTTTTTCATCAGCCCGGCCATATTGTGGGCGAAGTTGCTGACCGTCTGAATCCCCTCGACATCTTTTTCTGCGTCCCGGGCCCCGCCCGTCCCGGCCATTCCCACGTTCCAATAGGTGGAACCGGGGACGATGAGACCGTTTAAAAAAAACCAGAGCAGGAGCTGGGAGAAGGCCAGGTTATGTCCGGCCCTTCGGGCCACGGTGATGGGGCCGCCGACCTTTCCGGTGAAAAATCGATCGCTCCAATAGGAGACAAAGGTGGCCCGGGCCAGGAGGGCCATCATCTGGGGGACTACCGAACTGAGATAGACCGGCGAACCGAGAATAAGGCCATCGGCTTCACGCATCTTGGCCAAGATTTCGTTGAAATCGTCCCCTTTGATGCTGCAGATCCCCTTTTTTTTCTTAGCACAGTCGTAGCACCCGGTACAAGGGTTGATTTTTTTCCCCCGCAGGGAAATCAACTCGGTGGCCAGCCCCTCTTCCTCAAGCACCTTTAAGGCGGCCTTTACATATTGCAGCGTATTACTTCTGGACCGTAAGCTTCCGGCAATACCGATGACTTTCATACCCTTCACCCGCTTTCTTTACCCAGACTCGAAACCTACTGCCATGTTTAGAATCCAGAGTAAGTGCTGAAAATTTTTTTATGGTTCGCCCTCATTCTGAATTCTGGCTCCTGGATTCTGAATTCTGGTTTTTACAGACCCAATCCGGCAAATCGGCCGTGGTTTGCAAATGGCCAGACTTGAGCTGATGACACATGAGATTAACGAAATGATCTTGGGTGAAGCACTTTTGGAACTCTTCGGTCTCCATCCGCAGGCCCTCGGCCAGGGAATTGCTCTGGGATGCCCGCACCGCCTTTTTAGCCTGGATCAAGGCATATCGGGGATTTTTTAGGATGGGCTTCAAAAGCTCCGCGGATTCGGCCAAAAGTCTATCAACAGGGACCACCCGATGGACCAGACCCTGCGTCAAAGCCTCTTCAGCCTCGTACAGACGTCCGCTGAGGATCATCTCCATGGCTTTACCCACGCCTACCAGCCTTGGGAGACGTTGGGTGCCTCCGCCTCCGGGGATAAGGCCCACCTTTACTTCTGGCAGTCCCAGACGGGCCGTTTCACCGGCGATACGAAAATCACAGGCCAGGGCAAACTCATAACCGCCCCCAAAACAAAGGCCGTTGATGGCCGCCACCAGGATGAGGGGACTTTCCTCCATCCGAATGAAGAGCTTCTGGATCCGGGCTGAAAAGGCCGAGGCCCCTTCCGGGTCCAGTTGCATCATCTCAACGCCATCGGCCCCGCCTATAAAATGGGTATCCCCGGCACCCCTAAAAACCACGGCTCGGGCCGCGGTCTTCTCAGTCTCGACAAGGGCCTGTTCCAGTTCTTTCATGAGGGGTGTGTTGATGGAGTTTCGATCTTTTGCCCGGTTGATGGTAATGAAGCAAATCTCCCCCTGGTTATCCACTATAAGCAAGGAATAGGCCTTATACATATTAAATCCTCATGCCCCTGTGGGGCGCCAATAAACCAGGATTCAAGGGGTCAGGAATTCAAGGATTCAAGTGAAAGGCGTTGAAATCAAACCCTTGAACCCTCAAACATGGAATCCTCGAACCCTGAACCGTATTTTCGTCCTAAATCACCCAACCGCCGTTAGGGCTGAAGATCTGACCGGTAAAAAAATCGGCTTCGGGAGAGGCCAGAAAGGATACCAAGCCGGCGATCTCACCCGATTCGCCCATCCGTTTTAAAGGGGTTTTCTTAAGTACATAATCGGCAAAGCCCTCGGGAAGACCTTGCAACATAGGGGTTTCGATGTAGCCCGGCGCGATGACATTGACCCGGATGTTGTATTTGGCCACCTCCTGGGCCAAGGTTCGGCCCAGCATGTTTACCCCGCCTTTGGAGGTGCTGTAATGAAGAGATCCGGGTGTGGGCGTCAATGAGGCTACGGAGCTGAAGAGGATGATACGGCCGGTTTGATGTTCCCTCATCCAGCCCACGGCCTCCCGACAGCAATAAAACATGCCGTCCAGATTGACGGCCATCATTTGACGCCATTCCTCATCGGCCATGTCCTCGATAAATACGGTGCGCCCGAGGATAGCCGCGGTGTGGACCATCAGATCCAAACGCTCGGTCTTTTCCTTCAAGGATTTAAAAAGGCGACCGACCGATTCGCTTCGGGAGACATCGACTTGAAAGGCCTCGGCCGAATCGCCTTTGGCCACGACGGCTTGAGCCGTTTCCTCGGCGGCCGAAAGATTAAAGTCGGCCACAAAAATCCGCACCCCCATGGAGCCCAGGGTCGTAGCCGCGGCCTTGCCCATGCCCGAGCCGCCGCCGATCATCACTGCTGTTTCCAATTTTTTAGTCTTCAACAGGCTGTCCGCCTCATAAAAAAAACGGCTTCATCGAAAGTGAATCAGGAATATCGTTTGGATCGGAAAAGCGTTTCGCGTTTATAAAAAGCTGAAAGGTGAACCATCTGTCAGGAACTTTCCAATATCTTTCTTTGGCTGTCAAGAAAAAAATGGAAAGATAAAATTTTTTCTCATCCGGTGCTGATACCGTCCATGACCAATTGGATGGCCTCGATCAGCAGCGGTTTAGGAAATTCGGCCTGGGGAAAGGACTTCCAGACCAACCACTTCAGGCCGATCATGTGATTGAAACCCATAAGCGATCGGGCCAAGAAGATCGCCGGGAGATTTCGGATTTCCCCATTCTTCACCCCCTTCTTCAATCCGGAGATGTATCCTTCGGCCAATTTTTTGTAGTACCACATGCCCATCTCCTGGCCGACGGTTTCGCTTTCGGCAATCACCCGGTAGATCGGACTGTGAAGACGCAGAAACCGGAAAAAGGTTATGATCCCCTCCCGCTCCATGTCTCTTCGGTCTTCGAGGCCTTCCGTGGCCAGTTTTAGCGTCCGGCGCAATTCCCGGCTCAGGTAGCGGACAAACCCTTCGAGAAGGTCCCGCTTGCTTTTAAAATGGATGTAAAAGGTTCCCTGGGCCACACCGGCCATGCGGGTGATCTCGGAAATGTTGGTCCGGTTGAAACCGTATTGTCCAAAGACCTTTTCCGCGGCCTGAAAAATGGCCCGTTTGGTTAAATGGCTTTGGGCGTCCTCTTGAGGTTCGAGCAAGGCGGCCAACTTTTCCGGGGAAGAAGAAGCCGAAAGATCCGACGGACTAGCCCAGGGCTTGGGGCCGTTGATGCCCTTGCGGATCAGATCCAGGGTCAGTTGAACCTGTTGGTCGGCGATGTAAACCTTGCCCTCCGGCCCCCAGTCAAGGGAGTTAAAATAGACGATCCCTAACAGGCCATAGGCGATCAGGTTGGGATCGATGGGACGAATGAAACCCCGCCTTGCTTCCTGACGGAAGAACCTTCGATAAAAGCGGACGATGGAATCATAGTAACCGATGGTTACCGGATCGATGAGCTCGAATTCGCCGAGGATACGGTGAAAATAGAAATTATCTGAAATATGGTCGAAGAGGAGTCGGACGACCTGGGCCAGGCGTTCTTCCGGGTCCTCGTCTTTCAGAGTCAGGGAGTTGGCCCGGTCCCAAAAACGGGCGATGATCAGGTCGCTCAGTTCCTGGAAGATCTGGTCTTTGTTCTTGAAATACTGATAAAAGGTGCCCATGGAGACCCCGGAGCGACGGGTAATCTCGGAGACCGAGGCACTGTAATAACTCGTGTCTTTGAAGACCTCCTGGGCGGTTTCCAAGATGGCCGTCCGGGTAGCTATCCCCTTGGAGGTATGGGAACGTCCGGTTTTCGTCTTTTCAGTGGGTCTGGGCATAGGATGATTTCTTATTCCTGAATCACCTGTCATATTAGCTCAAACGAAAGCGATCCGCAACAAGAATATTATCCTTGCCCTTATGTCGCCAGACCTTTTGTTCCGTCCTTGACTTAGTCTTGGGGTCTATCTGAGTCAGTGGCTAAAAAAAAATGGCATTCCCCTAAGCGCAGACCGGGCAATCGGGGTTGCGTTCAATCTGAACCTCTGAAAAGCGCATGTCCAGCCCGTTGTAGACCAGAAGCCGGCCGGTCAAGAGTTTTCCAAAACCGACCAGATATTTAATGGCCTCGTTGGCTTCGATCAGACCGATGATCCCCGGCGTGGTCCCCAAAACCGGAAATTTCTGAGGGGGCGGGGCTTGGGGAAAAAGACATTTTAAGCACGGGGTCTGTCCGGGTTGAATGACGGTGGCCATCCCCATAAGGCCTAAAATCCCTCCGTAGATAAAGGGGATTCTCCCACGGAAAATTTGTTCATTGATCAAATAGCGGGTTGGAAAATTATCCAAGCCGTCCACCACCAAGTCGCATTCTGCCGTCAATCCGGGAAGGGTCTCCTCGTTGATCTCCTCGGCCCGAATTTCCACCTCGATACCGGGATTAAGCTTGGCTAATTTTTCCCTGGCCGATTCCACCTTGAGCCGGCCGATGTCCCCATTCCAATGGAGGATCTGCCGGTTCAAATTGCTCAGTTCTACCTGATCCTTGTCCACAATCCGCAAAGACCCTATGCCGGCGGCGGCCAGATAAAAGGCGGCCGCCGAACCCAAGCCGCCGGCTCCGGCAATTAGAATCCGGCTTTTTTTTAATTTTTCCTGGCCGGCCGTTCCAAAATCCTTAATCAGGATTTGCCGGTCATAGCGCAGGGATTCGTTGTTGTCGAGCATAGGGAGTCCTCCTCCGGTTTCATCTTTTCTTTTATGTATCATAAGGTTAATCATTTTGGAAGGAAAGGGGAAAACAATTGCCTAACCATCGGCGAATGGGTTTTTCAGCCTTTCTCCGGAAAGGCTGAAAAAATAAATCCTGAAAATCCGATTCATAAAAGAGTAATTATTTGATTTAATTGTTTTTTTTCTAAAAATATCTTTATTGTTTTTCCGGCCAAAAAAATTGTTTGACCTTTGGGGAAAAATGATTTAATCTTCTCGGTTATTTGAAGGCGTAAGGCCTTTATGCAACAAGGGATAAACCCAAAGACAATTAACTAACTATCTGTTTTTGGATAAAAATTATCTAAAACTTAAGGAGGAAAGATCAATGTTTCAAGTTACGGTTGATGCCGACAAATGCACGGGGGATTCCAATTGCGTGGATACCTGCCCGGTGAGCGTTTTTGAACTTCAAGACAACAAGGCCGTTCCAGTCAACATGGACGAATGCCTGGGCTGCGAAAGTTGTGTCGAGGTTTGTGAAGCCGGCGCCATTACAGTAAAAGAAATATAACCGATACGGCCATTTTTTTTTGGGACAGGCCGGGGGGTCCCCCGGCCTGTTTCTTTTTTATGGGCCTATCCTTATTAACCTGATTAAATTTTTAACTATCCATCGATTATTTTTTGTTAAAGCGCAAATCCCCTTGTGTCCGGTTTTGAGGATAGTGTACAACTATTCCCATGCCGGACCTTTCTTTTCTGACACCAGCTCAGGAACAAGCCGTTAGACATCAAGGCGGCCCTTTAATGGTTTTGGCCGGGCCGGGGACCGGGAAGACCCGGACCTTGACCTATCGGCTGGCCCATTTGATGGCCGGGGGAATCGCTCGTTCCGATCAAATATTGGCCATCACCTTTACCAATAAGGCTGCCGAGGAGATGCGCTCCCGGGTAGCTCAATTCAGTGGTGAACTCCAGGCCTTTTCCCCTCCCTGGATTTCCACCTTTCACGGTTTTTGTTATCGTTTTCTTCGGGTAAATAGCCCTGTCCCTGGTCAACTCCTGTCCGAACAAGAGGCTTTGGCCTTACTTAAAAAAACGGTTCAAGAAAAGGTTAAGGATTTCCCGGCCCAGTCTTTTAGAGAACTAGGCCGACGCATTTCCTTAGCCAAGAATGTCTGGAGTCCGTCCGAAACACCGCAATCCTTGCCCACCTGGGACACCTATCCCAATTGGCCTTCTCTGTATCAGGCTTATCAGGAAAAACTGGATAGTCAAAAACTTTGGGATTTTGATGAGCTCCTCATTCAAGCCGTTTCCCTTCTGGAAGAAAATCCCGACCTCCAAGGGGCCTGGCAATTTCGATTTCCCTATCTGTTCATCGATGAATTTCAAGATATCAACCCAATCCAGTACCGTCTCTTTCAATTGTTGACCCGAAAAGACGGACAGTGGATGGTCATCGGAGACCCTAATCAGTCCATATACGGATTTCGTGGGGCCAGCGCCGATTTCTTTGCCCGTCTCCATCGGGAATGCCCTTTATTGACGGAAATACCTCTCACCGAAACCTTTCGACTGAATCAGACCATCCTGGCCTCTTCCTCGCGGGTGCTGGAGGGATCTTCTAAGAACCGATCGGTTCCTTTAAGCTCATTGCGGATGGGCGAGCCCCAGGTGCCGGTCGCAGCCCTGTCCTGCGCCGAAGAAGAAGGGGAATATATTGCCCAGGTCATTGAAGAAGAGATGGGAGGGCTCAGCTTGTTGGCCAAGGGGCCAGGATCTCTTTCCCGGTCAGGACAAGACACGCCCAGGAGTTTTGCCGATTTTGTCGTCCTATACCGGCTCCATGCCCAGGGAGACCTGTTGGCCAAGGCCTTTTCAAAAAAAGGGATCCCCTTTAAAAAAATTCAGGAAGTCCACTGGGCTGAAAGACCTGAAATCCGCTCCTTTCTAAAAAAGCTCCGGTCTATTCTTTCGTTGGATTTTTCTCCAGGAGCCGCCGTAGAAAAGGTCCTTTCCGAAAATGCTGAACTTCTTCCATTGGAGGATGAAGGGATTGAGGCCTTGAAAAAACTTCGTCTCTCGGCGGCCACCTTCAAAGGCCCCTTGGAGGAATTCATAGAGACCCTTTCCATACAAACCGGATTAGATACCTATGAACCGGATCAGGAAACGGTTAACCTCCTCACCATTCACGCCTCCAAAGGTCTGGAATTCCCCGTGGTCATCATTTCCGGTTGTGAGGCAAACCTTCTTCCCCTATCATTACTAAAGGAATCGGACCCGGAAGAAGAGCGGCGCCTCTTTTACGTGGGCTTGACCCGGGCCAGGGAAAAGCTCTTCCTGACCTGGGCAAGGAGAAGGACCTTATATGGGCAGAAACTCGTTCAAACGCCTTCTCCTTTTTTAGAAAATATGGGAGACCTTTTGAAATCTTCCCTTTATCGGAAGGGGAACAAAAAACCGCTGCGGCCCAGGAAAAAACAGATGTCCTTGTTTGTCCACTAACCCGGCAGGCAGTAATCGTTATCCCCCTCTATCCTGGTCCGCTCATTTTCATTCAGGCTTATGGCTTTCCATTTGACCTTCTCATAAAACAGATGGTATAAATTTAAAATAAAAATAGATTTTAAATCGCCTTTGTCTCTATAGGGGCTCTGTAGGGGCGGGTTTAAAACCCGCCCCTAAGGTTATTTTCGTGTTTCGTAACGCCCCCATGGGGCAAGGGGGTTTAGTATGAATTCGTAACAATCCGAATTAAAAAGGAGGCATTTGAGATGGACCAGTTCGTCAGTATGCGAAATTTGAAATTTATGCTCTACGAGGTTTTTCAAATCGAAGACCTTATCGGGTACCCCTATTATCAAGAACACAACCGGGAGATCTTTGACCTGACCCTGGAAACGGCCTTAAAAATGGGGCAGGATCTCCTGAGGCCGGTTCTCCGGGAGATGGACCTGAATGCACCGAGCCTGGTTAATGGAGAGGTGAAGGTTCATCCAGCGGTTCGAACCTTCATGAAGGAGAGCGGTGAAGGGGGCTGGATAGCTTCCCTCTTTCCCTTTGATTTAGGTGGCCAGCAGCTTCCCCAGATGGTTTCTACGGCCAGCCAGTTCATCTTTTCCGCCGCCAATTACTCGGCCAGTGTTTATCCCCATCTGACCACCGGGGCGGCCAATCTTATTTTGTCCTTCGGCTCAGAGGAATTGAAGGAATTGTATGTCCCCCGAATGCTTTCCGGTGAGTGGCAGGGGACCATGGCCCTGACTGAACCACAGGCCGGAAGCTCGTTATCCGACATCCTGACCCAAGCCCAACCAACCGACCAAGGATTTTATAAAATTCGCGGTCAAAAAATTTTCATTTCCGCCGGGGATCATGACGGGGTGGACAATATAGTCCATTTGATGCTGGCCAAGATCAAAGGGGCACCGGCAGGAGTCAAGGGCATTTCTCTTTTTGTGGTGCCGAAAAAAAGGGTCGAGGGCAAGGATCAACTGGTTTTTAACGATCTCAACGTAGCCGGGGTCTATCATAAACTCGGTTACCGGGGCGCACCCATTACCCAGTTGAGCCTTGGAGAAAACGACGACTGCCGGGGCTATCTGGTTGGGGAGCCGCACCAGGGACTGGCCTACATGTTCCAGATGATGAACGAGGCCAGGATCAACGTGGGCATGGGGGCGGCCGCTATTGCCTCAGCCGCTTATTATGCTTCTTTGGAATATGCCCGGGAGCGTCCTCAGGGAAGAAAAATATCGGCTAAAGACCCTACTACGCCACAGATCCCCATCATCGAGCATGCGGACGTGAAGCGGATGCTGCTTTTCCAAAGGGCCGTAACCGAAGGCGCCTTGTCTCTTTTGATGCAATGCAGCCGGTATGTGGATAGAATAAAGACCACGGAAGGGGAAGACCAAGATCGGTATCATCTATTGTTGGACCTGCTGACCCCCATAGCCAAAACCTATCCTTCTGAAATGGGGATCCTCTCTGTCAGCCAGGGACTTCAATGCCTGGGAGGATACGGCTATTGCGATGAATTCCTGCTGGAACTGTTCTATCGCGATGCCCGCATACACCCTATCCATGAAGGAACCACCGGCATCCAGGGGTTAGACCTGCTGGGTCGAAAGGTCCGGATGAAAGGGGGAAAGGCCTTTACCCTTTTCCTTAATGAGGTTCAAAAGGCGATCCAGGCCGCCGATCCTTTTCCAGCCCTGAATCCCTATGTCGCGATGCTTAAGGAATCTCTGGAAGACTTAAAAAATATCACCCACCATCTGTTGGGCCAGTACCAGGGGGGGAGGGTAGAGCAGGCCCTGGCCGATTCCACTTTGTACCTGGAGCTTTTTGGGATCATTGCCATAGCCTGGCAATGGCTTCTCCAGGCCGTGTCCATTCAAAAGGCCTTGAGCAGCCCCCTCACCCAGATGGAAACGAAATTCTATCAAGGCAAGTTCTACACCTTCTGCTTTTTCTTTCATTATGAACTCCCCAAGATTCAAGGGTTGTTAAAGCGGCTGGGAGAGTGTGACGGAATGACCGTTTCCATAGAGAGGTCATTTTTCGATGATTAACCCTTCCTTAACAAGGGTCTTTATCATCAAGGGGCGGCCGAATCTTTGGGCGACCCCTTTTAATTTTTAGCTTTTGGCCAGGCTAAGATTTCGGGACCTGCCGGGCATAATCTCCGGGCTTTCCTTCTTTTTATTTTTTTCTTGACAAGGAGGACCTCTTCCCGTTATCCTTTCTTGTAAAATATAAAGGATTGGAAAAAAGATCGACCATGATGGGCAAGAGAGTTTTCAGTTTTAACTTTTGGTTTTACTTTTATTATTACTTCCTACCGGTCTGCCCATCGCTTAGGAGTCATTAAAGAAACTTAATCAAAAAAAGATTTAAAAAAGCCATGGGGAGACGAAAAGTGCTCTTCATGGCTTTTTTATTTTTAACAGGCTGATGAAAAACGTCCATCTGCAGCGTTGCCCTTATCCCTCGTCATTCCGACGTACTACCCTGTACGCCTCATTCCTCGGAATTTTGGGCGCCTTGCATCTGGCCATTTTTGATCAGCCTGTAAAAAAATGATTGTTCAATTTTTGTAAAGTCAGGGGGATTAATGAAGCCCCTGGTCATTTAAAAGGAGTTACCAATGGTGATCGTGATGAAAAAAAAGGCCTCAGAGGACGAAGTTGACCAAGTTATCAAATGGATTGAATCGGTAGGTTATCAGACCCATCCTTCCCGGGGTGTGGAACAAATTATCATCGGGGTGGTTGGAGACGACCGGGGCAAGGCCCAGTTAAAATTGGTTGAGCATCTCCCAGGTGTGGAAAAGATAGTGCCTATCCTTAAACCTTATAAGCTGGCTTGCCGGGAGAGCCGAGCAGGTGATACCCTCGTTCAAGTCGGGAATCTTCAAATCGGCGGACCGGAATTTATAGTCATGGCCGGCCCCTGCTCCATTGAAAGTGATGAACAACTGATGGAAAGCGCCTATATCGTAAAAAAAGGGGGCGCTCAAATCTTACGGGGCGGGGCTTACAAACCCAGGACCTCTCCCTACAGCTTCCAGGGATTGGAAGAAGAAGGACTGAAACTTTTAAAAAAGGTGCGGGATAAAATGGGCATTCCGGTGGTCACCGAGGTCATGAACACCACCGAAGTCGAATTGGTTGCCGAATACAGCGACATCCTGCAGATTGGGACCCGGAATGTTCAAAACTTCGCTCTCTTAAAAAGGGTAGGCCAAACCCGAAAACCGGTCCTTTTAAAGAGGGGCATGATGACGACCATCGAAGAACTTTTGATGTCGGCTGAATACATTCTTTCAGAGGGAAACGACCAGGTCATCCTCTGTGAGCGGGGCATCCGGACCTTTGAAACCGCCACCCGCAACACCCTGGACCTGAGCGCCATCCCGGTGTTAAAGGAGCTGACCCATCTTCCGGTAATCGTCGATCCCAGTCATGCCACCGGCCATTGGAAATATGTCCTGCCCTTATCCAGGGCCGCCCTGGCCGTGGGCGCCGACGGGCTGCTCATCGAAGTACACCCTCAACCGGAAAAGGCCCTTTGTGACGGCTCCCAGTCCCTGAAACCGGAAAAGTTTTATCAACTCATGGATGAATTAAAAATGCTGCAAGGGTTCATGAAAAAAACCAGAGGAATTTTACAATGAATCAGATCAAGGTGAGATTGGATACCAACCCCTCCTCCTCTTATGGAATCTTTATTGGTCAAGATATTATCGATCGTCTCGGGGTTATTTTAACCAAAGGGGATTGGACCAATCGCTATGTGATTGTAACCGATTCCCAAGTCGGGACCGTCCACGGGAAACGGGTTTTACAAATCTTAAAGAAGATGAATCTAAAGGTGGACCTCATCGATTTTCCTTGCGGGGAGACTTCAAAAAATATTCAGACCTGTCTTCATCTGGTCGAGTCCCTGATGACCCTCGGGGCAGACAGGCATTCCGCCCTCATCGCCCTGGGAGGAGGCGTTGTCGGGGACATGGCGGGATTTATTGCTTCAATCTACATGAGAGGTATTCCCTTTTTTCAAATTCCCACCACCCTGATGGCCCAGGTGGACAGCAGCATCGGAGGCAAAACCGGCATCGACCTGCCAGCCGGGAAAAATCTCCTAGGGACATTCTATCAACCCCAAGCGGTTTTTATTGATCTGGCCTTCCTTCAAACCCTGACGGACCGGGACTATACTAACGGCCTTTCGGAAATCATCAAATACGGAATTATTGAAGACCCTGAACTATTATGTTCCTTGGAAGAAGGGGCCGAAGCCGTTAAAAGACGGGATTTCGGGCTGCTGGAAAGGATCATCATCAGATCCTGCCTGATTAAAAAAAGGATCGTCGAAATGGATGAAAAAGAAGGCGGTCTCCGCCGCATCCTCAATTTCGGTCATACCATCGGCCATGCCGTAGAAGCGGAATCGGGTTACGCCTTTTCTCATGGGGAAGCAGTAGCCATCGGCATGGCTTGTGCCGCCTTCTTGTCCGTCAAAAGAAATTATTTGGCTTTAAAAGAGATGGAACGGATCGAATCCCTGATCAGAGCCTTCGGGCTTCCCCATCGTATCCCCCAAAGCATGGGAACAAAAGCCATCATTTCACGGATGACCACAGATAAGAAAAAAAAGGGCGACATTGTCCCCTTTGTGCTCCTTAAAAAATTAGGGTTCCCTTTTATCAATGGAGGTGTGCCCGAAACCGTAATCCAGGAAACCATCGAGGCCTTAAAAGTATGAACAAAAAACCGTTGGAAAAACTCAGGGAAGAAATAAGGGAAAAGGACCGGGAAATCGTAGTCCTTTTGAATGAGCGGGCCGAGCTTTCTCTTGAAGTCGGTGAAGTTAAGCGGGAGAGCGGCCAGGCGGTTTATGACCCTTCGCGGGAGAGACTAATTTTTGAATACCTTTCTCAGATTAATAAAGGGCCTCTGTCCGATAAGGCCTTGCAGGATATTTTCCGGGAGATTATCTCCTCCTCCCGGGTCCTCCAAGGTCCCATTACTGTGGCCTATTTCGGCCCGGAAGCCTCTTTTACCCATTTGGCCGCTCTGGCCCATTTCGGTCAGGGTTCTCAATTTTTCCCCCAGAAGACAATCGCCTCCGTCTTTGAACAGGTGGAACGGGAAAGATGCGCTTATGGTGTGGTTCCCATTGAAAATTCCGGAGAGGGATCGGTCAAACCCACCCTCGACCGTTTGCTCTCAACTCCCCTGTCCATCCAGGCCGAGATATTTTTAAGGGTCTCCCATTATCTGCTTTCTTCTCAGGATAAGATGGAAAAATTAAAAAGGGTCTATTCCCATCCCCAGGCCATCGCCCAATGTCAGAGCTGGATAGAGAAAAACCTGCCTCAATGTGCGATTCTAAGGGTGGATAATACAGCCCAGGCTGCCCAAAAGGTCTCAGAAGATCCGGAAGGAGCGGCTATCGGCAGCCGTCAAGCCGCTCAATTGTACGGACTGAAAATTCTAGCCGATCGGATCGAGGATTATCCCTTAAATACGACACGTTTTCTGGTTATGGGAAAGGGTCAAAGTGAATCCTGCGGAAAGGACAAGACCTCCATCCTGTTCGGGACCCCCCATAAACCGGGAGCCCTCTTTCATGCCTTGGGACCCTTTACCCAGGGAGAACTAAATTTGCTCAAGATCGAGTCTTATCCTTTGCCGGAGCGGATGTGGGAATATTTATTCTTTGTGGATTTTTCCGGTCATCGGGAGGATGAGAAGGTCCGGCAGTGTATGCAGGAACTGGAAAAGGTGTCCACTTTCATTAAAATCCTGGGCTCCTACCCTTATGGAAGGAAGGTGTAAAGATGTCCGGCCGCCTCCCTCTTCGGATCTGTGTTTCCATAACGGCCAAGACCACCAGGGAAGCCCTGGTCAAAATGGAAGAGGGGTTTGTCCAGGCCGATATTCTGGAACTGAGAATAGATGGGATTCAAGGGATTAATTTACTACGACTGATGAAGCCTAACAAAGGGGAGATCCTCATCACCAACCGGGTAAAAGAAGAAGGGGGGGCCTTTACCGGGACGGAGAAAGAAAAGGTGGCCCTTCTGTTAAAGGCGGTGGCATTGGGGGCCGATTATGTGGACATCGAATTAAGGACTACGCCGGCCTTGATCGCCGAACTGGAGAAAAAGATTGAAGCTTTCCAAGGCCGAACTAAATTGATCCTGTCTTATCATAATCTTGGAGGGACCCCATCCCTGAAAGAATTAAGAAAGAGACTGGACGACGGCTATGAGGCCGGGGCGGATATTGTCAAGATCGTATCCCATGCCCGAGAAAAGGTGGACAATCTCAAGGTCCTGGGCCTCATCCCCTATGCCCAAAGAAAGGGAAAAGAAATTATCGCCTTCTGCATGGGAGAAAAAGGCAAGATGAGCCGGGTCATGGCCCCTCTGCTGGGTTCTTACCTGACTTATGCCTCTCTAAACAAGGGTGAAGTGTCGGCTCCCGGGCAGATGACAGTAAAAGAGTTGAAGCAGATGTTCGGAATATTGAATGGAAAACCAAGTGCTTGAGGTCTTTTGATGCTGAAAGGGATTCCATTTTCATTCCTCAAGAATGAGGAAATCGTAAAAAGTCTCTCTGGGCGTCACCCCGGCGAAAGCCGGGGTCCAGACGTCTGGAATCAGAATTAAGATTAATTTCCTGGACTCCGGCTTTCGCCAGACGAAATAGGCCAAATTTGATTTTTACGGGACCATCAATCGTAATCAGTTGAAAAATGCATGACACTATCGAATTCTAATTGCCTCATATTTGCCGTTTTTGGAAACCCTATCGCCCACAGCCTGTCTCCTCTTATGCACCAGGCCGCCTTTGGGCGGATGGGTATCAAGGCCCTTTATGTCCCCTTTTGTGTGCAAGACTTAAAAGCTGCCGTTCAGGGGATCAGGGGACTGGATATGCGGGGAGTAAGTGTCACTCTGCCGTTTAAAACCGAAGTCATGGACTATCTGGACGAAGTAGAAAAGAGTGCCCTGAGGATTGGCGCGGTCAATACGATCTTTAATCACCAGGGGAGGCTTAAGGGCACCAACACCGATTGGCTCGGCTTTGTCCTTTCTTTAAAGGAAGTCATGGAGATCAAGGGGAAGCGGTTTGCCGTCCTGGGGGCCGGGGGAGCGGCCAGGGGAATCCTCTTTGGATTGATCCGAGAAGGTGGATATCCAATAATAGTGAATCGGACCATTTCAAGGGCAGAGACTTTTGCCCGGGAATTCGGGTGTGGTTTTTCATCGTTATCCGAGATAGAAAAAGTTGAGGCCGAGGTCTTGATTAATACTACCTCTCTGGGAATGACCCCGGACATTAATAGATCTCCTTTTCCCCAAGAACACCTGAAAAAGTTCGGGTGGGTCATGGATATCATTTATAACCCGCTAAAAACAAAACTTCTGAGAGAGGCTGAAGAAGCAGGTTTGAAGACCATTTCCGGTTTGGGGATGTTTGTGCATCAGGGTGCGGAGCAACTGAAAATCTGGACCGGCATAGAACCTCCCAGGTCATATATGCGTAAAGTGGCCCTTGCAAGGCTTAAGAAAAATGATTGAGATTAAACCCATATCCCATCTCGACGTCCGTGTAAAAGTGCCCGGCTCGAAAAGCACTACTCAAAGGGCCATGATCCTGGCCGCCCTGGCCGAAGGGGATTCCCTGCTACAAGGCCCCCTTATTTCAGAGGATACCCGGTATCTGTCCGATGCCCTCCGCTTGTTAGGGGCAGACGTTGCGCTGCAAAATGGGGATCTGGTAGTGCGCGGTATAAAGGGCCGAATTAAAAATCCCCAAAAAGAAATTTATCTGGGCAACAACGGCACAGCCATGCGATTACTGACTTCCATAGTTTCTCTTGGAGAAGGAGAGTATCTGCTTACCGGCTCGTCCCGTCTCTTGGAAAGACCGATCCGACCTTTGCTGGCGGCCCTGAATGCCTTAGGGGTCGATGCCCGGAGCAAGGATAAATCTGGCTTTCCACCGGTCGTTATACAGGCCCAAGGCCTTAAAGGAGGTCATGTCACCCTCAGCCATATTGAAAGCAGCCAGTATATCTCTTCCCTCCTGATCGCAGCGCCCTATGCCAAGGATGACCTTTCTCTTGAACTTCAACCCCCGATTCCCTCCAGGCCTTATGTGGAGATGACCACGGCTTTGATGAAACAATTTGGGGCGGAGATAATTCAAGAATCCCCTAATCATTATTTAATAAAAAATACCCGGAAGTACCAAGGGATTACCTGCCGCATCGAAGGGGATGTCAGTAATGCCTCATACTTTTTCTTGGCTGCCGCCCTGTGTCCAGGCCGGGTAAGGGTCCGGCCTATTCTTCCTGAAACTTTGCAGGGAGACATCGGCTTTCTTAAGATCCTCGGGGAACTCGGCTGTCGGCTAACTTGGGGAGAGGATTGGGTGGAGGTTACCGGGGCTAAGTTGCCTTCAGGCGAATGCCTTTATGACCTCAAGGATATGCCGGACATGGTCCCGACCCTGGCCGTATTGGCGGCCTGCCGGCCCGGGGCGGACTATTATCAAAAATGTGGCTCACCTCAGGATAAAGGAGAGTAACCGTCTGGAAGCCTTGGCCCGGGAATTAACTAAGACCGGGGTCGAGGCAAAAGAAACAGAAGACGGTCTGATCATTGAAGGAGGAAACCCCCACGGCGGTGAAATCGACACCCATAACGATCACCGGATAGCCATGAGCTTTGCCGTCCTGGGGTTAAATGTGCCGGGTATTAAAATCAAGGACCCGGATTGTGTCAATAAATCCTTCCCGGGATTTTGGGATGAATTAGGAAAACTCTATACAGGATGATGAAAAATGACCATCTCTGTGTTGCCCATCCCTCGTCATTCCGGCGAAAGCCGGAATCCAGGGAATTAATTTGAATTCTGGTTCCCGGCTTTCGCCGGGACGACGTTCGGACCCCGGCTTTCACCTCCGGATAAAGACATTCCGGGGCAGGCCTGGTGACGACCAGAGGAAATTCTTTACGAGTTCACCATTATTAGATTTATGAACATTATTCTAATCGGCTACCGTTGTACCGGGAAGACTTCGGTGGGAAAAAAATTGGCCGAAAAAACAGGGATCCCTTTTTACGACACCGATGCCCTGATCATCAAGCGTATCGGCAAAACGATCCAAGAATGGGTGGAGAAAATGGGATGGGAATCCTTTCGTCAGGAAGAAAAGGGAGTCATCCAGGAAATCTCTTCCCTGGCCCCTGCTGTTATTGCCCTGGGAGGGGGCACGGTCTTAGAACCCGAGAACAGAGAGATATTAAAACAAAAGGGGCTGGTCCTCTGGCTGACCGCCGATGTTCCGACCATCATGGAGAGGATGAATGCCGATCCCAACAATAAGGATATGCGGCCTCATCTTTCGGAAAAAGACTGGGAGTCCGAAATTCGGGCGACCCTAACCGAACGATCTCCAATCTATGAGCGACTGGCCAATTTCATTGTTGATACCAGAGGTAAGGGCCTTGAAGAAGTTGCTGAGGAGATTTGTAACTTTATCCAACTTCAAGAGGGCAACCAGTAAACAAAAAGTTTAGACTCAGGGGAAATGCCTCACGCCTAACACCCTTTTTCAATCAAACTCAATAAACTCAATAAACTCGATAAACCCAATAACCCTTCATCAGGAGCCATTATGTCCGGCAATTCCATAGGCCTTTTATTTAAGGTCACCACCTGGGGTGAATCTCATGGTCCGGCCGTGGGAGCAGTCGTGGAAGGCTGTCCGCCTTTCATCCCGCTGACCGAGCGAGACATCCAAAGAGACTTGAAAAGAAGAAAACCAGGAAGACTCCGAAGCGCTTCTTCCAGAAAAGAGGAAGATCGGGTGGAGATCCTTTCCGGCATCTTTGAGGGCCAGACAACAGGAACGCCCATATCCTTGCTCATTCGAAATAAAGATGCCGACAGCTCGGAGTATGATGCCTTAAAGGATGTCTTCCGTCCCGGACATGGGGATTTCAGCTATTTCAAGAAATACGGGATCAGGGATCACCGGGGAGGGGGCCGGGCCTCGGGCAGGGAAACCGCATCCCGCGTGGCTGCCGGGGCGATTGCCAAAAAAGTAATCGCCAAAGAGGGGATGGAAATCTTAGCCTATACCCTGGAATTAGGCGGCATCAGGGCCGAGCACTTCTCCTTAAACGGAATTACCAGGAACGATTTTTACTGCCCCGATCCCCAGGCTGCCTTAAAAATGGAAGAAAAGCTTCGAGAAACCGCTAAGAGCGGGGATTCTCTCGGAGGGATCGTGGAGATCGTCGTCATGGGTTGTCCTGCGGGTTTGGGAGATCCAGTCTTTGATAAGATGGATGCCGACCTGGCCAAGGCCCTGATGGGCATCGGCTCGATCAAGGGGGTGGAAATCGGTGCCGGGTTTGAGGCCGCTCGAATGACCGGCTCCGAGTGTAATGACCCCATAACCCCGACAGGCTTCCTGAGCAACCGCGCCGGAGGGATCCTGGCGGGCATCACTAACGGTGATGACCTGATCATCCGGGTAGCCTGCAAACCGGTCCCTTCCATCAGGAAAGAACAACAGACCATCGATCTTCTGGGCAACCCGGTCACTTTATCGATTAGAGGCCGACACGATATAGCGGTCATCCCGCGCATCATCCCGGTGTGTGAGGCCATGGTGTCCATCGTCCTGGCCGATCATCTATTAAGGCAGAAAGCCCTATCCGAATGAAGAATATTCAGATCGGAATCATCGGCGGGACCGGAGGCATAGGTCGATGGATGGCCCGTTTCCTTAATAAGGAAGGATACCCGGTTCAGGTTTCAGGAAGAACCTCCGGCATGGACCTGCCCGCCATGGCCCAAGAGTGCCCGGTTGTGATCGTCAGCGTGCCTATCGGGGTTACCGGAGAGGTGATTCGCATGGTCGGACCTCATATGCCCAAAAAATCCTTGTTGATGGATGTGACCTCCCTTAAAGCAGAACCGGTCAAGGCCATGCTGGCTTTTTCCAGTTCGGAGGTCATCGGCCTTCATCCTCTTTTCGGGCCCAGGATTAAAACTTTGATGGGTCATAATATTGTCTTCTGTCCCGTGCGAAGTCAAAAATGGGTCCCCTGGGTAAGAGAGACCTTCCGTAAGAATGGGGCCCGGCTGATCGAAACCACCCCGGAACACCATGACGAGTGTATGGCCCCAGTCCAGGGCTTGAATCATCTCAATTCCATCGCCCTGGGCCTGACCTTGGGTGGGTCCGGGTTCGATCTTGGAGAGTTGAAACAATATGCCACCCCGATCTTTAAAACCAAGCTGGATATTTTGAAAAAAATATTCAATCAAAATTCGAGATTATATGCAGAGATGATTACTCAGAACCCGCATACCCAAAAAATTCTTAACGGGTATATGGAAAGTCTGACCGAATTGAAAAACTGGATAGACCGAAAAGACAACCGGAATTTACAAAAACGGATTGACGGCACAAAATTGATTTTTTGAGAGGTGATAAAATCCTACGAGCTATCGAAACTTCCGGCCGCCGATGAGATGCTCTATCCTGGAAACTATGCTTATATCGAAGACCTCTAAAGCTATGCGGCCGTAGGCGCCCGGTCTGTGGAAAATCAGGCCCATCGCCTGACCTGCAGCGGCCTGGAGGTCCCGGTGGGTATGAAAAACCCGACCTCCGGAGATATGGAGGTGACCTTGAATTCCATTCAGGCCCCCCCATATCTTCAGTTATAACCGTTATAACCGTTGGGAGGTGGAGACTAAAACTTTTCCCCTTGGCAACCCGCCATGCCGTACCCTGTTGAAAGGATCATTAACCTTGTAATTTACGGCCGATGGTCATGATTTCCGCTTCCTTGGTTCCTTCGTAAAGCTCCAGAATCTTGGCGTCTCGGTACCACTTTTGAACGGGATATTCTTCGATATACCCATAGCCGCCATGAAGCTCTACAGCGTAGTTGGCACAAAATACCGCGGTCTGGCCGCTGAAAAATTTGGCCATGGCCGCTAAATAATAATCGGGGCGGCCTTCGTCGATCAGCCAGGCCGACTTGTAAACCAAGCCCCGCAGGGCTTCAATCATGATGGCCATTTCCGTCAGCTTCTTCTGGGTGAGCTGGAAAGCCCCCAAGGGTTGTCCGAAGGCCGTCCTTTCCTTGACATAGCGGATGCTCGTTTCCAGACAGGCCTCGCTGAGTCCCAGGCCCTGGGCGGCGACCATGACCCGGGTGGTATCAAAGAAATGCATCAACTCGATAAAACCGCGCCCTTCCTTGCCCACCAGATTACTCTGGGGGACCCGCACATCTTCGAAGGCGATCTCCGCCGTATCACTGGACCTGATTCCCAATTTTCCTTTGATCTTGTTCCGGGTCATGCCTTTGGCATCGGCGGGAACAATAATGAGGCTGAAGCTGTTGTGTTTTTTTTCTTCCGGATTGGTGATGCATTGGGCCACCATGAAATCGCAGACCGAGCCATTGGTGATAAACATCTTGTTGCCGTTGATGATATAATCCGTTCCGTCCTTGACCGCCCGGGTCTTGTACCCGGCCACGTCCGTGCCGGCATTGGGTTCCGTGTAGGCCCCGGCGCTGACTTTCTCGCCCGCGCAGACTTGAGGCAGATAGGTCTTCTTTTGTTCTTCCGTCCCATACTGGAGGATGGATTCGCAGCCGAAACTGGCGGCCACGATGTTCAACCCGATCCCCATATCGATCTTGGAAAATTCTTCGGTGATGATGCAATTCCCCAGTATGCCGGCCCCGGCCCCGCCGTACTCTTCCGGGATCCAGGAACCGACCAGCCCGTTCTCCGCCGCCTTCCGGCGGATCTCCGGCGTGTATTTCTCCTTTTCGTCGCACTCCTGTGAGGCGGGCTTGAACTCGGCGACCGCAAACTTATAGGCCATTTCTTTCAACATTTTTTGTTCTTCAGTCAGATCAAAATTCATTTTTTGGCTCCCTTCTTCCTATTTTTTTCTTCATTGAATTTATATTTCTCTCCAGCTTATTCTTTCCTTTCCTTTATCACTTTTTGACTCGATAGTCCAGCCCCTTATTGTCCTATTTTAATCAAAAGATCCCGATACCGGAAGGATGAAATCAGCCCCGGCGGCCTTCATTTCCGCTTCTTGGATCGGCTCACTCAAACCCCATGATCAGGCCCCAACTTTCTTTCCTGTCTGAATATCAAGGAGGAGATCTCCTTTCCTTACGGTACGAAGTTGCATCCTGAAAAAATTTCGGGTATCATCGAATCCCAAAAAGGCATTAATGGTTTGATAGGAGGCCTGATTGATGGAAGGACAAGACCACATCCCTCTGGGCGTAGGCTTTTATCCAGACTGGTGGTACAAGCATTACGGTATTTCTTTTGACCGGGAATATTATTTTGATCCGGAAACCCGGATCGAGGCTCGGATGGTGATGGACCGAAGGCTTTATGAACGGTTCGGGGAGACGGGCTTGGGGGATCCCCATCCAAAACCCAAACCCCTGATCACCTTCGGCATGGTCATGCTCCCGGCCATCTTCGGCTGTGAAATCGTCTTTGAAAAGGAGGGCCTGCCCTGGGCCATATCCTTGGACCTTTCCGAAGACCGTATCAAAAAACTTACCGTCCCTGATCTTCTCCATGCCCATCCCATGACCGAGATGATCGAACAAATCGATTACCTCGAGAATAAATACGGGAAGGTGGTCGGCGATATCAATACCACGGGGGTCCAGAACCTAGCCTTGAAGATCCGGGGCGAACAATTGTATCTCGATTATTTTGAAAATCCCGAACTCTGTCATCATCTGCTCAAGATCTGTACGGCCGCCATTATTGAACTTTTTCGTTACATCTATAAGATCACCGGCACCGGGGCCGTGGATGTCACTCCCATGTGTGATCCCAGGATGTTTGTCCTGCCCAATTGTACGGTGGAACAGATTTCCCTTCAGACCTATAAGGCATTTATCCTGCCCTATGATAATCAAGTGGCCGAAGCCTGCCACCCCTTGGGCATCCATCACTGCGGTTCCGTGGACCAGGCCCTTCCCGGTTATGCTCAGGTCCGTCATCTTGAATTTTTAGAGATCGGCTTTGGGTCGGATGTGAAAAAGACCCGACAGCTATTGGGGCCCAAGGTGGCCGTCAATGCCCGCCTCAGTCCGGTCCTGATGAAAAACGGCAGCCCAGAGGAAGTGGTTTCCGAGGTGCGTAACTTGATTGATCAGGGGGCCCCGCTTCAAAATTATTCCATCGATACCGTAGGACTAACGTACGGCACCCCGGATGAAAATGTCAAAATCGCCCGAAGGACGGCCGCGGAATACGGCCGGATCGGGGAATCTGCCTCCCGGGTTCATTTTTCTCTTCCGGCTTCCGGCCGGCAAAAGGTGGGGAAGCCCGTAGAGACTATCTTAAAAAGCCCCGGTCAAATTGTGGCCATAGGCCCGGCCCATCCCCTGGTGATCATCGGGGAGCGCATCAATCCCACGGGCCGAAAAAAGATGGCCGAGGCCTTGGAAAAAGGGGACCTGAAATGGCTTCAAAAAGAGGCCGAAAAACAGGTCGAGGCCGGGACCCGGATCTTAGATGTCAATGTGGGCCTTTCAGGTATCGACGAATCCCGATTATTAAGAGAGGCCGTTCAGGCTATCCAGGAAGTGACCGACTGCCCTTTGTGCTTAGATTCGGCCCTGCCCAAGGCCTTAGAGGCCGGGCTGGCGGTCTATTCCGGAAAGGCCCTGGTTAATTCGGTCAACGGAGAAAAAAAGAAACTGGAACAAATCCTGCCTCTGGTCAAAAATTTTGGTGCGGCCGTTATCGGACTGACCATGGATGAGCAAGGGATCCCCCTAACGGCTCAAAAGCGTTTGGAGATCGCCCGAAGAATTTTGGAGGCAGCCTACCGAGCAGGTATCCCGAGAGAGGACGTGATCATTGATCCCCTGGCCATGGCCGTCAGTGCCGATTACCAAGCCGGTCTGGAAACCCTCCGGGCCTTACAACTGATACGGGACGAGCTGGGGGTCAACCAAACCCTGGGGCTTTCCAATATCTCCTTCGGTCTTCCCAAGCGTTCATCCATCAATGCCTTCTTTTTGGCCATGGCCGTTTCAAACGGCCTGACCTGCCCCATTGCCGACCCGACGGATAAAAAAATCAGAAAGGCCCTTTTGCTCCTGGGTCTCTTAACGGGTGAGGATGAGTTCTGCCAAAATTATTTGGCGGCCTTCGGGGAAAAGGAGTTGAAAAAAGAAAAAAACCCTTTTAAAGGGAAAGAGCGGCAAGCCGGGAGCTTGGATGCCATTAAAGAGGCGGTCATCAATGGTCAAAAAAAAATCGCCCTGGAGCTGATTCAAAAGGGATTGGGTACGGGTGCGGATCCCCAGGAATTGATTGACCGGTATCTGATTCCGGCCCTGAATCAGGTCGGGGAACAGTTTGAGAAGAGAAAAATATTCGTTCCGGAGATGATGATGGCCGCCAAGACCATGCAGGCCTGTGTCGAAATGATCCGGCCTTTGATCACCAAGGAAACGGGCGAGGCCTTGGGCACGGTCGTCCTGGGGACCGTCTTCGGGGACCTTCATGATATCGGAAAAAATCTGACCAAACTTCTTTTAGAAAGCTCGGGGTTCAAGGTCATTGATCTGGGGGTCAATGTCCTGCCGGAGAAATTTGTAGAAGGGGCCCGGACCCATCAGGCCGGTGTGATCGGCCTTTCTTCCCTCTTAACCACAGGAGACCCTTTTGTGGAAGAAACCATCAAGGTGATTAAGAAAAGCGATTTAGCCGATAAGGTCAAAGTCATTTGCGGCGGGGCGGCCCTGACCCTTAAGTTCGTTACGGAAACCTGCGGGGCCCAGGCCTATGCCAAAGACGCCGCCGACGGAGTACGGAAGATTAAAAACCTTTTGGGAATCGGTTAATACGAAAATAGGGTTCGAGGATTCCAGGATTCCAGGGTTCCAGGGTTCCAGGGTTCCAGGGTTTTAACTTCCACGCCTTTCACTTGAATCCTTGACCCCTCGGCCCCTTGAACCCTTTTTCATTTTTCGTTGTGCCCGCTCCGAGCGAGGCATGAGAATTAATACGAAAATAATGGAACCTATCATTTTTCACCCATCTGGGAAAAAAGCCCAGCCCGACGGCGGGCAGACCATTTTGCAGATGGCCCAGGCCTTAGCTATCCCGCTTCAAGCCCCCTGCGGGGGCAAGAAGAAATGCGGGAAATGCAAAGTCATCGTCGAGGCCGCCGAAGGTTTATTGCCCTTACCCAGCGAACGGGAAAAGGAAACCCTGGGAAGACTCATCGAACAAGGATTTCGCTTGGCCTGCGAAACCGTATTAACCTCCGGGGCCCGAATCCGCATCCCGGATGAAAGCCTCATTCAAGCCCCGGTCATCTTGACCGCCGACACCGGACAGTCCCTACATTTAAGCCTCGAGCCGGCCGTCGAGCCATTTTATGTGGAAGTTCCCGAACCTGATCTAAACTCGGTCAAGGACGATGAGCAGCGGCTTCTTGAGGCCCTGGAAGAAACCTACGGATTTCATCCTGGCTCGGTGGATTATCCGGTTTTAAAAAAGCTCCCTGAGACCCTTCGCTCGGGAAAAGGGGTTACGGCCGTCATTAGAAACAGGAAAGAGACCGTTGACCTGAACCCGGGAAGGCAAGATCAACAATTTGGAATGGCCTTTGATATCGGCACCACCACCGTCGTTGGTTATCTCTTCGATCTTAACAACGGCCAGAGGGTTTCGGTCCGATCAGACTTAAATCCCCAGATCGCCTTTGGAGACGAAGTGATCAGCCGCATAGTCTTTTGCCGGGAGGAACCCCAAGGGGTGGAAAGACTCCAGGGAAGCATTGTCCAGTGTCTGAACCGCTTGATTGCCGAGGCTTCGGCCGAGGCCCATATCGATGGGCAGCGGATCATGGAGGTCACGGTCGTCGGAAACACGGTCATGCACCACCTCTTTCTGGGTCTTGATCCCCGTTATCTGGCCATGGCCCCTTTCCCACCGGCTCTGCAAGCCCTTCAGAATATAAAAGCCCGGGACCTCGGTCTAAACATAAACCCCGCAGCCTATGTGGTCCTTTTGCCGCTCAAGGCCGGTTTTGTCGGCAGCGATATCATAGTCGGCATCCTGGCCTGCGGGCTTCACAAGCAGGGGGAACTGACCCTCTTTATGGACCTGGGCACCAACGGAGAAATAGTGCTGGGCAATAAAAAACGCCTGGTCTGTTGTTCCACGGCGGCCGGTCCGGCCTTTGAGGGCGGCCATATCCGCTGGGGAATGAGGGCTTCAAAGGGGGCCATCGAAGAAGTCAAAATAGAACCGGGTTCCTTAAATGTTTTTAGGAAAACCATTGGAGATCATCCGCCGGCCGGAATCTGCGGCTCCGGGATCATCTCGGGCCTGGCTGAAATGATCCGCCGGGGGGTTCTCTTAGCCAAAGGAAATTTTAATCCGGCGATTCAATCGTCCCGCCTGCGAACAGGGAAGGACGGCCTTGAGTTCGTCCTGGCCTGGGCCGATGAGACGGCCCAAAAAGAGGATATCGTCATCAGCCGGAAGGACGTGGCTGAAGTGCAGATGGCCAAGTCGGCGATTTATGCCGGTACGGTTTTGTTGCGGGAATTTTTGGGAGAAAAACGGATCAAGCGAATTTATTTAGCCGGGGCCTTTGGCAATTACGTTGATCCCCGGGATGCCTTAACCCTTGGTCTTTTCCCGGAGGGCGGGGCCATGGATCTCAGGAAGATGGGGAACACGGCCGGCTATGGGGCCTGCCTGGCCCTGCTCAATACCAAAAAAAGAAAAGAGGCCGAACAAATCAGCCGAAAGATGGAATACCTGGAATTAGCCGCCCACCCCCGGTTTCAGGAGGTGTTTGTCTCGGGCCTTTATTTCCGTTCGGCCTCGGATTTTGACGGTATTTTTTAATTCGAAAATAGGGTCCAAGTATTCCAGGATTCGAGGGGCCAAGGGTTTTATCCCACGCTTTTCACTTGAGTTCATGAGGTCCAGGGCCTTTTGACCGCTTTCCGCCCCAAAGACATTCAGGTGACGTTTTTTGCAATCGTTTCACCAGGATTTCGCGAAATTCATCCTCATCATCGACGATCAGGGCATTAAATTAAACGGTTCAGCCATACCCCTCCTTGTTTCACTTAATGGGTAGATATGGGTAAATAGATGGTAAAGGTGGTGCCCAGGCCTAACTCGCTGGCCACGGTAATCCGGCCCCCCAATTTTTCAATGATGCTGTAGACAATAGACAACCCCAACCCCGTTCCTTTGCCGACCTTCTTGGTGGTGTAGAAAGGATCGAAGATTTTGTCGATACTCTCTTTGGGAATCCCCGGACCGTTATCGGCGATTTCGATCTTAGCCTCATTGTTTTTAGAAGAATAACTGGTCTTAATTCGGATTTCACCATTATTCCCGATAGCGTCGATGGCATTGTTAATAATGTTTAGAAAGACTTGCTGCAACTGAGATGAGTCGCTGGTGATCCCCGGCAGGTCCGGTTGCGGGTCTACCTGGATAGCGATGTTTCGGTATCGCGATTCATTCTCCAGGAAATCCACGGTCTCGTTTAAGGTTTTATTGATGTCCACTTGCTCTTGGAGGGGTTCCATACGCCTGGCAAAACCCAAGAGACGATGGGTCACCTTTTTGGCCCGATCGACATGATATTCAATCTTGCGGACGGCGTCTTCATACTCCTGATAATTTGGATTCCGGTTGATATCTTCTTCCGATAGGAGGTCTTTGATCCAGCCGGCCTTTTCGCCGATCACGGCTAAGGGGTTATTGATCTCATGAGCAATACCAGCGGCCATTTTCCCTAAGGCGGCCATTTTGCTGGATTGGATCATCAAATCCTCACTGATGGCTTTTTCCCGTTCTACTTCGATCAACTGATTCATCATGGCCTTGGTCGTCAGAAGGGTCCCGAGGACGATAACCAGAATGCCGGCCAAAAACAGCAAAGCGGCGATGAAACGGGCCTTGAGCAAGGGGGTTAAGTGTTCGCGTGGGTCTTCCTTGATGACCAATATCCACTTGGTAATACCGATCTGGGTGGCGGCAAAGAGACTCTTCCCTCGATCGATTTGGATCTCTTCCACCTGGGTCTCTACGGATTTGGAAAAATCAGGGGATTTGGGGTTCCCGAAGATTTCACCGGAAAAACGCGGGCTGGTCTGGAGGATATTTCGATTATTGATGATGAAGGCGTCCCCCTTTTTCCCGGTTTGGGCCGCACGGACTATATTGTCGATAATATCGGAATTGATGGTCGCCCGGAGAATCCAGCTCCTGTCCCCCTCCCGACTGAGGATGGCAATGATAAAATGGGGAAATTTCCGGTATCCCAAAAAGACATCGCTGATATAGACCCCCCCGGCCATGACCGATTGAAACCAGTCTTCTTTTTTATAATTTACCTCTTTCAACTCCGGATAAGGACCGATATAGGCCAGATGATTACCGTCTTGATCGATGATTCCAATATCGATATAAGATTTGGAACGGGTTTGCATGGTATTAAAAACCATGTTTAAATAAGACTCGTCGCTCAATTGTTTTAAGGTATGGGTATGGGCGATGGTGAAAAGTTGGGAGACCCGTTCATCAAAAAAAATATCGATGGCACTTCGACGGTTTTCGACCAGGGTTTTTAAGTTCTCAAAGACTTTGGCCGAATAGGAGACGCTGAACTGATAATAGATGGTAAAACCCAAAGTGAAAAGAGGGATCAGGGAAAAACCGAGGGTCGTCAAGATGATCGTCCGCCATAATCTCTTATAATAGCGCTCTTCCACGATTTTCCTATTCTACCCTGGGAGTTGTTTATAACGACTTCGTGATATGACAGGGTTTATCCTTGACTAATTATTGAAAACAATTTAGTATTTCGTGTTTATTTTCCTGCCCCCGGTAAGAAAGGATAATCTTAACGGTTTTTAAGGACTTAGTCAATGGAAGAAGAAAACCAATTAAGACAACAGCGGCTGAAAAAAGTGGAGGAGTTAAAAATCCTGGGGATAGATCCTTATCCCAGCTTTAACAGGATCAGTCATAAAATAGAAGAGATTCATGCCCAATTTGATTCTTTGGAAGGCCCCGATCTGAATGAACCTACTTTATTCATTCAGACCGCCGGGAGATTAATGACCCAAAGGGATTTTGGGAAAAGCATTTTTTTCCATATTCAAGACGGTACGGGCCGTCTTCAAGGATATTTAAAAAAAGACTTGATCGGCGAGGAACCCTTTGGCCTTTTTAAAAAAATAGACTTAGGGGATTTTTTGGGGTTGGAGGGTACTCTTTTCAAGACCAAAACCGGAGAACTTACCCTGTTAGTAAAAAAATTCCAATTGTTGGCTAAATCCCTGCGTCCCTTGCCGGAAAAATTCCATGGTCTAATAGATGTAGAACAACGATACCGGCAACGATATCTGGATTTGCTGGTCAATGGCAAGGTGCGGGAGATTTTTCAGATGCGTTCCCGGTTGATCTCCTCAATCAGAAATTTCATGACCGAAAGGAGGTTCTTGGAGGTTGAGACCCCTATGATGCAACCCATCGCCGGCGGGGCTACGGCCAAACCCTTTGAGACTTTTCATAATGCCCTGAACCTCCCCCTTTTTTTAAGGATCGCTCCGGAACTTTATTTGAAGCGTTTGGTTGTCGGTGGGATGGATAAAGTATTTGAAATAAATAGAAGTTTTAGAAATGAAGGGGTCTCTATTCAGCACAACCCAGAATTTTCCATGATGGAATTCTACCAGGCCTATGCGACCTACCAGGATTTGATGATCTTGACGGAAGAACTGTTCTCTGCCCTGGCCCTGGAGTTCAAAGGCATATTAACTTTTCCCTACCAGGGAGAGTCTATTGATTTAACCCCTCCCTGGAAAAGAATTTCCTTTCTGGGGTCTCTGGTTGAAATAGGAAAGTTAGAACCCCGGATCTTGGACGACCCCGGGGAGGCGATTAAATTGGCCCGTTCCCTGGGGGCGGATTTAAAACCGACCGACGGGCAGGGTAAGGCCTTAACCAAGATCTTTGAACAACTCATAGAACCCCAATTACGGCAACCGACTTTTGTTACTGGCTATCCCATTGAAGTATCTCCTTTGGCCAAACGGAGCAAAGAAGACCCGAATTTGACCGATCGTTTTGAGTTGTTTATCAACGGCCGAGAGATCGCTAATGGATTTACGGAACTGAATGACCCCTTGGACCAAAAAGAGCGGTTCCTTAACCAGATGAAGGCCAAAGAGGCCGGGGATGAAGAGGCCCAAGCCATTGATTGGGATTATATCCTGGCTTTAGAATACGGCCTGCCCCCCACGGCAGGGGAAGGCATCGGTATCGACAGACTGGTCATGCTTTTTGCCGACGCCCCTTCAATACGGGAGGTCATTTTGTTTCCCCAGTTAAAGCCGGAGAAGATGTCGGGGGCTTGATTCTGGATACGGGGTGCTGGATAAAACCCTTGTTGCGAGCGGATTTATTTTTTATCCAGCATCCAGTATCGTTCCGCCAGAGGCGTTTGACCTCGGGTTTTAGAAAAGCAACGGGTAAATTATCAGAGGGATGCAATCGAATATGTCTTTCGAATTATTTGTCAGTTACCGTTATCTAAAGGCCAAGAGGAAACAGACTTTTATTTCCATCATCACTTTTATTTCCATGGGCGGAGTCGCCCTGGGGGTTATGGCCTTGATTGTTGTCCTGGCGGTGATGAGCGGGTTTGAAAACGACTTAAAAAATAAAATTTTGGGTTTGAATTCCCATGCCTTGGTCTTAAGCTGGGACAATGCCATCGGAAACTATGCCCAGGTGGTCCGTCGGGTGGAATCGGTTCCCGGAGTAACGGCCGCCACCCCCTTTATTCTAACCCAGGTTATGATGAGCGCCGGTGGGCAGGTGACCGGGGCTGTTCTCCGGGGCATTGATATCAGGAGCGCCCCAAAGGTGATATCCCTGGATCGTATTATCAAGAAAGGGAGTTGGAAGGCCCTGGAAAAGCCCCCCATGACAGAAGGACAAAAAGAACCAGGACTCCCAGGGATCATTTTAGGCCAGGAATTGGCCAGGGCATTGGGTCTTTCTTTAAACGATACCCTCTCTGTTATTTCTCCTTTGGGTGAATTAACGCCCTTGGGGAGAGTCCCTAAGATGAGACCCTTTAAACTGGTCGGAACCTTTGAGTCGGGAATGTATGAATATGATTCCTCTATCGCCTTTATTTCCCTTGCCCAGGCCCAGGCTTTTTTAGGCCTTGGGGAGAAAGTTACCGGCTTGGAAATCAAAACCCGGGATGTCTATCAGGCGGCTGAGATCGCCCGGGCCGTCCAGACGAAATTGGGTTTTCCCTTTTGGACCAAAGATTGGATGCGCATGAACAAGAATCTGTTTTCAGCCTTGAAGTTGGAAAAACTGGTCATGTTTATTATCCTGACCCTGATTATTCTGGTAGCGGCTTTTAATATCGTGGCTTCTTTGATCATGGTGGTCATGGAAAAAACCAAGGACATAGCCATACTAAAATCCATGGGGGCTACGGCACCCAGTATCATGAAAATTTTTATGCTGGAAGGAATTATCATCGGGTCGGTGGGTACGGTCCTGGGGCTGATCGGCGGCGTGGGCTTGTGCCAGATCCTGGAAAGGTATCAGTTTATCAAACTGCCCAGCGATGTGTATTACATCTCCTCTCTGCCGGTTTTAATGAAAGGGTGGGATTTATTAATGATCGTGGTTTCAGCCCTGGGGACCAGTTTGATCGCCACCCTTTACCCGGCCTGGCAAGCCTCTCGGCTTGACCCGGCCGAAGCCATTCGGTATGAGTAGGGAGGGCTTAGAAACAATTTATGCTTGAGCCTTTGGTTACCGTCAGGAATTTAGAAAAATTTTTTATCAATAACCAACATCGCGTCGAAGTGCTTAAAAGTCTTGATCTTAATCTCTTTAAACAAGATACCCTCGCCGTGGTAGGGGCTTCAGGGACCGGGAAATCGACCTTGCTCCACATCCTGGGGACTCTGGATCGACCTTCCGGCGGTCAAGTGTTGTTTGAGGGCCGGAAGGTCTTTGAACAAACAGCCAAGGAGTTAGCCCAATTCCGGAATCGGAAAATCGGGTTTGTTTTTCAATTTCATCATCTGCTTCCGGAATTTACCGCCCTGGAAAACACCATGATGCCCCTATTGATAGGCGGGGGCGGTAAACAGAAGGCCCAGGAAAGGGCCGAAGAAATCCTGATCCAATTAGGTCTCCGAGACCGTTTGTTCCACCGGATCGGAGAGCTTTCCGGTGGGGAACAGCAACGGGTGGCCATTGCCCGGTCCTTGATCAATTCTCCCCAACTGATCCTGGCCGATGAGCCGACAGGAAATTTAGATCGGAAAACAGGGGAACAGATAGTGGATTTATTCCTCCGACAAAATCAGGAAAATGGAGTAACCTTTTTGATGGTTACCCATAATCAGGAATTATCAAGGCGATTCAGAAGAAATATAAAAATTGTGGATGGCAAGGCCACAGAAATTCATATTGAATAAAAGGGAGCTCATATGCCGAAGAAAATCATTTTCATTTTGATGGTTTTTTTTATCGTTCCGGGTTTGACCGTCCTTGAAGTCCAGGCCGCCCCGGAGGGGAAGGTGGCCCTCCTGCCGTTTACCATTTACAGCCAGGAAGATTTAGCTTATCTGCAAAAAAATATTTTGGAGACCCTGGCCAACGGTTTAAGCAAACAACATGTCCCCCTGCTCCCTATTTCCAAAACGCAACCTTGGCTGGGTCAAAAAATCCCCAGCGATTGGACGGAACTGAGGGCCATTGGAAAACAATTGGAGGCGGACTGGATCGTCTATGGCAGCCTGACCAAGATCGGGCAACGGTTGAGCTTGACCGGCAATCTTTTAGAGATCAAGTCTGACAAACCTCCTTTGTCTTTTTCCACGACCGGAGAGGGATTGGAAAATGTTCTCAGGCTGATAGAGAGATTTTCCAAAGAAGTGGCGTTGAGGATCTTGGGGCAGGAAAAGATTGTCTCGATTTCCGTCAAGGGAAATCAAAGAATCGAAGCCCAGGCCATCGAAAGAGAACTCAAATCCAAGGCCGGCGAGGCCTATAACCCCGAACTACTGGACCAGGACCTGCGGGCCATTTTCAAGATGGGCTTTTTTTCCGATGTCCGGTTGGAGGTTAACCAAACCCCCCAGGGGAAATCGGTTGTCTTTGTGGTCACGGAACGTCCCTTTGTTAAAAGAATTGAAATCAAAGGGAATGTGGAGCTTAAAGAGGATGACCTGAAAGAACAGTTGACCGTCAAGGCCTATACCATTTTAAATTTAAATACGGTCAGTGAAGGTTCCGAGAAGCTTTTGGCCTTTTATAAGTCGAAGGGATATTTTAATGCCCAGGTGACTTATTCGGTCTCTTACGAAGATAATGGGCGAGCGGCGGTGGTCGTTTATAATATCGTGGAGGGGAAAAAGGTTTATATCAAAACGATTACCTTTCAGGGAAACAAAGCTTTTTCCGATAAAATACTCAAAGACTTAATGGAAACCAATGAGAAAGGCTTTTTTTACTGGTTCACTTCTTCCGGGGTCTACAAAAAAGAGCTCCTGGAACAAGACCTGGAAAAACTATCTTCCTTTTATTACAACCATGGTTATTTAAAGGCCAAAGTCGGGGAGCCGACCGTCCGGCATGAAGGAGAATGGCTGTATATTACCATCTCCATTGAGGAAGGCCAACAATATAAGATGGGTCAGGTGGATATCACGGGAGATTTGATTAAACCCAAGGAAAAATTGATGACTTCCCTGTTGATCACCAAATCAAAATATTATAACCGGGAGTTGATCCGTAAGGATATTTTATCGCTCAATGACCTTTATTCCTTGGAAGGATATGCCTTTGTTGAAATTAACCCTCAAATCAAAGAAGACCCTTCAGTGCCCAAGGTCGATCTCGTCTTTGACATCAAAAAGGGGTCCAAGGTCTATTTTGAACGTATCGATATCGTCGGGAACGTTAAGACCCGGGACAAGGTGATCCGCAGAGAATTTAAAGTGGCTGAAGGAGGCCTCTTTGATGCCACGGCCCTCAAAAAGAGCAATGAAAACCTCCACCGTCTGGATTATTTCGAAGAGATCAACCTCTCGACTTCTCCGGGCAGTCAGGAAGATCGCATGAATTTGAAGGTCGATGTCAAAGAAAAACAGACCGGCTCTTTTTCTGTCGGGGCCGGGTATAGTGGGTCCGAAGGGGCTTTACTGATGGGGCAGATCTCCCAAAGGAATCTTTTTGGCCGGGGTCAATCGGTGAGCCTGGATGCCCAACTCGGGACCATTACCAGCCGCTATAATCTGAATTTTACCAAGCCCTGGCTTTTTGATACCCGGGTCTCAGCCAGTACCAACCTTTATAACTGGGATCATATTTGGGACGAATATACTCAAAACAGTTGGGGGGGGTCGGTGGATTTGGGTCATCCCTTCTTTGAAGAATTTACCCGGGCATACGTCACTTATGCTTATGACGATACCAATGTGACCAATATCCAGGCCGGGGCCGCCGAGGTTATTGCAGACATGGCCGGCCGCCATACAACCAGCAGCGTCAAATTAACCCTTAAAAGGGATTCGAGAGACCTGGCTTTTAATGCCACCAAAGGATCGATTAATAGTGTTTCAGTCGAATATGCCGGCGGTCCTTTTGGAGGGACTAATTATTTTACTCGCTATCTGGCCAGTTCGGGCTGGTATTTCCCCTTTTATTGGGAGACCACCTTTTTTGTCAACGGCAAGGTGGGATTGATCCAGCAGAATGCCGGGGGGGATCTGCCTTTATACCAAAAATTTTATTTAGGCGGCATCAACTCGATTCGTGGGTATAAATATTATTCCATCAGCCCCAGGGACCCCGCAACCAACCAGTTAATCGGCGGCAATAATATGGTACAATTTAATTTGGAATACATTTTCCCCTTGATTCAAAAGGCCGGGATTAAGGGATTGGTTTTCTTTGATACCGGCGATGCCTACAACGGAGGGTTTGATGCCGGGGATTTGCGCAAAAGCGTGGGGCTGGGAATCCGCTGGTATTCCCCTATGGGACCGCTGCGTTTAGAGTGGGGTTATAATATCAATCCAAAGCCCGGAGAAGATACCAACAACTGGGATTTCAGCATAGGGACCTTTTTTTAAAGACGAACAAGAGGATTCCAATAATCCAGGGGGACGAGATTCAAAAGTGACGGAATTATAAGATCAAAAAAAAATCCTTGAATTCTTGATCCTTATTTTATTAATTTTGAGGAGGAAATGGATGAGTCGCAATTTAGTTAAACCCTTTTCATTGACCATCGGGGTCTTTTTTATTTTATTGGCCATTCCGTCCTGGGCCAGTGATCCTCCGCTTAAAGTGGGCATCTTAGACCTTCAGCGATGTCTCCAACAGTCTGAGGCCGGCAAAAAAGCCTCCAAAAGCCTGCAGGAGAAATCGGATCGAATCAAAAAAGAGTTAACAGCCAAGCGGGAAGATCTGAAAAAACTGCGCGAGGAATTCAACAAGAAAAGCAATGTCCTCAGCCAGGAGGCCAAGCGAGATAAAGAAAAGGACCTGGTCCGGAAAGAGGAAGATTTCAGGGACCTGGTCCGGGAGAAAGAGGAAGAGATGCATAAGGAGGAATACAACGCCATGCAGCCTCTTTTAAGCGAATTATTCGAGATCACCAGTAAAGTGGCCAAGGATGAAGGTTATACCCTGATCCTGGAAGCCAAGAGCGGCGTGGTTTATTACACCAAGACGATAGACCTGACCGATAAGATCGTCAAACTTTTTAATGAAACGAAAAAGGAAAAAAAGAAATAGGTATGAAGCCGCCAGCCACCCCCTTAGGGGTAACGTTGGAGGAATTGGCCCGCCTGGTAGGAGGGGAAGTCCGGGGGACCTGTGAAGAGTTGATCCTTGGCATTACCGGGATCCGTGAGGCCGGAAAGGGCCAGATTACTTTTTTGGTCAACCCCAAGTACGGCAAGGACCTGGAAACGACCCAGGCCTCGGCCGTGATCGTCGGGCGCCAATTCTCCGAAACGAAGAAGCCTTTGATAGTCACCGCCAATCCTTATTTGGCCTATGCCCGGATCGCCCAATTTTTTGCTCCCAGGCAGGGGCATTCGAAAGGCATCGATTCCTTGGCCCATGTCGGCAAAGACTGCCGAATCGGAGAAAACAGTTCTATTTATCCCTTTGTCTATTTAGGGAATCGGGTGAAGATAGAAAACGGGGTTACCCTGTTTCCCGGCGTTTTTGTGGGTGATGACGCCCGGATCGGAAAGGATTCCCTCATCTATCCCAATGTTTCCATCCTGGCGGGAACGATTATCGGGCAGCGGGTGATCATTCATAGCGGTACGGTCATCGGGAGTGATGGATTCGGCTTTGCCCAGGACGGGATGACCCATGTCAAGATCCCCCAGATGGGGATCGTCCAGATCGATGATGACTGCGAGATCGGGGCCAATAATACCATCGACCGGGCGGCCCTGGGCAAGACCTGGATCAAGACCGGGGTCAAAACCGATAATCTGGTCCATGTGGCCCATAATGTGGTGGTCGGCGAGCACTCCCTTTTAATCGCCCAGGTGGGAATATCCGGAAGTGCTACCCTGGGGAAAGGGGTAATCCTGGCCGGTCAGGTCGGAGTGGCCGGACATATCACTATCGGGGATAGGGTTATGGTGGGGGGTAAATCAGGGGTGGCTAAATCGATCCCGGCTGGTGAGATCGTTTCGGGCAATCCGACCATGCCCCATCAAATCTATTTACGCACCCGGACCCTCATTCAGCGATTACCGGAGATGGCCAAAAAAATACGGTCATTGGAGGATCGAATACGTCTCTTAGAGGCCGAGACCGAAAAGGAGAGGAAGGAAGAACATGGAAATAAGTAATGAGGAAATCCAAAAAATTTTACCCCATCGTTATCCCTTTTTACTTTTAGATCGGATTCTGGATTTTACTTTGAATGAAAAGGTGATCGGTTTGAAGAATGTGACCGTCAACGAACCCTTTTTTCAAGGGCATTTCCCTGGAAAACCGATTATGCCCGGGGTTTTGATTATTGAAGCCATGGCCCAGGCCGGAGGGGTCTTGGCCTATAAATCCACTCCGCAACTGGCGGGAAAATTGATCTATTTTTTAGCCATGGATAAGGTAAAATTTAGAAAACCGGTGGTTCCGGGGGATCAATTGATTCTGGAATTAACCGCCTTACGGCGGGGACATAGGGTGTGGAAGATGCAGGGCAAGGGTTTTGTCCGGGATACCTTGGTAGCCGAGGCAGAACTCACTGCGGCCATTGCCGACGGTAAAGATACACAGATCGGCGAGGAGGATTAATGCCCCCTTCATTTATCCATCCAACGGCCATTATAGATCCCCGAGCCGAATTAGGCCAAGAGGTCTCCGTAGGCCCCTACACGGTAATCGAAGGGGATGTCTTTGTTGATGTTGGCACACAAATAGGGCCTCATGTTTATATCGACCGCTATACCCGAATCGGGAAGAACTGTCGGATCTCCCCTTTTGCCTCCATCGGAACCTCCCCGCAGGATAAAAAATTCAAAGGGGAGAAAACAGAGGTAGTGATCGGAGATGAAAATGTCATCCGCGAGTATGTGACTATCAATAGGGGTACGCCCGC
Source organism: uncultured delta proteobacterium (assembly GCA_963838485.1). Taxonomy (GTDB): domain Bacteria; phylum Desulfobacterota; class RBG-13-43-22; order RBG-13-43-22; family RBG-13-43-22; genus RBG-13-43-22. The sequence goes on along the minus strand of CAWIRY010000201.1, from coordinate 62,173 downwards.
CGGGGGCGGAATGACCTCCCTGGGGGACCAGAACCTTTTAATGGCCTATGTCCATGTGGCCCATGATTGTCATCTGGGAAACGGGATCGTCATGGCCAATGTGGCTACCCTGGGTGGCCATGTGGTCTTAGAAGATTATTCTTTCATAGGAGGGCTGTCGGCTGTCCATCAATTTGTACGAGTGGGGGCCCATGCTTATATCGGGGGGAAAACCGGGATCGTTCAGGATATTCCTCCTTATGTAATTGCCTCCGGAGAACGGGCCAAGCTATTCGGCTTGAATATTATCGGTTTGACCCGTCATGAATTCTCTAATGAGATCATTATGGCATTAAAGAAGACCTATCAAATTGTGATTCGTTCCCATTTGACCATCCAGGAGGCCATTATTCGGGTCGAAAAAGAAATCGCCCCTTTCCCGGAAGTCAAACGATTTATAGAATTTATTCGAAATTCCCAACGGGGTATCACTCGCAAATGAACCACTCGATCCCAATCGGGTTGATAGCCGGAGGTGGAAATTTCCCTATTCTAATCGCCCAGGCCGCCCAAAAAGAGGGAAAGAAAGTGGTGGTGGTGGCCCATGAGGGGGAAACCCGGCCGGAGTTAGCCCCTTTGGTGGAAAAGATTTTTTGGATCCGTCTGGGAGAATTTGGGAAGCTGATCCGGATTTTTAAAAGTGAAGGGGTCAAGGACGTCATCATGGCCGGGGGGATTGATAAAAAAAAGATGTTTTCCAAAGTCCGTCCCGATCTGAAAGGGCTGTTAATCCTGGCCAAGATGGGACATCGGAAGGATGACTTTATTTTACGAACAGTGGCGACAGAATTAGAAAAAGAAGGGCTTCAGGTTTATCCTTCTACCGCCTTTCTTCCTTCCCTTTTGGCCCCTCCGGGAGTTTTAACCAAGCGTATCCCCACGGCCGAGGAAAAAAGGGATATCGACTTTGGCTGGGCCCAGGCCAAGGAATTGGGCAAGTTGGATATCGGCCAGTGCCTGGTGGTTCGAAACGGGGCGGTTGTAGCCGTAGAGGCCATTGAGGGGACCGATGAGACCATCCGTCGTGGAGGGCAATTGGCCCGGGAGAAGGCCGTGGTCATCAAGGTCAGTAAACCCTTCCAGGACCTGCGCTTCGACCTACCGGCTGTTGGGGAGCAAACCATCCGGACCATGGTCGAGGTCAAGGCCAATGTCTTGGCCGTCGAGGCCCATAAGACCTTGATTTTTGACCGAGAGGCCACCGTGCGATTGGCCGATAAGTATAAGATGGTGATTGTGTCGAGATAAACAAGCCAGTAGGGCACGACGAATCCTTAAGCATATTGAGAGCAAAAATGCGAGTATTGAATTTAGAACATCGAATTTCGAATCATGAAGGGATTTATTTTCCCCTTCCTTCGACATTCATTATTCATCATTCGCAATTCGATATTTTTATGTTTCGTGGCGCCCCGCAGGGGCCTGAGAGTTTTATATGAAAAAAATAAGGGTCGGTGTAGTCGGAGTCGGACACCTTGGGAAATACCATGTAGAGAAGTATGCCCGGATGCCGGAGGTGGTCTTGACCGGCGTTGCCGACATCGATCAAGAACGCCGGGAAGTTATAACCCGACAGTACCATGTCCCCGGCTATGAAGACTATCGTCAACTGATACCCGAAGTGGATGCGGTTAGTATCGTCGTCCCGACCACCCTGCATGCCCCGTTGGCCACGGATTTTTTAAACCAAAAAATCGATTGCCTGATTGAAAAACCCATCAGCCAGTCCTTGCCCGAAGCCGAAGAATTGATTTCCTTGGCCAGGGCCAAGGGGTGTCTGTTGCAGATCGGACATTTAGAGCGATTCAATCCGGCCTATCTTAAAACAAAGCCCTTTATTAAAACCCCTCTGTTTATTGAAAGCCATCGCTTGAGCCCCTTTAAGTCCAGGGGCATTGATGTGGACGTGATCCTGGATTTAATGATTCATGACCTGGACCTAATATTGCATTTGGTCCAATCTCCGGCTACACAGATTCAAGCCGTGGGGGTGCCGGTGGTTTCTCCGCGGGTGGATATCGCCAATGTGCGGCTTCAGTTTGAAAACGGGTGTGTGGCCAATATTACCGCCAGTCGGATCTCGCTCCAGGAAATGCGCAAGATGAGAATCTTCCAGCCGGCGGCCTACCTCTCCCTGGATTTTGGAAAAAAATCCTATACCATGGTCCGTTTGGAACAGGACGAAGGAAGTGCTTCCTTTAGTCCGAAGTTTGTTGCTGAGAAGGGGTCTTCCGAATCCGGTGACGCCCTTGAGATGGAGTTGCGGTCTTTTATTGAGGCCGTCAGGACTCGTTCGACCCCGGTGGTTTGCGGTGAAGAGGGCAGGGACGCTTTGGCCATGGCCCTGTGGATCAATCAGGAAATTCAAAAAAATTTTAAATTGGCCGATCAATATCCCGGGGCCCTGGATTTCTTAAAAGAATCGGAATATACCTTCGGCCTCGGGGAATCTGGATGAACTCGTAAAAAGTCCCCCGAATCGTCATCAAAATTTTGTTAAGGAGTTAACCAATCAAAAAAATCTGTCTCATCGCCGGAGAAGCCTCTGGAGACCTCCACGGGGCTTCTCTGGTCAAGGCCCTTAAGCAGGGGGATGAGCCGGTCGCTCTTTATGGACTCGGCGGACCCCTTCTAAGGGAAATGGGCCTGGAGATGGTCCACCCGCCCCCTTTGAATGTGGTGGGTTTTACTGAGGTACTGTTTAAAATTTCCCATTTATTCAAGGCCTATCAAAAGGTCAAAGAGGTTTTGCGTACCAACAAACCCGACCTGATTATCCTGATTGATTATCCGGACATGAACCTTCGTTTGGCCGCGGCGGCCCATAAGGAAAAGATTCCGGTCCTGTATTATATCAGTCCCCAGGTTTGGGCCTGGCGTACGGGACGGGTAAAAACCATTGCCCGTTATGTGGACCGCATGGCGGTTATCCTTCCCTTTGAGGTAGAGTTTTATAAATCTTTTGGGGTTCAGGTTGAATTTGTCGGTCACCCGCTCTTAGATAGGATGGAAAAAGGAATTCCCCAAGAAGCGTCTGTTCTTCCAAATCTCTCCGGGGGAGAAACGGTTATCGGCCTCCTGCCCGGAAGCCGGCCAGCGGAGATAAAGGCCATCCTGCCTATCCTTTTGGAAACGGCTGCCCTGTTGACTCGCCAATACGGCCAAAAGGTTCGGTTTGTCCTTCCTGTGGCCAGTACCTTGGACTCCAGATCCATCCAAAAAGAAATCCGGCCTTACCAAGACCGGGGAGTTTCCATTGAACTGGCTACCGGGGATTCTCTGAAGACCCTGGCCCGTTGTTATCAGGCTATTGTGGCCTCGGGCACAGTGACCTTGCAAGCGGCCATTTTAGGCCTTCCGATCCTTATTGTTTATAAGGTCACACCGGTCAATTATTGGATCGCCCGTCACTTGATTGATGTTCCCTATGTGGGGCTGGTCAACTGGGTGGCCGGAGGGAAGATCATTCCTGAATATATACAATCGGAAGCCCTTCCCGAGGCGATCGCCGCGGGTTCTATGAGATATTTGGAGGATCCTGGGCATTATCAGCATATCCGGGGAGAGCTCTTAAAGGTTCGCCAGAAACTGGGGGGGTCCGGGGCCTCTTGCCGAGTAGCCAAAATGGCCAGGGAGATGATGCATTGAGATGATCACCCAAAGACTGATTCAATTAATAAAGCCCTACTGGGGAAGGCTTTTAGCCGCCATGTTTTGTATGTTGGTGGTGGCCGGGATTACCTCATTGATGGCCTTTATGGTCAAACCGGTCCTGGATGATATTTTTTTCCAAAAAAAAATATCCACCCTTTCTTTGCTGCCCCCCTTCATCGTCCTCTTATATATCGTTAAGGGGTTTTTCGCTTATGGGCAATCTTACCTGATGAGTTTTGTCGGCGAGAAGGTCGTGGCCAATTTAAGGGAGGGGCTGTATGCCCATTTGCAAAAACTTTCCCTCTCTTATTTTGATCGGACCGCCACTGGTCTGCTGATGTCCCGGATCATCAACGACGTGAACCTGATCCAAGGGGCCGTTTCCAATTCGGTGACCGGTTTCCTTAAGGATTCATTTACCATCGTGGGCCTGATTGGGGTCATCTTTTACCGCGACTGGCGGTTGGCCATCCTGGCCATGTTGGTCCTTCCGATTGCCGTGCTCCCCATTGTAAAATTCGGGAGGAAGCTTAGGAAGATCAGTACCCAAAGTCAGAAAACCATGGCCGAGATTTCCATCCACCTCCATGAAACCCTGTCTGGGAATCGGATCGTCAAAGCCTTCGGCACCGAAGACTATGAGATTGAGCGCTTTAGAGCCCGGGTTCGAAAATTTTTTCAATTGACCATGAAGGATGTTTCGATCAAATCCATGTCCTCTCCCATTATGGAATTTCTGGGTGGTATCGGCATCGCTGCCATCATCTGGTATGGAGGATATAATGTCATCAAGGGCCAGTCCACTCCAGGCACTTTCTTTTCCTTTTTAACGGCCCTGTTAATGCTCTATGAACCCATCAAACATTTGAGCGGGGTCAACAACACGATTCAACAAGGGGTGGCGGCGGCCGTTCGTGTTTTTGAAATTTTGGACTTAAAGGAGGAAATTCAAGATCAAAAAGGGGCCCAGGTGATTACGGGGATCCGGCAGGGCATCGTTTTTAAGAAAGTGTCTTTCGGTTATGGAAACGATTGGGTGCTCAGGGACATCAGTCTTGAAGTCAAAGCCGGAGAAATCGTGGCCATTGTCGGCACCAGCGGAGGCGGAAAGACCACCTTGGTCAACTTGATTCCCAGATTTTATGAGGCCAGCGAGGGAGAAGTCTTGATCGACGGTCGGTCCATAAAGGAGATTACCCTGGTCTCTTTACGCCGGCAGATCGGTATGGTCAGCCAGCAGACCATCCTGTTTAATGATACGGTTCGCAATAATATCGCCTATGGATCACCGGATAAGACGGAAGAAGATATTATCCGCGCGGCCCAGGCCGCTTATGCCTATGATTTCATCCAACGCTTACCGGAGAAAATGGAAACCTTGATCGGCGAGCAGGGGGTCCGCCTTTCCGGCGGCGAACGACAACGGATATCCATTGCCAGGGCCTTGCTCAAGGATGCCCCCATATTAATCCTGGATGAGGCCACTTCCTCCTTAGATTCGGATTCGGAGGCCGAAGTTCAACGGGCCTTGGAAAATTTGATGAAAGGCAGGACCACCTTCATCATTGCCCATCGCTTTTCCACCATCCGAAACGTGGATCGGATCATAGTGTTGTCCCAGGGAAGGATTGTGGAAGAAGGCAACCACGACCGGCTTATGGAATTGGATGGAGAATACCAAAGGCTTTATGAAATTCAGTTCCGGGAGAATGGGGTAATCCCGTAGTGATGCCGCCTATGGAATTTCGCTGGCTCAATATGGATGAAGGAGAAGCGCTCTGGGATCAGGCCCTGAACCGGTTCCCCGGGATCTCTTTTTCTTTTCTCTACGGCTGGCGGAAAGTTTATGAAAAGACCTTAAAGTTGAAGACCCATTATCTTCTGGTGGAAAAGGAGGGCGAGGTAACAGGTCTTTGCCCCTTGATTTATATGAAAAGCCCCTGGCTGGGGCGAGGGACCTTCCTCATCTCCTTGCCCTACATGACCAGGGCTGGAATATACGCGCTGGATCAAAAGACCCGGGAAGCCATGATAAACCAGTTGCTCGACAAGGCCCGAGAGTTAAAGGCCGGATTTGTCGAATTGCGGGAATTAACCTCCGATGGATTCCCGGTCTCTTTTCCTTCCAATAACGAACATGTCCAGATGGTCCTGGAGTTGCCCGAGGATTGGGCCCGTTATGAAAAAGAAATTGCCCCTCGCCTGAGACAGGTGAAGAAGGCCCAAAAGGCAGGCCTTACCATCAGGACCGGAAAGGGAAAGGATTTATTGTCCGATTTTTATAGGGTTTTTTCCCAAAGGATGAGGGAACTTCTTTTTCCGGTTTATCCAAAAAACTATTTTAGGATGATCCTGGAGGTATTTGAAGAGCAGACCCGATTGGCCGTGGTTTATGACCGGGAAAGACCTTTGGGGGGAATGCTCCTATTTAAACATAGGGACACCTGCAGCGTCCCTTATGTGGCCACTCTGGTTGAGCACCAGGCGTCTCATCCGAACCAGTTATTGTATTATGGGGCCATCCGTCAAGCCTGGGAGGAGGGATACCGGAACTTTGATTTTTGCCGTAGTCAGGTCCATTCCGGGACCTATACCTTTAAAAGTCAGTGGAAAGCCAAGCCCCAGGGCCTGACCTATCTGTATCCGTTATGTAAGGGAGAGCGGCCCGTGCCTTCGGTCGGCCAGGCCCAGAAGTCCACGGCCTTTTTTTTAGCCGAGAAGATCTGGCCCCGTTTACCCCTCCCGGTGACCCAATGGTTAGGGGGAAAACTGATCAGACAATTGGTCCTGGCTTAGCAGGCTCCCAAATAGGCTTCAAAAGGCAAAATGTTGCATGAATAAAACACTCATTATTGTCCCGGCCTATCAGGAAGAGGCCAATATCCTTCAGGTCCTCGAGGATATTCGGGCCCACATCCCCCAAGCCGACATCCTGGTGGTGAACGACGGCTCTACCGATCAAACGGCCTTTTTGGCCCGGGGAGTGGGGGTAAAAGTGATCGACCATCCCTTTAACATGGGTATCGGGGCGGCGGTCCAAACGGGTTTTAAATATGCCCGGGAACACAATTACTCAGAGGCCCTGCAGATCGACGGAGATTATCAGCATCCTGCCCAGGAAGGGCCAAGGTTGCTTCAGGTCCTTAAGGAAAAGGAAGCGGACTTGGTGATCGGATCGCGATTCGTCGAACCTACTGGTTATCGCGGTTCCTGGCTGAGGCGAACCGGCAATCGCCTCTTTCAATGGGTGAACGCCTTAGTCGTCGGCCAGAGGATCATCGATAACACCTCGGGTTTCAGGGCTTATTCCCGTCGAGCCCTCACACTGCTGTCTCAAACTTATTTAGGAGAATATCCGGAACCGGAATCGATCGGATATCTCAAGAGCCACGGTTGTTCCATCATAGAAGTTCCGGTCCGGATGCGAAACCGAACGGGGGGGACCTCTTCCATCACCCCCTTACGGAGTATTTATTACATGGTCCGGGTTTTAACCTCAATCCTTTCCTTTAACCAACGTTCCCGGAGGTGACCTTTGAATTTTTTGTTACTGAAAATCAGCACCTTCCTTTTGTCGGTATTCCTGTTGGTCTGGATTATATCCCTGGTCCGTCGAAGGCTTTTGATCGAAGAATATTCCTTTTTATGGATCTGTATCGCTGTGGTTTTTCTGGTCCTCTCTTTTTTCCATCCCATTATGGATAAGGTGGCCCACTGGCTGGGAATTGATTATGGACCTTCGGCCCTGTTTTTATTTTTAAACGTGGTGACTATTTTTATCCTGATCCATGTCTCCATCCAGCTTTCCGACTATAAATCCAAAAAAAGGCTCCTCGCCCAGGAGATCGCCTTACTTAGGGACAAGGTTGAAGAACTTTCCCGTAAGATGAGTACCCATGAATCTTCTAACCTTTGATGTCGAAGACTGGTACCATATCAATTTCCCCCTGGTCGACTTTACTGTCTTTGATCGGCAAGAAGATCATCAGGCCCTGTTTGATCGCACCAAAAAACTAACCGAGTATTGTAAAACCAGGGGCCTCCGGGGGACCTTTTTTGTCCTGGGCCGTTTACTCGAAAAAAGACCGGAGGTCGGTGAATGGATCGTGGAACAAGGCCAGGAACTGGCCCTGCACGGCTTTGAGCATGACTTGTTGACCGGCAAAAACCCGGATCAATTCAAGCAAGAACTGGAGCGTTCCCTACAGGCCGTTCGGCAAATCACCGGTGCCTATCCTTTGGGCTTTCGGGCCCCTTCCTGGTCTATTAATGCGGATAATCTCTGGGTCCTGGAAATCTTGGAGTCTTTTGGCTTTACTTACGACTCCTCGATTTTTCCCATCAAGAATTTTCTCTACGGTCTTCCGGCCGCACCGGCGGAGCCCTTCTATCCCCTGATTCGGGGACGGCAATTGAACCTTTTGGAAATTCCGGTCTCGGTTTTCAGGATAGGGCCAAGACGGATTGCCTACTCGGGCGGCATTTATTTTAACCTCTGGCCTTTTAAGGTGATCCAAAAAATAGGAGAAAGACAAAGCCGCTTGAACGAGTTCAACCTTTTTTATTTCCATCCCTGGGACCTCTGGAAACGGTTTCCGGATCAAATCCGTCAATTGAAAGCCCGCTGGGTGAGTCTGCATCTGGGAAAGACCCTCCGGAAATTTGAAAGGCTTCTCGATGCCTTTCCGATGGATGGTATTTCGTCTCATCTTGACTCTCTCAAGGACCGGGCCAAGCCAGCCCATCTTGGATCTTTTCATGAAGCGTGAAAGTGATCTTTTTTACTTCAAGGCCTTTGGCGGATTATTACTCCTCCATTTCCTGATTTGGTTTTCCCTGGGTATGGTTTTAGACCTTCATCCCGATGAAGCCGACCACTGGGTCTGGTCCCAGTATCTGTCCTGGGGATACTATGAACATCCTCCCATGGTGGCCTGGGCCATTCGCTTCTTTACGGCTTTTTTAGGCAATAATCAGTGGGCCCTGGAAATAGGCTCCCAAGTCATTACCCTGCTTTCTTTCCTGGGGATTTTCCTTTTAGCCAAAAAGGCCTTTGAGGTCAGGACGGCCTTCTTAAGCGTCCTGTGCCTGGAAGCCACCCCCTTGTTTACCGTGGGCAGTATGATCTTTATCATCGATACCGTCCTTATCTTGTTTTATCTCTGGGCGGCCCTGGGAGTTTGGAAGGGCTATGAACAGGGGAATAAAACATATTTTTACTGGGCCGGGCTGTCTCTGGGCCTGGCCTTACAATCCAAAATAACCGCCATCCTCTTTCCCATTTCGGCCCTGCTCTTTTTGTTATTTTCCCGGGAAAGGAGGAAAACCTTAAGGGAACCCCATCTATATCTGGCTTTATTATTAGGGTTGTTGGTTTTTTCTCCATTTGTATACTGGAATATGACCCATGGATGGATTTCTATCCAAGGCCAATTGGAAAAAGGACTGACCGGCGGAAAGAATTGGAACCAGGTGTTCGGATTCTGGTTTGGACAACCCTTGATCATCGGCCCGGTACTCTTTTTCTTTTTCCTGAAAGGCCTTTGGGCCGGCATAAAAAAATTCAATCAAGAGGCCCGTTTTTCTTATCTGGTCTTATTGACCGTTGTTCCTCTTCTGGTTTTTGGGCTGGCGGCCTTTAGAGGAAAATATTCCGATCCTACCTGGACCGATATCGGCTGGCCCTTTGGGGCCATCTTAGCGGGAAAATATTTTTCGGATCGGCTTTCCAAAGAATCGACCAAGAAGGCACTTTTGGCCGGGGGCCTTATTTTTGTCACTTCCTGGCTGCCGATCGGTCTGATAGCCTTCCATTCCCTTCACCCCTTTCTTCCGGTAGGCAATCAAAATGATCGTACCTTGGAAATGTGGGGCTGGCGTCAACTAGGTCCGGCAATCGGGAAAGAATATGAGCGCTATTTCCCGGGCCGGCCCAAGGTATTCGTCATTACCGATGAATATCAATTAGCCGGAGCTGTTTCTTTTTACACCCCCCAACACCCGATCCCCTATACCTTTGCTAAATCAAAAAGAAACATCTGGGTCTCCCTGGACGAATTAAAACAAAAAGGGGCCTTGTTGGTCTGCACCCCTGCAAGTTGTCAGCAGGATCAGGACAAGACCCGTTCTCTTTTTAAAACAGTGGAACTCGTTTCGGAGATTCCCATCACCAGGCAAGGGCAGGTGGTAAAAAAATTCAAGGTCTATTATTGTTCCAATTAAGCCGATGAGAATCATTTCCAAGTATATCCTGAAAGAAATCATGGCCCCCTTTGGGGTTACCGTCCTGGTCTTTACCCTGATTTTCCTGATCGGCAATTTAATGCAGTTGATTGAAATGATCGTCCAGAAGGGGGTGAGCCTTTGGGACATCGCCCGCTTGTTGGGGTATACCCTTCCCTTTCTTTTTGTTTACATCATCCCCATGGCCTTTTTTATCTCCATTCTGTTGGGGTTTTTAAGGTTGTCCAGTGATAACGAAGTAACGGCCCTGAAGGCCTCCGGGGTGGGCTTTTTTCAGCTCCTTCCCCCGGTCTTAACCTTGAGTCTGGCGGCTTATCTGTTGACCAGCTTTATGGCCATGGTCGCCCAACCCTGGGGCGAACACTCTCTAAAAAATTTGATCTTTAATATAGCCGTGGTCCAGGCCAAGGTGACCTTAAAAGAACGGGTGTTCAATGACGACTTTAAGGACCTGGTTTTTTATATTCAAAAGGTCAGTTCCGAAGGGCAAATGGAGGATGTATTTATTTACGACCAGCGCCAAAAGGACCTCCCCCAAACCATCTTGGCCAAAAAGGGCTGGTTGATTCCCAATCCCGGGGAACGGTCTCTCGACCTGCGCTTGGAAGACGGGACCATTTATAATGTGACCCTTAGTTCCAAGAGCGCCCAGAATATTAATTTTAAGACCTACGATCTGATATTGCCTTTAGAACAGATGATTTCGGCCCAGGAAAAAAGAGAAAAATCAGAGACGGAATTGTATCTTCTGGAATTGAAAGAAAAGATTCGGCAGACTTCTCCGGGAGAAAAAAAATATAATGTTTATCAAATAGAATACTACAAAAAATTCAGCCTTCCCTTTGCCTGTCTTGTGTTTGGCATGATCGCCTTTCCTTTGGGCCTGCAATCCCGCCTGTCTGGAAAGTCATGGGCCGTGGTTTTTGGAGGGACCGTTTTCCTTATTTACTACCTGATCCTGTCTTTGGCCTTCAGCCTGGGGGAAAAGGGGAGCTTGAAACCTGTAATCGGTTTATGGCTTCCCAATATTATTGTCGGGAGTATGGGCGGATACATGTTCTGGATTACCTGGAAGGAAAAAGAAAGTCGTTGGTTGACGGGACTTAAGACATTGGTAGACTGGATAAAAGACCTGGGGAAGAAAGGCCTAAGATAACTTCATAAATGACGACATTTTACGAAACCATCAAATAGGATCGGCATTCAATGGCCAGGACTTTCTTGAAAAAACAAGCCCTGTTTCCCCTAATCTGGTTTGGGTCAATTCTCTATGGTTTCGGGGTTCGTCTTCGTTTGCTGTTGTACTGGTTGCATCTCTTGCCGGCCCGCCGCCTGCCACTTAAGGTGATCAGCGTAGGCAATCTGGCGGTCGGCGGTACGGGAAAGACTCCTCATGTGGTCTTGCTGGCCGGCTATTTACAAAAAAAAGGAATTAATGCGGCGGTCCTAAGCCGCGGCTACCGGGGAACGAAGATGAAAGAAGGGGCGGTCATTTCCGATGGAAGGTCCATGTTGAGTACCGTCGAGGAAGGAGGGGAAGAGCCTTATTTACTGGCCCAAAAACTGCCGGGGATCCCTGTCTTGGTTGGGAAGGATCGTTATCGTTCGGGATTGCTTTGTGCCGGTAAGTGGCCAACCCAATGGGTCTTCTTGGATGACGGCTTTCAACATCTCAGCCTAAAACGGGATATCGACATCCTGCTCCTGCCGGCTCATCAACCCTTTGGTTCAGGGAAGCTCCTGCCTTGGGGCCTTCTTCGGGAACCGATCAAGGAAATGAGAAGGGCCGATATTATTTTGATCACCCATAGCGAGAGGCTGGATCCTTCCGGACAAAAGGCCTTGGCCGAAGAAATTCATCAAAGGGTCCCTTCGATCCCGATTTTTTTCTCCCGCCATAAACCGGTCGTCCTTTGGCGTTATCCAGATAAAAAAGTCCTTCCTCTTTCCTGGTTGGAGGGGAGACGACTCCTGGCCTTTTGTGGACTGGCCGAACCAGAATCCCTGACCTTCACCCTTAAACAACTCCGGGTCGATCCGGTCAAGCTGGTTCCATTTCCGGATCATCATTTTTATCAGGATAAAGATAAAAGGTCCCTGGAAAACCTAAGCCGCTCCTTGCAGGTCGACCTGTTGGTCACTACTGAAAAGGATGCCTTAAAGTTGGGAAAATGGGAGGCTGCCGATTTAACAGTCTTGGTTTTAGGAATTGAAGCCGATATCCAGGATTCGGCCTTTTGGGATTTAATAGATCAAAGGACGGGGTTAGAGGCGAGAGACAAAAGGCATGAGGCCTAAGAAACCGGTTGAAAGGATGAACAATATTCTGATAAGGTCTCCCAACTGGGTAGGTGATGCCCTGTTGACTACGCCGGCTGTTCATAGTATAAGAAAACACTTTCCCAATTCCCAGATTACTGTTTTGGCCAAACCGTGGGTGGCTTCACTATTCCAAGCCAGCCCAGATGTCGACAAGGTGTTGGTTTACCAAAAACCGGGGATTCATCAAGGGATGGGGGGGAAATGGAGGCTGACCCGGGAATTAAAGGCACAAGGATTCGACTGCGTTGTCCATTTCCCCCATTCTTTTGAATCGGCTTGGATCTCCTTTTTAAGTCGTATCCCTGTTCGTATCGGTTATGCCACGGAAGGACGGGGCCTTTTATTATCTCATTCCCTTGGGTTGACTCAGGCCAGGCAAAAGGAGCATCAAGTCCCCTTTTTCTTCCATCTCCTGGAACCCCTTGGAATTCATGAAGTGCCTTCGGCTGAAAAAAATCCTCTGGCCCTGCCGATTTCTTTGTCCGCTAAAAAGCAGGCCGAGGCGCGTTTGCAGTCTTTGGGAATAAGACCTTCCGATTTTTTAGTCGCCTTGGCCCCGGGGGCGATATACGGTTCGGCCAAGTGCTGGCCTTTGGACCGATTTGAACTATTGGGGACCCGCCTGAAAAAAGAGTGGCAGGCCGAAGTGATCCTTCTGGGCACGGATACCGACACCCTGTCCGGAAAAATCAAAGAAAGCGCTGCTTACCATAACCTGCTCGGAAAAACCAATTTGGAAGAAGCCTTGGCCTTGATTCAAAGAAGTCGATTGATGATTTGCAACGATTCAGGATTGATGCACGGGGCTTCGGCGTTACGGATCCCCTTGGTGGCCCTCTTCGGCCCAACCAATCTTCTGCGGACCGGTCCCTGGGGAGGGACATTTTGGGTGATCAAAAAAGACTTCCCCTGCAGTCCCTGTCTCAAAAAAGTCTGTCCCGAAACTCCGACCTGCATGGAGGCCATAACCGTCGATGAGGTTTGGGCAACCCTGATACCCATGAGAGAACAGAACTTATTTTAAGATGCTTTCAGTGACCTATACTCTAAATACCCCACCGTTCCCTCTGGAAAAAATCCGGCGCATTGCCCTGGTTCAACCCAGCCGGATCGGAGATATCGTCTTCAGCCTTCCTACCCTTAGCGGACTGCGGCAGATCTTTCCGGAGGCCCGAATTTCCTGGCTGGTAGATGAGCGGTGTAAAGAAATAGTGGAGGGCCATCCCGATCTGGATGAAATCATCGTTATTCCCTTCAAAGCCCTTGAAAAGGCCTTAAAGGAAAAAAAATGGCTTTGGGTCTGGCAAACTTTGAGACAGCTTAGGAAGGATTTGCGGGAAAGGTCCTTTGATTTGTCGGTGGACCTCCATGGTCTGGCCAAATCAGCCCTTCTGGTTCTTATAGCCGGAGCCCGGCACAAAATCGGATCCTCAAATACCACCGGAATGAAGGAACTAAGCGGTTTCTTTTCCAAGGAGATCCCTCCAGGACCGAAGGATGTGCATACGGTGGAACGAAACTTGGCTTTGATCCGTTATCTCGGGGGCCAAGTGGAGGACCCTGAATTTAAATTTAAGATCTCCCCGGTCCATCAGGAGGAAGTGGCCATCTTATTAGACCGGGCCGGTTATGAGCAAAAGCTCCCCTTGATCATCATTCATCCCGGTGCCGGCTGGCTTTCACGCCGCTGGCCGGTGGAACGGTTTGCCGAGTTGATCAATAAACTGAAAGAGGAACTACCGGTTCAATTGGCGGTTATCGGGGGCGCCGAAGGGGGTAGTAAAGAAGCCCCACTCTTTGCCAGATTGTTTTCCTTAATTCAGGTGCCGGTGATCAATCTGGTCCAGCAACTGAGCCTGAAACAATTAATCACCCTGCTCGACCGGGCCGCACTTTTTTTAGGGAATGAAGCCGGTCCCATGCATTTAGCCACGGCCCTCGATAAACCGGTAATAGCCATCATAGGTCCTACCCGGCCTGAACTGACCGGTCCTTTCGGCCCAAGGGCCAGGATCGTTAGGAGGGAAGTCGTTTGCAGTCCCTGCCGGGAGAGAAACTGCCTTGACCTGAAATGCATGAAAGCCATCGAGGTCGACCATGTCTTTGAAGCCGTCCGGTCCATCCTTTAACTTTATTGAAATCCATAAAATTCAGCGAGTTCTCTTGGTCAAGTTGACTTCGCTGGGGGATGTGGTCCATGCTTTGCCCATGGCTTCAAGTTTAAAGAAGGCCTTTCCTTTCCTAAAACTCCATTGGGTGGTGGAAGACCGCTGTGCCCCTCTCTTGGAAAACCACCCGCTCCTGGAATCGGTCATCATCTATCCCCGGCAAGAGCTCCGGTCCTTGATCTCGAAAAGAAAATGGGGTCAGGTCTTAAAATGCCTCAAGGATTTAAGGCGATCTTTACAGGATCTGCATATCGATCTTTCCCTTGATCTGCAAGGGCTGGCCAAGTCGGGTTTGATGGTCTTAATGGCTGGGGCTCGCCATCGAATCGGTTGTTTCGGCCTGAAGGAGATCAGCTATTTGATTTCGAGAAGCCTGCCGGAAGGGGGAGATCTTCACGCCGTAGAACGTAATTTAAAAGTGTCCGAATTCTTAGGGGCCGGGATAGAGGCCCCAAAATTTATTTTCGGCCTTAAGGAAGAAGAAAAGACCTGGGCCGAGGAATTCTTGAGAAAGCACAAGGTCTCCGATGAGGTGGCACTCATTGGTCTTCAGGTCGGGGCCTCATTTCCTCAGAAGTGCTGGCCCATCCAAAAGGTGGTGGCCTTGGCCGAGAAGATGTCCAATTTTCCGAATACCCGGGTCATTCTTTTTGGAGATCAAAACGACCGGGAAAGATTAAAACCCTGTCTCGCCCAAGTCCCTCCGACAGTGATCAATACCGTGGGCGGACTTTCTTTACGCCAATTAATGGCCTTAATCGATCGATGTCGGTTATTTGTCGGGGCCGATACCGGACCTCTTCATCTGGCGGTAGGCCTGGGACTTACGGTCATCGCCCTGTGCGGGGCCGATGACCCCGAGTGGACAGGACCTTATGGCTCTTCTCACCGGATTCATTACAAAAAATTACCTTGCAGCCCTTGTAATAAAACCCCGGTATGTCAGGGCCGCTATGATTGTATGGAATCCATCGAGGTGAATGAAGTGATGGATTCGGTCCGGGATGTTTTGGGAAATTAAGATGTACTTTTTCCTTTACAGCTTCGTTTACCTGCTCTCGTGGATCCCCCGTCCCATGGGTCTTCGCCTGGGAGATTTTATGGGAGGCGTCCTCTATAAGGTGTTGACCAGAAGAAGAGAAATCGCCCTTAAAAACCTGGTCATTGCCTTTGGAGATCAGAAGAGCCCGGAGGAACGTAAGACAATCGCCAGAAGGAGTTTTCAAAATATGGGCCGTCATTTTTTTGAGGCCTGTTATTTGATACGCTATGATAAAAAAAAGCTGGCCACCTATGTTCGATTTGAAGGCGTGCATCATTTTGATCAGGCGGTTGCCCAGGGCAGGGGAGTGGTCTTCTTGACCGGGCACTTCGGGTGCTGGGAACTCCTGGCCGTAAGCAGCGGTTATTTTTTAAAACCCTCCTTCCTGGTGACAAAACCTTTGGACTTCAAACCGGCCGATAAATTGGTCCGGACTATTCGGGGTGTGAGCGGCAATCAATGCATTACCAAAGAAAAATCCATGCGGAGATTGATCCAGGTTCTGAAACAAGGGGCCATTTTGGCCGTCCTGTTGGATCAAAATATCGACTGGAAAAACGGGGTCTTTGTCCCTTTCTTTAATAAACGGGCCTGTACCAATAAAGGAGTGGCCCTGTTGGTCAGAAAGACCCAGGTTCCTGTCGTGCCGGTTTTTATAAGGGATACAGGTCAAGGGAAGTACCAAGTTGAATTTCAGCCGCCTTTGCCTTGGCTGTCCTTTGATGATCGTACCAAGGAGATTGAGGAAAATACGGCCCAATATAACCAGGCGATTGAGGCCATAGCCCGGAGGTATCCGGAACAATATTTCTGGGTCCATCAACGGTGGAAGACCAGACCCTACCAACCCTGGCCCCGAGAAAACCAATAAAGGTTCAGGGTATAAGGTTCAAGGTTTAGAGTTTAGGGGTTCGACAACGACGACATGGATAAACGATTTAAGATATTGCACACTGAATGGTCCGAGGGCTTTGGCGGGCAGGAGATGCGCATCCTTTTGGAAGTCCTTGAGCACCTCAAACAGGGTCATCGGGTTTCCTTGCTCGCCCCACCCGAAAGCCCGTTATTGAAGACGGCTAAAGACCAGGGAATTGAAGTCATCCCTCTGAAGATCAGGCACACCTTTGATCTTCAAGCCCTCTGGGGGATAAAAAGAATACTACAAGAAAAAGAAATCGAAATCCTGCATACCCATAGCTCGGTGGACAGTTGGGTGGCCTCCCTGGCCGGCAAATGGGCCGGTGTGCCGGTTTTGGTGCGCACCCGGCATATTTCGGTTCCGGCGAAAACCCATTCGTTGAATAAGGTTTATTCCCTTCCGGATGTTGTCATTACCACCGGGGAGCAAATCCGTCAGACCCTGATTAAAGGGTATCATTTAGCGGAAGATCATGTTTTTTCAATTCCCACCGGTGTGGACACGGGTCGGTTTTTTCCCCGCCTCCCGGATTTTACACTGAAAAAGGAACTGGGACTGCCGGAAGAAGCCTCGGTAATCACCCTAGCGGCGGTACTGAGGGCAAAGAAAAGACATGAATTAGTGGTTGCCGCAGCCCCTGCCATTCTTAAAAAACATCCCCAGGTCCATTTTCTATTTGTGGGGGAAGGGCCGAGACGAAACCGGATTAAAGAAGAACTACGGCGGCACCAAATGGAGTCTTTTTTTTTAATGACCGGTCATAGAGATGATATACCGGGAATCCTTTCTATAACCGATATCGGGTTAATTACCTCCGAGGCGGAGGGTGTGCCCCAATTTCTTCTTCAAGCCATGGCCATGGCCAAACCGGTGGTGGCCACCCAGGTCGGAGGCATCCCCGAAATTATAGAGTCGGGCGTTAACGGCCTTTTAATCCCTCCGGAAAATCCCCAGACCCTGGCCGATGCGGTCATAAGGCTTCTTGACAACAAAGTCTGTGCCGCCCGAATGGGACAAAAGGCCCGAGAATTGATCACCGGAAAATATACCTCCGGTCAAATGGCCGAACAGGTTTATCAGGTTTATTTAAAGATGTTTGAGAAAAATAAGGAGCGGACAGGATGACTATGGCCATCCCTATTTTGAACTATCACCATGTAAACCCCCTGGAAGGGGACATGGTGACCGTCTCGGTGAATCATTTTGAAGAGCAGATGTCCTTCTTAAAACGGAAAGACTACCACACCCTATTTGTTTCCGAGTTGGTGGAATGGATGCAGGGAAAGAGAAAGGTTCCCAAAAAATCCGTGGTCCTTTCCTTCGATGATGGATTCTGGGATAACTATAAATATGCCTTCCCTATTTTAAAAAAATACGGCCTCAAGGCGACCATATTCATTGTCACCGGATGGATATCCGAAGAAAGGAACCCAGGCCAGGCCAGGGAGGTGATTCCCCATCATCAAGTCAATCAACTGATCGCCCAAGGCCGGGGTGATCAAATCGCCATGACCTGGCCGGAAGCGAAGGAGATGCAGGAAAGCGGACTGATCGAAATGGAATCCCATACCCATTCTCATAACAAAGAATTGTATCAGAATACGGCGGCCTTAAAGGACGATTTGGACCGCTCCCCGGGAATCGATCCAAAGTCATTTAAACAAAAACAGCACCTGCCTCTGCTGGCCCGGAGGCCGCTACAGCCCGGAGAGTATCATGGCCGCCCGGGAAGCGGGCTTTTCCGCCCTTTGCACCACGGAAAGGGGTCTCAATCAACCCGGGAGCGATCTGTCGCGACTCAAGCGGATAACCGTTAAGGACGCCGGTCCCCAATGGCTCAGAAAAACCATTTTTCTTTTTTCTAATCCCTTATTGGGTAAAATATATGCTAAAATAAAACCCAAATGAGTTCTGGGTAGAAAACACTTTACCAACAGGAGGTTTAGGATGGCTATCAGTCAGGAATTGCTGGAAATACTGGCCTGCCCCAAATGCAAAGGAGATATTTATTTAAACGAGACCGAAGACGGACTGGTCTGCGAAAAATGCCGACTCATCTATGAAATCAAAGACGACATCCCGATCATGTTGATTGAAGAAGCCAAGCCACTAACCATCGAAAAATAAAAAGGCCGGGCAAGGGATAAACTTTCCCCGTAGGGTCGAATGCTTTCGGTTACTATAATTACCTTAAACGAAGAAAATAATCTGCGCCGCTGTCTGGAAAGCGTGGCCTTTGCCGATGAGATTATTGTCTTGGATTCGGGAAGTGAAGACCACACCCTTCCCATTGCCCGGGAGTTCACCGATAAGGTTTTTCAAGAACCCTGGCAGGGCTTTGCCCGGCAGAAAAACCTGGCCCAGGACAAGGCCCAGGGACACTGGATCTTAAATGTGGATGCCGATGAGCGGGTCACCTCTGAGCTTAAGGAAGAGATCTTGTCGGTAATTCAAAGAGGGCCTTCTTTTGCAGGATTTAAGATCCCCCGAAAAAATTTTTTTTGCGGTCAATGGATTCGCCATGGCGGTTGGTACCCGAATTATCAATTACGGCTTTATCTAAAGAATGCGGGGTCCTTTGCCCAACGGGAGGTCCACGAACAGGTGGAGGTCAACGGAAGGCTGGGAACCCTTAAAGCGCCTTTGGAGCATTACACCTATGACTCTATTTCCGATTACTTAAAACGGATGGACCGCTATTCCGATCTTTCGGCCCGGCAGTATATGCAGGAAGGGAAAAAAATTTCCTGGGCGGAAATCCTTTTCAGGACCAAGTTTACCTTTTTCAAGATGTGGGTTCTGCAAAGGGGGCTTTTGGATGGATCAAACGGCCTGATCTTAGCCATCCTTTATTCTTATTATACCTTTGTCAAGTACTCAAAACTAAAAGAGATATCTAAAAAGTGACTTCCCGACCCTTAGATGTCTTTTTACCGATGCAGGATTTAAAATAATTCCTTGAAGATATTAATCATAAAATTAAGACACCTTGGGGACGTATTAGTCACTACCCCCTGTTTGAGCGCACTCAAAGAGGCCTATCCGCAGTCCCAAATTACCATGGTGGTCAATCAGGGGACCGAGGATATGGTCCGGGACAACCCCTGTCTTTCGGAAGTCTTTGTCTTAGAGAGAAGCCAAAGAAAAAACCACTGGAGGAATTAGGCTATCAACTGGAGCTCATAGGCCGTTTGCGCCGTAAACGGTTTGATCTTTCCATTGATTTCACTGAAGGAGACCGGGGGGCCATCCTCTCCTTCCTTTCGGGGGCGAAAGAGCGCATCGGTTATCACCCCAAAAAACGAAAACAATGGTGGTGGGAAAAGGCCTTTACCGAAACCGTGAAGACTCCCGGCGATAATCGGCATGTCGTCGAGCATCATCTGGATGCCCTTCGTTTGCTGGGAATAAATCCGTCACCAATTTCCTTGCGGTTTTATTGGACCCCGAAAGATCGGGAAACCTTGAACCGGATTTTAATTGAAAAGGGAGCTAACAATCAAAAGCCCTATGTAGTGGTCCACCCCACTTCCCGTTGGATGTTCAAGACCTGGCGATTGGACGGTTATGCCGAAATCATTGATTATATCCAAAGTAAGCTGAGTTTGACCGTTATGGTCACCAGCGGGCCGGATAGAAAAGAATTGGATGCGGTTAATGAAATCATAGGACAATGCCAAACAAAGCCGGTGGATCTCTCCGGCCGACTCAACCTTAAACAATTAGGGTGCCTGATCGTCGGGGGGAAGTTTTTTTTCGGTGTGGACAGCGCCCCCATGCACATCGCCGCCGCGGTAAAGACGCCCGTCATCGCCCTCTTCGGCCCTTCGGGCGACCACATGTGGGGCCCCTGGGGAGAAGGCCACCTGGTTATCAAAAAAGATTGGCTCTGCCGCCCCTGCGGAGAGGATGGTTGCCAGGGGAGCAAGGTCAGTCAATGTCTGGTGGAGATCACGACCGATGAGGTGATTTCAGGCATTGAAACCCGGCTCAACGCGTCACCCGTCACCCGTCAGTTGTCACTCACATGAAGATCGCCCTTATTCGCCGCCGTTATACCCCTCATGGAGGGGCGGAACGATATGTGGAAAACCTCAGCCGGCATTTGGTCGACCTCGGCCATGAAGTACACCTGTTCAGCTATTCTTGGCCGGAATCGGTCGGGGTAACCCATCATCCAGTTCCCATGATGTCCGGCATGGGGCTCCTGAAACTGTGGTCTTTTAATTACGGAGTCCAGCGGCTTATGCCCAAAGAATCATTTGATGTGGTCCAGAGTTTCGAAAAAACCCGGTGCCAGGATGTCTATCGAGCCGGTGAAGGTTGCCATAGGGAATGGCTTCTTCAGCGGAAAAAGTACGAGCCTTTTTATAAGACCATAGAGGTTGCTGTAAATCCTTTCCACTGGCTTACCCTGGCCATGGAACGGAAACTTTTTGAAAAGAGTAACACCCGATATTTTATTGCCAATTCCCAGAGAGGGAAAAAGGAAATCTTATCCCATTACCGGGTTCCTGAAAAAAAAATCCAAGTCATTTACAACGCCGTCTCCTTCAATCACCCTCTCCAATTGCGTGAGAGGGTGGGGGTGAGGGATAACCAAGAAAAAATCATCCTTTTCGTAGGCTCCGGTTTTCAACGTAAGGGCCTATATTTTGTCATAAAGGCCCTTCCCCAGGTTTTGAAACAAGCCGATGTGCGTCTTATGGTCGTGGGACAGGGGAACCGGGAAAAGGCCGGCCGGCTGGCAAAACAACTGGGGGTCTCGGAAAGGGTCTCCTTTATCGGACCGGTCAAAGAAGTTGCCCCCTATTATCAGGAGGCCGATGTCTTTGTTCTCCCCAGTATCTATGAGCCCTTCAGCAATGCCTGCCTGGAAGCCATGGCCTACAGTCTTCCCGTTGTCACTACTGAAATGAACGGGGCTTCAGAGGATATTATCCCCGGTAAAAACGGATTTATCATTAAAGAACCGGTTGACCAGGAGACCCTGGCCGGGTCTATCTTACAAGCCTGTAAACTGGAACGGGAGGAAGTCTATCGGTTCCATCAAGAAATGTTAGCTCGACATACCTGGGAACGGCATCTCGATGCCTTAATCGGATTGTATGAACGGGTTATTCAAGAAAAGAAAGGCTAACGTCAACCGGGAGAAGTCGAAGAACCCCCGGGTAAGTTGAAAAATATTTCGTTACTCCTCCTTAAAGGGAGTTAAGGCAGCCCCAACCAGAAACCAGAACAATAATAAACTGTCATCGACATACAAATCATCGAAGCAATTTCGGATAAAAAAGCCGATCACCATGGCCCAGACCGCCAGGTTGAGCAATCCGGACCATGAACCGGGCCCGGTTTTCCCTCGTCGATTGGTGTTTACCAAAATGACCCCGATCAGCCAAAGGAAGGCCATCAGACCTTGAATCCCCGTTTGAAAAGCGATATTTAAAAAGGTATTGTGGGCATGCCAGAGAAGTGGTTGATGGCTGGCCCGGAAACGGGGAAAGGCCTCGGAAAAACTGTTGCGGCCGTAACCGATCCCCTGAAAAGGTCTTTTAGAGAAGAAACGAAAGGCCAGTTTCCAAATTTCGATCAGATCGCCGCCCGTACCGCCGATTTCTTGTGCCCTGATTCCTTCGGAGGGGTTGATCCGCTCTCCGTGAAACCAGACTGTTTTGGGAATAATAAGGGCAAAGAATAGCAGACCCACCACGAAAATCAGGACGATTTTCTTCTTGTTAACCATCCAGCCCACCAGCAGCAACTCCACGGCGGCAGCCAGCCACATGGCCCGGCCAAAGGTGATATAAATACAAAATAAATTCAGCCCAAGCAAAGACCCTAAAAACCAGCGAAAGGATTTCATCAGGGGGGAGAAAAAAGAAACCAGGAAGAAGGGCAGGACGGTGATTAAATAGGTCCCAAACTCAGGGTACCCTTGATGCAGACTTCTGGCCCGGATAACCGAGTAGTCGCCAAAGGATCCCCCAACCTGCCAAAAATCCCAGAGGGCGTAAAGGACCATGACCAGATTACCTATGGTCAGGAAAAATAATAACTGTTTCCTATGGTCCGATTCCCGGGTGGCATAGGCCAGGAGATAGAAGACTACCACTCCCTTTAGCACTTCCCCCAGAATTTTTTTAAAACTGTACGCCGGATTGACCGCCCAAAGAAGAGAAGCGAAGACACAGACCAGCCAGAAAATCAAAGGCCAGTCGATGGACGTCCTGGGCCAAAGGATCCGTTTGTTTAAACCCATAAGAAGGATCCAGAAAAAGACCCCCAGGCCAAGGGTGATCTCCCGGACCGCGGTTATATAGGCCAAGGGGAGGGAAAAAAGGAAAAGGTTCAGAGAAATTCTTAACCCCCCCTGAGCCAAAGGGATCCCTCGTTCCGAAGACCAGGGCAAAACACGAACATCTTTACTTCGAAGAGAAAAATTCATTAACGCGTTAGGTTCAAAGATTTTCTTTATTATAATGGTCTCAAAATAGAATAAACATAAAATCCTTGGATTTATGAGAATGTTAAAAATTCCATAAACCGACCCTCGATGACGGCCAACACCTCTTCGGGAGAAATGGCCTTAAGACAACGATTATCATGACAGCCCTGATTAAGACACCGGATTTCCTGGCAGACCTCTTCTTTCTTGTAGAGACAGGCGCTGTTGGAAACCTGATAAGGACCGATCCGCAAGGGGTTATCGGCTCCGATCAGTGCCAGAGTCGGTATCTCCAATGCCAGAGCCATATGCAAGAGTCCGCTGTCGTTGGCCACAAAGAGTCGACATTTTTGCATCAGGGCGGCAACATCCAAAAGGTCATATCGGCCTTCGGCCAGCAAGACATCCTCTCCGAGATTTTCAGCAATGGACTTGGAAACGGCCGCCTCCTGGCGAGAGGAAAAGATGACCAACCGGGCTTGGTGTCGTTTTATTAATGCCTGTGCCAAGGTGGCAAAGTATTCCTTCGGCCACCATTTGTAAGATCCCGAGCCGGTAGGATGCAGGCCGATTATGGGCCGTGACCCGTCTTTCCATTTTTCCCTAAGGATCCGAGCCGCATTTTTTTCCGATTGCTCAGGGAGAAACAAATCCATCTTCTTATTGACCGTATCCGCTCCGATGATTCGAACATAATCCAGCCTTCTCTCAATGGCATGGCGATTTTCATCGGTACAAAGTATTTTATCAGACAAAAAATCGGCAAACCGGCTGGTGCCCGACCCGATAATATAAGGGGCCTGGGTGGCCCAGGCCAAAGGTATTGCCTCCGGGTCGTTGCTGTGCAAAATAACCACCAGATCATAATGCCCTTCCCGGAGTTCTCGAATCAGTTTAATGATGCCTTTCCATTTCCCTCGGTAAAACAGGAGGCGGTTTATATAAGGGTTCCCCGTTAAGAGTGATCGATTCCGGGCATGACAAAGGACGTGGACTTTTTTATCCGGGTAGGTCTCTTTGACCGCCCTGATGGCCGGGGTAGAAAACAGGGTATCTCCGATGGCCGTAGTCGTCATCAGAAGGATCCGGTTAATTTCAGCCATGGTCGAAATGTCAAAAGGGCGCAGTGTTCTTTTCCGAAGCCGGCTCTTCATGATGATATGGACGCCTTTTTCAAAAAAGCGGGTTCCCATGTTTATGCCTTTTAGAAAAAAAGGGTATCATATAATTCCTCCACCCTTCCGGCAATCCGGGGCCATGAAAAATTCTCCACCATAAACCGCCGTCCATTCTCTCCAAAGACCCGAGCCTGCTCGGGGTTTTGAAGAAGAAAAAGGATCTTGGTCGATAACTCCTCTACGTTGTCCTTTTCTTTCAAAAGGAGGCCGGTTTTTTGATCCATAACGACCTCGGGGATACCCCCCTGGGAAGTGCCGATTAAAGGAAGACCGCAGGAAGAAGCCTCTAAAAAGACCATACCCAAGGCCTCTTCCAACTGGGAAGGGGCAACAAAAACATCTCCCAGCAGATAGATGCGAAACATATCCTGGGGCGGGGTAAACCCGATCTGTAAAACCCGATTCCGGAAGGGATCGATTTTCTTTTGAAGCCGATGGTAGAACTCCGTTCTTTTATTCGCCCTCTTATAACCAAATCCGGTCCCCCCTGCCAAAACCAGGTGGGCCTTGGGCTCCTGAGAAAAAACCTTCTTCATGGCCGACAAAAGAACCATAACTCCTTTCGACTCCCTGATTTTGCCCGTATAGAGAACCACTTTTTTCTCTTCCAGTCCGTATCGGCGCCGGAGGGCCGGCGCTTCAGACCCCTTCTGCCATGGGGGAAGAAAGGTCTCAGTGTCTACGCCATTATAAACAACGGCTTGCTGCCGGGAGCCGCGGACCAGGCGGTCTTTTTCCTTTTCCAATAAAAAACGGCTGCAGGCCAGGGTAATATCGGCCCTGACTTCAAATTCTCCATGGGGTTTTTCAAAACGACCCAGGTAATTATAGACATTATGCATATGGAAAATCACTTTTTTCCCGGGGAACCGTTCTTTGAAAAAAGGGACCAGGAGAGGCCGGTTGTGAATGTGGATGATATCGGGATCAAGTTTCAGGAGAGTCTGGGCAATCTTTTGTTCATAATCGTCAAGATAAATCTTAAACCAACCATAGAGGATTTTTTTGATCGGACTCACCTTGAATCGAAAATAGGGGACGTCATTCCGGGTTTCCCGGTCCGGAAGGTCCGGGTCGGCAGGAGAGAAGATTATAGGCCTATATCGGGTCATGGCCTGAGAGACCTTCTCAATGAATAGCTCGGTCGCTCCTCCCCGGATAGGAGGAATCGGATAGAGTTCCGGACCGATCATGGCCACTTTCTTCATGGTCATATCCCCGGCCTGACGCCCTTTTCAGTTAGAATCTGCAGATAGAGGGTCTGCAGGGCCTCCATGTGCTTATCTTGGGAAAAATTTTGGCCTACCCGCTCCCGGCCAATCCTGGCCATCTCCAGATATTTATCTTTGTGCAGCAAGGCATCCTTGATGGCTTCCGCCAGGCTTTGAGCATCTCCGGGAGGGATCAGCCGCCCATCCTTACCTGAGGTAATGACCTCCCCGGCACCTCCCACCATGGTGGCGATGACCGGAATACCAGCGGCCATGGCCTCCAGGATGGCCATGCTGAAGCCTTCCCACAAAGAAGGTAGGAGGAAAAGATCAAGGGCCTTAAGAATTGGAGTGATCGGTTTCCGAGTACCCAGGAAAAAAACATTTGAAGACAGCGCCCTCTTTTTTGTCTCCGCTTCCAGAGCGGACCGCAGTTGGCCATCTCCAACAATTAATATTTTAAGCGAGGCAAGGTGTTCGGGTATATGGGACAGGGCTTCCAGAAGATACCGGTGTCCTTTTTGTTCCTCCAGACGGGCAATCACCCCGATGACATATTCATCCGGCTTGATCCCTAATTCGACCCGGACTTCATTTTTGGTTAAAGGACCGCCAAATTTTGAAAGATCGATCCCATTATAGATGACTTGGATCTTTTCCCGGTTAATTCGATCATATCGAACCAGGCTTTCCTTTACGGCTTTCGAGACGGCGATGATTCGATCGGTAAAAGAGGAGAGGATCCGATTAATCAGATGATATTTAGTCCTTCTTTTTACGTAGACGTTGTGGGCTGTATGTACGATACCGGGAACTTTGGCCATTCGAGCGGCAATTCGTCCATATTTCCCGCCGTCATAAAGGTGGGTATGAACTATGGAGGGCCTTTCCCGCAACATCAAGTTTTTCAGCTCCCAGATGATATTATAATCAAATTGGTTTTTTTTCATGCGCAGAAGGGGAACCACCGGAAGGCCCATCCCTTCGATCAACTCTCCAACAGGTCCCTTCTCCGAGATGACGCAAACCATCGGGGCGAAGAGATTTTTATCCAACCCCTCCAGTTCGGTGACCAGGACCTGCTCCGCCCCTCCGACCGGTAAGGCGGCAAAGACATAAAGGATTTTGAATTTATTTTCCATGGGGCCTTCTGGCTTTCTTCCATTCCTGCCAAAGGAGGTCCCAATGATAAAACCCGGTGAGGTAATACTTGAATTTCCAAGCCGGGGTCAACCCATTGATCTTGACGCAGGAAAGGCGCAAAAGGTCCTTTTCTTGATGGGTGTTACCGGTGTGGACTGTTCGGGCCGCCTTGAATCCCGAGTTTTTGACCAGGGCGATGATTTGATCATTAAAATCGCCATAGGGATAGGCGAAGGAATGAATCGGCTTCTGGAGTAGTTCTTCTAAATCCCTTTTCCCCGTCTCAATTTCGTAAAGGGCTTCCTCCTTGCTGACGGAGACCAATTTTTTATGGGTGCGGGTATGGGCTCCGAAATCGAACCCATCGGCCGAGAGGGTCAATATGTTTTCCCGGGACATGAGTGGGGCCTTGTTTTCCCGGCTGCCTTCCCATTCGGTAAAAGACCCGATGAATCCAGAGACCATGAAAATCGTGGCCGAGAAACCGGCTTCCTTTAGAACGGGATAGGCTGAGGTATAAGTATCCAGGTAGCCGTCATCAAAAGTGAAGATAACCGGCCGAGAGGGTAAAAGGGTCCCTGTTTGTAAACGATCGACCAAGCCCTCGAATCCGATGCTCTGATACCTTTTCCTCCGCAAGTATCCTACCTGGGCCTTAAAGACAGAGGGAGAAACCCCCTGTCTGGGAGAAATCCCCTCGGCCACGCGGTGGTAATAAAGGATGGGGGCACGAACCTGTTTGGGCATTTTCCCGTCCTGAATCATAGGTTGTCCCCTTCCGGCCTCATTCCAATTATTCTCCAACTCCTATTTTTTTATTTGGGAGTATATTGAGAAGGGGACAGACTGTCAAGGTAGTTTGGCTTGCCCATCGACATTGAAACAGGGTGGTCCCAGTTTAATAAGCTTTATTTGAAGCCCCCTGCACCAAAATGCAGGGAATCTTCCAGGCAAGGTAAATGTCTATTATTTGAAGTTCGTTCGCTAATTTTTAAGTCAGACCTTTGGCCTGATCGGAATGCGTTCGCTGCCCCTGTTCAATTGGCCATCGATTAGGAATTCGACAATTTGAGTAGGTTTGTCGAATCCAGGCCAAAATTCCGCCCCATAGATAACTAATTAAATACGCTTCATTTTTCCAGTTCCCAAGTAAGTTTGATTAAAAGAAAATTTGGTCCATATCGACAATAATGTCGAACCGGGTATAATTTAAGAAATGGAAACAATAGATAATAGTCAGTAAATACAATCAGTTGTTAAAGATAAAGGCTTTGGCATGAGTCTTGAATAATGAAATACCCGAGAAATCAAATTACCTAAAAGGAGGAACAAATGATGTTAGGCAAGAAAAAAATTTGGATGGTTGGATTGGCCCTGTTAGCTATGGCCGGCGTGGCTGTGGCCGCCGGTCCGGGATACGGTTTTGGGAGAAACGCCAATTGTCCCGTTGGGTATAACAATTTAAACCTGACTCCGGAACAGAAAACGAAATTAACGGAACTGAATGAACGGCAATGGAAGGAGACCGTTTCTTTGCGTAATGAAATGCAGACCAAGCGATTAGAACTTCGGACCCTGTGGATGGCCCCGAGTCCGGATAAGGGTAAGATCCTGGCCAAGGAAAAGGAAATAAATGAACTCCGGGACAAGCTCCAGGCCAAGGCTACGGATTTTCGTCTTGAAGACCGAAGGATCCTGACCCCTGAGCAAGCCGCCCAGGTCGGCACTTTCGGCTCTGGTATGGGTTTTGGCGGCCCAATGGGAATGGGCGGATATAGAATGGGACGTCAAGGTCCTTGCAACGGACCTGGTTTTGGTCCTGGTGCCGGTTTTGGACCGGGTGGTCCCCTTTCATAAATTCTAACCTTCTACTCTTCTCCCCCCGAGGTCCGGCTATCCTGCCGGACCTCCTGACCATGCATTTTGTTCATTTGAATAAGAACTTGTTTTTCTAATGATATGTGATATGGGCCTTCATTTCTTTCCTTCGTAAAAAATAAAGACCCCCCACCCCTTTTTATGTTATATAGTCCTATAACTAATCCTGATGAACTCGTAAAAAGTCCGTAAGCCCCCATTTTAGTCATTCCCGTGGAAACGGGAATCCAGTGTTTTTAATTGGTTACGCCTAGTCTGGATTCCCGCCTGTGCGGGAATGACGACTTTTTACGAATCCATCAATCCTGATTAACTCATAAAAAGTCTCTCTATGCCAATTCGGGCCGCCGATGATTATGGCTTGAGAAGAACATTAAGGAAGTCATAATGGTAGAAAAATTCAACCCAAAACATATCAGCCTGAGGGCCAGAATCATCGTCATCTTGGTTGCCCTGGTTTTAACGACGATCGGAGGCGGGGTGGCTACGATTTGGTATGCTGAGGCCATCAGTTCCCTGCTCGCCTCGGTCATCGATCGGGACGTCATCTCCCTGGATGTGGTTGAGGACCTGGAAACCTCCCTGGCCATGCAGAAAGGGCTTACCTCCTATTACTTTCAAGACAGAGACCCTGACTGGCTGAACCAGTTGGAGCACTATCAAAAAAGTTTCGAAGAGGCAATTAAAAAAGCGAGGGAATACGTCCGAACCGAAGGAGACTGGAAGATTCTAGGGAAGATCGAATCGGAATACCTCAAAAACAAAGACGCCCGCAAGGAACTCCTGCAGCAATATAAAACGGGGGAGATGGTCTCAGGGCTAAGGCGTCTTCGTGAGATCCGCAATCAGTTCTTAGCCATCCACGATCTCTGCGAAGAATACAAAGAAATACATAGAAACAATATCCTTAAGGTCCAAAAAGAAGGCCAGTTGCAAACACGCTATATGAATGCCGCGGCTTTGATCGCCATCCAGATCGTGATCATGACCGGTGCCCTTCTGGCTTATATCCTATTCAGGCAGGTCCTGGGCCCTATTCGCCGACTGACCATGGAGACCGGTCCGATAGACCATCAAACTCCCATGCCAGACGAAGTAAGGGCTCTCAGCAAACAGGTACACAGCTTGATCGAGGATGTGGACCAGACGCAGGATAAACTGGCCCGCAGCCAGGAGCATCTGGTCCAGTCGGAAAAATGGGCCATGACCGGAAAGTTGGCCGCCGGGGTGGCCCATAGCATCCGAAATCCTTTAACCTCGGTGAAGATCCGCCTTTTTTCCATGGGACGGGCCGTGGAGTCACCCCCCACCTGAAGGAAGACCTGGGAGTGATTTCAGAGGAGATCGGCCACATCGAATCCACTGTCCGGAGTTTTCTGGAATTTTCCCGGCCCCCCAAGCTGACCAAGCAAAAAATCAGTCCATCCGAGGTGGTCGATATGTCCCTCCGGCTTCTCGGGCCTCGGCTGGAATCTTGCGGGGTTAAGGTTGATCTCATCCGGGAAAAACCACTGGATGAGATATGGGCCGACCCTGATCAATTAAAGGAAGTTTTGGTCAACCTCCTGGTCAATGCCTGCGAAATGATGGTTGACGGAGGAGAAATCCGGATTCTCGAAAAAGAGGAGGAAAAGGGGCCCACTGGGCCTTTTGTGGTCATATCCATAAGCGATAACGGTCCGGGGATACCGGAGGCGATTCAAGAAAAAATTTTTCAACCCTTTTTCAGCACCAAAGAAGAGGGGACAGGCCTGGGGTTGAGCATCGCCTCGCGGATCGTCGAAAAACATGGTGGAACCCTGACCCTTAAGTCTAAAGAGGGAAAGGGGACTACGTTTACGATCACCCTTCCGTATACAGAAAGTTAGGAGTTCAGTGTTCGGAGTGAAGGAAAAGCTTTTCGATCTCTAAATGGTGAGTTGATAGTAATGGGTTAAGGTAAAAGGATCTATGGGTGTCATTCTGATTATTGATGATGATTATCAAATAAGACAGAGCTTCGAGAAATTATTGACCGAAGAGGGCCATGAAGTTTTAACCGCCTCCAGCGGCGAAACCGGTTTATCGGTACTGCGGTCGGTCCTCCCGGACCTGGTCTTGTTGGATGTGCGTCTACCCGGGATGAGCGGTCTGGAGACCTTCCTGGCCTTGCGGGAGATCGAATCCAAGCTCCCGGTGATCGTTATGACCGCCTTTGGGACTACCGAGACGGCCATTGAGGCTACCAAGTTGGGGGCCTTTGATTATGTGCTCAAGCCCTTTGATATTCCAGAGATCTTAAAGCTGATCAGCCAGGCCCTGGAGGCCGGTCGATTTATGCGTTCCCAGGTGGATATCGATATTCTTCCGAAAGCGGCCTCCCATGAAGTGATCATCGGGCAAAGCAAGCCGATGCAGGAGATTTATAAGGCTATCGGCCGGGTAGCCCCTACCGAGGCTACTGTCTTAATTCGCGGCGAATCCGGCACCGGAAAGGAATTGGTAGCCCGGGCTGTTTATCAACACAGCCTGCGGTTTGATAAACCCTTTCTGGTCATCAACTGCGTGGCCATCCCGGAGACCCTTCTGGAAAGCGAATTGTTCGGTTATGAGAAAGGGGCCTTTACCGGAGCGGTCAGCCGGCGGATGGGCAGGATCGAACAGGCTCATGGAGGGACCATCTTTCTCGATGAAATAGGCGATATGCCCTTCAGCATCCAGGCCAAGATATTACGTCTGCTTCAAGAAAAAAGTATTGAACGCCTTGGGGGGCGGGAGCCCATTCCCGTGGATGTGAGGATAATCGCCGCCACCAACCGGGATCTGGAGACCGGCCTGACCGAGGGAAAATTCCGGGAAGACCTTTATTACCGTCTCAAGGTGGTCACCATCTGGCTCCCTCCTTTGCGTGAGCGCCTCCAGGATATTCCCCGACTGACCGACTACTTTTTGGACCGATTCGCCCGGGAGATGGATGTCGATAACCCGGGAATGACCGAGGAATCCAAAGGGTTGTTGAAAAGTTATCACTGGCCGGGCAATGTCCGTGAGTTGTCCAATACCATTCAAAAGGCCCTGATTTTCAGCCGTGGCTATCCTCTACGTCCGGAGGACATTTCGCAGGTTATCGGGGAGCCGATGGTCCGGGAGGAGGAACAGGTCAATGGATCGATTCGGCAATGGGCCCGAAAGGCCTTGTTAAGGGAGAGCAATGAAAATAAGTTTGATCATTTAATCAATCAAGTTTCCGAGGCCCTCATCAGCGAGGCCCTGGATATGACCGAAGGCAATCGAAGCCGGGCCGCTAAGATACTCGGACTTTCAAGACCCACCCTCCAGTCCAAGATTGAAAGGTATCGGATCAAACTGGAGACCTCGGTAAAGAGCGAGGGATCCTGATCCTAAACATTTACAAAACCCTGGAGGGTCTCCTCTCCAGGGTTTTAGGTAAACCGGTTCAGGTTGAATTAGAAGACAAACCGGAATTGAAGGCCGCCGATCCATTCCTTACCAATATCCGGCCTGGAGGCAACGCCCGGTTGCTTCCCATAATCATAATAGGTAAATTCTGGAATCACAAAAAAGTTTGAGGTAATCATGTAGTTGATAGTGGCACCGTACATCATCCGGGTGTTGTTGTCATCGCCGACCTTCCACTCGTCGCTGTTTTTGGCATTATCATAGCCGAAATAGATATGAGGGGTAGCCGGGCCGAAGGTATAGGCCAAATCAATAAAGCCATTCATGACGTTGGTGTTTTTGATTTGCCCATTGGCAGCCCGGAAATAAGCGTCGTAGCTACTTTGATCAGAGGAGAGGATGGCAAGAACATTCTGGCCATAGCCGCCCTGGATGGTCCCGGTAAAGCCTCCGACCTTGACAACGATCGGTAAGACCCCGTACCAACTGGTCACGTTGTCATCATAACCGCTTACGACGTTATCCCATTTGACATTTTGATAGCCAAAGGCCGGGTATAAAGCAACTATCCCGAAATTCAGCACGACTTTGGCATCGATCTGGGGCAGGACGGCATAAGAATTTTTATTCGCCGGGGAAGCCGCGGCGTCAGCATATTGGTTCGGATCCACAAAAGAAATCTGCCACTTCACCTCCTTGCTTATGTTCTGGGTGAACCGGACCTGGGCGTTCCGTTGGTCATAAACGGAGCCCCAACCGTACCCGTACCTATGGCCTTCCCATTGCCCCAGAACCTGCCAGGGAACGACGGAGTAGATCTGACCGTGGTTTTTACCGGGCCTGGATCTGGCAGTTTCCAAAATTGTACCAGCCGTAAAGTAACCGGGTTTCAACATAGGAAGTTTGCACGTTTTTGAGATTTTGATTCTCTCCCATCCCGAATTCCCAGAGCATGCCCGTGGGGCCGACTTCCACTGTGCCATGTAAAGTCGAATTATTAGGGACATTGTCAATAAATTCAGTTCTACTACTCAGACTCGTATTACCTGGCTTTCCGGCAATAAGTTCACTGCTCCGGTTCCATAAACCGAAATCAGTCATGAAGGTGCCACCGATATACATCTTTTCCCCTTTGGCACCTTCGATGGTGAAGGCCAAGGCCGGCATGGCCAAAACGATGACCACACCAATCATCACAATAAAAATGGTTAATTTTTTCATTCTCTCTTTTCTCCTTTTCAGGCTATTGAATACTCTCTCTTTTCCCTTATTAAACAAATTATACAAACTCAAATCTCTCGTTTCTCTCTTTGGATACTAAAACCCGCAAACCACCCCCTTCCTTTTTTGAGTTACCCTATTTCGGGAAAATTTATAAAGTTTTTTAGAATAATTCTTTAGAAAACACAACAAATTTTTTCATTATTCTCCTATCTCTTGAACCTAAAACCCACAAACTACCCCTTCTTTTTTGAGTTGCCATTATTATTGTTCAAGATTTATGCCAAGAATCCTTCTTGACTTCTGTGAGCATCTCCCTTTCTACCGAATCCATTTCCAGCCAGATGGTCAATCGCTAATTTTTCCCCGAGTCCACGTAACCAGCTATTTTTTTTACATTTTGGTGACCTTGAACCCGTACCAACCAGGTTAAATCGGTTTTTTGATAAAACCTGGTCTCCTGGAAGAAGGCCTCCCTTTATCAAACCGAGGATCAAACCGAGAAAAACTGTCAGTATTTTTTTTGCAAGGTGTAAAGAAACCTGATTGTCTTAAGAAAAACCAGCGTGGTTTTTCTAAAGCATCAGACCGGCTTAAAGAAAACCGCCAGCATTTTTTACAGGGTGTAAAGCATTTTAATCTTATGGAGGAGAAAGGCCTTGTTGATTTACCTTGAGGAAACTCCTTTTTCGAAAATAGTTATCTAAAATTATCCTCTTAGTGGAATTTCGCACAAGTCTTTGCCTTGGTACAGACCTTGCAATTTTTTAAATCCGAAATAAAAAGAGAGGAGGTGTAATATCAGCCTTACAGTGCCAAGTTTGAGAAAGCAAACTTTTAAATAAGAAAAGCCGGCAAAAAGTAAAGTAAGGAGGAAATTCATATGGCAAAGGGATCGAAGACAAGGGGGGCAATCAAATTTTTGTTCTGGATGGCCGTGGCGGCGGGTTTATTCTATTACGCCTTTCACACCTATAATACAGGACAGTTAGTCTCCTGGTACTATTACAAAGCAGGTACGGATGGCTATGCAATTAATGCCGATACCTTGAAAAATGCAACCAAGGAAAAACCGGCCTTGCTGGCGATTGGAGTTTTTGAAAAGATTGAAGGTCTCCAGGCCGTTCCGGTAAAAAAGGGGGACCGGCTTCCTGGCAATGCCAATGGAGTCATTACCACTGAGCAACTGAAAAAGAAGGAACGGGCCTCAGTGGAAGATAAATTCATCAAGGTGACCATGCCGGTGAAAATTCGGGAGGCCAAGGGCTTTAAGTATAAGGATTCCTTTAAGCACAAAGGAATTAAAACCAATCCCTGGGCGGCCGTCTGGAATGTGGCCCTGATACTCTTCTTAGGATTCAGTCTGGGGCTTACGGCCGAAGGATTCACCGATATGTGTGGATTAAAACTTGAAAAGATCAACCATTTCGAAAGCGCCCATTAAAGAAGGAGAAAACTATGTTTGATTTTCTAATCGCAGGTATACAGGCCCCCATATTCTTGTTGGTCCTGACCGGGTTCACGGTAGGGATCGTCGGGGGATTCATCGGCGTCGGCGGGGGTTACATGGTCACCCCGGCCCTCATCGTTTTTGGTTTTCCCGGCTACATGGCCTCGGGAATTGATATGACCCATATCGCCGGCAAAGGGGTGGTGGCCACCATCAGGCACAGGCAACTGGGAAATATCGATTGGGTCCTGGGTCTGGCCATGGTTGGCGGGACCATGCTGGGCGTGGAACAAGGGGTACGGCTGTTGACTTACACCAAAAAGTTGGGCCTTTCCGGCGTTATTCTATTGACCGCCTCGGTCGTCATCATGCTCGGGCTCTTTATCTATACCCAACTCGAGACCCGTCAGTCCCATAGAAAAATGGAGCAGATGGCCAAGGACGGACAACATGTGGGCCGCGAGATGACGGTCAGCCGGGGTCCCGGGTTTTTTCAAAAAATCCCTCTTTTCCCCATTGTCCGTTGCCGGACAGCCAAAATCGTGGTCTCCATGTGGGTAATTGTGGTTGTCGGACTGGTCACCGGGATCATGGCCGGGTTCCTGGGTGTGGGGGGCGGTTTTGTCCGGGTCCCGGCCCTGGTCTATATCGTCGGGGCCTCAACGCACATTGCCGTGGGGACCGACCTTTTGGAAATAGCGTTTTCCGGCGGCTATGGGGCCTTAAGGCACTCCATGATGGGTAACGTGGATATCATCGCCGTCCTCTTCATGATTGTTGGGGCCATGTTCGGGGCCCAGTTCGGGAGCATCGCCACCTCCTATGTGCGGGGACCGGCTATCCGTTATATCCTCAGTTATTCGTTGATCCTGGCCACGGTAGGGGCCTTCCTGAACCTCTTTTACCTGCTGTCCGGGGGAAAACATGAGATCCTTTCCTTTCTGGCCGTGGTCGTCACCATGGGACAAATGATCTTTCTGTGTCTTTTTATCATTTCGTTGGTATATTTTTCAGTACGCTATCAACATGGGAAATCAGTGCCGGCCTGGATACCTCCATTAGTGGTGGCCAAATAAAATCGGTTTTACCGAGGGAGGAATAAAGATGAGATGGTTTATTGATTCGATGCTGGGTTACTGGATACTGCTCCTGGCTATTTCTTTGGGCGCGGCGGCCGTGGTGTATGAAGTCTGGCTCCGTGGCGTCCTGTAGGGGAGGTGCATCAATGAAATTAGTTCAGATTATCGTTAATTTGATCCTTTACGGGTACTTGCTCTTTAACATTTATCGCTCGACCATTGTTGAATGGGACCCCTGGGATGCCTTCGTCGTGGTCTTTGTCCTCTTTGTGGCCCTGGTGATCACCTTGATGCCCGGTCTTCATGCGGCCAAGACCTCACCGGGAAGCTATCCGTATGACGACTGAAATAGAGGCCTTGAGGTCCAGGATCGGGCAGCTCTACCCCAAGCGTGACCGGGGAGACCTGACGGAAAAGGTCTTTCAGCGGGAGCTGGTTGAGCGTACCCTGGATCTTTATCGTGGGCTCCTCAAAAGCAGGATGGCCAAGGGAGAATCCATAGCGCGAGAGCATCATGCGGTGCGGGCCCATTTCCGATTGACCGGTTCCGTTTTAAGGGAGTCGGAAGAGGAGGCCGTCAGCCTATTTGCCACCGATCGTCGCCTGTTCCAGATCAAATCCATCTTGATGCCTAACCGTCCGCCTACGGGCGATCAGGAGGATAAGACGGTCATCGAGGAAATTCCGTTAAATAAAATCCGCTCTCTACGCCTTCGACGCCAGATAAGATGGGGGGAGGCCGGTGTGGGGGCGGCCATGGGGGGTTTTGCTCTCCTCTTTTCCCCATGGCTCTCCTTCACCGGGCCGTTTCTGATCGGTTTGGGAGCGGCCGGGATTTTGCACGGCCTGCTGTTGCCCACCCGTTGGATAGAAGTTATTGCCCAGGAGAGCGGATCTCCTCGAGAGCCGATACCGATCTATGCCTTAAGAAAACGAAGCGCCCGCGATCTAATCCAATTTCTCCAGGTCAGGAAGGGGTCCGGGTGAAAGGGAATAGGGTTCTTCTGGTTGATGATGAGGTGGATTTCACCTCCAGCCTGGCCAAGGTACTCAGCCGCCGGGGGTTTGAGGTTAAAACGGCCGCCGATGGGCTGGAAGCCATGACGCACATCGCTAATACGCCCTTTGATGTTATTGTCTTGGACGTCAAAATGCCGGGCATGGATGGAATCCAGGTACTGACCGAGATCCAAAGGTTGGCCTTAGATACCAGAGTAATTCTGCTTACCGGACACCTTTCCGTTACAGATGAGGAAAATGGTTTAAAGGGCGGCGCCTTTGCCTATCTCTTTAAACCTTTTCCCATCTTGAAATTGGTTAGTCTGATTGATTCGGCTGCCTCAGGGGACAAGACCGGTGGGTATACGGTTGAAGGTTAAAGGGAAAAAGATAAATTAAATTACACCTTGGACCGGGTACCCTGCACCTTAGACCATTTTCTGGATTCTTGAATCCTCCAACCCTTTCCGTTATTATAAAAAAATGCCGGATACTTCCCCAAACATTCCCGCCGATCAAAAACTTCCTTGGCTGAATCAGATGATTCATCGGCCCTGGCAGGGTCTTCTCCTTTTTCTGGAAGTGATCGGCCTCCGTCACCGGAGCGAGGCGATCGACCAGGAAGCCCAGGTGGCCCGATTAAAGCTGAACCATGCCGAATTCCGCAAGCTCCTGTCAGCCAATAACAGTTTTTTGGAGACCATGGCCGAACTGGAGCACAAGCTTCTGAACAAAGAATTTGTTGATCTCACCCATATCAAACGAAGGGTCTTGCGAGCCATTGCCGACATCCACACCATGGTGGAGGCCTTGATCGTGATTTCTAACGGCCGATATCTGGTTTTGCGGGAAGCTTTGGAAGAGGTTGTTTTTGCCTTAACCAAAGTCGTTGAGGATTCAAATAAAGCGGCCCCCTTGACCTGGGTGAAGGATTTACCGACCGTTAATAGAAGCCAAGCCGATCTGGCCGGAGGGAAGATGGCCAATCTGGGGGAGATCAGAAACGCCCTGGATCTGCCCACACCGGAAGGATTTGTCGTTACCACCGAAGGCTACCGGCTTCTCTTAGAAAAAGGAGGTCTACGATCCTGGATTCAGGATAAGGACTTGGAACTCCTTTCCATGGAAGATATCGAAAGGGCCAGTCAGGTCATCCAGGACCAGATCCTCAAAGTTGAAATCCCTTCCTCCCTGACGGGGGCTATCCAGGGGGCCTATGATCGACTGACGGCCGGAATTGGGAGGGAAGTTCCCCTGGCCATTCGATCCAGTGCCTTGGGTGAAGATAGTGATTTCTCCTTTGCCGGCCAATTCCTGTCTTTGTTGAACATCGGACCGGAGAAAATGGTCGAGGCCTATCTCCGGGTGGTGGCCAGTCTCTATTCGCCTGAGGCCATCCAGTATCGCCTTTTGCATGGAATTCCCGGCCAGTCGGCTGAAATGGCGGTCGGCTTTTTATGCCTGGTGGATGCCCTGGTCAGTGGTGTGACCTTTTCCAAGGATCCGAATCAGCCGGATTCCGGTCAAATCCTGATCCAGGCCGTACGCGGATTAGGTGTTCCTCTGGTCGAGGGCCGAACCTCCCCGGAAGTGATCTCTATCTCCAGAGACCTTAATAAAGACCGTATCAGACGGACCCTCTCACAACAAAAAGCCCGCCTGTTCCTTTCTTCCGAAAAGAGGATTACAGAAGAACCGGTCAGCCCCGATGAGGCCGGGGAGCCCTGCCTGACCGATGAAGAGGCCATTCAACTCGGCCGATGGGCACTTTTATTAGAGGACCATTTCGGAAGTCCCCAGGATATCGAGTGGGCCATGGATCGTAACCGGAAATTAATTCTCCTCCAGTCCCGGCCTTTACGCCTGCTGGGGCACAAGGCTCAGGACAGTCAGCCATTACCCGGCTATCCCCTGCTCTTAAGCGAGGGCGAGACGGCCTGCCCTGGAGCCGGCACTGGACCGGCCATCCATATGACCGAAAACGATGATCTTAATTCCTTTCCTGTTGGAGGGGTATTGATTGCCCGACGTTCTTCCCCTCGATTTATCCGCCTTATGAACAAAGCTCAGGCCATTGTAACCGACTTTGGAAGCACCACAGGACATATGGCCTCCTTAGCGCGTGAATTTAGGGTGCCTGCTCTGCTTAATACCAAGCTGGCTACTCAGAAGATCGCACCCGATACGATCGTCACCGTCGATGCGACCAACGGCCTGGTTTACCAGGGCGAAGTCCCTCTGCCGGCCTGGAAAATGTCTCCCTTTATCCAGCCCGAAGAATCGGAGGCACATAAACCCTCTCCTCCGGAACTCCAGATTCTCAAAAGGGCCGTCCAGTTCATTCAGCCCTTAAACCTGACCGATCCCCAGTCCAGTTCATTCAGGGCCGATCAGTGCCGGACCCTCCATGATCTGGCCCGTTTTATTCATGAGAAATCCTACGAAGAGATGTTTCTGTTAGGAGAGAGGGTGGGGGACCTCCGGGCCTCCGGTTACTCTTTGGATATCTTCCTGCCCATTGACCTCTACCTAATCGACCTCGGGGGCGGGCTTAAGGGGACCCCTAAGAAAGGAAAGGTTAAACGCTCTCAGATCCAATCCATCCCTCTGACAGCCCTTCTTGACGGGATGTTGCATGAAAAGATCCCCCGCTTTGGTCCTAAATCCATTGACTTTCAAGGGTTCTTTTCGATAATGATGCGCCATGCCGTAACCAACCCGGAAGGGGAACGCTCCTTTCAGGATCCCTGTTATGCCATGATTTCCGACAATTATCTTAATTATACGGCCAGAGTCGGATATCACTTCAGCGTGGTGGATACCTATTGCAGTCTTACGCCCAACAAAAATTATATCAGCCTTACCTTTCGAGGGGGCGCAGCCGATCTTACCCGACGGACCAGAAGGGCCAGAGCCATTGCCGAGATCCTTAAAGAACATGGTTTCCATGTAGGATTGATCCACGATGTCGTCAATGCCCGTTTGGGCAAGGCCCCTCGGGAAGAGATGGTGGGCCATCTGAAGATGATCGGCAGTCTCTTTCAATTTTTCCGGCAAATGGATGCCGCCATGATCAGTGATGATTCGGTCGAACAATTCAAGGAAGCGTTTCTACGAGGGGATTATGGTTTTGGACAAGGCACTGGATAGAAAGTGACCAAGGCATCAACATCGAAGGTGTCACTTATCACCTTGCTTGTCGATGACTTCTTTGGTTATCGTTTTTAATTCGCAGGCATTCTCGATGGCCGAGATTAAGGTATCCATCGGACAGGGCTTAAGCAGAACTTCGGTTACTCCTTCATTCAAGACCTGGGTAACCCGATCGATATCAATAAAGCCGGTCAAGAGGATCACCGGGGTTAGAGGGTCCCGGGCTCGAATCTCCTTTAAGACAGCCAGGCCGTCCATGCCGGGCATCCGCAGATCCAGGACGATGACATCCGCTTCCTGGGCCGAATGGGCTTCAAGGGCGGTCGGTCCATCATAGGCCGCC
Source organism: uncultured delta proteobacterium (assembly GCA_963838485.1). GTDB lineage: Bacteria > Desulfobacterota > RBG-13-43-22 > RBG-13-43-22 > RBG-13-43-22 > RBG-13-43-22. The sequence continues at coordinate 22,287 of CAWIRY010000201.1, read as the reverse complement.
CGCACCTCCATACCCCTTTTCTTCAGGACCTTGGTTAAGGATTCAACAAAAATTTTTTCGTCATCGATCAGAAGGACTTGTATGGCATCAGACATTTTCAATCCAGTTCTCGCATGAAGGCATCGGCTAACCGGTCCTTCTCTTCCTGCTCATCCTGAACCAATTTCCTTTGATAAGCCTCTCTGATCTTTTCATGGAGATCATCGAAGCGGACCGGTTTCATGATGAAATCAAAGGCCCCCAATTGAATCCCGTCGATTCCCGATTCCATCGAGCCGTGGCCGGTAAGTATAATCACTTCCGCTTGAGGCCTTTTGATCTTGATCTGCTTCAAAGTGGACAGACCGTCCAACCCCGGCATTTTTAAGTCCAGGACAACAACATCGAAATCGATTTCATCCAAGGCCTGGATGGCGCTTTCACCATTATAGACCGTCTTAACCTCAAAGCCCCTTTTCGATATGAGCTTGGCAATATTATTGGCGAAGGCCACCTCATCATCGACTAACAAAATCTTGGCGCTTTTCATTTTTTCGGGTCCTTCCCGGGATCCTGAAAGGAGGTTTGGTCGAGGATCTCCTCCGCCTTTCTTTGAGAATCGGTAAGCAGTTTAAAAGGAAGGAAAAGGGTGAATCGGGTCCCTTTCTCAAGCTCACTTTGTACCGAAATGTCTCCCCCCAGTTTTTTAATAATGCTATAAGAAATGGAAAGCCCTAACCCGGTCCCTTTCCCTACGGGCTTGGTGGTAAAAAAGGGATCAAATATTCTTTCCAGGTTTTCCGCCGGAATACCTGATCCGGTATCGGCGACAACGATTTCCACTCCCTGCCTTTGAAGGTCGGCCCGAGTGCTGATATGGATGGTTCCCCGAGGTTTCCCTTCATGGGCATCGATGGCATTGGTGATTAGATTTAAAAACACCTGTTGCAGTTGGGAGGGATCGGAAAAGATGGGATCTAAACCCTTCTCCAGGTCCGTAACAAACTGGACACCCATTCCCTTGGCCCTCCCCTCCATCAGTTGGGTCACCTCCTTTAAAAAGGCATTGACATTGACCATACCAATCACTGAAGTGGTTCGACGGGAGAAACGCAACAGATTATGGGTTATGAGATTACACCGTTGTACTTGGGTATCTATCTGGGACAGAGATGCCAGCAGTTGTTTTTTGAACTCTTCATCCAGACCGGGAACTTCTTCGAGGGAATCGCGGATGACCTGATCCTCCGTTAGAATGATGGCTAAAGGATTATTGATCTCGTGGGCTACTCCGGCGGATAGTTCGCCCAAAGAGGCCAGCTTGCCGGCCTGCATCAATTGTTTGTTCAATTGATCGGACTCTTGGTCCCGTTTTCTGATAGTTTTAATCATGGTTCTGGTAATGATGGCCGTAATGATGATAATACCTAAAAGGCTCAAATGGAGAAAGATCAAGGTGGCCTGGTTGGCGTGATTAACATCACTGAAAGCCTCGGAATAGTCTTGTTTGACGATCAACAGCCAGTGAGGTTCCTTGAGCCAGGCATAGGCCACGATCTGACGGCGGGAGAGCCATCCGGACTGACTTTCGTCCCTAACCATGATGCGAACTCCGCTGTCTCCCTTAAACTGCCCGACCGGTAGGGAAGATTTTCCCATGATCCTTCCACTGGAACGAGGACTGGTCTGAAAAATCCCTGTTTGATTCAAAAGATAAGCCTCGCCGGTATGTCCGATTTTAACATTCTCAACCAGGGAACGAAGGTATTCGGTATTGACACTGGCCCGTAAGATCCATCGGCGTTCTCCCTCGAAACCCAATAAAGCGATGATGAAATGAGGGTCGTTTCTAAAACCCAAAAATATATCGCTGACAAAGATACCCTTTTTCATCAGTTCCTTAAACCAGAAGGTTTGGGAATAGTCCTTGTCCATCAAATCATAAGGGCCGATATAGGCCAAATGCCTGCCCTGCTCACCGATCACTCCCAAATCGGTGAAGTATTGGCCTTGCCGGTTGATGACACTGAAGACCTGCCTGAGATTTGATTCCTTCTGCAGATATTCAAGTGAATGGGTCTGGCCGACAAGCTGGAGATCGTGAGTCATTTCCGATAAAAACAACTCGATTATTTTTCTGTGGGATTCAACCTGTCCCTGAAAGTAAACCTGCATTCGATCTCTGGAAAAATTGGAATAGTAAATATAAATGCCCCATCCTACTAAAAGCAAGGGGACCAGCGAACTGATCAGGGTCAAAAAGATGAATTTAAGGTAGAGTCTGTAATAATGTTCTTCCTTGGGTCTTTCCCCCTTAGGTGTCTCAAACTTTTTCACTTCAAACCTCTTTTCGAGGAATACGGATCATACTTGCTTAACCAAGTCAATATATAGGGGGAAGACAACCTGTTTTCTGATATATTAAGGCAACTATTATGCCAAAATAAAATATAGGAAACAGTCGAGATAAGGGTATGAAAAAAGATTGGAAATAGGGTAAGAAAGGGCCTTTAACCGAAGGAGGAATAGGCAAAACTGCCAGGTTTTTTTACACGGTGTAAAGAACCTGCATTTTTTAAGATTTTTCTTGAACCAATTTTCGTTGATAGGCGTCTTCAATTTTTAGGATCAATTCACTGATGTCACAGGGCTTCATCAGGTAATCAAAGGCTCCTAACCGCATACCTTCGATTCCGGATTCCACCGAGGCGTGGCCGGTCAGCATAATGACTTCGATCAAGGGATTGATTTTTTTGATCTGCCTCAGGGTCTCCAGGCCGTCCATACCGGGCATTTTGACATCGATAACCGCCACGTCAACCGGCTTTTCCCTGGTCGTTTCGACCGCCTTATAGCCATCTTCCACATCCCAGACCGTAAAATGCCTTTTTCTCATCCGGTTGGCCAAAGTAGTCCGAAAATCTTCCTCATCATCGACTAATAACAAGCGGATCTCTGACATATAACCTCCCCGTTCATAGTTCAAAGTTAAAGACTGAAGGATAAAATCAAGGACCTTTTTTTGAGTTTTCAGCTTTAAGCTTGATTTGGGATATCGACAAAGGTGGCGATCTCTTTGAGCATTTCTTCTTTATGCCTGCTGACCTTCTCCGAATCCGATAGGATCATGTCCATCTGCCGGGTATGAAGAATTAAATAGCCCAGCACCTTCAGCCGTTCTTTCAGGGTTCCTTTCTCCTGTCGTTCCAGCCGGGCCGAGAGCAAATCCCCTTTCGTTTGGACCCAGAAATGAAACTTTTCCAAGATGAGCCGGATAAGAAGACCTCTTTGTTCCTTCCTACCCCGATCGGCGCCCCCTCCTTTAAAGTAAAACCAAACATAATTCTCTGCCGCTACCTCTCCCAGATAGGCCTCCACCGTAGAAAAATGAAACCCCAGTCGCGTGTTCAAGTGACAAAAATTTTCAGAGATGATGGCATAATTTTTGGCAGCCATTTCGGAAGCCGATCCGTAATCCAGTGAAGGATCCATAGTGGATTCGGCCAGGATAGAAAGAAAACCCCGAGCATCCACAGCGGGCGGCCCTTTCCAGGGAACGGCCGCCAGTCCTTCCCATAAGGCAAGCAAAGGAACCGAGCGGATGTCCTGCAGTTGAAGGGTTGGTCCTTGGCCGCTTTCGCTGGTCCCTCCTTCCAAATCAATGATCCACCATTGCATCGGGATTGAGGAAATTAATTTTTTAGCATATTTTTCAGCAAATGTGACTTCTTTTTTATTATCAAAAAGCTCCCTCAGGGACATTTCATGAGCAAAACGAATGATATCGTGCAAGGTCCGACAGCCCTCGGGTCTAAAATTACCTCCTTCGGGATCGGTCAGATTCAGGGGGGCAACAAAGGTCAGGATGTTTTCCAAGGATCGATAAACCGGACTGCCTTTCATGGGGCTTGATTTTTTAGAGGGTTGAGCCAGAAGGGGTTCTGCACACCCGGCGTAAATTTTGCGATCATTGGCGTCAACCGTTATCAAATCTCCTCGGTGAATGTTTTGGAAGACCGTCTGCATACCCATGAGGGCCGGTATTTTGAATTCCCGGGCTACGGCCGCCAGGTGCCCGGTCAGGGCCCCTTGGTCGGTGACCACGGCCACGGCATTATTTAAAAGGGCCGCCCATTGCGGCAAGGGGTACCTGGCTACCAGCACGGCGCCGGGAGGAAATTGCAACATATCGACAGTGGATTCTATCGGAAAGGCCGGACCGCAGGCTACACCCGGACTGGCCGTTATCCCTCCTTCTAAAAGGATCGGCTGTTCTAACCGGGGTCCGGATAAAGGCTCATCAGGTCTCGATTCCGGTCTAAGGACCAATAAGGGTCGGCTTTGAAGTATCTGAATCGATCCATCGGGTTCAACGGCCCATTCGATATCTTGGGGACAACCGAAATGGTCTTCCAGGTGGAGGGCCATTTCGGCCAACTGGCGGGCCTGTTCATCGGTAATGGCCGGGGCCTGACTCTCGGATTCCACCATCAATTCCAGACGGACCCCTTCTTCCGGATGACAGACGATTTTTTTCGTTTTATTTTGGATCTCTCTTTTGAGAAGCCGGTTTGGATTAACTTTGTCAACCACGAAAAGATCGGGGATCAGACTCCCGTCAACCACGGATTTACCCAAGCCCAAAACAGCATTGATGACTATTTCCTGACGACCGATACCCCCAGGATCGGTGGAGTACATGACCCCCGCCGCTTCCGCCTCAATCATTGCCATACACCCGACGCACATGACGATCTCTTCGTCCAGGAATCCCCTGTTGAACCGGTAGGTCATGGCCGGGACCGAATATTTGCTGGCCACGATTTCTTTATACGACAGGATCAAGTATTCCGGGCTGACATTGAGGATGGACCTATATTGGCCGGCAAAGGAGGCCTCCTGGGCGTCTTCGCCCAGGGCGCTGCTGCGCATTGAGACATGGGGCCCCTCCCCCCCCTTTTTGAGTAATGCCTGATAGGCCGATAAGATGGCCTCTTCCAATTCGACGGGTAAGATGGCCTTGGTGATTAATTTCTGGATTTCAGAACTCGTCTCGTGGAGCTGGGCCATATTCCTGGGGTCGAGAAATTGTATTCGACGGTTGATTTCATCCTGCAACTGGGTGTTTCCCATGAAATATTCATAAGCCGCGGCGGTAATGATAAACCCCTCCGGAACCGGCAGACCAACCCGATTCTTGACCTCCCCCAAGTTGGCCATTTTATTCCCCGCGAGGCCGGCCAGATGAACATCTACGGCCTTAAGCGGAAGCACCCATTCCCCCTTGGCCGGGGCTTTTTTCTTTTTCAACTCCTGATCGATCTTGGCCCAAATGCCATCAAAGGCTTTAAAGAGGTCTTCATTTCGATCGGCCGTAATCTCGTTCAGACTTTGGATGATTTTAAACAGGTTGACCGAAAGGGCGGTGCAATGGGCCCGGACAAAGGCCATTCCAAAACCCTCTCCGTCTTCCAAGGCCTGTTCCATTTCATTGATGATTTCTAAAACCTTATCGTTCAGACCGAGGAGGGTTTTGAAATTCAGATACCGATGGGTAAAGGCCAGACGGATTTCGTCCCGCTCCCTTTGGGCATCCCGGATCTTTCCCTCTAAACGTTTTTTAAAAAAGCGCTTCAAATCAAACATGATGAACTCGTAAAAAGTTATCAAATGGGACGGCACAGTAAAAAGCTCCAGATGCAAGGCGCGCAAATCCTGAGGAATGAGGCGTACATAGAAGTACGCCGCAATGACGAAGGATGCGGCGCAACACAGCAGATGGACTTTTTACGAAGCCGTCAAACATAGGGAAGTCTATTTTATCTTATCGATTCGCTTATCAATTTTATGCCCAAAAGGATGACCACGGTGAAAGCAATAAGGGCAAAGATTTGCCTCACCTTGGGATTGGCGGCCCTTTTGGCTAAGACGGCGCCTATTTGATGTCCCAAGCTGCCGGTTATTAAAAGAACGATCACCAGGATAAGATCGATGTTACCTTTAAAGGAATGGCTCAACGTCCCATAGCCCAAAGAAAAAATACTTTCAAAAAGATCGGTCCCGATAGCCACCACCATGGGACAACCGATTACATAGATTAAGGCCGGCATTCGAATAAATCCGCCTCCCGCCCCCAGGAACCCGATCAGCAGGCCGGTGGCCGTTCCTACCCCCAAGATCACCCATAGAGAAATGGCCTCGATGCCGGATATGGAGAGTGAAATCATGGGTGGCAGATGAATATGTTGGAGCCTGGCGGTCATGGCCGGTTGGTAGGGCGCCATAATTCCATCAACCATCCCCTCTTGTTGAGCGGCTTTGGCCTCCCGATAGACGATCATTCCAATCCAGAGCAGGAGGGCGCTGTAAGTCAAGGTCATAACCAGGGGTAGATAGTGAACGGACATTCCCAGGAAACTGGAGGATCCGAGGTGTTTAAGGAATTCCAGAACCCGCACTCCGCCCTCCACGCCGATAATGGTTCCGGTCAGCATCCAACCGCCCAATTTATAGTCGATACTGTTCATTCTTTTAAATCGAAGGCTGTTCACTGCCGAGACGCCCATCATTTGGCAGAGGTCGCTTCCTACGGCGACATTGTAGGGCACATTAAACAAAACGTTTAACAAGGGAGACATCAATAGCCGCCCACCGACACCGAAAAAACCGGTTACACCGCCGACGAGGAAACCGAATATGACCAGAGCCGGAAGACTCGGGTGGATTTCGAGTCCCTGCATATGGGCCCAATAGACGGCGATCGGAAAAAGGGTTTGAGGAGCGCCCATAGTCAGCGTCTTTCCCCCAGTAAACGGGTCAATCCTTTTTCAACAAGCTTGGTAAGCCAGGCCAGGATAATTCCGAGCAGAATTGGAAGGGCCAGGTTCAATACCACATACAGGGGTTGTATCTGAAGGCCGGGGTTTTGCGGTGCGGCATCAATGGCCAGTTTGATCAGAGTTTCCAAGGCTTCCACGATAATTCCCCTTTTTATGTTGAAGATAACAGAATAATAAAGTAAAAATAAATTTTCATCAAGCTTCAAGGAAAACGGTTTTAATAAAAATCATGCACGAACATTTTATGAAAACCTGGTTTAAAAAAATCTTAAGGCTGGAATCCCAATCAACGGTTTCCTTACTTGAAAATTTTCGGACCCTATACGGCCATTACCAAACCCTTCTCAATGCCCGAGAAAAGGCCTTGGAAATAATCCAGGGGGTTCACCCGGATCAGTCTCAAGATCTTTCCATAGCGATTAGTTCGATTCTCGAGTCGTTGAACAGGATCTCCAACCCATGTTCCCTGGTTCTAATTAATAAATTTCAGGAAATCCAAGACTGGATACCGAAAAACCCTTCGAAGAATCCGGGTGACCTTATTTCCCCGACGTTCCTCATCGGGGCTTGGCCCAATCCCGAGCCCTTCCCGGTCAAGGAATTTCATCGACTTGAGGACCTCCTCAGCTATGCCCATGAACTGGCCATTGAAGAAATGTTTGACCTCCTGGATCGATACGATCCGAGTTGGTCCAGGGCGGCAAAGATCCAAACCGGCTTGCCAATTAATCTTCATGTCATCGATCTGGGTGGGGGGTTGTTTTCCGGTGCCGAAAAGAAACTGATTCGAAAGGAAGAGATCCTTTCCGAACCTCTGTTGGCCATGTTCAAAGGCATGTATTATCCGGGCATAACCTGGTCCGGCCCCATCGGCGTCAACTTGAAAGGGTTGATGGTGATTATGGCCCAAAGCACCAGCCGACCGGAAGAAGACTTCTGGGATAAAACCTACGCCCTGTTGACCGGGTCTTATATGAACTACAATTCCCGCTTGGGATACCACTACTCGGCGGTGGACGCCTATGTCGGTGACAACCCGGGGAATAATCATATTCGCTTTATGTTTAAAGGCGGGGCGGCCGATGATGTGCGCCGTGCCCGAAGGGCCCGTTTTATCGGGGCAGTTTTGGAGAAATTGAACTTCGAGGTAGTCGTCCAAAAAGATTTGGTCAACGGCCGGTTCTTGCGCCAGGACCGGGTCTCCACAATAAAAAATTTAGACCTCATCGGCCGATTGATGGGCTGTTCCCGTCAGCGGGACATGGTCATGAACGATGAGGCCGTTGCTTCCTGGCATATTGAGGCCTTCCTTCGTGAGAATTACGAGTTCGATCCCCAAAAATAGGTTTAAGGTGCAAGGTATACGGTTTAAGGCAAAAAAAAGCACACCTCTCACCTCCTAAACCTTACACCTTGCGCCTCAACCCTTATTCCTTGGATCTTGTTTTATGTCGCCTTGGCCACCAGGACCGAACAGGGCGCCTGGGTAATGATCTTCATGGCCGTGCCCCCCAGGCTGAAACGACCGGTGGCCCCCAACCCTCGGCTGCCGATGACGATCAAATCCATTTTTTCATCTTCGGCTATCTTGACGATTTCGTCGGCAATGGCCCCGGCATTGATGATCACGGCCTTGGGGGAAATCCCTTTGGCCTGAAACGATTCCTTGGCCTTACTCAACGACTGTTCGGCTTGTGACCCTAATTTTCTCTCCAAGGAATCTCGCGCCCTGGCTGTAATTTCTAAGTCAATATCCGGATATATGGGGATTACCGCCAGAAGGGTTACCTCGGCCCCCTGGGCCTTGGCCATGTCCAAACCCATCCTGACCCCTTCTGCGGCATCCTTGGAACCATCAATGGCCACTAAAATTTTCATCGATCCCTCCTTAAGATAACGGCGTAAGGTGCAAGGTCCAAGGTCCAGGGTTAAAAAACAAAAATCTCATCCCTCTCACCATACGCCTTGTACCTTAAACCTTACACCTTGTTTTTTTATACCTCTTTCTTTATTTTGGCCTTTTTCATAGTCAACCCGACCCCTTCAAAGATGTAAAAAATGGCATAGCCCCACCACAGGGTGTAAAAAACATAAAAGGCCAGTAAAAAAATCATGATGCCCGTCCGATCAACCACCCGTTGGGATTCAATCTTATAAAAATTAAAAGCCGGTTCGATCCCTTTTTTATTGATCTCGGCAATATGATCGGCTTCCTCAATCTTCAGATTTTTTTTAAAAAATTTATCCATCCTGGCCAAGGCGGTCCACCAGCTTTTCATAACTTCCTTTTCATCAAACCCATAGGCGCTCATCACCTCTTGACCTTGGTTTTTGAAAATATAATCGGAATCCTTCAAGATCAGGTCCACGGTTTTTCCCAAGTCCCCTTCAATCTTTAACTGGGTGTCCCGGGCTTCAACCTTACATCCGGCGGCCGTAAATAATTTGCTGATTTGTTCGGCTTCCTTGGATTTTTCAACCTTAAAGGTTACCGAAAAGGGTTTCCCTTCAAATTTTTTATTATCCTCCATCAATTTGGGGATGAAATAGGAAGAGCCTTTGGCCAACTTGTTAAACAAGTCATCCGAGTAATCCAAGCCGTTCCTTCCTCCCCCGTAAATGGGAGAAAAAATCAAGACCAAGACCCCAACAAAGGAAAGGGCCAAAAACAGTCCCATGATAAAAGGTCCTTTATTTCTGATCGCCATGGCCTTATCCCTCCCTTAATGCCTTAAGATTTCCAAAAAATTTACTCATGACCCAGAGACCGAAAAAACCGACCACCACCCAGAAAATAATGGCTCCGATAAAATCGATAGCGCCGCTGACCGATTTGGGGATATTGATAATTTCCATTTCGGTCAACTTCTTGGGCAAGGTGGCCGCCCGGTTAATAAAGCCGGCCAGGATGGCTATGGCATAAAACCCTCGAATGTGGATCCCCTTGACCACCTTGGTGGTCAGGGCGCCGACTTGAATACCGATCAGGGAGCCGATCAACATGCCCATGGCCAAGGAATAAAAGACGTAACCGTATATGGCGTACTGGGCCACGGCCGCCAGTCCGGCGGTAAAGATGATTTGCAGGATATCGGTTCCGACGGTAGTCATGGAGGAAACGCCGAAGATATAGACGAACATGGGGAAGGTAACAAACCCTCCTCCGACGCCCATCAAGGCGGCCAGCAATCCGACGATGACCCCTCCCAGGGCCACGATGACCCCTGAGATCCTTCGACCTCCCAAGTCTTCATCAAAACCGATCATGGGGGGGATGTTCAGGTTCTGCACTCTTACGGCCACACCGGTAACCCCGGACGGTCCTCCATGGGCATCATGACCTCCACCGGAAGAGACGCCCGAATCGGCCCTTGACGATTTTATAAAATCAAAAAGGGCGTAAAAACCGAGAAAACCCAGGAGGATGGCATAAATGACACTGATAAAGGTATCGCTTAAGAGTGGATCGATATTATAAAGGGCCTTGTTGATATATCCGCCGATAAAGGTCCCTATCCCGGAGCCGACCAGAAAGGCAACGGCCAGTTTTGCGGAGACATTCCCCAATTTCTTGTGGACCGCCGTACCCATAATCGCCTTGGCGAAGATATGAAAGAGGTCGGTACCGACCGCCAGGATCCCCTTTATTCCGGCAGCCATTAAAGCCGGGGTGATAATAAACCCTCCTCCGGCCCCGATGCACCCGGTGATCAGTCCGGCACAAAGCCCGATGGCAATGGAAACGAGAAAAATGGTGGTCGTATAATGGGCTGGTGCGTAAGCTTCCTTGCCGCCCAAGAAACTAGCCCCCTCGCAGATCGCCACGGCCAAAATAGGGAACAGCATACAGAGGAGAATCAAAAGTTTCTTCCTGTTCTTCAGAATACTCATGGAGACCTCGAAGTCCCACTGGGCATGGGCCATGGCCCCGGCCTTCAAAAACTCAAAGACTTGCCTACCTACGCTCATAACTTATGCCTCCCTTTTTTATTTCGTTGTCGACTTCATCGTCGACGATCAGTATCTTTTCAGCCATACCTCTTTCCAGCATTGGTTAAACGTTATCATCATTATTCGAGATGGATTCCTCGGATCTCTCCCTTTGGGGCCTCTTTTTTTTGAAATGTGGATATCTTTGAAAATTAAGGCAACTATTATGCCAAAATAAAATATAGGAAGGTAATCAACACAAGAAGAGGAAAAGAGATCGAAAATGGGGGGATAAAGGCTCTTTTAAACAAGGGGGAAGAAAAAAAACTGCCAGATTTTTTTACATAATGTAAAAAGAACCTCCTGCCTGAGAATCTCTTCCTTGCGAAGTTTAGACCGAGGAGATCGAAATGATGAAAGTTGTACCCTTAGGTTGGTTTGGAGTATCCTTGGTCCTGCTCTGGCAGGTGATTCTCCCTCCATAATTAAATAATTTAAATTAAATTAACCAGTTAAAAGAAGTGATCAGGGGTAAGGCGTTGGGGAAAGGCGGCAAGAGAAGCTTTTAGATGACGCTTAAGTAACCCGATTGGGTAGTGACCTGAGGATACTACCCCTGATTGATCTCCCATGAAACAAATTGGTGTTTATGGTATATAAGGAAAAGCCCATCGGGCGAGTTCAGAGAGAACGGAAAAACGGCTGATGAAATAAGGCCAAATTTCGATGTGGAGGGTCTGTTTTGAAAATCGGCACCAAATTGACGATCTTTCTTTCTCTTATCATCATCGTTGTGCTTTCAGGCTATGGCTATTTTGATATTTTATCCCGTCGAGACATCCTTATTAGAAAAATGAAAGCCGAGACGAGGAGCACTGGTCGAACTCTCGAAGTTTCGCTTGAAAAGATTTTTCAACCGGATGAAATGGCCCATATCCAAGGTCTGATCGATGCTGTTAGTAATTATGAAAGGACCTTAGGGGTCATTGTCTACTTCCAAAAAGATAAGGCCATCTTCCGTTCCCATTCTTTACAGGAGGACATTAACCCTTATTTTGCTTTGATCGCAAAATCGATTCGGGAGGATCGCCCGCAAGAAGTGTTTGGGGTTTATAAAAACATGCCTATCTTTTCATATGCTTTTCCTCTTAAAAACCGAAGCGGTATGAACATTGGCGGTGTTTCGATCCTTCAGCGCACTTCTTTTATGGAGGATGAAATTCAGAAAGCGAAATGGAGTATTTTCATCACGATCTTTGTGCTCATTGGCGGAACAGTGACATTGGTCCTTTTGGGCACCAGAAAATGGGTTACCCTTCCCATCTCCAAGTTGATTGACGGAGTTAAAAAGTTGGCAGAAGGAAATCTCGATCACCGGATTAATGTTAATAAAAGCGATGAACTTTCCGAATTAGCCCAGGCTTTCAATCAAATGTCGGTCGATTTAAAAAACGCCCGTGATCGCATCATTCGAGAGGCTGAAGAGAAATTAGAATTAGAAAGGAGTCTCAAACAGTCTGAGAAATTGGCTACCATAGGCCAATTGGCCTCAGGTCTGGCCCACGAGGTCGGAACTCCTCTCAACATTATTTTTGGCAGGACGGAATTGGTCAAAAGAAAATTGGAAGATCGGGACGAGCTCCATAAAAATTTGGACATTATCCTTTCCCAAACCGAGAGAATCACCCTGATCATCCAACAACTTCTTGGTTTTGTCAGAAAAAAGAAACCGGAGCAGATGGATTTAAATATCGGTTCCCTTTTAGAGACCACCATCGAACTCCTCGATCACCAGATCAAAAAGCAAGGGATTACGGTAGAGAAAGAGGTGGAAGACAACCTCCCGGCCGTGAAGGGAGATCAGGATCAACTGCAACAGGCCTTTTTAAATCTTCTTTTAAACGCCATCCAGTCGATGCCTGAAGGCGGGTTAATACGCCTTTCTGCTATTCCAAAATGGATCATAAAAGAAGGGCTTGAAGATATTCAGAGGCCCTATTTGGAAATCAGCCTGAAGGATTCAGGTATCGGAATGGAAAAAGAAGTCATCCAGAATATTTTTAATCCTTTTTTTACTACCAAGAAGACGGGAACCGGGCTGGGATTGATGGTTACCCTGGGTATTCTTCGGGATCATGAAGGATGGATCGAGGTTGAGAGCTTGGTCGGGAAAGGGTCTGTCTTTAAAGTCTATCTTCCTATTCGGCACGAGGAGATAAAGGGTGATGGATAGGAACAACAAAATTTTAGTAGTCGATGATGACCTTGAGATGTGCAGTTTGCTTTCCGATGTCCTCAGGGGAGAGGGTTTCTCCGTACTGGCCCTTGGGGAAAGTTTAGAGGCCGTCAAGATTCTTAAAAAAGAGGAGTTCGATGTCATTATTACCGACTTGAGAATGAAAGGGTTGAAGGGTCTTGATCTCCTTAAAGAGGCCAATAAATTAGCTTCCCTAACCCCGGTGATTATCATTACTGCCTTCGGGACCATTGAATCGGCCATCCAAGCGATAAAGATGGGCGCCTATGACTACATCACCAAACCCTTTCGAATCGATGAGATTATTCTCACGGTCAAGAAGGCCCTGGAAAATCGCCAATTAAAGAAAGAAGTGGTCCGGCTTAAAAAGGAGGTGGAATCCAAATATCACTTCCACCATCTCATTGGTAAAAGCCCGTTGATGCAAAATATCTATGATCTCATCGAACGAATCCGTGATAGCTCCGGTAATGTCCTGATCACCGGAAAAAGCGGAACGGGTAAGGAGTTGGTGGCCAAGGCGATCCATTATAATAGTAGCCGAAAAGACGGCCCCTTCATCGCCGTCAATTGTGCCGCCATTCCGGAAACCCTTCTAGAGAGCGAATTGTTTGGTTATAAAAAAGGGGCTTTTACCGATGCTAAAATAGACAAGAAAGGGTTGTTATTTGAAGCCGCAGGGGGAACGATTTTTTTAGATGAAATTACCGAAATGCCTCCCAGGCTCCAGGTAAAATTGCTCCGGGTGATTGAAGAGAGAGAGGTTCGGCCTCTGGGGGATACCCATTCTTATTCGATTGACGCCAGGCTGATCTCGGCGTCAAATCGAAAAATTAAAGATTTGATTCAACAGGGACTATTTCGGGAAGATCTGTACTATCGATTAAAGGTCATCGACATCGATTTGCCCTCCCTTCTTGAACGAAAAGAAGACATCCCTCTTCTCGTCCAGCATTTTATTAATAGATTCGGAAAAGAATCGAAGAAGCAGATTTCCGGGGTTTCGGAAGAGGTCCTAAAAATTTTGTTAAACTATTCATGGCCCGGGAATGTAAGGGAATTGGAAAATATCATTCAAAGGGCGATCACCTTAAGTCAACAAGAGATAATCCTTCCGAAGGATTTACCGCCGGCGATGCTTTCGGAATCGGGAGAAGGGAACTTTATAGAAGAAGGGCTCCATAAAAAAAACACTTTAAATCAACTTGAAAAAGAATATATCAAAAGGGTCATGATCGAAGTCGGAGGAAATAAATCCAAAGCATCCGAGCTTTTGGGTCTTGATCGCAAGACCCTTTATCGAAAGCTTCAAGAATGATAGACTCGTAAAAAGTCTCCCAACCCGTCACCCCGGCGAAAGCCGGGGACCAGAAGTACTTGGATTTCTTGGATTCCGGCTTTCGCCGGAACGACGAAAATGGGAATTTGATGACTTTTTACGAAACCATCAAGAATGATAGACTCGTAAAAAGTCGTCATTCTCGCGCAGGCGGGAATCCAGGCCAGGCTTAACCAATTAAAAAAAAATACTGGATTTCCGTTTCCACGGGAATGACTAAAATGGGGGCTTGCGGACTTTTTACGAGTTCATCAAGAATAATAAAATGAATTGATTTTTTGTACTATTTTGCCACAATTAGTCCCATTTTGCCCCAACTTTTGTCTTATCAAGTTAACATAATTCTTATAACTGATGGAAATTAAATAATATTTTTTGATGGGCCATTGGCCCAATTGTTGCTCTTAAAATACGCATTCTTTTTGAAATTCAGATAAATTAAAAAGGAACTCTGAATATCGGAATGGTCATAACAGGGATCTACAAAAAACGAATAATGATTATCGAAGATGATTCGGAGATGAGATCTTTGTTGATCGATTTTTTAAGGGATGACGGGTATGAAGTGGATTCAGCCGGTAATGGTTCCGAAGCCCTGCTAAAGCTTACCCAAGGCCCTTTCGATCTGATCATTTCTGATATTCGGATGCCCGGTTTGACGGGCCTGGATATTCTTCCGGGGATCAAAAAACTGCAGCCACAGGTATCCATCATGGTGATCACGGCCTTTGGAAGTGAGGAAATTTATCGCCGATCCATCGAAAAAGGGGTGACCGCTTATTTAGAAAAGCCTATCTGTTTTAATAAATTAGGGGCTTTAATTCACCGAATAATTTTCTCGAAAGAAAAAACAATAAATCCCATTCTTGGAAGGGAGGTGATCGAAAATGAACCATCCGGTGAGAATGATTAAATTAATTGCCCTATTGTCCTCACTTTCTTTTTTGTTCGTCTTTGGTATGGGGTGTTCCAGTATGAAGGAAGCAACAGCGGCGCCTGTCACGGTAACCCCTGTTCCTCCGGCACCCCAACCGGCCGTAGACTACAGCAGAATAGAGGGAGCGGCCAACCGAGCGGAATCGGCAGCTGCTTTGGCCGAGGCAGCGGCCAAGAAGGCCGAACTGGCCTCTCAAAAAGCAGAGATAGCTAGTAGTAAAGCCGAAAAGGCCGCCGAGAAGGCTGAAGCCATGGCCAATAAGGCAGAATCCATCTTTATGAAAAAGATGAAAAAGTAACCATCATCGAGAAGCGGCTATTTGCCTTAGGCCGATAGGTTTTTTTCAAACCTATCGGCCTGTCTTCCTCCCGGAATATTTTTGCTCTCAGAAAAACCTCCAGGAGAAATTGCACAAAGGGGGCCGTTTAGAAAGATGCTGTCCAAAAGGGCTATCCCTTCGTTTGTCAGGCCACCCCGAAATGCAAAGGCTCGCGAGGCGGATGGAAGAGACTCTGATTTAATAGGTTCCTTTTGCTATTAACCACTAACATCGAAAGAGAGGCCGTTATGCGTTTCACAAAAATTTTTATCTTCTTAACGTTAAGTCTGGCTGTTGGTTTTTTAGGTTGTACGAAGGAGCAGAAGAGTGAAACTCCCAAACAAAAAGAGGTCACCAAGAACTTAGTTCCACCTAAGGTGGAGGTTAAGGGACCGGACTTTCTTGTGCAGATTGATGACCTTAAGACCACCATGAACGTAGACAGTACTTCTAAAGAGATCGTTGAGACCCCCAAGCTCAGTGGTCACATCAAAATCACCAATAAATCAACAGATGTTTTGGACATCCAGGCGGTTACTATCGAATATCTGGATGAGGGCGGAAAGGTCATTCCTTTTAGCTCTGGAGAGAAAATAGCGACAGTTAATTCGTTTTGGAAGGCTCTTCAGCCTGAAGAAGTTACCGAAGGGTCTTTGGACGTTACCATCCCAAGGAAAGCTGTCAAGGAAAAGGTACTTGGAAAGGTGCAAGTCAACTTGGTCTACGTCCCCTCTCCTCTTAAACGAGAAACGCTGACTTTGTTCTGAAAAAGTGGAATAGCTCCAATCTTGATGCACTCGTAAAAAGTCATCAAAGAGACGGCAAAGTAAAAAGCTCCAGATGCAAAGGCGCGCAAATCCTGAGGAGTGAGGCGTACTTATATGTACGCTGCAACGACGAAGGATGCCGCGCAACACAGCAGGTGGACTTTTTACGAAGCCGTCAAGCTTAATTCATGAGGCTAAGAGAGGAGGTTATTTTTACTGCCCAGTGGAATAGATAGCCTCACTTAAAATGGTGAAAATAAATAGACCCGATAGACCCGATAAAATCTTTGCCGCGGTGGCCCAGGGTCAAGAGAGAAACACGCCCATTTTTAGCAACCTATGCCTGGGCAAGGATTCTTACCCCCACAAACCCCAGGGCCACTGCCAGGCTTCGTAAATCCAGGTTCCCTGAACAGGGACATCGAGCGCATTCCCAGCAGCTTGCTGCGCGGGTGAGCGAGCGAACTTCAAATAATAGACATTTACCTTACCTGGAAGATTCCCTGCACCTTGGGTGCAAAGAGCTTCAATCCGGTTGGAAAGACGGTCCCCAATGCCTTTGTTAAGGAATAAAGTCTTCAATGGTTTGAAGTTTTTGATTCAGGATAAGTGTGATGTTTCTTTCCTCCCGGTAGGTGGACAAATAAGCCTTGATCGAAACACCCATGGTGATCATTCCGGCAACGATAAGAAGGCCATCCATAATGGTCCACAGCCCCAACCCGAAATAACGGATCAAGGCGATGCCTAAGGCGATTAAAGCCGCACCGGTGCGGATGAAAGCCAGTTGTGTTCGCTGCTTGGCCAGATTAGTTCGGTGATTAGACAGGTAGGTACGAATGCCGGCCAGAGAGTTCCTGCTCTTGGCCAAGGCAGTCCGTTCCAAGGAATATTCATTTCTCAGGCCGGCCAATTCGGTTCGCTTATCGGCCAACTGGGTCCGCCGGCCGGCCAGGGTTGTCCGTTCATCAGCCAAGTCGGTACGCCTGACAGCCAACCCGGTCCGATCAGCGGCCAGTTCCGTTCGTCGGTCAGCTAATTGGGTGCGCCGATCGGCAAGGGCTGTTCGCGCATCAGCCAAATCAGTCCGCCGGCCGGCCAGGTCGGTACGTCTATCAGCTAAAGCGGTCCGATGTTCTGCCAGCTCAGTGCTTTTGAGCGATAGTCTAGTCTGTTCCTGCATCAGCTTGGTACGAATATCGGACATTTCGGTTCGCTTTTCGGCTGATTGGGTCCGTTGTTCGGCATTCCGCACCAACTGCCTGTTCAAATCCGTGGTTTCTTCGGCCAGATTATTCCGTTTTTCGGCTAACTGGGTCCGCTGTTCGGCATGCCGTACCAGTTGCTTATCCAAATCCATAATCTGTAAGGACAGATCGGTCCGTTTTTCCGCCAATTGGGTGCGCACATCGGAATTGTTGACCAGTTGCTTATTTAATTCCGTGCGTTCCACGGCCAAGTCGGTTCGCTTGGTGGAATTTTCCACTAAATTTGAGGTAAGCGAAGTCCGCTCACGGGCTAATTGCGTGCGCTCTTCCTCCAGCAGGCTGCCCTTGTCAGCAACCTTCAATAGCCCGTCAAGAACATCCTTTTCTTCCTCTAACAACTTGAAAATTTGTTTCCCGAAGGGCAGACGTTCTTTTTCGTTTTCCGATTGATTATTCATGGGAGGATCCTCTTTTGCTAATGGGTTATTCTAAGACAACGGGAACATCTTCGACACCGATCCGGACTTTCTGAACCCCTGGGACCTGCCTGACGACTTCGACCAGATCATTTTTGATTCGGTGTTTCCCACTGGAAAAAATTCCTCCGGTCTGAAATGTTCCGGTGATTTTAATCTCTCCTTCTTCGGCCCTGACCTCCAATTCCAATCCTTTGGTCCGGTCATGGGTGGCCAATTCGGCCTTGACCCTGCTGGCCAAAAGAAAATCTTCAATAATCGCTCGAGATTCGGAGGACTCCTGGAAGTCCGGTCGATTTAAGGCACAAACGATCATTTCGCAGACGGTTTCCATGGTGATGGCGTCCAAGTTCACCACCAGGTCATATAAAGAGGGGTCCCGCCAATCAACATTATATAAAAACCGGGTCCACTTGATGCGGCCTTCATCCATTTTTTCAATGGTTCTTTTCGCTTCTTCAAGGGATATTTTCTGGGTCTCAGCCAATTTTCGGGCCCGCCGATCCAGCGGGGCAATCACCCGTACTTTTAAGACTTGGGGAACCCTTTTCAATAAAAGATGCCCGGCATGTCCATGATAAACAAAAGATCCTTTTTGTGCCTTTTCGGCCAGGGCCAACTGAATGGCCGCCAAATACAGGCCCCGTTCCGGAGAAGGACCGGGAATCAATCCTTTGGTTTTTTCTAATTGTTGCAGGAGAAGGGATTGGGATATCCCAAAACGCCTGGAGGCCTCCTGCAAAATCTCCTGACTGACTGCCGGGATGCCAAGCCTTTCCGAAAGGCAGGCAGCTAAAGATTCCCCGCCACTCATAGTTCCTCTGGAAATAGTTATAATAGCCATCTCTTCTCCTTATGCCTTGAATAGGTTCTCGTGATCCTTCCCTACCCGGTTAATCCGAGGGCTTTTATGACCAAGTCCCGGAGTTGGGAAAGCTTAAAGGGCTTGGCGATAAAATCATAGGCCCCTATTTTCAGGGCCTCTCGGGCTTTTTCCACGGTGGCGAATCCGGTGATAATAATGACCTTGGTCTCCGGGGAAACTTTCTGAACCATTTTTAAGATTTCGATTCCATCCAATTCCTTCATCTTGAGGTCGGTGATTAAGACATGGAATTTTTTGGTCCCAAATCGTTGAACCGCCTCATTGGGATTGGTAAAAGTCTCAATGTCGAGATTTACTTTTTCCAGGGTGGAACGCAATCGTTCACAAACGATCGGTTCATCATCCAAAATCATCACACTATATACTGGTTCCATAGGCCTCCGTTCCAGGAGCTTACCCGTTTGAGTTTATTTATATTTTTTGGCCGCCTTCTCCACTAATTTGACGATTTCTTCCAGTTTAAATGGTTTGGTAACAAATTTGGCGTTTAAAAATTCGGCTTCTCGAGCCCTTTCAATGGTGGCATACCCTGTAATGACTATGGCTTCGGTATCCTTTTGATGGTCCTTGAGAAATCGCAGGACATCCAACCCGCTCGGACCGCTCATTTTCAGGTCGGTAACCACAACCTGAAAATTCTTTTCCCCCAGACGGGTTAAGGCCTTTTGGCTGTCGGTGAACACTTCCACTTGGAAGCCTGCTTTTTCCAAAACCGGTTGCAACCGTTCACCAACAATAGGCTCATCGTCAAGGACCATAACAGAGATATCATTTTTCATCAGAAACCTCCTTCTTTAAGGCGATAAGGTGTTTTGCTCCTGTTCGTTCTTCAGAAATTTATCGGTAAAAAAATCAATGTCCTTTTCATTGCGCAATAAGACATCCAATTGCCGGGTAAACCCTATTAAACGCCCGATCAGCCGAAAATTTTCCTCCATCAAAGGCCGCTCGACCTTCTTTATCCTGGCGGTGATCAATTCTCCTTTGCTCTCCACGGCAAAGTCGTTTTTTCTAATATCTGGGACAGCAGCTTGACTCTTCGGGTTCGCCGGGTGAATTCGGTGACCCCTCCATAGAATCGAAAATAGATATAATTGCTGTTTCGATCGTCGGACATGTTGCCGTCAATCAGGTTGTAATGATACCCCAGGCCCAGATTCAGGTTGATGTATTCCTTGGAAACAATGGCCAGGTTTACATTAAGCCTGTCTGCGGATAGGGCCTGAGTGGAGGGGAGACGCGTGAAACTCGACATAAATCCTTTAAGATCCAGGTCAATCGGCTGAGACTGCCAAACCCCCGGGGCGATCAGGGCCTCCAATAAGATCGAAAGGGGCTGACAGGCGACCTCTTCCAGGGTTATTTCGTTAGAGGAAATCCCCTGTTTGATCCCTCCCCCAATGTCGAGGACCGTCAAATCCAAGGGAATGGGTAGTTTCAGCTTGTTCAGGGAGTGAATAAAACTCAACTGGCTGGGGTGAATGCCCTGGGCAATTTTTCGCACCGCCATTTCATGGGCAAACCGAACGATGTCATGGAAGGTTTTACAGTGGGCCGGGTCGAATTCGTTGGATTGGGGATCCGTCATATGCAGGGTGGAGACCTTTTTGAGCAACCTTCTGAGCAGCTTAAATTCATAGGTCTCTTCATAAGGGATCTTTTCGATCAGTTGGGCGGTCAAAAGTTCTTTGGCAATCCCATGGTAAATCACATTTTCTTCGGCATCGACGGTCACTTCCATTCCGGGTTTTAAGAGCTGGGTGGCCGAAGCGGTATCCACGATGGTGGGTACCCGGAATTCCCGGCAGATCGTGGCCATGTGGCCTGTGACCGCTCCGATATCCGTTACCACCGCGCTGGCCAAAGGGACTATTTTGGACATTCGGGGAGAAGTATGTTTTAAAACCAGTACGGCCCCGCGGGGAAAAAGCCGGCTTTCTTCCTCGGATTGAACCTGGAAAACGGTTCCTGCCCCAATACCTCTGCTGGCGATAACCCCCGTATCTTTTAAGAGGACCGGATATTTTTGGGCTGCGGCGATCAACCGGTTTTTATCTATTTTCAATTTTCCCGAAAATTGAAGGGGCCGGGCCTGGAGATAGGTGACCAATCCCTCCTGATCGATGGACCACTCGATATCCTGGAAGGATTTCATATATTGCTCGATGCGAATGGCCCCTTCGATGATCACCCGCATCAACGATTCGTTCAGACAGGCTATTTCCTGCTTTTCCGGAGAAACCGGGACCAAGGCAATCCCATCCTCGGAGAGGGCATATTGCTTGGACTTTTTGCCGATATGTTGCCACAAAACGGGGTGGGGAAAGTCCTTGGAAACCTTGTATTGATCTACCTCCCCCTCGCCATCGACCACCAGCTTGCCCAACCCCCAACAAGCCGCCAGGACCATTTCTTCTCCTTCCAGACCCGTGGGATCGGCGGTATAAATAACGCCGCTGACCATGGGGGAGATCATCGGCAGGCAGCCTACGGCCATAGCCATTTCCTGTTGCTTGATGCCTCTTTCTTGTCGATATATGATGACCTGCGGAGAAAACAAACTGGCCACGACCTGTTTGTAACCCGAGTCTATTTCAGAGGGAGAAACATTCAACACCGTGGTATATTGCCCGGCATAACTGATTTGACTGTCTTCCCCCACGGCACTGCTGCGAACCGCCCAACCGTTTGGAGAAACCTTTTCCCACGAAGGAAGTATTTTCCGGATCGCTTTCTTGATTTCCGGGGGAATCTTGGCCTTGAGGATCTGTTCTCTCAACTCTTTGGCCTTCTCTTCCGTGACCTCCTGGTTGAGCTTGCCTTCACTTAAGGGGGCCACCCATTCTTCAAGCCGGTTGTATTCGATAAACCGTTTAAAGGCGTAGGTGGAGATGACAAAACCTTCCGGGACCTTTAACCCTAAGCGATTCCGGAGCTCCCCCAGGGTAGCCATTTTTTCCCCCACGTAATCGGACATTTCTTTGGTCAGCTCCCCTATGGGATAGACTAATTCCCCTTTAGGGAGGGTGAATCGGGAACCCAGTTCCCCCTGGATTTCCATTTTTGCTTTTTCAAAAACATCAAAAAGGGCCAGGTATTTTTTGGGGGTGATTAAATTGAGATCATAGACGATTTTATAGACCACTTCCTCCAACTGGGCCATGACGGTCTCGATATACTGTTTGTCAAAAAGATAATCGCCCCCTAATTTTTCACCCATATCGGCCATGAGGTCCAGGGCCTGGTTGTTGTAATCCAGCAGCTCACGAAAGCTCTGAAAGAGGAACTGGAGGGACAGCTCCTCTTCCTGTTTTTTGCGGCCAAAAAAATAGCTTAAGGGGTTAATCATG
>CAWIRY010000200.1:0-25088 GCA_963838485.1 uncultured delta proteobacterium | reverse complement strand
GCCGGGCGGCCAGGAAGGGCAGGCCATGGCCCCGCCGACGAGGATCCGGTCGGCCGCGGTGATCAGGCTGTCGATCACGCCGAACTTGTCCGTGACCTTCGCCCCGCCTAGCACCACCACGTACGGCCGCCGGGTGGCGCCGTTAGGCACTGATCCGCAGGACCCATCTACCCTTAAGCGGCTTTCACCATCACTTGAGGGCGCCTGGGATGCCGGCGAGCCGGTTCCGGCGCCGCGGGCTTGTGCGGGACTCGTTAATGCCGTTAACTGAGAATGCGGCCGACCCGGCCCGGACCTTGCGCTTGTCGCCGCTCGTCCCTCGACGGCGAGAGAGGTTATGGCAGGCGAATCGATGTCCGGGCGGATACCGCCATCGCCGTGGCGCAGGTGTCCCGCACGCCCGATCCGGATCCCGCGCCGGGTGGCACGGGCGCGCGCGCCGGACGGCAGCGGCGGCGCCAAGGTTTTCCTGACCTGCCGCGGCTGGAACTAGATCAGCTGCTGGTGCAGCTGGCGGACCGCGCTGATGACGTGCGAGCCACGCAGGGCAGGCTGCGCGGACTGCTGCGGGCGAATGCCCTGGTGGCCGGCGAGTTGAGCCTGCCGCTGGTGTTGCGGAAGATCGTGGTGGCGGCCCGGGATCTTCTCGGCGCCCGGTATGCGGCGCTCGGCGTGCTCGGCCCCGACGGAGGACTGGAGCAGTTCGTGCACGCCTGGAACTACCAGGAGCTGGTCGCGAGGATCGGCGACCTGCCCACGGGCCGGGGGATCCTGGGTTCGCTGATCAGCGAGCCGCTCCCGATCCGGCTTGCTGATCTCACCGCTCATCCCGCGTCGGCGGGGTTCCCGCCGGGACATCCGCCGATGAGCAGCTTCCTCGGTATCCCGGTCCGCGCCGGGGAGATGGTCTTCGGCCACCTTTACCTGACCGAGCGCGGCGACGGCGGCGAGTCTACCGCCGAGGATGAGGAGCTGACGATCGCGCTCGCCGCGACCGCGGGCGCGGCGATCGCGAACGCGCGCCGGTTCACCGAATCCGAGCAGTGCCGCCGGTGGCTGGACGCCTCCGGCGAGCTGACGGCGTTGCTGCTTTCCAGCCGGGTGGAGGAGCCGCACGCGCTAATCGCCCAGCCGTTAAGAAACCGACCCCGAAAATATCGGCGGCTAAACCATAGGGATTTTCCTGAATCCGGGTTACGGCCTGTTGTCCATAGGTCTTAAAGATTTTGGTGGCCAACCCGGTGCTGACCCCATATCCTTGCAGGAAGATCATGATACGCCGGATTTCTTTTTGTTCCTTCCAGGCTTCTTTGATCTGGATAATCCGTTTCGGTCCTATCCCGTCCACCCTGGAAAGTTGTTGTATGTCCTTTTCGATCATATCTAAAGTCGTCAAGCCGAATTGTTTTACGATCCGTTTGGCCATTTCCGGCCCGATACCTTTAACCAGGCCGGAACCCAAATATTTTTCGATACCCACCACGGTGGCCGGGATTAGGGACTCGTAGCTTTCTATGCGGACCTGGAGGCCGTATTTGGCATGCTGTTCGTAATAGCCTTGGATTTTTAAGATCTCTCCCGGTGAAACGGAAAACAAGTTACCGATTACGGTGATCGTATCCCTCCGCCCCTTGAGTTTCATCTTGGCAATGGTAAAGTGATCTTCTTCGTTCTGAAAGGTGATCCGTTCGATTTGACCTTCCAGGGTTACCGGCGTTTTGGAATTCAAGAACGCACCTCAGCAGTTGGTTCCTTGACCTTGCTCAAAACAAGGCGTACATCCAGGACCTGACACCCTTGACCGGCCTCACAGACCATGAGTGGATTGATATCGACCTCGGCGATCTCGGGAAAATCGACCAACAACCGGGAAAGGTTCAGGAGAGTCTCAACCACGGCCTCGATATCGGAAGACTTCTGGCCACGGACCCCTTTGAGGAGCTTGATCCCTTTGATCTCATGAATCATGTTCCAGGCCCTGTCCGATTCAAAGGGGCGATCCTTAAAACCACATCCCCGATGACTTCTACATAGATCCCGCCGATGCCGAAGAGTATGACCGGTCCGAAGGTCGGGTCCTGTTTCCCGCCCAGGATGACCCTCTCTTCCCCTGGGGCTCATTTTTTGGAGGACCACCGTAAAATCTTCCAAGTCCCCGGGTTCTCTCCGGGCCACTTCTTCTAATTGATAATAAGCCGTTTCCAGGTCTTTATCGTCTTTGATCTGAAGGATAACCCCTCCGACATCAAATTTGTGGGCGATATAGGGGATGGCCAACTTTAAGGACAATGGATACCCTAATTCCAGACCTTTGTTCAAAGTCTCATCCAGGGACCTTGCCGTGGCAAAAGGAATAACCGGAAACCAGTAATGGGCAAGGATTTCCAGCCCCTCAAACAAATATAACGGACGCCCTTCGGCCCTGACCTTGGTAAAAATTCGGGCGACTGATTCTCGGTTCACTTCCGGGCCGATCGCTTCAGCCTTCAGACCCTGGACCTTTTGTCGGTTAAAATGATAGGAAAGATGGAGGGCCTGGGTGGCCTTTTCCGGGGATGAAAAAATAGGCATGGTAAAGTGTTTTTTGATATAGGCGATCTCCCATTCATCGGAAAAAATACAAACCGCCACCGGTTTTTGATAACGGAGGCTTAGTTCCTCGGCTTTTTGGATCAACTGGCGGGACCCTTCCTGCTCCCTTCCTTCCCGGTAGACATGAATAAGGATCAGGCCGTCGATATCCTCTCTTTTGATGGTTTCCTCGACAATGCGGACATAAACGGGCAAATCGAAGAGATCTCCCAGGTCAAGGGGATTGGACAATTGGATGACATTGGCCCGAAAATGTTTTTCTATGTCTTCAAAAAAGCTTTTCGGAAAGGCGGGAAGATCAAATTCATATTTGGAACAGGAATCGGCCGCCACCACCGCATGACCGCCCGAGCGGGAGACGACGGCCAGTCTGTTTCCCTTCAAGCGCGGCAGGGTCAGAATCTTCAGATAATTAATGGCTTCTTCAAAATCCTGGACCCGGATAGCCCCGGCCTGTTTTAAGGCCGCCTCGACCACGTTGTCGTCGGATAGAAGGGACGCTGTATGGGAAAAGGCGATATGGGCGCTGATGGGGCCTACATTGGATTTGTGGATAATGACCGGCTTCGAGGAGCGGCTGATGATCTCCATCAATCGCCGTCCGTCAGTGATCCCCTCTAAGTAAAGGCAAATAACCTCCGTCCCCGGGTCTTGGATCAAAAATTCCAGGAGATCGTTTTCGTTGACATTTAATTTATTGCCCATACTGACGAACTTGTTGATCCCTATGTTTTCGCTGGCCAAAAAACCGATATAGCTTAACCCCACGCCCCCGCTTTGGGCTAAAATCGAGATGTGACCGAGTTGCATTTCTTTATGAATGGCCATAAAGGGCAGGCAGAGACCATTTTCCCTGTTAATAACGCCGAGCCCATTGGGACCGATAAAGCGGATGCCGTATTTCTCGGCCACCTGCAAGAGTTCTTTTTCCAGATTGGCCCTATCCTTGGCGAATTCACGGAATCCCCCCGATTCGATAACCGCCCGCGTGATCCCCTTTTCCCCGCATTGTCTCAAAATGTCCACTACCGTTATGGCCGGGGTTAAGATGACCGCCAAATCAATCTCGGCCGGTATTTGTCCGATTTCGGTGTAGATCTTTTGTCCGAAGAGGACCCCACCCCGGGGACCAACGAAAAAAATCTGACCGTCAAACTGAAATTCCATCAGATTGGAAACAATATTTCTTCCCAAATTGTCAGGAGAGTTCGATACACCGATTACGGCCACACTGGTCGGATAAAAAAAAATTTTCATCCCTCTTTTCCCTTCCGTGCTGTCTGCCTTATCACCCGGCCATAGATGGCCGGCTATTTTCACCTTTAGGTCGAAAATAGATTTTAAACCGCCCTTAATCTTTGTCGGGGCTCTGTAGGGGCGGGTTTAAAACCCGCCTCTACGGTTATTTTCATTCTTCGTAGCGCCCAAAAGGGCGCATGTGGGCTTAAAAAAAGGGTAATTTTTGAATAAGATCCCAATACTCTTGAAAAGGACCCTGCCTAAAATTCTGCCAGGGCCGTACTGAGATAGCGTTCTCCCGAATCGGGAAAAATGACCACCAAACATTTTCCCGAATTCTCGGGTCGTTTGGCCACCTGTAGCGCGGCCCAGAGGGCCGCCCCGGAAGATATGCCGCAGACGATACCTTCCTCCCGGGCCAATTTTCGCGCCCACTCAAAGGCCTCATCATTTCCGACTTGAATGACCTCGTCAATCAGCTTTTGATTTAAAATATCAGGAATGAATCCGGCGCCGATACCCTGGATTTTATGAGGACCGGCTTTGCCGCCTGACAACACGGGGGAGTCTTTGGGTTCTACAGCCACGGCCCGAAAGGAAGGTTTTCTAGCCTTTATGACTTCGGCAACCCCGGTCAGAGTTCCCCCGGTTCCGATCCCGGCCACCAGAATATCCACTTTCCCATCCGTATCTTGCCAAATTTCTTCGGCTGTTGTTTTTCTGTGGGCTTCCGGGTTGGCGGAATTCTGGAATTGCTGGGGGATAAAAGAATTGGGGTGTTCTTTGGCCAGCTCTTCGGCTTTTTGAATGGCCCCCTTCATCCCTTCAGGCCCGGGGGTGAGGATTACTTCCGCCCCCAATA
Source organism: uncultured delta proteobacterium (assembly GCA_963838485.1). Lineage (GTDB taxonomy): Bacteria > Desulfobacterota > RBG-13-43-22 > RBG-13-43-22 > RBG-13-43-22 > RBG-13-43-22. The sequence goes on along the minus strand of CAWIRY010000200.1, from coordinate 20,395 downwards.
ATTTGAGCAGCTTTCTGCGCTCCAGGCTCATGGTTTCGGGCATGGTCAGGATTAATCGATAACCGCGGGCCGCGCAGACAAAAGCCAACCCGATCCCGGTATTGCCGGAAGTGGGTTCGATGATCAAGGTGTCCGGGCCGACCCGATTTTCTCTTTCCGCCGCCTCGACCATAAATAAGGCAATTCGATCTTTTACCGAGCTCAGGGGATTAAAGGATTCCAATTTCCCAACAACCTCAGCCCGGCAGTCTTGGGCGATCCGTCTTAACCGGACCAAAGGCGTTTTTCCCACTACCTGAGTGATGTTGTCATAAATTTTCATGGAAGCGTCCACCAGCCTTTCTTTAATTGGGATGTTAAAGATTATATTCTTAGAGTTATCTTAATTGAAATCCGAATAGGGGTCAATTCAATATTCCGGGACCTTTTCCTGCCAGCCATTGGCACGGACAAAAAACTATTTCTTGACATCTCATTCAAAGAAAACTATCTAAAAACAAAAATACAAAAATTTATGATTCCCATGATAAATTTTTTTCCAACTTTGATTATCCGAATGAAGAACCGACCCGAGGATCCTGTTTTGGACCTTTCTGTTGATCTTCTCGGGATCTTGGTCTCAACCCGGCCCGGTGTCGGCTTATCATCCCTCCTGGCCGGTCTTTTCAGAAGTCGAGGGAGGGGAACATTGGTATGTCGTTCAAAGCAAGGATTCGCTCTATTCCATTTCAGGAAGATACGGCTCCACCTGGCAATATCTGGCCATAAGAAATCGGCTTCTCCCCCCCTTTAAACTAAATATAGGACAGCGTTTGGTGGTCAATGACCGGCACATTATTCCTCTTAACCAAATCAATGACGGACTATTGTTGAACATTCCGGGCCATGTGCTCTATTATTTTGAACAGGGTGTGCTGCTTAAAAAGTATCCCGTTGGGCTCGGGCGATGGGACTGGCCTACGCCTACCGGGTTATTTACCATTACCGGAAGGTTTAAGAATCCCACCTGGACGGTCCCTAAATCGATCCAGGAGGAAATGAAACGAGAGGGAAAGGTCGTTTTGGAAAAGGTCTCGCCCGGTCCGGATAATCCTCTGGGGAAATATTGGCTCCCCTTATCAATCCCCGGATATGGGATTCATGCCACGATCTGGCCTGAAAGTATCGGTCATTCCACCTCCCATGGATGTATTAGAATGATTACCGAAGATATTGATGATCTGTACGATCGTATAAAACCCGGGATGGCCATAACGATCGTCTATGAACCCATAAAACTGGCCGTCAACCTGGACAAAAAGATATTCCTGGAAGCCCACGCCAATACTTATCAAAAACAATTTTCCTATTGGGATCATGTCCAGAAATTAGCCCGGCAACACCGTTTGACCAATCGAATAGATTGGTCCAAGGTATTCCGGATTCTGAACGATAGATTCGGGATTGCCGATGAAATCACTCGCAATTAACATGGGCCCCCGGCTTTCTTTACATCCAAAGGCTTGACTTCCCATAGCGATCTATCTTAAAATAAATAAGATGCTGGAATTTTTGAAAGATCCTTTATGTAGGATAATTTTGCATGAAAAAATCGGCCCCCAAGATAGAAATTTATAAATCCTGGTGCAAAAATTGCGGTATCTGTACGGCCTTCTGTCCCAAAAAGGCCTTAAAAAAAGATGACGAGGGGATTCCCTTTTTGGCCGATCCCGAGGCCTGTATAGGCTGTCGGCTCTGTGAACTTCGTTGTCCTGATTTTGCCATTTCGGTAAAAGATGAGGAAAAGGATGAGCCTGAATCGGCATAAACCCAAGAGAGTCTTTTGGCAGGGAAATGAGGCCATTGTCGAAGGGGCCATGGCTGCGGGCTGCCGTTTCTACGCCGGTTACCCGATTACACCGGCCACCGAGATTATGGAATTAATGGCCCAGAAGATGCCGGCCTTGGACGGTTCCTTCATCCAGATGGAAGATGAAATTGCCAGTCTGGGGGCGGTCATCGGGGCATCCCTGGCCGGAGTCAAGGCCATGACCGCCACCAGCGGACCGGGTTTTTCCCTGATGCAGGAAAACCTCGGGTTTGCCTGTGTGGCTGAAGTCCCTTGCGTGATCGTCAATGTCATGCGGGGCGGTCCCAGTACCGGCCTGCCGACCAGTCCGGCCCAGGGAGATGTCTTGCAGGCCCGCTGGGGCACCCATGGCGATCACCCGATCATCGTTTTATCCCCATCAACCACCCTGGACTGTTTTAGGGTAACCTTCCAGGCCTTTAATTTTTCCGAAAAATATCGAACACCGGTCATTATTCTCTCCGATGAAGTCGTATCTCACACCCGGGAGGTGGTCATCCTTCACGAGGCGGAAGAGTTGCCGATGATCGAACGGATACGACCCACCGTTCCTCCTGAATGGTTTGTTCCTTTCGAGACCAAGGGTCGGCTGGTCCCGCCCATGAGCTCCTTTGGAGATGGCTACCGGTATCATGTTACCGGTCTCATCCATGATGTGCGGGGATTTCCGACCAACCGTCCGGATGAAATTTTCGCCTTTCAGAGACGGTTGCAACAAAAAATTAGCGAGCATTTTATTGACATCCAATTGACGGAATCTTTCTTCCTGGAAGACGCCGAGCAAGTCGTCGTCGCCTATGGCTCAGTAGCCCGCTCGGCCCTCCATGCCGTCCGTCAGGCCCGTGACCTGGGGATCAAGGCCGGGCTGTTAAAATTGGTGACCCTCTTCCCCTTTCCCAGGGCAGCGATCGAAAAGACGGCCCTCTCCTGCCAATCCCTATTGGTCCCGGAAATGAACTGGGGCCAGATCTCCCGGGAGGTGAAGAGGGTCAATCGAGGACGCTGCCGGGTGGTTACCTTGAATAAATTCGACGGGACCTTGATCACACCTAATGAAATATTAAAAAAATTGACACAAGATCAAAATTGAGCGCATGAAGGACATCACCAAATTAATCCACCATTACCTGCGCCATGATAAAAAGTTCCCCCACGTCTGGTGTCCGGGCTGCGGGAACGGTATTGTTTTGGTGGCCCTGATCCGGGCCATAGACCATCTAGAATACTCCAAGGACGATATCGTCCTGGTTTCGGGAATCGGCTGTTCCGGCCGGATGAGTGTTTACGCGGACTTCAATACCCTTCATACCACTCACGGCCGGGCCCTTACTTTTGCTACCGGGATCAAGATGGCCAAGCCCAATTTGAAGGTTATCGTCATTATGGGAGATGGGGATGCCCTGGCCATTGGAGGAAATCATTTCATCCACGCCGCCCGGAGAAATATCGATTTGACCGCCTTGATCATCAACAACAGTATCTTCGGCATGACCGGAGGACAACATTCCCCGGCCACCCCTTATGGCAAGATGGCGACCACAACGGCTTTATACAATATTGAACCGGCCTTTAATATTTCCGAATTGGCCGTAACGGCCGGGGCCGTATTTGTCGCCCGGGGTACGGTCTATCATGCCGAGTTGCTCCACAAGCTTATTGAAAAGGCCCTGCACAAAAAAGGCTTTTCCCTGCTGGAAATCATAACCCAATGTCCGACTTTTTACGGCCGCAAGAATCGGATGGGCACGGCCGTGGAAATGATGGAATGGCAGCGGGACTCGGCCGTTCCGGTGGATCAATTCGACCAGCTTCCGGCTAACGAAAAGGAAGGTAAATTCACCATCGGGGTCTTGATGGACAAAGAAGCCCCCGGTTTTCTGGATGAATATGAAAAGGTCAAGGCCCAGGCCAGAATCCTTCAAGGACAAGGGCAGAAGACCGAATAGAGCTGTGAAGAAGAAATGACCATGGTACCCCGATATGAAATCCGCCTCTCCGGTTCCGGGGGACAGGGATTGATCTTGGCCGGCACGATATTGGCCGAAGCCATAGCTCTCCATGAGCAAAAATATGTGGTTCAATCCCAAAGCTACGGGCCCGAAGCCCGAGGGACAGCCAGCAAGGCCGATGTGATTATCAGTGACGAGGCCATTGATTACCCCAAGTCCATCAATGCGGACGTGTTGCTGGCCATGAATCAAAAGGCATTGGATCTAAATTTTTTGAATTTAAAAAAAGGGGGTGTTTTGATTATCGATTCAGGGTTGGTCAAGGAATTGCCTACCACCCATCTGATTTCCTTACCGCTGACCCAGATCGCCATAGAGGCGACTCAAAGCCCACAGCCGGCCAATATGGTAGCCTTGGGGGTCTTGGCGGTCTGCACCCAAAAGGTTTCCCTTCAGGCCCTTTCCAGGACTTTAACGACCCATTTGAAAAAGGAATGGTTAGCGGTAAACCAAAAGGCCCTTAAGGCCGGTGCCCGTTCCGCGAAGAAGTGGATTTCTGAAAACCGCGAGAGGATTGGTGATATTTAAAGATAGGCTTGTTATAAATTTCAGTCAGATTGTCGGCGATTTTTTTAATCAGCGGGGCGGGGATTCCCAGGAATAATTCATTTTTCCCCATAGCGGCCGATAACCGGTCCCCCACTCCATTAACGGTCATATTGACCTTTTTATTCACCAGGGGGTAAGCGATCACATCTCCGCAGACCCCCTGGAAACCAGTTCCGACGCAAAGATCATTTCTCCCTCCGGTCAGGTATTGGGTGGCGGTCAATATCCACATGGCTTGCTCGGAATTGACCTTAAAAAGCAGTACATCGACACCCATGACCGACTTTTCCAGGGGACTCATGACCACCCCTTTGGTTTGTCCGGCAGGCAGACAGATCCCCTTGGAAAAATGATTCCGGGCCGCCTCTTCATTCCCGAAAACACCGATATGAACGCCTTGTTTGCGGTTTCCTAATTTTGAACCTTCTTTTCTAAGACCCAGGGCGGTCAGGCCCATGGGACATTGAACATCCGCCCGGGTTAAAAAAAATCCTTTCCCCCTAAAGGCTTCCATAACCGCGAAACAAAAACTGGGGATGGGCGTTTCAGGCCTTTTAAACAACACCGGCATTTCTTCATGATTTTTTATAATTCGGACTGCTACGGGGCTCGCTTTTAGCTGAAGGACCCTGCGGTAGGTCTGGGCCAATTCCTGCACATTGTCCATACGATGATTTTCCGAAAAAATATATTTTTAAATTCGGTTATTTGTTTCGTCTTCGATCTGAAAGAGAAACGATCTTGCCTTCCGACTTGGGGGAATTGGGTTCCGGCGCCTCCCGGGGAACCTCGACTTTTTCGATCTTGACCTTTTTTCCCCCCATGGTAAATTCTTCACCTTGAATATATTCCGGCAGGAGGATCCATTCCCCCAAAGAAAGTGGTACTTGAAGAATCAAAAACTTCATCCGTACCCAGCCGAGTTTGATATCCGGGCTGATGTCTTCGATGCGGGCGAAAAAAACGGGTTGATTTTCTAAATAGATCAAGACGAGATCCTTATGTCCCGTCATATCTTAGACCTGTTTTCTATCCTATTAATCAGAAGATTTTTTTGAAACTTAAAAGCGAGCACCCTCCTGCAGTCCGTCTTCCGGGTTGCTACGAAGAGTTCCGTGTGACTGGTCTTTTATTAAACGCTTGGCCCTTGAAAGTCAACAAGAATTTTTCTTTGACTTCAACTCCCGTTAGGTTTATTAAACAAATAGTTTAGAATATCGGGCGCCTGTAGCTCAGAGGATAGAGCAACGGACTTCTAATCCGTAGGTCGCAGGTTCGAATCCTGCCAGGCGCGCCAAGCATATCAAGTGGTTAGCCGGTTGCCGAAACGGTTAGATCCTTTTTTGTGACCAAATTGTGACCGGTTGTCTCAAAAATGGTGTTTTCCAACTTCTGGACGGCTTCCTGATTTGTGGGTTTCATAAGGTGGGCATAGACGTTTAGTGTGACTACCGGGGAGGAATGTCCCAACTGGGTCTGAATGTACTTGATGTTCTCCCCCTGCTCGATCATAAGGCTTGCGTAGGTATGCCTCAGATCGTGAAACCGAACCTTTCGACCTACTATCTTCTTCGTTTTCTCGTCCCTCTGAATAATCCCCGCTTTTATTAAAGCCGGCTCGAAATGACTGTGAAGCATGCGGGTGCAGTCCATGGGATTCCCGACCGAATTGGGGAACATCATGTCAAGCTCGGTTTTGGGACAGGCCAGCCTCCACTTTTTTAACTCGATCAAAAGAGTAGGGGAAAGGTCAACCTTCCGCTTGGAATATTTGCTCTTGGTAGGGAAGAAATGACCATGGTTGAAAGTTCGCTGGATGTAGATCTGTTTCTGTTCCGGATCCAAATCCCCCCACTTCAGGCCTAAAAGCTCTCCCTGTCTGGCCCCGGTCATAATGGCCATGAGGAAGAGGGTCTTATATTTTTGATGTTTCTGATCTCCTACAGCATCAAGGAAAGACCGGATTTCCTCCGGGGTCAATATCCTTATCTCCTTTTCATCCTTGCGTTGATCCCTTGGCCTTTCAGCTTCCTTTAAAGGGTTATAGTCAAGGTACCTATGCCTTACCCCATAAGATAAAATCTGTCCCAGTGTACACAGGACCCTTCTCAGGGTATTGATGTTAATATTTTTCTCCTGTTTGGCCGTGATAAGCTTCTCGACTAAGGCCGGAGTGATTCGGCTCATTCTGAGTTCGTTTAGGGCCTCAAAATGGTTATCAACATGACCCTGACAGGCTAACCAGGTAGTTTCCCGAAGTTTGGGTTTTTTATAATCAAGCCAATCACTGGCCACCTTCGAAAAGAGAGGGACCTTCTTATCCTGAACGAAGGTTCTATTATCCACCTTCTTCTCCCGCTCTCGAAGTTCCTTTCGGGCCTCGCCCTTGTTGGTGTCCTTGGGCAGAGTTTCCCTTTGCCTTTGGCCATGCTGGTCATAGAAGTCAATGACCCATCGGCCGCGCCTTTTGGTTATACAAGCCATAAGTTAAACCTCCTTTCTTTACTGGGTCCTTTCAACTCTACCCCTTGGGACTTTGTCTTTATCTGGTTTTCCGTATACCCACTCGCAGCCTTTGCTCCAACCATTGGGGCAATACATGTGCCGCATGGCCTCTACCATATCGCAACCTGACACATGATATATACTGACAATATCTGCCAATAGATGAGTTCGAGCCGCTATTTCATCGTCATACTCTTTGATTAATTTATTTAACTCTTGTACCTTGCTATAGTTTTTCTCTTCATGGGCTTTTACTGAATCCCGTAAGAACGACCCGCGTCCAAATTCGCTGGATTTAATATCACCTGCTGCCTCGTCGATATCTTCTAATTTTTGAGAACAAAAGGCAGTCTTGACAATAAATTCAGTTACTTGTTTTTTATTGTCTTTATCTCTATCCTTTTCCTTGTCCTTATTTGCCGCATCTGTGTTAGAGCTTAACACCAGGAGCATAACAACCAAAATTGAGCAAACGATCTCAGATTTTCCCCTCTTTTTCTTCTTTTGCTTTTCCTTTTCCCCATTAGTTTTCTTTTCCATGGTTCCTCTCCTTTAGAGCCATTCAAGGCCCTAAAATCAACGATCTCAAAAAAGACTACTTATCATACGTCCCCTGGCCTGATCGCCCGAAATAAGGCGAATAGGTGCCTTCTTTTGCGGTACAATCACCCCCCTTCAATGGGTAGACAGACTCTCAAAATAAAAAACCCCGAGATTTTCCCGGGCCGGTCACCGGCCCCCGGGTCCTCGCGGATCCCGGAATCTCAGGGTTTTGGGTTGCTTTTGTTTTCATGTGACCTTTCGGGAAAAAGTCTATTAAACTATTTAACTATATATATCGTTTTATGGTCTATGTCAACACCTTTTTTTATTGTTGAAAACCATAAAATTTCATGATAGAAAAATATCTATGAAATCAGAGCGTAAGGGCTTCAATACAACCATTAGAACCGATCTATTAAGGGGCCTCAAAATCCTTGCAGCCGAAAAAGACCTTCGAATAAACGACTTACTTGAAGAGGCCATGGAAGACCTTTTGAAGAAATACGAAAAAAAGCCTTCCAAGAAATCCACCTAACCGCTATTTACCCCCTTTTAATCTCCACCATAAGGCCTATTTTCAAGCCGCCTATTTTTAAGATACTCCTTAGAAGGTCAGGCATAATTTCCAATCTGAAATTTTAAGTCATTTCATTAATTTAATCAGATCAAAAACTACCTCTGTCTCCCTGGGGAAAAAGTCAACGGGTGGGGGGAAAATAAAGACCAGATGCGGGGGGTTAGGGGGATGTGCCCCCACCTATCCCCGATGGCCACAAAGTTATCGTGCCGCTGTTTTATTAAAGCCTGTTTCTCCTCCTCAGACTCAGCCGCTTCGAGCTCCTTAATGATCCTCCACCTTTCGTAGAGGAGAAAAAGGAGGTCGTCCTCCTCTAACGAACTAAGTCCGAATTTCTGCTCAATCGATTCGACAAGCTGATCGTAAAGCTCGCTTTTCTCGAAGCCTTTGGATGATTTTTTCTCGAACATCGCTACTAACCTCCCCAATTATGGTCAAGACTTCTTTTTGAAACTCCGCTACGGCCTCCACGTCATAGAGAACCTTAAAGATATCCAGTTGTAGGGATAACTGGCCGCGGATCTCGGCCATGGCCCTTAAGGCCAATTCCCGGGGATCCTTAAACCTATACTCGGTGATTTCTTCCTCGGTCCCCTTGACCTTCACCTTCCGGACCTGGCTTTCCAGGATCTGAAGGGCCTCTTCATCCCCCCGGCTCCATTTCATCAGCAGGTCAAGGAGTTCATTGGCATGATCATTGATCTTTAGAAGCTGTTCCAGGGCGTTAATTTTCTTCTTAACGATCTGGCCGGCATGATGGAGGGTTACGTCCTTAGATATGGCAATATTGAGAGATTTAAGCCTTTGAGATACAGCGCTTTTAGATACCCCAAAGGTCCTGGCAATCTCTGAAGCGGTCTTGCCCTCGATCACCAGGCGCTTAAGGTCCTTAATATTTATTTTAGTTGGTGGCATCTTAACAGTTAAGTTCCATGGTTAAGGTTAAGTTAAGATTGTCCCTCCTTTAGTCCTTTTGCACGTGGCATATAGTATAAAAAAACTCCTTTTATTACTTTTAGTTACAAAATGAAAAACGCCATGATATTTAACCCGTAAACCTATAAGGGTCATCCTGCAACCTCTTCCAAATACCCGTTGACTTTAACAAGATTTATAACCCGCTCCATGGTCCCGGTGCGCCGGTGAAATTCAACCCGGACCCGTGCCGTGTTCTCCCCTTTCTCGGGGGTCCGCTTGATCATCAGAACGGAATCGCTTTCCTGGCTGACAAAGCTTGAATCCCGGATGGACTGATAAGACAGGTCGGTCGTGCCCGCTTTGGAAGTATGAGCCATTAGGAAGACGATAAGGCCCACCCTACCCGCCAATTGCTTCAGCCGGCGGATAACCTGGCCGATCTCGATTGACGGACTCTTCGTCCTGGCCATGTCAAACAGGTAATGGAGATGATCCAGGAAGACTACTCGGGTATTGTATTTCTGGAAACCCTCCAAGATCCGATCTTCCAACCAGTTCAGGTCAGCCGATCTAAGGGCCTTCGGCATATAGATCAAGGGAAGGTCCCGGAAGCAGTTCAGAAATTGCCGGGGAGGAAGTTCAAAACTGAACCATAGGGAAAAGACTTGCTGATCGTGGAAATTCCGGGTCAAGGTTTGACTGAAGAGGGTCTTCCCGTTTTTGGTCGGCCCGGATACCGCGATGAGTTCCCCGGTCTGAAAGCCAGCCGTGGCATTGTCAAGACTCGGGATTTTGCTATTAACGGTGATGTAGGCCATCTCATTTTTCTTAACCGCTTCGGCCATCTCATAAGACGAAATGATCCGATCCGGTCCATCGTATTCCCGGAAGTCTGGTTTTTCCTTTGGGGTAATTACCCTCATAGGTCGTTAAGCTCCTTCCAAGATTCCTTGATTATCAAAAGTTCTTCGTTAATGATGGTTTTTAAAAGGTGCTGCATCTCGGGGTCATCCTTTGCCTGCTCTTTGATCCGGGTCATTAAGGCTATTTCGTTTTGACGAAATTCTATGTCCTCCCTTAAGTCCGATTTCAGCCCGGCCCTCATAGACTTTAAGGGGTTGTAGGGTGTTGGCCCTACCATGTCCCTGCCTGTGTCCGTGGGGGTTGAAGGTGTTCCTTCCATCGTTCGGCCCGGCCAAAAAAATTATTTGACTGGATTATGAGGTCTTCCGGGGTCCCTTTGGTCTCAATATATTTCCGGTAATTGTGGACAACTATTTTTAACCCAGGTACAGGACAGGGAAGGAGTTCAACCGGGTAGGCCTTAAGGATTCTCTTAATGGACTTGAGACTATTTTCCGGGTCAGCTTGTTTTGGGTAGGACTCATAAATCTCGATTGCCTTTTCTTTGAGAAACAGGTCAAAGGTCTTTTGGGGGTTATTTATTTTCCCTTTCTTTTCATTCATTCCCTTATAGTGTGGGCCTAATGTGGTCTTCACTGTGTCTTCGTTGTGGGTTTCGCTGTGGGTTTCGTAGTTTTTTGGATTCTGATATTTCTCATAATTTAAGATGGTTATAATCATTCCCCGTGTGGTCTTCGCTGTGGTTATCATTGTGGTCTTCGTAAAAGCTTCGTAACAATTTCGTATTTCATCTCTGGAAGGCCTCTTTTTTCTATATCCAACACGGTATGACATAGCCTCTCGCATCTCATCGATGGAGGTTAAAAACTGCCCTCGCTTCAATTTTCCATGGTCTTTAAAGTTCGCTTTAAATAGCATCCAGGCCCATAATCTGAAACGAAGTGGGGGTTGGTTCATCAACTCATGCTCGAATAGACTCCGGGCTATCAGAATAAAACCCCCTTCGATTATGGGAAGGATGTTTTCGGCCTGTGGGCTTGGTATCATCGCCGGAATAACCGCTTTATCCAGGATTCATGCGCTGGCCGGATCAACCTATCTAAGGCCCGCTCAATGGTGGCCTGGTCTTTATCGGTCGGAACGTTCAAATAAATGGCCCGAAGGTATCCGGTCCTTGAAAACTCAAACGTGGCCGTTATTTTATTTTCATCCGGGTCAGGTCGGGTCATGGGAACACCCTCATGAATCCTGACAGGACTGGACCCACTTCATTACGTCGGCCTCAACAAAGCGGACATACTTGCCGAGCCTTATCCGGGGAATGGCCCCCGGTCCCTTTTCCATCGTCTTTCGATAAAGCCAAGACTTTTTAACCTTCAGGCCGGCAGCCATTTCCTCAATCGTTAAAAGGTTCTTTGCATTGCTCTCCATGAGTTTGACCTCCTTTAAAGAATATGAACCAAACAAAAAAACCAAGGTCTTTTGGCTAACCTTGGTCTCTAAGGTAAAACATAATAAAAAGTATGTCAATAAATAAAAATTAATTATTTCAATTAGTTACCTAAATACTCCACCTCTCTATTGTTAGTTTTTAGGTGAAAATTTCTTAAATTTTAAATCAATGTTCTCAACTGTCTTGAGGGGTATCTTACATTGAAAACACTCGGTCATTATCTTGGAGACAAGGTCTCTCGTCCTTCTCTGTGTCACCTTTCCTTTGTAATGTTGCCGCATAATGTTCAACAATACCAGGACGCAGGCATCTCGGAAAACGTTGGACGGTGCTCCCTCTTGTCTGCACAGTATGAATTCTTTCATACATGGAAGTGCTTCCGGATAGTGAAAAAGGAAGTCTTGTAATTCAACTTCCTGCTGGCGAGAGATATACCTTTTACCCGAATTACAGATATCTTGAAGCAAAATAGCGCGGCGTGATAATTCATCAGATAATGAGGTTAAAGCAACGGGTGAGCAATCCAATACTTCGTTAATAGCATCAAGTTCTCTCTGCAAGTCTTCAAGGTGTTTGTCAGCAGAACCAGGACTCATGACAAATTCTTTAAATTCCTCTTTAAATTCCTCTTTATTTTTTACTTCCCGTTCCGATAAAAATAAATATTGGAAGTGGAACCCGACAACAATTATCTTCTCTTTCATCTCATTGTTAAGTCGTTTCAGGGATAACACCCTATCAATCAACTCGTAACCCTTATTGATTGCATCCGGAGATGTTTTCCTCATGGTGTCAAGGTAGCGCTGATAGTTATTCCAAAAATCCGTTGCCTTTTTTTGAGGGGTATGGTTTGAATTTAGAATGCCATTAATTATGTTGCACATCGCCATGTATCGCTCTCGGTCAAGTGCCCCTGGAGTTAGCTTGTTACATTCGACGATTAGGTCAAAGTCCCCAGTATTCATTCCCGCGCTCCCCTGTTGTGCCCTGGCGATTATCCTCCATAAGGGTCAAACTTGGCCAAAAGCCACCCTTTCAATTTCATCAACGCGGCACGATCAGGTTGAAAAGTTTGTCCGCCTGTTTCGGATCAAGGTGGCGAAGCTCCCGAACGGCATCCAGGGCGGCCGTCTTGTTGCCGGAATTGGCGTAAGCGAGTCCGAGGCCAATCCAGGGATCGGTATTTTTCGGATCAATCCCGATGGCCTGGCGGAAGGCCCCAATGGCATCGTCGTAGCGCTTGAGGTTATAGTAAGCCATACCGAGGTCATCCCAGACACCGGCATACTCCGGGTTAATACGCAGAGCCTGGCGGTAAGCCTCGACGGCATCATCGTAGCGCTTGAGGTTATAGTAAGCCATACCGAGGCCGAACCAGGCAAGGGCATTTTCTGAATTAATCCTGATGACCTGGCGGAAGGCCTTAATAGTGTCGTTGGGGCGCTTAAGATTCCTGTAAACGAGTCCAAGGAAGAACCAGACATCGGCAATTTCTGGATTAATCCTGATGGCCTGACGGCAAGCTTCGATAGCTTCGTTGTAATGATTGAGCTCATCATAAGCGACCCCGAGGAAGAACCAGGCGCTGACATTTTTGGGTTCATTTTTGGTCCACTTTAGGCACCAGTCAAGAAGCACCTGCCAGTCTTTCATATTTTCAAGGGCGATGGCACGCTTCACCCATTCGGTTTGGCTACGACTGCCAGCGACCATTTTCCGTCCCGGCTTGACCTCGCCTATCCATTCAACAGGCATGGCGAAGTTCAGGTTCTGGCCGCCTTCGATGTAAAGGGTGGTTAATCCGACCAGCCGACCCTCACTGTCGAACAGGCCCCCGCCGCTCGACCCAGGCGAGATGGCCGCCGTGGTCTGGATAAAGGGGGGCGGCCCGCCTCTGAGTTGGGCGACAATGCCGTCGGAAAGGGAAAGCTCAAGGCCCCTCGGTGCTCCAACGGCATAAACCGGATCCCCGACCTTGAGATCCGCCGCCTTGCCGAGCTGCGCCGGTTTCCCTGTAATACCTTTGGCATCGAGAAGGCAGATGTCCTTATCTCCGTCTTCGGCAAACAGAGTGGCGGGGATCAACTGATTACCCCGGCCCACCAGGTAAGAGGTGCCCCCTTCCACAACGTGGCAGTTAGTGGCAATCTTCCCGGTAGGAAGCAGCACCCCGCTCCCCTGGGCCTTCGGCTTGCCCTGGGTGTCCAGTGTCTTCACCACAACAACGGCATCCTTGACCTTGTCGAAGACCTGACCAGGCGTAAGAGCATAGACCTGAGCAGGAAGGATCGAGAGGAAGAATACGGAGACGATTAGCCTCATGGCCGACGGTATAGTCATGCTTATCCACTTTCCATCAAGGTCTTAAAGATACGGCCAGGACCAAAACAAAAAACCCCACTTCTCGCTTTTGAGAAATGGGGTCCTTTGGTTCTTCCATAGCATTCCTTTGAAAAGGGTAACTTCGGATAACTCCTTCAGCCTATTTTCCTGGTTCCCCGGGTCAGTGTTTCTATGCCTTTCCCGGTGAGTCTTTTAAGTCGTGTGACCAAATTTTGACCACTATATCACAAAACAAGGTTAAAAACCAGAGAACTCCGTAAAAAAATAATCTTCAATTAACCTGGTTTCGTGCGGTTTTTTCTTTTTCTTTGTCTCTTTTATTGCTTGTTGTTTCACCATGTTAAAATCCTCTTCATACCCTTCTAATCCGTAGGCCGCAGGTTCGAATCCTGCCAGGCGCGCCATAAAATCAACAAGTTAGCTTAATGCAGAACAACACCAAGTTCCTCTGTGTGAGAATCCGTGTGAGACTTTTCCCTGGCTTTCTCAAAAACTTCAATGGCCTTCCTTTCAGTTTCTCCCAGGGTGTGTAAATAGATCTCAGTGGTGGTTCGATTCTCGTGCCCAAGTATCCTCTGGATCGCTCCAAGGGAAACATTGTTATTGTCCATTACCGAGGCACCAGAGTGCCTTAAAGCATGGAACCGGAAGTATCTGACCCCAGCCTTCTGACAGAGAGTTTTCATAAACTTCTTTCGGTCCTTAAAGGGACCCTCTTTCTTTTCACCAGTCTTACTGCTTACATAGGTATGCCAGAACACCCACGACTTTGTCTTGTCCCTAACCAGGTATCTCCGCCGTAAGACTTCATAAAGTCTGTTGGTCATCGGAATTTTTCTTGGGGTCAAATGCCCCCCTTTTTTCTTCCTGGTATAGAGAACCAGGCTCCGATCTTCAAAGGAAATATCACCCCAGACAAGGCGGTTTATCTCGCTTACCCTGGCCATGGTTTCCCTTATGACACAGAGATATTCCTTGGTGTCGGGATCAGCGACTCCTATAACCTTGTCAATGTCCAGGGGACTGGGAACGTATTTAATCCTTTTTTCAACCGGGAAAAAATCTATCCCATCTGCCGGGTTTTCTTTGATCCACTTTTTCTTCTTTCCAAAATTAAAAGTAGACCGAAGATAACGGATGTCCTTATTGGCAGCGTTCGGTGAAATTTTCTTTCTCACTAAAACGAAGTCCTGGACCATATCACCGGTAATTTGACTGCACTCAATTTCTTGCCAGCGATTGGTCCACCGCTGGGCTAAATAAAGATATTCCTGATAATGTCTTTCAGCGTTATAGGCCTTAACATGATCAAGCCTCCTGTTGACCAACTCCAAGAAGACCATGTCGGTTGGGGTCTCGATCACTGGTTTCGGGTTTTTTAGTTCCTCCCTTCTTTTGGATTCCGCTTGTTTTGCTTTGGTTTTGGTTTCGAACCAGGCGTTGGTGTTCCTGGTTCCGTTTAGGGTGAAGTCGTACCTCCACCCTTTTCCTTTGACTAAATATATGCTCATAAAGGTCCTCCTTATCTGGAAAAAACAGAGAACCCCCGAGCTTCCTGCCGCCCAATATCTTCCAGTTCCGATAAACCCAGCTTGGACTTTTCCTGAAATACTGAGCGACCTCCTCGGGAGTCATTATGTCAGATGGGCATTTTTTTCAACTTCAAAATCATCCATCAGGATCAAACACCTCTTCGGGGAACTCCATTAACTTTAAAATGGCTTTATTCTGTTATAAACTAGGCCAAAAATACTGCCTATCATTTTTATCTTGACTTTAAATATTAAATAATTTACATTTATAGCCATTACATTTTTTGTATAGAATGACCCAAGAGAGGCTCTAACGGTTCCCCCTATCGGAACAAAGAAGGGATGAAGGAGGATTTAAATAATGACCAGGTTTACAGGGTTACAACTCGTCTTGATCCAGGGGATGGAGGATCTGATTTCCCTTTATAATGACCATGTCCCAACGGGTTCTTCAGGAAAGGATAAAAAAGTCAATTGGGAAGGTCTAAGAGAAAATACCGAAAAATTTCTTGAATCCTTTTTTGGACAGCCCTACTTCAAAAAGCTCTTAGAAAAAACCAGGGAAAAAGATGTTATAAAAATTATTAGGAGAAAATTATTTCCAATCAATCAGACAGCGTTGAAAGATTTTTTAGATTTAATAGGTGAGCTTAAAAGAACGGTAAATAAGAAACCATACAGCCATTTCATTATTAGGTGTTTTTATGAAACTAAAAGTGTTGAGTATAAGCTTCAGAAAAAAATTGAAGAGAAATTCGAACACACCCCCGATTGGGATTTAGATTCCGTTATTTCTCCTTCTGCTCGTGAAGCAATCCACTATGAATGTCAAAAAGAATTAGAATTTGAATCTCATTACAATTACTTAAGAAATGGCTCGCGAAATCGGACTGATCGGTTTGATTCCAAACAAAAACCTGACATCCAATTTATAGAAAGTAGGATGAATGAAGTTAGGCCCACATCTGATTTTGGATATTATCTAATAACTAAGATTTCCCCCCACGATGAAAAGAGCAATATAATGATCCCCCATGTTAATTACAGAGACTGGAAATCATTTACCCAAATAGTAAAATCCCTTCTGGTGACCTACAACGAGGAATTCAAGAATTTTAAAAGGATAAAAACATGTGATTATTGCGGTAAGTTATTTTTTGAACGAAAAGAAGGTAAAAAAAAGTTTTGTAGCGATAATTGCCGGAAAATGTATTTTCATAATAAGCAGGATATAAATGTATTAAAATGCCGTATGAGACAAAACGTCTGGATAAGGCGATACTATAATGATTTAAGTGAAGATTCCAATACCCGACTTCAGGGATATACTCTCCAGAAGGATCAATGCAGCGATTGTAATGTTGAAGGTGATAAAACATTAAAAGGTGGAAAATGCCCTAAGGTCACAGAACTAAATCCTAAATTGATTAAGCTGTACGAGGAACACAAAAAAAAGAAGGAAGAAGAAAGAAAGGAACTAAAAGTGAAGCGAAAAAGGTGATTAGAATATCAAGGTTAGACCCATTGGGTTGTTTAGATCACCCATCCCTCGGGGTTTAATTTTTCCCTTTGGGCAAGAAAGCGTCACGGTGACGCTTTTTCAATTGGGCAGTTAAACTGGATCATGGGACGTGGAAGGGATTTAGGGATGGAAGAAGGACCAGGAGAAGAGAAGAAGGTGGTCTTGTTTGACTGGGTTATACCAAAAGCAAGTCTCCCGGGGAGAGTTGCTCTTCTCTTTAAATCTTTGATTAATACTATCAGCAATAATTCCATAAATTTTGGAGAGAACCTTTAATCATCTCGGTGAAAATATTTCCCTTTGGGTAAGAAAGCGCAGGAATTATAACATATCCTGCGTTTTTTTAATGGAGGGATGAACTGAATCATGGAACGTGGAGGGGGTTAGGAATAAAAGAAGGACCAGGTTGAAGGTAGAAAGGGGTGGCGGTTAGTCGTATGCCACCCCATTATTTTTATGGTTATTTTCAAATTCACCTTGTTGAGGAAAGAATATTTTAAGGTGGCTAAGCCACTGTTCCACATCATCCTTTGTGCCAGAGGGAGTATTCATATCCCTGTCTCCTTTACTATATTATATATTATTTTTGACGAACTTTGATGAAAATTTTTAAATATAAACATATTTATTGTTTAAAATTTAGTTGCTATATCAATAAGTTGTACTGGAAACTAAGGCATATCCCAGGACAGGTTCAACTGACCAGCCAAATTTTCTGAAAAAACCCATAACCCCATTACTGCCATAATCCTTTGATCTGCTTTGAAATATCTTCTTCCGTCACGTCGGCATAGATCAAGGTCGATTGGATAGAGATATGCCGTAACTGTTTCTGGACGGCCCGGAGATCCTTTTCCTTGGCATAAAGTTCGACCCCGTAGGAATGCCTTAGAGAATGGGCTGACTTCCCTTCCTCATAAAGGCCCAATGCCTTAAAATATTTTTTAACCGTCTGCTGTATGGCCTGACTGGTCCATTTTCCCCTTTGGCCAACAAATAGGGGATCATCTTCTCCTATGGGTTCCTGCCTGTCAGCTTTCCAGGCCAGGAATTGCTTTAAGTGTTTTTTCAGGGATTCGTTTATGACCACAGATCCCGAAATGGACCCCTTCCCCTTCCTGACGAAGACCTTATTCTCTCCATAGCCCAACCGGAGATCCCCACAGCAAAGATCGGCCGCTTCCGAGACCCTTAACCCGGTACAGGTCAAGAGGTCTATGGCCATCCATTCCCTGCCCCCGGTTACTTTCCCCTTCTTTAGGTCCAATTCGGCCCTATCCCTGGCCGTCCTACGAAGTAACTTGATCTGGTTAGGGTTGAAGTATTTTACCCCATCAATCTTCTTTATCCTGTCCCTCCGTTTGCCTCTGGTGGCCGGGAACTTGATAACATTATGGGTTCGATCCATGGTTTTATCCCCCTTCTTCCATCTCATTAAAGTTTTATATTGAGTTTTTAGGTCGAATCTGAGTCAAATTTGTTGGATTTTTGACCTCCCAGGGGTCTGAACTCAATATAAAACAGTAAGAATATTTTGAGTTTTATTTATTATAAATATAATAATTGTTATGTGAATAATAAAGAGAAAAAATTTATATTTCTTAATTATTTTTTAACCCTGGTGATCCGATGGCCTTATTTTGAGGGGATAAGAAACACGGTCGCGCTCTCCTTAAACTGGTTCAGCTTATAGGGAAGGGTTGCCCTCTCTTCTATAAAAAGAAATTTTTCATGTATTATGCATTATTTTGCCTGAATTTCCTGACAAATTTACATAAGTAACTAATACTGTTAATAAATAATTTTTTTTGATTTGAGATAAAAATCTCTGGATGGTCAATGAAAAATTGACCTTTTTCGTTGAACCCGACGACCTGGCCGACCGATGAAGGGTTAATAGGATGGAGATTCTTTGGGGGGAATCCTAACGGATTTGATCTTTATTGGATTATTTCAGGGTTCAGTCCGGGTGAAAGATATTACCTCTGCCTTGGACCAAGCCAGCGCGGCATTTACCAACCCTGGTTGCCGCATTCTTATTACCTGAACTCCAGCGACATTTTGTACACTAGCCGCATATCGTAGTCAAGAGCAACCTTCTTTTTCTGGTTTTCATCTATATAATAGTGGCCTGAAAGGGATAGATTTATTTTACCGCGAGGGAAAATAGTACTTGCTTTTCCAGTTCTCATAGTGTATATTATATACACCATGAGCTTTGTCCGAAAAATACGCAAGAATGGTAAAACTTACCTGGCAGAGGTCGAAAACCGGTGGGTGGACGGTAAATGTGTTCAAAAACATATCCGCTACATTGGCAAGGAGGCGGATGGACGAACCATTCTGTCCTCTTCCCTGTCGGATATCGTGGTGGACGAGGTCAAACTCTATGGACCATTGCTGGTGTTGAACCATCTGGCTAACCAGATCGACCTGCCCTTGATGCTTGGCCCACGGGCAAGCGAAGTTCTTTCGCTGGTCTACGCGCACTGTCTCGATTACAAAAGCGTTAACCAGATGGAGCGTTGGTTCCAGAGGACCGATCTCTCCCTGCTCCTCAATATCGAGGGGGTTACCGAACAATCGCTGCTCGATTCGCTCGACACGCTGGAATCGATAGAGGCCACCGAGGTGCAACGACGGATTTTCGAGCGCGTCGTGCAGGTCTACGGGATCCCTCTGACCGGCATCCTTTACGATGTGACGAATACCTATCTTTATGGCAAACGTTGCGGTCTTGCCAAACTGGGACACGACAAGGAAGGCGTAAAGGGGCGCCCACTAATCCAGGTTGGTCTGGCCGTCACCAAGGATTCGGGCATTCCAGTCTGTCATAAGGTACTGGACGGTAATATTCACGATGCGAGACTGTTTAAGGATTTCCTCACCGATCTGCGGCCGTTCAAAATATACCAGGGGTTGGTCATCTATGATCGGGGCATCGCTTCTTCCGAAAACATAGCTCAGGCAAAGACGATTGGGTGGGAAACCCTATGCGGTTTGCCCATTCGAGGCCATCTGGTTCAGATCGTGCGGGAGATGACAGAACGTAATCTATTGGTGCAGTTGGAGAATCGGATTCGTCTGCGAAAGAACATTTTTTATGGGGTACGGATCGAATACCGAATGGGCGAAACACCGGGGTGGCTGACAATCTGTTACAATCAATCGCAGCAACGGGAATTGCGGGAATCGCGCTACGACGAAATTGAACAGGCTCGCGACCTGTTGAGCCAGGGGAGAGCCATCAAGGCGGGGATGGAAAAATACTTCACCCATGGTAACGGATTGCGAAAGTCTGTTCTGGCCGAAGCAGAAGAATTCGACGGTTTTTTCTGCCTGTTCTCAACCACTCCTCTGCCCCTCGATCAAATGGTTCGACTCTATTTCGACAAAGACCTGATAGAAAAGGCCTTTCGCACATTGAAAGGCGTTACCCGTCTGCGCCCCATACGCCACTGGCTGTACAACCGGGTCAAAGCGCATGTGTTTATCTGCTATCTTGCCTACCTGCTGCTCTCGCTTCTCCAGTACAAACTGCAGAAGCATAAGATTTCGGCTGAAGAAGCGTTGATAGAATTGGATTCGATGTACAAGGTGTATCTACGAGACGAGAAGAAAGGTTTCAAGGTCTCGCGAGTCGTCACCTTGACCAAGAAACAAGAGGATATCCTGAAAGCCGTAGATCGTAAAATTTTGAAATCCTAGTGTATAAAATTCGGTGGAATTAA
>CAWIRY010000199.1:0-35398 GCA_963838485.1 uncultured delta proteobacterium | reverse complement strand
TGTTGTGTGTACATTTACTAAAGATTAATTCTTCGTATTGCTAGTTCATATTTTGCAGGAAGTGTCGACCTAACCAAATGGACAGCTCATGCAGAAGCATGAAGCCTATCGATAAGCTCCTGGCAAGGTGTCTGGCGAGGTTCTCAAGCTTCTGGACAAGAATTGGAAGTCGTACTTCAAGGCGACCACGGCCTATGAAGGATCAGGTCAAAATTCAGAGGACAGCAGAGGCGCTGGATCCAAAAACAAGAAGAGGAAGGAAAATGTTCTTGTATGCCATTCAGCAATTCTTAAAACAGCACTGCGTAACAAGGCATCATGAGCCGGTCTCAGCTTGGCATCGAGGTCAGAACCAACGCAGAACATGATCAGGTTCGCATTGTACCCAAGACAAGCGGGTGCTATGTGCGTTTCGAAGTTGTGTATACAAGAAGAAAGAAGAACCTGAATTGCTCAATAATACTCTTTAGTTGCATCAGTAGATATTGGAGTAAACAATCTTGTCGCGCTCTGGTGACCCATATTGCCGGCCCCTACTACACAAACATTTTTAATGTCATTGATGGTCATATTTTTCTCCTTTCCTATCGCTATTATAGGTTACGTCGAATCCAGGCAATCACCGGATACCAGGGTTCTCCCGGTTCGCTGCTTGCAAAGAATATAAATTAAGCCGATTGGAGGGTCAAGAAGAAAAACATTCTAAAATTTAATTCTTGCCTGGATTTTGGGGACTTCATAATATCTTTATTTAAAAAATCGCAAAAAAATCAGGTCTGGCTCTTTTTTGCGGAATAGAATTTGCTTTATACTTCTCATTGGATGATGATGATCCCGGCCAGGGTTCCTTTAGGCATATCTTCCGCTTTAGCCCCGCTTCCAATGGGGTAGATGTCCCATCCGGCCGAAGCCACCATTTTATAAACATCAATACCCACAGCCTCCATGGAAGGTCTGGCTACCAATGAAAATCGGCATCGTTGCTCTTCCAGGGCTTGGCAATTTGGCTGTTGACTGCAAAAGGTATGTCTGCACGACCCGGCCCCTAAACCGAAGGCAAAGTAATGACCATCGTAAAAGGCTCGGGACTCCACATCACTGACGATCTTGTATACCTCCTGGTAGGCAGCTACCCGCTCCTTGATGGTCGCCTTGTCTCGAATGATCACTTCCGAAGGGACCTCTTTGATAAAAAAGACGGCCCATGTATATTTTTTGAGCAGCTCTCTGAGTTCCGCAGGTTTGAGGGTATTGGGCGGACAGTGGGCACTCACCCCATACCCGAAGCATCTTGGGATCTGACACTTGAGGGTCACCCGTTCATCCACCGGAATATTTTCAACTCTAACCAGCGTAACTTTATCGGCCCCTAATTCAATGGCCTTTTCTCTGTATCTTTCCAGATCCTTCAGTAACCTATCTTCAGGCTTATCACCCGCTATAGGCTCCACCGGCTTGCCCATAAAAGGACTCCTTTCAGTAGGTTTTCTTTTTAAATTGATTTAGTTTAAGACACGCCCCATTCCTCGCCGATCCGCAGCACTACCTTGGTGGCCAGGCCGATTTCAATCTTTTCCCGATAGATTTCCGGCAAGCGTTCCAAAGGCACCAAATCAGAGATGAGGGGGCGCGCATCCAGATGGCCAGAAGCCATCCAATCTAAGCATTGTTGGTTTTCCTGATGCGTATTGGAGATGGAACCCATCAGGTGAACTTCTTTGAAGTTGATTTTCATGGATACCGGGATAGTCAAAGGGCCTGTAGTTACGCTGACGATACAGATCAGGCCTCCATCGGCAGCCAGGTCCACGGCCCGGTTGATATTGCCTGAAACGCCCGAACACTCGAAGATTTTGTTAAACCCTTGGCCTTGGACCACCATTCTTACCGGCTCATCCTTTTCTTTGGAATCAAAAACATGGTCGGCGCCGAATCCCGCGGCGATTTCCCGCTTTTCCTTGACCGGTTCCAAAAGGACAATGGGGCCGTAGCCGAGGAGTTTCAGTAGTCTGACCATACACAGACCGATAGGTCCGCCTCCCAGGACCAAGGCCGACCCCCTTTTATTTCCAGTGCAGTTTATACCGTGCAAGGCCGCGGCAAAGGTTTCAGCCAAAGCGGCATTATGGGAATCTACCCCCTCCGGAATGGGAATCACCATTTGAGAAAAAACCTTAACCCATTCTGCAAACCCTCCCGGCAAATCTCCGATGCCTACCGTTCTACGGTTGACCCGGCAGAGGTGTGGTTTTCCCCCCAGACAATTAGGACAACTCCCGCAATAAGTGGGTCGGATGATCACTCTGGTCCCCGGGATCGGCCCATTTGTTTCAAGGCCTTTCTCGACAACCCGTCCGCTGATTTCGTGACCGAGGATATAGCCGTCGGGCAGCCAGCCGGTCTTGATCAATGAATGATCCAAGCCGCAAAAGCCGGTATTGGCTATCTTTATGAGAACTTCATCGACGCCAACCCGGGGCTTGGGAACCTCTTCGAAGCTGAGTCCTGTTGACTGACGATACACCACGGCCTTCATGAATTGTTCCCTTCTCTCAGTTCAAGAGCATCTTGCCGAAAAGCCCGCTTCTGTGGCCACTAATTTAATGCGTGGCTGCGGGAAATCAAGAGGTGTTATTTCCGGCCAGGATTGTTGTTCCTAACCCTGCATCCAGGTTATTTTATAAAAAAAAGGGGCAGTTTGAAAAAATCTAACAAACTGTCCCTTTTAAACAACATACACTTAAAAAACAAGAAACTATTTTTTTTCCGGAGCTGGGGCCGGAGCTGGAGCGGCTTCAGGAGCCTTTTGCTCACCTCCAGGAGCCGGAGCCGGAGCAGCGGCTGGTTCAGGAGCTTTTTGTTCAGCCGCAGGTGGGGCTGGCGGAGCCTCTTCCTTTTTCTTGCAACCCATGGCAAAAGAAAAGACTACCAACAATGTTACGACGAGCACCAAGGAAATTATTTTCCGCATTGTGACTCACCTCCTTTGCTTAATTTAAAATGCTTTGCTGGTCGAAGAATAACCCAAAAAAAATAAAAAATCTATCTCTTTTCAAGAAGATAGATAAATAATACTTTAATTTAAAATTTGATATTAGGCGATCTAAAAGCCCATGTCAAGAGAATTTTTTTAATTCATTTCCAACTATAGGGGTCTTAAATTCTCTTTTCCTTATTATTGATTTTTTGTCGCACACCGGCCATCAAAATTGGCCAAGCAATTGTGGCATCGCACAAAACCTCGGCGTATCGTCCGCCTTCCTCGGGGGAGGAAAATTTTCCCCAAGAAACCCCTTCCGAATAGGTACATCCGCTGAGGCCTCCCCAATGAGCCGGTTCGGGACAGATACGAACCCCGTATGAAAATCGTTTCAGGGGAATTTCTTCCTTCAATCGATATTGAAGAATTTCCAGAAATGGGCCGACCTGTTGGGCCCAATTCCTGGGCACCCCCCCGCCGATGGTGAATATTCCCAGCTTGGATGCCCGGATAATGCGTTGGGTATAGGAACCCAAGTCAAAAAAGGGGTTAAAATTAAAAGCCATTTTCCCTAAGGCCTCCGCCGGATTGTCGGCCTTTTTTGAGTCCAGAACCTTTCTGACCACACTGGTCGCCATATCCAAGCCCAGCTCGGAATCGGTGAAGGCCGGGATATAGACCGGGACGCCCTTCAAATAGGCATTTCTCAGGATACCGGGTTGGTCGGTAATTTCAGACAAATACTTCCCGACTTCCCGGCAAAAAATTTCCGAGGAAAGGGGGGCCTTTTCCAAATCGATCCGGTCCAAGACACGGGAAATGACTTCTTCAATATGGTTCAGATTTTTTTCCATTTCCAGGGTATCAAAAACCCGATTATACCCCAAGGCGTATAATTCAGAATCCGTCTTGGAAGGGGAATATTTATAATGGACCAAACCCATGGATTCTATCAGGCCATGGGCCATTAAGGCGCCCGTCGAGACAATGATATCCAGCCAGCCCCAGTCAATCATATCACAAATCAAAAGACCCATCTTGGCTACTGACATGGCCCCCGAGAAGGTCCCGACCTTGAGGCAATCCGGATCGGTGACCATTCCATGGAATACTTCCTGGGCTTCGCCCAAGGCTCGGCCCCCAAAAGCCGTCTGAGCCATGCCGGTTAATAAGGAAGCAAAATCATCGGTCTCTTTAATGTCGAGACTTTTAAGCGGAATGAGTCCATCCCGGATGCCGTCATGGAGATCGCCCCAAGAGCGCCCCTTAAAATCAGACATAATGAGGTTCTTTCTTTGATTGATAAAACAGATAAGAGAGCATTTTAAACATTATTTTTGCCGTCACAAATTCCGAAAGACGGGACCCCGGTAAGGGCATGAGCTCACAAATGTCCATTCCCCGAACAATTCCCTGTCCGATAATAACCCTCAAGGCTTGTAAAAGGTGCTGCCAATCCAGCCCCCCCGGCTCCGGTGTGCCCGTCCCGGGGATAAGGGAAGGGTCCAGGGCATCTATGTCCAGACTGAGATAAAAATTACTGCCAGCCATGGAAGACAGATCCTTTCGGAACCTTTCCAGCCCGCCCTGAAAAAGGATCTCCTGGCTGGTATAGGAACGGATTTGATCACGGTCGATTAAATAAGCGTGTTCTTCTTTGGATAAGCTTCGGAGTCCTAAATGAAAAATGGGGCAATCCAGTTCGGCAATACGTTTGAGGGTGCAGGCATGCGAAAAGGAGGATCCTTCCCAGGAATCCCGTAAATCGGCATGGGCATCAAAAACCAGGACCACCAAATCGGGATGGTTTTTTTTGACTCCTTTAACCAGCGGGACCGTTATGGTATGCTCTCCCCCCAGGGCGAAGATCACTTTTTTTTGATCCCAGAAGGGACTCAGGCGATCATATATATCGCCGATCATCTTCTCCGGACCGCCATGATTCCTGGGGATATCGGAGAGGGTCAGGCAGGTTTTTTCGGCCATCGGTTCCCAACCAAGCTCCTCATCCCAGAGTTCGACTTGCTGGCTGGCTTGCAGGATAGCTTCAGGTCCGAAACGGGTTCCAGGCTGGAAACTGGTCGTTGAATCGTATGGAATGGGTTGGATGAGAACATCCGCCGTTTCTGGAGAAAGGCCGGTTTCGTCCAATCCCAGAAAATTAAGGGTTCGCAAAAGATCTTCCTACTAGAGATGATGAAAATCCTGATCCAGAATTTCCTTTAATGGTCTTGTACTCAAAGCAAAAATACGGCGGCCACCACCACCGTAGTCCAGAGACCGTCCCCCGGGTCACACAGGTAGTGGAAAAGGTATCGACAATTTTACCGCTCATCCGATAGATTTCCCGGCGTTCATCGTAGTCTTTTTGCGGATCAAAATCAATCCCAAGAGTAGTCGCCAGCATAGTGGAGGCCAAATCTTCGGCAAAATCCCCCATGACCTTTTCATTCTCCCCGAAAGCCGAATGCTCGGACAAATATCCGTAATGATATTCATCGGCCGGAACAGCCAGACCAATGGAAGCCCCCATGAGCCTTTCCGGTTCATTGGAACTGATCTTGGCCAAGACACAAAAAGTGATTTGGCCGGGTAAAAGTTCTTTAATCCCTTCTTCAAAAGGAATAATTTTACAGTTAGGCGGGAAAATAGAAGAGACGTATACCAGGTTGCACTTTTCAATCCCGGCATCTCTTAAAGCCAACTCAAAGGATTGCAGCTTGGCCTTGTGCCTTCCGATTCCCTTGGTAAAAAAGACCTTTTTGGGAACCAGCCAGGCATTATCAAACTGGCCCTTGTTCTTTATTCTTTTTGACTTAGAGGTTGTCAACGGCTTCATCCTCGACTTTTTTAAAAAGCTTGATTATATATGATAACTTTGATGATATTGTCAAGATTAAAATAAAAAGGCTTCCTTTTATTGAAGCCGCCCGGACAAAAGTCCTTCCTTCATTTCCCTGGCGCTTAAGTCCATCAAGGGCTTAAGATGGACGATGTCCATAGTGTTATAAAGGATTAAACGCTCCAGGGCCGATTGGTCTCCCCATTGGTAGGCCTTCCAGAGCTGAACGGCATCAAACCCGTTCAACCCCTCCACCGAAGGGTCCCGGACAAGACCCAATTGTCTTTCAATGGACTTCAGTCCTCCGCGGAGGCCTAATTTTTCTAAGAGGAAGCGCAGGTCGATATGGGCCGGGGGAAGGGAGATATGTCTGAACCACCGCTTAAGATAAGGCAGGTCGAAACAAGACCCGTTAAAGGTAATGACCAGCGAATAAGCGGTGATGGCGTTTTCGAAATCATCCAAATTTTGCCCGTTGACGAAGGTTTGGACCTTCCGGCCGTCGTAGAGGCCGATGACCGTAATCTCATCCATATCCTGGTAGCCCCCGCTGGTCTCAATATCCAGATAAACCGCCAGCTCTTTGAAGGGTTCAAAAACCCGCCAAAGATCGGCTGAGGGTAGGCGATCGATGAAATAAAAAAGATCATGGCGATGCTCCTGGGAGATCAAAAGTTCCCGGCGTATCTGGGTATCCCGTTCGGTGGAGAAAATCGGTCCGGGATGGCTTAAAAACTGTTCCCAGGTCAGGATCCCCCGGTCCCAGAGATGTCGCTCGGTCTTGGGGCCGATTCCGGCGATATGGATAAAGGTATGATCCAACAAAGGGCCTGCCCCGCTCTTCCTAAACGGTCCAGGCCCTGTTTTCCATCAAGCCTTGAATCGTTTTTAATCGATAGGGGGTCCCCTCTTCGATCGCCGTTAAGACCGTCCCGCCTCCGGTAAAAAAATAATACTGGGTGTTGTCAATGACACTCAGGTAAAGACCGGGATTAAGGTCTTTGAATTCCTGGAGGGTATCGCCTCCGCCGTACATTTTATAGGCCGTTTGATTCTTATCGATGCTTTGATCCAAGGCCTTTGATCCTTCGGTAAAATAGGGGGTGTACCCCATAACGGCATTGACAAAGATCGTTTTGGCTTGGGATAGGACCTCTTTGACCTCGGGGGCCTCAAAGGATGGGGAGGCGATATCCAATAAATAACCATAACGGTCCCCGGCTTTGAAATCTTTGATGCTGACGGTCCGGAATTTCCCTTCAAAGGGTTCTTCCATAGTCTCAGATTCGACTACCAGGGGAAGTTCGACGATTTTTTTGGCCTTTTGATCCAGGGCCACCAATTCCTTGGCGGTCAGCACATCCTTTTCCGAAACACCGGCGATTTGAACCCCCAATTTGGCAGCTAAATAAGTGTTGTAGATCACACCGCCTAAAATCAGATGGTCCACTTTCTCATAGATTTTATTGAGAGGGCCTATCTTGGTGTCGTACTTAGCGCCAGCCACGACCGCCAGGAAAGGACGTTCTGGTTTTAAGACCCGGTCCAGGTTGGCAATTTCCTTTTGCATCAAGAAACCGGCATAGGAGGGCAAATAGTTGGTGATATCATAGGTGGAGGCATGGGCCTGCCAGGAGCCGAAGGCATCGTTGATAAAGACATCGGCCAGTCCGGCTAATTGTTTGGCAAAGGCCTCGCGTTCAGGGGGTTGACCCTCTTCCCCTTGAAACCAACGGGTATTGGGGAGATAGATTCCGCCTATTTTTCGAAGGCGGAGATCTTTGATAGCCAGGTTGATGGAAGTGTCGATGTGGGTGATCCCTTTGGGTCCATCGACAGGAAATTCCGGGAGATAAAATTCTGTATGAAGTTTTTGTTCAAGATACCGGATAATGGGCTCCACCCCGCTGTCTTTAGAGCAGGTGATGGCCCCGGTCTTTTTATCCCGGGGACGACCCACATGGGTCATGAGAATGGGGCGGCCTCCGCGTTCGACAATATTATAAAGGGTCCCGAAAGTTTGTTCAATCCGATAAGGATCCCGAATGATTCCCTTTTTAACGACGTTATGATCCACCCGAAAAAGAACGATTTTGTCTTTCAGATCGGCCGCCTGGATAACCGGAAGGCGGGGGTCCAAAGCATTGCGGTCCATCGGCAACCTCCTCAAAGAAAATCCAGTATTGAAGCCCTCTGAATCCAAAGTCTCAAAATAATATTGGCAAATTTTTGTTTTTCTGCCAGGGGGATGGGGGACCTTTTTACCCTTCCCATCTCAGAGATCCTTTCGTCTTAATAGTCAGACTATTATGGCCCTTAAAAAACAAAACGGCGTAATCGGCCCGGATATTCTCTATAGGCATCATAGCAAAAAACGGGTACAAACCCAATAAAAAGTCGGGTTTTGAAATTACCCCTGCAAATAAGATAAAAGGTGATCGGGAGATTAAAATAGAAGGCCACCCGGCTGGTATCGGGCGGCCTTCTGGAGGTTATAAGGATTTTAATTTTTTTTGGGCCACTTTGGCCTGACTGGTTTTAGGATAGCTTTTGACGATCTTTTCCAAAAGGAGTCGGGCACTGCCGGGATCTTTAAGGCTGATAAAAGACAGGGCCTGCTTATATAAGGCCTCCGGCACATACTTGCTTTTGGGATAGGTCTTGATCAATTTCTGATAAGCCAGGATGGCCTCTTCGTAGTCCTTTTGGGCATAGAGGGATTCGGCCAGTCCGAAGCGGGCCGGCTCGACATATTTCCCCTTTGGGGCCGCTTTTAAATAATCCTCGTATTTTTTTTGTGCCCCTTCAAAAGCCTTCTTTTTATACAAGGCCCCGGCTTCCTCATAAATGTCATCGGCTGTGGCCTTAGGCTTTTCTTTTTCTCTGGCTGGCTCTTTAACTTCCTTTTGATCGCTCTTGAAATCTTGGGTAATCTCTGGCGCCTTCTCTGCCTTAGCCGCCGGTTCTGCCGGAGCCATTGGAGCCGAGGGCGGCGGCGGCGGGGGTTTCTCCAGCCGTTGCAGGCGGGTTTGAAGTTCTTTGAGTTCTTTGACGAAAGACTCGCTCAACCGGTTCTGCTCCTTGTTCTGCTTATACTCAAAGGCATCGATACGGCCTTGCAGGTCCTGGATATGCACTTTCAAGGCCTCGACCTGGGCGGTTATGTCGGCCTGATTTTGGTGGACCGGTTTCAAAAGGGAATCCATTTTTTTCTCTACTTGTTCGATCCGCCGGGAAAGAGTGGCATTCATGCCCTCGTTCGATTCTCTAAGGACGTTTAATTGACGCTCCAGGGAGGCAGTCCGGCTATCTAAGATCATCACGTCGTCCCGGCCGGCACAGCCGATCAGAAAAAGAAACAGGGACAATCCCATAAACCAGCTAAACCTTTTCAACCTGACCTCCTTTCCTTATAGAGCCTAAGCATTGCGGTCCTCGTCTATTTTAAGACAAAATGAGCCCGGCGATTCTTGGCCCAGGCGGCCTCTGTGTGTCCCGGATCCAGCGGCCTTTCTTTTCCATAACTGATGGTTGAAATTCGGTTGGCGTTGATCCCCAGGGAGACCAGGTATTGCATGGCCGCATCGGCCCTTTTTTGCCCTAAGGCCAGGTTGTATTCGGCGCTTCCCCGTTCATCGCAATGTCCTTCGATCAAGACCTTGGCCGAGGGGAATTTTTGGAGCCATTGGGCTTTTTTATTCAAATTTTGCTTGGCTGTATCCGAAAGGATATATTGATCGAATTCAAAAAGGATATCCTCGGATTCAAAGCGGGCCTTTTCTGCCGCTTCCTTCATACGCCTGGCCTCTTCTTCTTTAAGGGCCCTTTCTTTCATTCCCAGATCGGCTGGTTCCTGTTCTTTAATGCGGACCTGTTTCTTGCCCTTTTCCGCCTCGTTTTCCATCGGGGCCGGGGGATTGGAAACAATCCCTTCGCTTTTAATTTCTTTTTTACCGCAGGAAAAAAGGAAAAAGCCGGAAAATAAAAAGAACATGATCATTACCCAAAAACCGGTTTGTTTTGCCTTCACAGTAACTTCCTCCTTATTGATTTTAAAATTTAAACAATTATATTTGACGGCTTCGTAAAAAGTCCATCTGCTGTGTTGCGCGGCATCCTTCGTCGTTGCAGCGTACATATAAATACGCCTCACTCCTCAGGATTTCTTCGCATCCTGAGATGCTCAGTCCCACCCTTTCAGGGTGGGTTTCCGGTTTGCGCGCCTTGCATCTGGAGCTTTTTACTGTGCTGTCTCACTGTGCTGTCTCTTTGATGATAATCTACGAGTCCATCATATCTTATTTTCGTCCAAAATTATAGCCAATTTTTTTTGATTGATTGGTAATAAAAAATTCTTATTCATCAAATTTTTTTGCACACCAAGAAGGACTGAATTGTTCCCCTCCCATAAAAGTGATCCGCCGTTGATTGGCTCCGTTGGCATTCATGACATAAATGGCCGACCTGCCCTGTCGATTGGAACTGAAAGTGATCATCCGACCGTCCGGAGAGAAGTCGGGGGATTCATTGTTTCCCGAGTTTGTTAAACGCTGAGGTTCTCCTCCGGATAGCGAAATCGTAAATATTTGGAAACGGCCTCCTTCCCTGCCGGCATAGGCGATCAGGTTACCTTTGGGGGACCAAGTCGGACCGACATTATAATTGCCCTCAAATGTCAAGCGCCGGACTTCTCGGGAACTGACGTTTAATACGTAGATCTGTGGACTCCCGGAGCGGTTGGAGACGAAAGCCAGTTGTTTTCCATCTGGAGACCAACTTGGAGAGACTTCAATACCCGAACTTTGAATTAATTTTTGGATAAGGGTTCCGCTCTGGTTCAGTTGAAGAATTTCGGATTTGCCTTGATGGTTCGTGGCAATGGCTATGGATTCCCCATCAGGGGACCAAGCCGGGGTAATATTGACTCCGGGACGGTTGTAAACCCTGGAGGAGCGTAAGCCCGGAAGATAAAGCAAATAGATGGCCGCTGATCCATCCTTATAGGAAGTAAAGGCAATCTCATTCCCCAGAGGGGACCAACGGGGTGTTAGCGTAAGGGAGTTGTATTGGGTTAGTCGCTGAGAATTGTTTCCGTCAAAATCAGCAGAATAAATTTCTTTTTTTCCGGTTCCAGTTGAGATAAAGGCGATCTTAGTTTGGAAAAGGCCGTGCTCTCCGGTCAGGAGATAAAGGATTTCATCGGCAAAACGTTGAACCGGTTTCTTGTAATCCCGAGAGGAAGTCAAATATTCCTTTCCCAATAATTGCCGGCCCTGAAGGAGGTCAAACAATCGCATCTCCATACGGAGTTGATTGCCTTCAATTCGATAAGCGCCTTTGACTAACAAATCGGCACCGGTTAAAGACCAGGCTTTAAAATCTATGGTCCCTTGTTCATCAGGACGGCCCAAAAATCCCCTTGGATCAATTACTTGGAAATAACCAGTAAAATCGATGTCGTGATTTAATAGGGCTGCAGCCGCTTCTCCTAATGAATTGTCGGGAGCCCCTTGATTCCTAAAATCCGGGATAACAATGGGGATCCTTTTCAAGGTAGGAGAATCGATATCGAGATAAACGAGTGCATAAAGGAAATTAGGGGTCGTCAACAAAACAAGGCCCAATACAGCCATTAGACCAATAACTTGCCAAGATTTTAGGATGCGTTTGCTCATTTAATTTCCCGACAACTCTTTAGAATGAAAAGTTAAAACAACCTCGTAACTCCCTTTGGGGTACCCCTCAGGCAATGGAGGTAAGGGCTCGGATTTTTTTAGCGTCCGAAGGACTTCCTGATCAAAGGCATCAAGGCCGGATTTCTTCTCGAATCGGGAATCTTCAATACGGCCGTTCCGGCTGATTCGAATCATGATTTCAGCAGAAATATCGCTTTTTTTTAATAATCCTTCGGGCAGGACCCAATTTTTTTTTATTTGACTCCGCAAAGCGGCGTGATAGAGTTGAAATTGAATTCCCAACCCATCCTGTGTTCCCGGCGTTGAAGAAGATACAGTCCCTGTGCCGCTCCCCCCGGTTCCTTTCCCGGTTGTGGAGGATGATTGCCTTTTCTTCTCAATTTGGGACAGTGCCTTATCCAGATGCTGTTCATCTTTTACTTGGTTTTCCAACCGACTAAAAGTCTTTTCCAGATGCTGTTCATCTTTTACCTGGTTTTTCAACCGACTAAAAGTCTTTTCCAAAGATTTATCCTGCTCCACCTTTCTTTTTAATTGCTCCATGGCCTTGTCCAACATCTTAGACTGATCCTGTTTAACCGGAGGAGTCTTTTCCGGAACCGGTTTGGGAATGGTAATGGGTTTAGTTTCCTCTCGGGCTGGGGACCGAGAAGGAGAAGGAAAAGGTTCTTTTGTTTTATTGCCAACCGGTCCTTCTCCGGTGGAAGAAACCAGATCGACAATATAAGCCGGTTCTAAATTTCTTTTTACTCCTCCCTGGGGAAAAACATTTAAAAATAGGGCCAAAACAAAAAAATGTAGCCCTATAGAAATGAGGACCATCTTGGTCCACAACCCTTCCCTTGAGGGTCCTTTCCAGGAAGAAAACTCTGAAAAGGTCATTTTTTTTCTTCCCCCGGTTCGGTGACCATGCCTAATTTTTCCACCCCGGCATTTTTGATGTCGCTCATAATCTGGACGACAAAGCCATAAGGGAGGCTCCGGTCGGCCCGCAAAAAAACCTCTCCTTCCTTTTTGTTTTGGTAAAGGATCTTTAATTTTTCCTGGAGTTCTTCCCGAGTGACCCGGTATTCGTTGATAAAGATCTCCTCTTTTTTATTCAAGGTGATGACCAGCCGTTCTTCTTGGGATTTGATCGGCTTGGCTTGGGTTTTAGGGAGCTGTATGTCCGTGCCCTGCATCATCATCGGGGCAGCCACCATAAAGATGATCAACAGGACCAGCATGACATCCACCAGGGGAGTCACGTTGATCTCCGACATTAATTTTCTATCGCCGCCGACATCCATATAAGATTACGTTATTATCCCTCTAACCAAAATTAATCTAAAACAAATCCAGTTAAGTTCAACCCTTCAAGTCCGAAATTTGGATCTGTTTCGAGTTTCTTTTTTAATGCTTCTAATTTTGAAGCCGTCACTTTTTATATCCTGATCTTTTATAGAGGTCTCTCTCAATTATATTTAAAAAATCAGAAGAAAAATGGTTCATTTCCGATTCCAATACCCGGACCTGGTTAGAAAAATAATTATACCCGATAACCGCCGGAATAGCCGCCGCCAAACCGGTTGCGGTGGCAATCAATGCCTCGGAGATCCCCGGGGCGACTACGGCTAAGTTGGCCCCGCCCCGGAGACCGATACTATGAAAGGAATTCATAATCCCCCAGACGGTCCCGAAAAGGCCGATGAAAGGTGCGGTATTTCCCGTCGTGGCTAAAAAGTCAGGGCATAGCCCAAACGGGTTACTTGGGAATTCATGGCCGCCCGCAGGGCCCGAGGGATGTTTTCAAAGCGAACCAGGTTGGTGGACAAGATATCCCCCGATTCCCTTTGAGCGGTCTCCTCGGTCTCTTGCTGCATCTTGTAAAGCCTTCCCAACTCCTGATAGCCGACCCGAAAGACCTCTGCCACCGGGCTGTAGCGAAGGTCCTTTGATTCATTGTAGGCCACGGCCAAGCTTTTGCTCCTCCAAAATATCTCCTGGAAGTGGTTGGTCTCCTTTCGGGCCCTATGGATTATCCGGTATTTCATAAAGATAATGGCCCAGGAGGTAATGGAAAAGGCCAGAAGCAGAAAAAGGACCAGTTTGACCATGGCCCCGGCATTCCAGACCATGGAAAATATTTCGTTTTGATTAATGATCGAAAGCATACGGTTCACTTTCTTTGTTTAATTCTAAAGTCGCTCCGCCTGTAAGGAAATCTGGCCAAAACGACCGGAATTTTAAGGGCTTGGGGGTCCCAAGAAATCAGGATCTTATGAAGCCAAGAATGGCGGCTAAGGCCTGACCGGCGGAAGCCTTCAGCATATAATCCGATATGGTTTCTGACAGGTGGGTCCTCTCAAGATTGATTTCGCAAATGACGGCTCCCTGCTGCTTGGCAATAAAAGGGAGATCGCTGGCCGGGGCGACCACCGCCGACGTGCCCACCACCAGCATCAAATCGCAATCCCGGGCCATCTGGAAGGCCCGTTGGCTGGCCTCCGCCGAGATGGGTTCACCAAAAAAAACCACATCGGGTTTCAAGATCCCCCGGCATGCGCATCGGGGGGGAAGATCTTCCAGACTCACCGTTTCTTTGGGAAAAAGTTTCCCGCAGGACAGGCAGATCAAACGTTGTCCGTTGCCGTGAAATTCTATAACTTCCTTACTCCCGGCCGATTGATGAAGGGCATCGATGTTTTGCGTAATAACGGCCCTCATAAGACCCATCTCTTCCAATTCGGCCAAGGCTAAATGGGCCCGATTGGGCCGAGCCTGGTCGACTATATTCCCTAATTCGACCAGCATCGTCCAAACTTTTTTGGGATTGGCCAGAAAGGCTTCGATGTGGGCAAATTCCATGGGATCATATCGATCCCAAAGTCCCTGACTTCCCCTGAAGGCGGGGATACCGCTCTCCACCGAAATACCGGCCCCGGTTAGGGCCACTGCTCTTTGAGATTTTCTGAGTTTATCGGCTATTTTTTGGGCAATTACGGACAGGATGCCCCCTCCTTTAAAAAGGTTTATTCCTCGGCCTCTTCCTCTTTTTCTATCTCTTCCACCCCGATAATATCCTTGAGGTACTCCTCATATTCTTCGGCCGTGAGCAATTCATAATAATCGGTTGTAGATGGAATGTCTATTCGGATGATCCAGCCGTCCTGATAGGGATCTTCGTTGATTATTTCCGGTGAGTCCAGGAGATCATTGTTAACCTCGACGATTTCCCCGCTTAAAGGAGAAAAAAGATCAATGACTTCGTTTCGTGATTCTATCGAGCCCATGGGCTCGTCTTTGACCACTTCATCTCCCTCTTCGGGCAAATCTATCCCCGTAATATCCCCAAGGTCTCCCTGGGCATAATCCGTAATCCCTATGGTGATTCGATTATCATCATCCAAGCGGGCCCAGACATGATCCTTACTGTATCTTAGTTCTTCTAAGATAACCAAAACGCTTCCCCTTTTCAACCTGATCCATTTTTTATGCCGCTGATTAATAGACTTTGGAATATTTCGCCCTATTGAAATGAGGTCTAATATAACCGATTCAATTTGGCAAGTTTTTTTTTAGTTACGGAAGAATTCTCTGATTTGGAAACATCCTTAGTCCTTTTTCATATAAGAGGCGACCAGGAAAAGGACTCCGACAGTAATGGCCGAGTCGGCGACATTAAAGGCCGGCCAGTGATAATTTTTCCAGAAGACGTCCAGAAAATCAATCACGGCCCGGAAGCGAAATCGATCGATCAAGTTCCCCAGGGCACCTCCCAGAATCCCTCCCAAAGAAAGTAGGACCCCCTTTTTTTGCTGGGGATAACAAAAAGCAAAGATTAGGATAGCGGACATGGACAAAATAGGGAAGAGCAGCAACAAGATGTCCCTCCAGATCGGGGCCGATCCTCCCAGGATTCCAAAGGCCACCCCCTTATTTTGAATATGAACCAAATTAAAAAATCCCGGGATTATGGACCGGGAATGATATAAAGGGAAATGGGTCATAATATATTCCTTGGTCACCCTATCCAACAAAAGAACCCCTAAAAAGGAAAGGGCCAAGGGCCAATATTTTTTTATGCTCATGAGATTCCTTTGAGTTTTTATGAAATGGCCTGATAACACCGGGAACAGAGGGTCGGATATTCCGGAAAACTGCCCACTTCTGTTCTAAAATTCCAGCACCGGTCACATTTTTCCCCCAGGGCCTTGACGATCTCGATAACCAGACCCGGGAATTCCGGACTCGCGAACCCTTCAGCAGGACCGTTCCCTGAGACAATTTCCACCTGGGAAACGATAAAAAAAGTCGGCAGGAAGCCGGCATAGGCAGCAACGGAGGAGACGAGGGAATCCGGCAGGTATAGGATCACCCGGGCGTCGAGGGGGTGCCCGATGAGTTGGGAACGACGGGCTTGTTCCAGGGCCCTGGTCACCTCCGATCTCAAACTCATGAGGACCTTCCAGGGTCGGTCCAGTTCTTCATCCAGCAGGGACGGATCAAAAGCCGGAAATTGGGTCAGGTGGACACTGTCGCCCTCCCTATCGGCGGCTGAAAGACTGGACCAGACCTCATCGGCGGTAAAGGATAAAATAGGGGCCATGAGACGCACCAAAGCCTTTAGAATGATCAGCAAGGCCGTTTGGGCCGATCTCCTCTCCCTGGACTTGGGGGCCGAGGTATACAAGCGGTCTTTGAGGATATCCAGATAAAAAGCGCTCAGTTCATTAGTACAGAATTGATAAAGGGTGTGATAGACTACGTGAAACTCATAGTGCACGTAGGCCTGTTTGACTCGAATAATCACCTTCTGCAATTGGAGCAAGGCCCAGCGATCCAATTCTTCCATTTCCTTAACGGGGATGCTATCATGGGAGGATTGAAAGTCAAAAAGATTCCCTAAGAGGAACCGGCAGGTGTTACGGATGCGGCGATAGGCCTCGGTCAATTGCTGCAGGATATTCTGGGAAATACGGATATCATCCCGATAATCCTCGGCCGAAACCCAAAGGCGCAATATTTCAGCCCCCCATTTTTTGATAACCTCTTCGGGATAAATGACGTTGCCCAGTGATTTGGATTGTTTTTTCCCCTCTCCGTCGACAACAAAACCGTGGGTCAATACCGCCTCATAAGGGGCCCTTCCCCGGGTTCCAACAGCGGCCAATAAGGAGCTATGGAACCAACCCCGATGTTGATCACTTCCCTCCAGATAGAGGTCGGCCGGGGCCCCCAAATAAGGTCTGGTTTCCAGAACCCCGGCGTAACTGACCCCGGAATCGAACCAGACATCCAGGATGTCCGTCTCTTTTTTAAATCGGGTCCCTTGGCAATGGGGACAAGTAGTGCCGGGAGGAACTAATTTTTCTTCGGAGGAGGAAAACCAGATGTCCGCCCCCTGGGCCGAAACCAATGCCTCTAAATGTCGGAGAATCTCTCCGGTTATGATCCACTTATGGCAATCCAGACAGTAAAAGGCCGGAATAGGCACCCCCCAGGACCGCTGGCGGGACAGACACCAGTCCGGACGGGCTTCCATCATTCCCCGAATCCGGTCCCTTCCCCAAGCGGGCATCCAGGTCACCCGGTCGATTTCGGCCAAGGCCTTTTTTCTCAGGTCATTGGCCTCCATGGAGATAAACCATTGCTCGGTGGCCCGGAAGATAACCGGGTTTTTACAGCGCCAGCAGTGGGGATAGCTGTGCTCGATGGTTTCTTCCCCTTTCAGGGCAAGTACTTCGCGAAGCTTATTTTTGACCGAATGATTGGCCTCGAAGACAAACTGGCCGGCGAAAAATTCGACTTCGGGAGAAAATTTTCCTTTATCATCTACTGGAGAATAGATATCCAGATGATAGTGTAATCCACTTTCATAATCCTCTTGCCCGTGGCCCGGGGCGGTATGAACGATCCCGGTGCCGTCCTCCAGGGTCACATAGGGCGCCAGGATCATCACCGATTCCCGAGCATAAAAGGGATGCCGGGATTTTTTCCCTTCCAGGAACCTGGGGTCCAGGCTGGAGAGGATCACGGGATTTTTCCAGGAGAGCCTCTGACTGACCTTTTCTAAAAGTCCTTTGGCTAGGATAAAAACCTCTTCCCCTTCGTGGACGGCCACATACTCATAGTCGGGGTGAAAGGCCAGGGCCAAGTTGGCCGGAATGGTCCAAGGGGTTGTGGTCCAGATCAGGACCGAAATCTTTTTGCCTTTTAAGGCCGGATATTCTTCCGATAGATCGGACACCAGGGGAAAGGCGACAAAAATAGAGGGGGAGGTGTGAGGCTCGTATTCCACTTCCGCCTCGGCCAGGGCCGTTTTGCAGGAGGTACACCAGTAGATGGGTTTTTTGCTTTTATAGACGCTTCCCTGCAAGGCAAAGCGCCCGAACTCCCTGACAATAACCGACTCATAGGCAAAATTCATGGTCAGATAAGGATCATCCCATTCACCAAAGACACCCAGGCGTTTAAATTCTTCCCGCTGGATATTGATATATTTTTCGGCATAGGCCCGGCAGAGCCGGCGTATTTCCGTCTGACTCAGTGTTTTTCTTTTTGGTCCCAATTCCTTGTCCACCTGGTGTTCAATCGGCAGGCCGTGGCAGTCCCAGCCTGGAACATAAGGGGCATCAAATCCCGACATCTGCTTGGACTTGATGATGATATCTTTTAAAATCTTATTAAAGGCCGTGCCCATGTGGATATTTCCGTTGGCATAGGGCGGGCCGTCATGGAGAATGAATCTTTTCCGGCCTTCCGAAGATTTCCGTATTTTTTGGTATAACCCGTCCCTTTCCCAATTTTTAAGCCATTCCGGTTCTTTCTGGACCAAATTGGCTTTCATGGGGAAATCGGTTTTGGGCAAATTCAGGGTCTGTTTGTAATCCATACAACCTCCAGCAAAAGTCTCTTAATTCCCCTTATCATAACACAGGGATATGTCAAGGAGAAACAGAAAACCCGAATGATTTATCACCACGGTTTCAGATAAACGAAGAAACAGCTCGATTAAGGATGGAGCCAATGGGAGGCCCGAAATTCCAGACTCTGGCGGACCCAATCCTCCTGGTGGGGTTCGAGGGTAATCAGAGGATGAAGCCCCTTTTCTTTGAGAAGGGCAAAGAACCCAGGAAAATCGATGGACCCTTGGCCCAAGGCCAGATGATCATCCAAGCGGCCGTGATTGTCGTGGAGGTGGAGCATCCCCAAAAAAGGACCCAAGCGGTCGATCCAGTCTTTTAAGTCCGTCCGGCTGTAAAGCCGATGATGGCCCACGTCTAAGCAGAACCGAACCAACGGGGAGGAAAGGGTCTGAAAAAGGGCCGTTAGGTGTTGGGGGTCCTTCTCAAAGACATTTTCCACCATCAACAGAGTGCTTGTTGGTTCAATCAGAGGAAGCAACCGGGTAAAGGACTGGACGATGTTTCCTAACCATCTTTCCTGATCGTCCCTGTAGTGGCGGGCCTCATAGGCGGCATGACAGACAATCCAGCGGGGCTTAAAAAGGGGAATCAATTCCATCACCTGTTGGATCCGCTCCAGAGAAACCTGTCGAATCCTCGGGTCAATGGCCCCCAAAGAAAGATCCAAAAAAGGGGCATGAAAAGAACAGTTAAGATCGGCCTTTGATAATTCCCGGGCTACCTTTTTGAAATCCTCGAAAGGAAAGGCATCCAGGACCTGAAAGTCCAAACCGATCTCCGGCTGGATTTGATTGGAAAGAATCAAAGGCAGATATTGATCCCTGAGCATGAAAAAAGGAACACTGACATGGACACGGGTAAAGAGTGCATTCATATTTTTTTTAACCTGTCTCTTTCCAAATTCTTTTTCCTATAATTAAAAGTTAAGGGGCCTGGCCAAAACAAAAAAGGCAAGCCAGAGGGGCTTGCCTTTTTATCCTTCTTAGGAATAAAATTAACGGCCTTTTTCTGCAATCCGTAAGCGCAGCAAGGCCCTTTTCAAGGCCATTTCAGCCCGGGTATAATCAACGTCCTCGCTCTTGGCCTGGGCCAGGCGTTTTTCAGCCCGTTCTTTGGCCCTTTTAGCCCGATCGATATCGATTTCCCGGGCCTTTTCAGCGGCCTCGGCCAAAACGGTCACTTTGTTATTGGAGACCTCAGCAAACCCGCCGGTCACGGCCATATATTCCAATTGGCTTCCTTTTCGATAACGCAATTCACCGGGCAGAAGGGGGGTGAGGAAAGGGATGTGACTGGGCAGGATGCCGAATTCCCCCAAGGCGCCCATAGCCATTACAATATCTACGGATTCACTGGCCACTAATCGATCCGGGGTAACCACCTCTAATTCAAGTTTTTCAGCCATAACTCTTTTTCGCCTCTGCTGGTTTATTATGCCGCGGCCAATCGCTTGGCATTTTCCACGGCCTCATCGATCCCGCCGACCATGTAGAAGGCCTGTTCAGGCAGGTCGTCGTGTTTGCCTTCAATGATCTCTTTAAACCCGCGGATGGTTTCCTCGACCTTGACAAACTTACCTTCCTTACCGGTAAATTCGGCGGCCACGAAGAAGGGTTGGGAAAGGAAGCGTTGAATACGGCGGGCCCGGCCGACTACCAGTTTATCCTCATCGGAAAGCTCGTCCATACCCAGGATGGCAATGATGTCTTGCAGGTCCTTATATTTCTGCAGGATCTGTTGAACGTTTCGGGCCACATAATAATGTTCCTGGCCGACCACATTGGGATCCAGGATTCGGGAAGTGGAATCCAGGGGGTCCACCGCCGGATAGATCCCCAATTCAGCGATCTGTCGGGAGAGGACCACGGTCCCATCCAAGTGGGCAAAGGTCGTAGCCGGGGCCGGATCGGTCAAGTCATCGGCCGGCACATAGACGCATTGAACCGAGGTGATGGAACCTTTGGTGGTGGAGGTAATCCGTTCCTGGAGTTCTCCAAGGTCCGTCCCGAGGGTCGGTTGATAACCCACGGCCGAAGGGATCCGGCCTAAAAGGGCGGAAACCTCGGAACCGGCTTGTGTGAATCTAAAGATATTGTCGACGAAAAGGAGCACATCCTGCCCTTCCTCATCCCGGTAGTACTCGGCTACCGACAAGGCGGTCAAGGCGATTCGGGCCCGGGCCCCAGGGGGTTCGGTCATCTGACCGTAAATCAAGGCCGCTTTGGGCAAAACCCCGGAGTTTTTCATTTCCAGGTAGAGGTCGTTTCCTTCACGGGTCCGTTCCCCCACTCCGGCAAAAACCGAGATCCCGCCATGATGCATGGCGATGTTATGGACCATCTCCATCATGACCACCGTCTTACCCACGCCGGCGCCACCGAACATCCCCATCTTACCCCCTCTGGGGAAGGGAACCAGAAGGTCGATAACCTTCAGACCGGTCTCCAGGACCTTGACCGAGGTATCTTGTTCCACAAAGGTCGGGGCCGGCCGGTGAATGGGATAATATTTTTCGGCCTTGACAGGTCCCAACCCGTCCACCGGATCACCGATCACATTCAAAACCCGGCCTAAGCCGGGAGCACCTACCGGCACAAGAATCCCCTGGCCCGTATCCCGACCGTCCATCCCCCGAACCAGACCATCGGTGGTATCCATTGAAATACAACGGACCACGTTATTGCCCAGATGTTGAGCCGCCTCTACCACTAAATTCTCTTGACGATCATCAATGGCCGGATTGGTAATACGAATGGCATTGAGGATATTGGGCAGTTTCCCTTCCGGGAATTCCAAATCCACCACCGGTCCGATTACCTGTACAATCTTTCCAATGCTTCCTTCGGTTTTTCCGGTTTCCATCTTATTTATGAACCTCCTCTTAAGGTTTTACCTTATAATTTCGAAAAGGGAGCCGGGGTTTGCTTTTTGGATTTTTGGACCTTTCACTTGAACCCTCGAATCCTGGACCCCTTGGATCCTTTGTCTCTATTTCTTCAAGGCCTCGGCCCCGCCGACAATATCCATTAGTTCCTTGGTAATGGCGCTCTGGCGGGCCTTGTTGTAAATTAGGGTCAAACTATTAATTAGTTCCTTGCAATTCCGTGTGGCATTATCCATGGCCGTCATCCGGGCCGCCTGTTCGCTGGTCGCATTTTCCAGCATACCCCGGTAGATCTGGACATTGACATAACGGGGAAGCAATTCTTGAAAGATCCCCTCCACCGAGGGTTCATAGATATATTCCAGACCTTGGGCGGCCTCCCCTTCCTGCTGCATCGGTGCAATGGGCAGCAAGCGGAGCAGTTTGGGTCTTTGAACGGCCATGTTAATGAATTCGCCGTAGAGGATATAGACCTCATCCGATCCGCCGGCCAGAAAGTTTTCCATCACATCCCGACCGATGCCGGAGGCCACGATCATATCAAAGGAGCTGAATACATCCATATATTGAGAGCGGATGTCATATTTTCTGCGTTTATAATATTCGGCCCCTTTTTTCCCTAAGGCCACCACGGAAACTTCCAACTGATCCTGTCCCCGGGCCTTGATAAACTTTTCCCCGGCGTTGATCAGGTTGACGTTGAAGCTCCCGCACAAACCCCGGTCGGCGGTAAGTGAGATCAGTTCCACCTTTTTTACCGGCCTCTGGGTCATCAAAGGAAAGGCCTCGGGATCAATCCGCGAGGAAAGATTATTGATTACCTCCAAAAATTTGCCGGCATAGGGGCGGAAATTCTCCATCCGTATCTGGGCGCCCCGCAGTTTGCTCGCCGCCACCATGTTCATGGCCTTGGTAATCTGCTGGGTCTTTTTGACTCCCCCGATTTTTCTTCTTATATCCTGAAGTGTCGCCATGCTTATGACTCTCTTTTTTAGCTTTCAGCCATTGGCTTTCAGCTTTCAGCAGAAGCACTTCTTTTTAGCTGACTGCTGATGGCTGACTGCTGTCTGCTATTTACTTTGGGCCTGGAACTGGGTTTTGAATTCCCCGATGGCCTTCTTCATCCGTTCTTCCAGTTCCTTGCTGATTTCTTTTTTATCTTTGATTTCAGAAAGGATATCCGAATATTTGGATTCCATATGGGCCAGCATTTGGGGTTCAAAATCCTTCAGCACATCCACGGCGAGATCATCCAAAAATCCCCGTGCTCCGGCAAAGAGGCTGGTAATCATCTTTTCCATGGGCATGGGCTGGTACTGGGGCTGCTTGAGGATTTCAACCAAACGGACTCCGCGGTTTAACTGGGCCTGCGTGGATTTGTCGAGCTCACTGCCGAACTGGGCAAAGGCCGCCAATTCCCGGTACTGGGCCAGGTCCAGCCGCAAGCTGCCGGCCACCTGCTTCATGGCCTTGACCTGGGCATTGCCGCCGACCCGGGAGACCGAAAGCCCCACGTTGATGGCCGGACGGACACCGGAGAAAAACAGACTCGGTTCCAGATAAACCTGGCCGTCGGTGATGGAAATAACATTGGTCGGGATGTAGGCCGAGACATCACCGGCCTGGGTCTCAATGATCGGTAAAGCCGTCAGACTGCCGCCGCCCAGGTCTTCCCGCACCTTGGCCGCCCGCTCGAGCAACCTGGAGTGGTTGTAAAAAATGTCGCCGGGGAAGGCCTCACGTCCGGGAGGACGGCGAAGGAGCAGGGAGAGCTGCCGATAGGCCACGGCCTGTTTAGACAGGTCATCGTAGATCACCAGGGCATGGCGGCCCGTATCCCGAAAATATTCTCCCATGGTACAGCCGGCAAAGGCTGCAACATACTGCATGGGGGCCGGGTCGCTGGCGCAGGCGGCCACCACCACGGTCTTTTCCAGGACCCCGTTGCGGCGCAAGGCCTCAACCACCTGGGCCACGGTGGATTTCTTCTGGCCGATGGCTACATAGATACAAAAAATATCCGAATCCTTCTGGTTGATGATGGCATCTACGCACAAGGCGGTCTTGCCGATCTGCCGGTCGCCGATGATCAACTCCCGCTGGCCCCGGCCGATGGGGGTCATGGCATCAATGGCCTTATAGCCCGTGTACATGGGTTCTTTCACCGGCTGGCGCTCGATAACCCCGGGGGCCTTTAATTCGATCTTCCTGAATTCCTTGGCGTTCAGCGGGCCTTGACCGTCGATGGGTTGTCCCACGGCGTCAATGACCCGGCCCAGGATGGCCTCACCCACCGGGACCTCGGCGATGCGTCCGGTCCGTTTGACCACGTCTCCTTCCTTGATATGGAAGTCTTCCCCCAGGACGGCACAGCCCACATTGTCTTCTTCCAAGTTCAGGGCGATGCCGT
This sequence comes from uncultured delta proteobacterium, assembly GCA_963838485.1. Taxonomy (GTDB): domain Bacteria; phylum Desulfobacterota; class RBG-13-43-22; order RBG-13-43-22; family RBG-13-43-22; genus RBG-13-43-22. The sequence goes on along the minus strand of CAWIRY010000199.1, from coordinate 11,678 downwards.
AAATCCCACCGGGAAACTCCAGGAGTTCCATGGCCATGGTCTTTTCCACGCCGTAGACCCGGGCGATACCATCGCCCACCGACAGGACGGTGCCCGTCTCGCTAAGCTCCACTTTTTTATCAAAATCTTGAATCTGCTGTCTAATGACCTGACTGATTTCTTCGGCTCTGATTTCCATCTTAGATACCCTCACCCCTTCTTAAGGATTCTTTTAAACTCTTAAGTTGAGTCCGTAAACTTCCATCCAAGGTCAAATCCCCTACCTGGGCGATAAGGCCGCCAATAATGGAGGGGTCTTGATTGACCGTAACCACGACCTCTTTTTGAACGACCTCTTTCAAGGCCGCTCGGATTCTTTGAATGATATCTTCGCTAAGCGTAACCGCTGTGGTGACCTTGGCCCTTTTGATGTTGGATAGTTCGTCGGTCAATTGGGCATAGAAGAGACTGATGTCTTCCAGATAACGGATACGACCCTTCGTTAAGAGAAGTTGAATAAAATTATTAATCGTTTGAGAAAAACCGGTCTTGTTAAGAATCGATTTCAACAGCCTGCTTCGGCTGGTGAAATCATAGATCGGACTTTGGAGGATATAGCGGGCCTGGCTTTCCTTCTTTAATAGATCACTAAAGACCTTTAGCTCTTCCCCATATTTAAGGTAGTTCCCGTCTTCCTTGCCCAGCGAAAGAAGGGCCCTGGCATATCTTCGGGAAACGGTAAAATTTCTCACTTAATGGGTCACCACCTTTGCTAAGTATTCACCGATCAGGACTTTCTGGTCGTTCTCGGTGATATTCTTTTTCAATAGGTCTTCGGCCATCTGGACGGCCATTTCAGACAGGTCCTGCCTTAAGGACAGGTTTGCCCTTTGGATTTCCTGCTGAATGGTTATTTGGGCCTGGTCGACGATACGGGAGGCCACCTTTTGGGCGTTGTCGATAATCTTTTTTTGCTCCTTTTCCCCTTCGGCCTTAAATTCAGCCAAAATGGCTTCCCTTTCTTCCTTGATATTGGCAATCCTCTTTTCCAGGGCCTGATATTCCTTTTTGGCCTCTTCCTTTTTGGCCTCTAATTCCTGCAGTTCCTTCTGAATGGAATCCCGGCGATCGGCCAATCCTTGCTTTAAGGGCTTCCGGAGCAGAAGAAAGATGACCACGAAAAAGATGATAAAATTAATCGAACGGTATAAAAGATCCAGCAACCGGGCCGTTGTCTCTCCGCCATGGACTGCTGCCTCCCCGTGTCCGGCCGCCCCTTCCCCTCCGGAAGAGGCATAAACCAGCCCCCCATAAAAGACCAGGAAGATCATTAACGGTAGATAAGTTAACAGCTTATGAGCAAGGGGGCGGAACAATATTTTCGGAGAATGATAACCGGGCATTTATATGGTCCTCCCTAAGATCTTTTGGGCTATTTCTTGGGAGAAGGAGGCCACCTCTCCGGAAAGCTTTTTGCGGGCCTCCTCTACTTGCTGGGCGATCTTTTGGCGGTTTTGGGCCAATTCGGCCTCTATCTTTTGGTTGGCTTGCTGGAGGAGTTTCTTTTCTTCTTCCTGTCCCTGCAATTTAAAAAGATTTTTTTGTTCAAAGCCCTCTTTCCGGGCCTGCTGAAGCTGCTTCTGGTAGTCCTCTTCCTTCAAAACTTTATCAGATAGGGCCTTTTTGGCCTCCTCTTCCAATAGACTGATCTTGTCCGCCCTCTGCTTTAAAATGTTTCGAATGGGACGGTAGAGAAGGGTATTTAATATAAGCATCAACAGAAGAAAGTTGACAATTTGAAAAATAAGGGATTGATCTATATTAATCATCTTTTTTCCCTTCCTGCAAATTTAGATAGAGTAGTCTGGAAGAACAAAAGAATGGGTTCTGATATTAATGATTTTTTTCACACAACACAAACAGAGCCTTCTTATCGTATTTTTTATCCCATGTCAAAGGTTTTTTTGAAAAAAATTCATCATGATCGCCTTCCCTGCGTTCCGCAGGGGCTGCGACTCGGGCCTGAAGCCAAAAATTCGCGTTGATTAATTTTATTTAAACAATTTAAGATAGTTATCCGACAATAGCCTCTCCGCATCCCAAAAATCACCCAAAGGAACTCTCTATCTAAATGATCTATAAAATAGTAGCCGACTTAATGGTCTGCCTTCACTTCTTTTGGATTCTTTTTTTGTTCTTTGGCGGATTCTGGGGGATCAGAAACAAGGGCGTCCGCCTTTTTCATCTCCTCGGACTCGGCTTGGCCTTTCTCATCCAGGTCTTGGGCTGGTACTGCCCTTTAACCCATCTAGAAGTCTATTTCAGGTCAAAACACGACCCGGCCATGGCCTATAGCGGATCTTTCTTAATCCATTATATTGAAAAGATAGTCTATCTCCAGATTCCCCGTTACCTGATTCTTATCCTGACCATCTTTCTATGTGCTCTTAATCTCTTCCTTTATCTTGGGTATTTCCGAAAATGGAAGACCCGTTTGAAAAAGGGGCACAAGCAGATACCTGCTAAAATTTCTACTAAAATTTCTTGACAAATTAACTGATTAGAATACCATTTAAAATGGGAATACAAAAAATACTCCTAAAGAATGTGGAATTCATGAGTCCTCAATCTAAGCCTGAAGAAGAGACCTTCACCTACGGCGATTATTTAAAATGGCCGAATAATGAACGATGGGAATTGATCAACGGGTTCCCCTACAATATGACCCCGTCTCCCTCCCGAACCCATCAAGGAATCCTTGCCGCCTTGTTAACCAAATTTTATACCTTTCTGGAAGATAAAGAATGTAAAGTATATAGCGCCCCTTTCGACGTTCGCTTACCCGAGGGAAATGAAAAAGAGGAAGAAATAAAAACCGTCGTCCAGCCCGATCTTTTGGTGGTATGCGACCAAACTAAATTAGACGATAAAGGATGCCTGGGCGCTCCCGACCTTATCATCGAAATTACCTCCCCATCTACTGCCCGCCATGACCTCAAAGAAAAATTCACTCTCTATGAACGGATGGGCGTTAAAGAATATTGGATCACCAACCCCACCGATGAAACCGTAATGGTCTTTCTGTTAGATCCTCAAGAGAGGTATGGAAGACCGGCGGTTTATTCCGAAGAGGACACCATCCAGGTGGGAATCTTGGACGAATTATTCATTCCCCTAAAAGACATCTTCAAAAAATAACCCCTGAATTTATACAAGTTGTAAACGATTCATAAATTTCTCACTGCTACTGTGGAATTTTCTTGAAAAGGTCAAAAGTCCTGGACCGGTTGGGCGCCGTTACACCGAGCGAATTAACCCAAATAAAAAAGGCCCTGGCCTTGATACTCGACATCGAGCCTGAAGATTGCGAATAGGGATTTGTTGGAATAGGCCAGTGGATCCTCTTCGCTTGATCGATTCTGCCAGGTTTATATAACCATTTTGACGTCCGCTTACCGGAAGGGGAGGAAATCTCTGAGCCTTGTTTTGATCTCGGAATCAGAGGACATTTGGTCTCTCCTACAATCCACGCTTATGATCGTCGTGTCTCGGGACCACTCGTGCACGATGCTCGAATAGTAGCCTTGTGTCTGCACCACGGGGCAGATGAATTGTGTACAGCCGAAAGGGACTTTGGCCGTTTTCCCGGGCTATCGGTTCGAAATCCTTTGGTGGGATGATTTGATTGCTTCCTGAACTCTTGTAAGTTCTGTTGTGAAAAATCAGAAGAGTACGACCGCAATTTGTTGAAGGCCCCCCTATTTTCAGGTCTTCCGAGGATCAAGAATCCACCCCCTTTTCTCCGGATCTATCAAAATAATAAAATGGCCAAGAAACCATTATCAGTCTCTCGGCCAATCTGGTGCGGTAAGGGGATCGTTTTCTTACTTCTTCATCTTTTTCATGAAGATCGACTCTGCTTTGTTGGCTGCGCTTTCGACTTTCATAGCTGCCTTATCAGCCCTATCAGCGGCATTTTCAGCCTTTCCGACGGCCACCTCGGCCTTCTGGGCTGAAAGCTCCGCTTTTTTGGCCGCAGCATCAGCCAGGCTGGCCGTTGATTCTACTCTTTTCATTTATGTCAGCGACAAGCGGCATACGAGCCTGGCGGGAACCTATCTGGCGGCCTGTACGGTTTACGCTGCCCTATATCGAAAAAGCCCGGTCGGCCTAACCTACACGGCGGAGTTAGGACGGGAGATGGCCACCTTCCTTCAAACATCAGCTTGGGATGCGGTGCAGACATACTTCCAGAGCTCTCCTCCCCTGGCGGGTGGGGTGTAGCATAATTTGGGGACACTATACTTATTTCTTGTCTTTGCCCAAATCTAAAATTCAAAAAAGATTCAATAGGTATGGTGTCCTTATATTTCCAACTCGGGAGCACTCGCAGACGGCGCGACCGCCTGCTATCTTTTGGGCATGGCCGCAACCTTCGCCGCCGGGGTTCTGCCTGCAAGCTCGTCTTCGATCTGCTCGAAGGAGCGGCCTCCGGTCTCCATGCCAAAGATACCGTAGACCACGCCTGTCAGCGCAAACCAGGCGCCCAGGTATATAAACGCCGGAGTGAGGTGATGAATCGAGACCGCGGGCTTTAGAACATTGGACGAGCCGACGATCACGGCCAGACCGAGTGGGCCAATGATCTTGCCAATGCCGCCAAAGCCGTATGCTGCTCCCATCCCGGTTGCCCGGATATTGGAAGGCCAGACTTCCGCCGAGTACGGCCCCACAATCGAGAAGCCACCGTCACCAAAAAAATGTGTAACGATCAGCAGCAGCCAGAAGAGGGAAATTCCGCCAAGGGAGTCGTTGTAGAAAATGCCGGCCAGGGACAAAAAAATGCCGGCTCCAAAGCCTACCAGCGCACCCGATTTGCGGCGACCAATCGCATCAGATAGGATGGAAAAGGCAATACGTCCCGCGAACCCGCCAGAGGCTATGAAAATCATGTAGAATGAGGCTTGCTGAGCGGTGGTATGTAACACCAGGAGTAGCAAGGTCGGAGCCCAAAGGTTGACTCCGTAAACGCCGGTCTGAGCCCCGAGGCTTCCGAGGAATGACACGATCAGACTGCGCGGATACTGCAACAGTTGCCGGAAGCGTGCCTTCTTCTGTACTGGATAGTTGAGGGCGGACAGCGGTATGCTCTCTGGATCGACTTGAAGCGCCCAGGCAAGCGAGATGCGGGCCTCTTGCGCGCGCCCCTGGCCGGCCAACCAGCGTGGCGATTCGGGAACCCAGACCCTAATCAAAAGTGTCACCAAGGCCGGCAGAAGTCCAGCGGCGAACATTCCTCGCCAGCCAATGAGCGGCGAGAGAAAAGCCCCCAGGAAAGAGCCGAGCATAATACCAATGGGCACGGCGCAGGTAATCATGCCACCGATAAAACCACGCTTCGAGGTCGGCACAAACTCCTGCACCAGCGGCATATCGACTGAATACAACCCGCCGACCCCAAAGCCGGTCAAAAACCTGAAAACAGAGAGAAAGATCCAACCGTCCTGGGGGGTAAGCGCCAAAATACCGGTGGCGATTGAAAAATTAAGAACGGTGGCGATAAACACCTTTCTACGACCAACACGGTCGGCAATGTAGCCCCAGAAGAAAGAGCCCAGAATGGCGCCAATCCCGGAGGAAAGCAGAATGAACGCCGATATTCCGAAGGTGAGATGCCAAGGCTTGATGATGATCGCCAGGACGAACCCGATCAGAAAGAAATCGAAGAACTCCAGCATGTCGCCAATGATCGCGGCCGCCACGATCTTGTACTGATTGACCGTGAGCTTTGTTTGTTTGTCAAGGTATTCCAACATGGCTTCCCCCAGAACAATGATTGAAATTGTGAGTGCTACCACCAGGCGTGGAGCTTAGAACCGGGTTCCCGGGCACACGCCGTATCGCCGCTTGCCGGGGTGATCCTCCGCACTTGTTGTTTGCACTCTTCAAGCCGGGCCCTAAAACACGAACGAAAATTATGTAACCGCTACTTCACCACGAAGGGTGCTATAGCCTCTATATCGGTCACGACGTCGATGATGACAGGACGATCGGCCTTGAGGCCTTGCTGCAAGGCTCCGGGCAACTCCTTCGGGTCTTCAACCCGGATGCCGAGCGCACCTATGTCCTCGGCGATGCGGGCGAAGTTAACCTTGCTGAAGGTCCAGATCTCGCGCGCCCAATCACTTTGCTGGCCGCCGTATACGCGGTCGAAGCCTGGCTTCGATTGGTTGCCGCTATGATTGTTGTTGACCACGGTCACCGAGTTGATACCACGCCGCGCCGCCGTTTCGATCTCGCCGATGTGGTACCAGAGTCCGGCGTCTCCGGTAAAGACCACCACCGGACGATTCGGGCAGGCGCACTTGGCGCCGAGCCCGGCCGAGAAGGCCCAGCCGAGATGTCCGGAGCTGCGCAGAAAGGTCTGCGTGTGGGCGCGCGTATCGAACATGCCGCCCATCCACATGCCGGCATGGCCGGTGTCCACCAGCACGACGCAGTCGTCCGGTAGATGCTTGGTCAAGTTCGCGGCAGATGCGCTCCGGACGAATCGGTACGGCATCGGATTCGAACATTGGCTTGTACTTTTCGTAATACTCGCGGCAAATCGTACTGGTGGCCTCTGTTCCAGGCCTTGCGCCGGCTGGCAGTAGACCGGTCCGCATGCTCGAGCATGCGCTGCATGGTCACTTTCACATCGCCACAAATTGCCGACCTTCAGCGGGTAGGTGCGGCCGAGCACCTCGGGATTGATGTCCACCTGAATGGTGGGAACGCCCACCGCCGGCACGGTCCAGAAATGAGTGGTCATGCCGCCGGCTTCGCTGCCGACGTAGAAAATCAGATCGGCCTTCTGCACTATCCAGTTGGCGCTTTCGCGGGAATAGGTTCCCATGACCCCGACCGACAGCGGATGGCAGCCCGGAATCGTACCCTTGCCGTTGAGCGAGGTGGCGACTGGAATGTCCAGGGCTTCGGCCAGCGCCACCACTTCCTTGCCGGCGCCGGACCAGCGCACGCCTCCGCCGGCGACGATAAGCGGCCGCTCCGCCTTCTGCAACAGTTCCAGCGCGGCAAGAACGCTGCTCAACTCAGGCTCGGGACGGAAGGGAGGCACTTGGGAGTACAGAGTCTCGCACAGCGGCTCCATCGCCGCTGTCTCCTGGTCGATCTGGCCCTCGTTACCGCGTAGTTGCAGATGCACCGGCCCCGGCGTTCCGGAAACGGCGATGCGGAAGGCGCTGCGCACCATGTCGGGGAATCGCTCGACCGAATCGACGGTGGCATTAAACTTGGTCACCGGCTCGAAGGCGGGGACGTCGTCGACCTCCTGGTAAACCTTCTTGAACTTGGTCTTAGGATCGCGCCCACCGGTAAAAGCGATGACCGGCGAATGCGCCAGCCAGGCATCACGCAAGCCGGCAGCGATATTCAAAGCGCCAACCACCTGTGCCCCGCAAACACCGGGGCGGCCCGAAGCGCGGGCATAGCCATCGGCCATGTAAACAGCGGACTTCTCGCCGTGGGTGCGGACTACCGTGATCTTGCTCCGTTTCTCGATTTCCAGTAAGGTCAGGCGCAGAATTGACGGCACCATGAACATGTGGGTAACCCCGTAGTCTTGCAGCATCTCCGCAAGAACCCGCGCTCCCGTCACCTCATTCATCTCGCAAGCACTCCTCCCTTGAATGCAAAGCAAATCCCGACGGCCCGGCCGGAGCCGGGCCCCTTCCCAACCTCATTCCGAAAACAAATTGCTACTTGATCGCCAAGGGATTCACCGGCGAGCCGACAGCCCCGGTAATCGGTATCGACGGTCCGACGAACATAAACTCGTAGCGGTTGTCGTCGGCGCAATCCTTGGCCAGTTCGCCCAGGCAGAAGATTTCGCCGACCGTCAGCCCGATGATCGGAATGGCGATCCAGTGCCATGGCTGATTGGCCTCGTCGGAGTTGTTGGGCCGCACCTCGGCGCCCCAGGTGTCGGTGATGATTCCCGCCACCTGCTTCTTGTTCAGCCAATCCAGCGTCTCGAAGGCCAGTCCGGGGGCATCGCCGCCGGAATAGCCGTCCCAGGTATGCCCGGCCAGCATGGCGTCGATCTGCCCCGTGCGCACGAAGAGGAAGTCGCCGCGGCGCACCTGCACGCCGAAATGCTTCTCCGCCTTGTCCAGCATGTCATTGGTAATGGAGAAGCCATCGGGCAGGGTTTCCATCCCCAGCATTCGCGGCATGTCGAGCAACACTCCTCTGCCGACCATCTTCTCCTTGGTCTTCTCGATTCCGCATTTCTGCGCACCGAAAGAGGTCACGGTGCGGCAGTCGTAGCCGTTCCACATCTGGTCGCCGAAGAAGATGTGCCCCAGGCCGTCCCATTGGGTGCCGCACTGCAGCGGCATGATGACCAGGTCGTCAGCGCCGCGGATCTTGCGATGATCCAGCACGCCCGAATAGGCGTCGGTGCCGGCGCGCAGCATGAGGTGCACAGGGTTGAAGCGCCCAATCGCCGGGTACTTGGTCTTGGCGCCCTGCGGCCCGTTATTGTCATAGTTCAGCGCCAGCGAAATGACTTTGCCCTTCTGCACCAGTCGCGCGGCGGCGACGATGTCCTCGGGCTGGGTGAAGTTGAGGGTGCCAATTTCGTCGTCCACGCCCCAGCGTCCCCAGTTCTTCAGACGCTCCGCGGCATCGCGGATGTCCTGCATTGTAAGTTTGCGAGTCGCCGCTTCCGTTCCGGCCATTTTGCTCTCCTCTTCCTGTGGTTAGTTTGAATTGAATGATAATACTTTGCTTTTGAATGGGGAGATTATAGAGCAAGAAAAACAAGGAATCAAGAACGAAAATAAGGCCAAAGGCGAGGGGGTGGGGGAGTTCATTGGAAGAAAATAGGAGTTTACCGGTCAGGAGGTTACTCATAGAGGGAGATCAGAGGGATGGCAGGCCATAATTCGCCAGAGAGACCGCCACATTTGATTCGCCGCCGCCAAAGGTGACATTCAGTGATTTTGCCTGACCGAACCTCAGAAAAGCCGGTGGGCTGAGCCTCAGCATTATTTCTCCAAAGGTGACCACCTTTTTCATGCCACTTCCCTCCCGATTGCCTTATATTCGAGGATGAGTTACCGGGCTAACCAGCCACCTTCGACAGCCAGGGTAAAACCATTGACATAAAAGGAGAAGTGACGGTTACCCGGACCGTTTGGCCCGTCTGATTATAAAAGCATGGATCGTCTGGTAATTTCTCCTGATACCCCCCAATTTCCTTTTTGAAAAAAGCAACGAGTACAAATGGTAATTGTTGGAATTTGAAACTATAGGGCTCCAATAGTTGTAGGTGTATTCAAAGATCAACAAAATATCTTAAAATATTGGATGGTTATGAGTATCAACCGATTGACCTTGAGGTCTTGCTGGTTCAATTTTAAGGGGCGTTTTTCTTCCCTTATTTTGCCGATCAATTTTCAAGAGAAATCTTTTAAAGGAGACAATCCCATCGACGGAAAAACCAAATAATATTGATAAGGTCCATAGGGGGTATTCCTGATTGCCCATTAATAACCATTAGAAATGTGGTATTTTGGGGGGGGTAAATTGGGGGAAATGACTTTTTATTTTAATGAGATAGGGAGCTTCTTGAAGCCCTTCTTCCTGAAGTCGAGAAGTCGCTATTTCTAAAAAATGGAGGAGTACAAACCGTAATAGAAGAAACGACTTGATTTTTTAGAATAATCGAAATAGAATTTTTTTCTAATTTTACTTTAGATTTTTCCTTTGCAGTCAATCCCTAAATCGGGAGTACTGATGGAAGAATAATAGAACCCCATATCCCAATTTGAGATTTGGGGTTTTTTTGTTTAGGGGCAACCTTCAAGGCAATCCCATGCAAGAAGAAAAAACCTTTTGTTTAATCAATAAATGGCCAAGAATTTTTTGAGGATTTTTTTAATTTCCTAATCGGCGATGGAAATGCCAGAAAGGAAGGTTTCAAATGAAGAAGATAATATTCTTATTACCTGAACTCCAGCGACATTTTGTACACTAGCCGCATATCGTAGTCAAGAGCAACCTTCTTTTTCTGGTTTTCATCTATATAATAGTGGCCTGAAAGGGATACATTTATTTTACCGCGAGGGAAAATAGTACTTGCTTTTCCAGTTCTCATAGTGTATATTATATACACCATGAGCTTTGTCCGAAAAATACGCAAGAATGGTAAAACTTACCTGGCAGAGGTCGAAAACCGGTGGGTGGACGGTAAATGTGTTCAAAAACATATCCGCTACATTGGCAAGGAGGCGGATGGACGAACCATTCTGTCCTCTTCCCTGTCGGATATCGTGGTGGACGAGGTCAAACTCTATGGACCATTGCTGGTGTTGAACCATCTGGCTAACCAGATCGACCTGCCCTTGATGCTTGGCCCACGGGCAAGCGAAGTTCTTTCACTGGTCTACGCGCACTGTCTCGATTACAAAAGCGTTAACCAGATGGAGCGTTGGTTCCAGAGGACCGATCTCTCCCTGCTCCTCAATATCGAGGGGGTTACCGAACAATCGCTGCTCGATTCGCTCGACACGCTGGAATCGATAGAGGCTACCGAGGTGCAACGACGGATTTTCGAGCGCGTCGTGCAGGTCTACGGGATCCCTCTGACCGGCATCCTTTACGATGTGACGAATACCTATCTTTATGGCAAACGTTGCGGTCTTGCCAAACTGGGACACGACAAGGAAGGCGTAAAGGGTCGCCCACTAATCCAGGTTGGTCTGGCCGTCACCAAGGATTCGGGCATTCCAGTCTGTCATAAGGTACTGGACGGTAATATTCACGATGCGAGACTGTTTAAGGATTTCCTCACCGATCTGCGGCCGTTCAAAATATACCAGGGGCTGGTCATCTATGATCGGGGCATCGCTTCTTCCGAAAACATAGCTCAGGCAAAGACGATTGGGTGGGAAACCCTATGCGGTTTGCCCATTCGAGGCCATCTGGTTCAGATCGTGCGGGAGATGACAAAACGTAACCCATTGGTGCAGTTGGAGAATCGGGTTCGGCTGCGAAAGAACATTTTTTATGGTGTACGGATCGAACACCGGATGGGCGAAACACCGGGGTGGCTGACAATCTGTTACAACCAATCGCAGCAACGGGAATTGCGGGAATCGCGCTACGACGAAATTGAACAGGCTCGCGACCTGTTGAACCAGGGGAGAGCCATCAAGGCGGGGATGGAAAAATACTTCACCCATGGTAACGGATTGCGAAAGTCTGTTCTGGCCGAAGCAGAAGAATTCGACGGTTTTTTCTGCCTGTTCTCAACCACTCCTCTGCCCCTCGATCAAATGGTTCGACTCTATTTCGACAAAGACCTGATAGAAAAGGCCTTTCGCACATTGAAAGGCGTTACCCGTCTGCGCCCCATACGCCACTGGCTGTACAACCGGGTCAAAGCGCATGTGTTTATCTGCTATCTTGCCTACCTGCTGCTCTCGCTTCTCCAGTACAAACTGCAGAAGCATAAGATTTCGGCTGAAGAAGCGTTGATAGAATTGGATTCGATGTACAAGGTGTATCTACGAGACGAGAAGAAAGGTTTCAAGGTCTCGCGAGTCGTCACCTTGACCAAGAAACAAGAGGATATCCTGAAAGCCGTAGATCGTAAAATTTTGAAATCCTAGTGTATAAAATTCGGTGGAATT
>CAWIRY010000198.1:0-5292 GCA_963838485.1 uncultured delta proteobacterium | reverse complement strand
TATTCGGAGACAGCAAGAGAATAGGCCCCCCGGCCGCAGGCGACATCAAGAAAGGTGATGCCTGTTTGGAGGTTCAGTTCCAAAAAAAATTTTTGGGTATTAATAAGATCGAAGCTGCTCTTTCTGGCACCGACAGGTTTGTCGTTCATTCATGCCTCTTTATTTAGAGAAGCCCTCGTTCAACGAGGAACAAAGACGGTACGGGGCGATTATTTTTTCAGGGTAAACTTGGCCCCTTGGTGACTGAACACGAACCCAAGCTTACTATAAAACCGGTGGGCTTTAGTTCGCTCGTTAAAGGAGGTGAGTTGCACCAGGTGGCAACCCCTTTCCCGGGCCCTGGCGATGGCCCAGCGCATCATGGCCGATCCGATCCCCTGATTGCGGTGTTTTGCAGAAACCATGACCCCTTCGATCTGGGCACGCCATCCCCCTTGATAGGTCATGTTGGGGATGAAAGATAATTGGAAGGTCCCCATGATTTCTCCGTCCTTGTCGGCCACAAAGAGTCCATGATTCGGATCGGCCGAAATCGCTTCAAAAGCCGCAACGTAGGACTCGGGGATGGGATCCGTCAGCCTTTCTCCTGAACCGGCCACCTCATCGGCTGCCAAAAGCTTTACTATGGCCGGCAAATCCTTTCGGACAGCCGTGCGAATCATGATTTCATTCATGGGCCTTACTCTCCCTCCCGGTTCTTTGGCCTTTTATGACCTATCATTTCACCGGCGTTGATAGGGGTTCATAACGAGCAGCTCAAATAATAGTGCCAGAAAATCCGGGCCGCTACCGCCCGCCAGGGTTTCCATTTGTGGCTAAGGGCCTCGAGCTCGGCCGACGAAGGGCGTGATCCCAGTCTCTTGACGCTCTGAACGGCAATGGCCAGGGCGAGATCTCCCACGGGCCAAACATCGGGCCGCCGAAGGGCCATCAGAAGATAGATGTCTGCTGTCCATCGACCGATGCCGGTTATCTTGAGCAATTCGGCGCGTGCTTTATCATCATCCATCCGGTCAAGCCCTTCCAACTGGAGTGACCTTGTTGTAATGGCCTCTGCCAAGAGACGACAATACCTGGTTTTCTGCCGGCTGAACCCGAATTGATTCAGCCTTTCACCATCCAGCATCAGGAATTGGTCGGGCGTTAGAATCGGGAGGGCCTGCCTGAGGCGATCAAAGGCCGCCTTGGCCGAGGCCAAAGAAACCTGTTGTTCGAGGATAATGCGTATCAGTGTCGTGAACCCCGGGTCACGCTTCCACATGGGCGGCGGACCAAGGTTCGACAGGATATCTTCCACATCCGGGTCCCGGTCTTTAAGAACGGCCAGGGCTTGTTTAAAGGCCGGTCCGGTTAGGTGTTTAGTCTTTATCGAAAGCATGATCTGATCACCCTGACAGGAAAGCCAAAGAGTAGGCCGGAACTGGGATCATTTTTTATCTGAATTTTTGAAACACACCATCCCTTCCATTTGTGCATGGAGTACAAACAGTCCCTCCTGCCATGTCTTTTCTCCTTTCTTAATTGGGGCCTTTATTTTAACTCCTTCAGGTTATTCAAAACAAACTGACCGGGATCCAATTCTCCTTTTGTTTCTTTTAACAGGCCATTCAGGGGTATTTCAGCCCTGGCGGCACCCTTGTGCCCGCCGGCGGAAAACCCCCAGCGTTCGAAGAGTCGCTGGGCCGTTTTCCCGGCATCTCCGCGAAGGCTGGCTTTTCTCAGGATAACGATCAGCTTGTCCTGGTTTATACCCGAGACGACGCTCCAGGTGGTTTCTGCAATCCGGAGAAAAAAATCGGCCAGGATCACCAGAACGTCTGGATTTTCCACTTCATCCATATGGACAAAGGCGATTTTTTTTAAAAAGATCAGCTTATCCAGGCCGATTTTGAAATAGGCCAGCATCTTTTTGCTCAGTTCGGAGGATTCGATTTTTTTGATAATATTCATATTGGCGTACTGATAAAGATACCTGAAGGCGCTGACATCGTTGTACACGGAATCCCTTACGAAACTATCGGTATCGGTCTTGATGCCGCAGAACAGGGCCGTGGCCAGCATCTCTGAGGGCTTGATCCTGGCCGACTTGAGGTACTCGGTCATGATCGTTGAATTGGCCCCGTATTCCTCCCTGATATCAAGGAGACGGGCCTTGGACGACGGATCCAGGGGGTGATGATCGATGATGATGTCGAAATTCAAGTCTTTGAACTGCTCGTCATGGCTTGGCTGGGAATCGACTAAGGCCCATTTGGTGATAAGGGCAGGGTTCAAATGCCGGATGTGCTGCTGCTTAATCTTGAGGAGCTTGACGAAGGCCAGGTTATCGGCCCGCTGAATGGAATTGACGTGATAGATAAAAATCTTTTTAGCCTTACGCCAGAGCAGTCTCTTTAAGGCAACGGCGCTGGCCATGGAATCAGGATCGGCCTTGATCAAAATAGCCAGGGTATCCTCCTGATCCACCATCTCGAAAAGCCGGTGGCACTTCCCGGTGGAGGGCGGGGACTTCGGCAAGGGATGTTCTTTAATGTTGCTCATTGCTGGTTTTCTCTCCAGGCCCGGAAGATGGCCTTCTGCTTAGTAAGAGCCGCTTTTATTAATTTCATCGCCCACTCGCCACTTGAAAGCGTGACTCGTTCGAGGCACAGAGAACGCTGAGCCGGAGATTTTCCATTTGCCTGTGAGAGGCAGGCAAACGGAAAGCACTCTTTTTGATTCTTACCCTCTCAGCAGAAATCGAAAATATTCCCTCTGCGATCCCTGGGGCTCTGCGGTGCCCGGTTTCAGCAACCGGTTAGATAAATATAGAATAAGAACCGAATGGAAACAAGACCAAAAGGCTTTGAACTTCGGATCTATTGTAGGAATCAGGGCGTATCTATTGAATAAGCGAGCTGAAAATAATTAAAATAAATATTGTAAAAATCAATTAACCGTTTAATAATCATCGATAATCTTTAACAAGATAGACCGTACTTGGATTTCTGTCGGAAAAGAACGGACAATTTTTTGGTCGTGGCTGGCCTTAATAAGGTTTAGGGCGGGAGGGCTGGCCTCCGGACCCGCACGCTGCGTGCCCGGGTCAACGCCGTATTGGGCATAGTAAAGCCGGGACGCCTTTTTGAAACTGTCACTTCAGCAAAAGGTTTACTATAACGATTGATATATAGGATAAACCGGCCATGAATGGAGTCGAGGCGCCATCATCAACCCCCCTCTTCAGCGGGTAAGTCCCAAGATCAGAAGAACGCTATGGTGCAGGTAATGAAACCAATATCTCCCTTGGCTATTTGCGCGCCTTCATCATCGTGCTCGTCCTTGTCCATCATACGGCAGTCGCCTATTTCCTCCCGGCTGCCCCGCCCCCGGCTTCTTCATTAGGCGAGTATCTACATTCCATACGGGCGATCTCCCCCGTCATCGACGGGGCGCATTCGTGGTTCTTTTTTCTGGTGGCATTCTTCAACGATCGATTCTTCATGCCCTTGTTGTTCTTCCTTTCCGGACTCTTCGTCTGGAAAAGTCTTCAGAAAAAGGGTCGATGGGTCTTTTTTAGGGACCGGCTGATCAGACTCGGTATCCCCTTTGTTGTCATGGTGATTCTGGCTCCCTTCACGTATTACACGAGTTATCTCCAAACCCGCGGCAGCACGGATCTGACAAGCTTCTGGCAACAATGGACGTCGCTCGGCGATTGGCCGACAGGTCCTGCCTGGTTTCTCTGGTTACTCCTTGCTTTCGATACCGTCGTAACGGTTGTATCTGTGCCGATTCGTAATAAAAGCAGTTTTGTCGACAAGATTCCGTCTGCGGTAGTGCGCCGGCCGGCATACTTATTCCGGCTGATCGTCGTCGTGTCGGCCATATCCTACATCCCAATGTTAATGGTCTATGATCCCAACTTCTCCTGGTGGCATTGGGGTCCCTTCAGCTTCCAAACGAGCCGTGTATTATTGTACCTGGTCTATTTCCTGATTGGCGTTGTTATCGGTGCCCGGGGCATTCAAACAACATGTCTTGTGGCGAATTCCACTTTGGCACGTCGCTGGTTTCTGTGGGCAACCGTTGCGCTGGCTGCCTTCGTCGCGACTTTTGCCAAGGCCATGTGGGCACTGATTGGCATTTCCTTTCTATTGTTCTGTGCGGCCACCTCCTTTGCCTGCCTGGCGGTTTTCTTAAGGTTTGCCGGGAAGCGAAACAGGGCCTTGGACAGCCTTTTTCAAAATAGCTTCGGGATATACGTAATCCACTATGCGGTCGTAAGCTGGATATTGTACGGTGTGTTGAGAATATCGCTGCCCGCCTTGGCCAAAGGCTCTATTGTCTTTGCCTTGACCTCATAGGTGCATAAAAAAAGTACAAAAACAGGCCTAAAAATGCTTGAAGGTGGCTTCCTTATTGGTTAAAGTGAGATTTGCACATCGCAGAAAAACCAAAACAGGAGGCCACCCCAGGTGAAGTATAGCAAAAAGGATATTTTTAGTCGAATGTTTAAAATTCCGGTCATCAAATTTGAAAATCATCAGCTAACCTCCTTTGCCGGGCTGGTTATTTATCAGCCCTTGCTCCGGAGCTTGAATCTCAAAGCGCAGCTAAAAAAATGGGTTCATTAGCAAAATTTATGGGAGCCCGTTTGCTGGGGCAGATCACCAAGTGTGTGATATAAAGCGATTTTAATCACCTCGTAACTACGAAAGCCATAGGCTTTTTTTGTGGTCAATTTCGCTTTGTTGTTAAAGCCCTCTACAGCACCTAATGCGATTCGATCTTTGACCCGGAACCAATTGAGCAAAAGCTCCCAGTGATTGCGTAACATCTTGGCCACTTTCTTCATCGGGTCGATTCGGGAGCGCGTCGTTCTTTGACACCATTCGTCCAGAAATCGACCAGCCCATTTCGGGGAGGTATAGCTCCAAAAGCGCTGCAGATCCTCCTTGAGGAGGTAGGCGCGAACCGTTTTCAGATTGCAGGATAACAGTTCCTTCAGCTTTACCGTTTGTTTGTCGGTTAAATTTTCTGGCCGTTTCAGTAAACACCAACGACTATTAGTCAGGACTGGCTGTTCTCCTTTCGCCTTAAGCTGCTTGGCTTCTTGGGCTCTTACTTTGTCGATGGCTTTACCCACTTGACTCATAATATGAAATCGGTCCAAGATATGAACCGCCTGACCTGCTAACTCGGCCACTATCCGCAGATAGGGTTTCCACATATCACTGCAGATGAAGCGAAGCCGGGCCGTGGCCTCGGGGCCAAAGTCTTCAAAGGAGTTCCGCTGATGAACTGAGGGCC
>CAWIRY010000197.1:0-41145 GCA_963838485.1 uncultured delta proteobacterium | reverse complement strand
TAGGAGGCAACGGCCAGGTGGTCCCCAATTTGAGGAGCCCCACCCGGTCTTTCAATCCCAGAAGATGAATGGCTTCCAGACAATAGAGATTGCAGGCGCTGCTGGTAATAACCAGCAACTCCGGCTTCTTTGGTCCCTCATAGGTATTGAAGGGGCTTTCTTCAAAGATCTCCCGGGCCCGGTTCAATTTTTCTTGCTGACGGAACGTGGTGATAAACCACCGGCATGCTGGAGACCGGTCCCGTATCCGGGTCCAGTAAAGGTCCCTGAAATTTAAATTCAGCCCTGCCTTTTTTCTCCGGAAGCCTCCCCAAGCCGGACGATGCCGCTGGCATGGGACATCCGAGTAACGGACCTCACCATGACGATGTTTTTTATTTCCTCCGAAAGCTCGAAGGCCCACTGGGTCATATCCTTGGCTTCCTGAAAATCCCCGGGTTCCAATAGGGGAATTTGGATCATCCGGGCAAAATGGCGGGATTCCCCTTCGTTGGCGCTGGAGAGGGCCCCCGGATAATCACAACTCACCAGGACCGTCCACCGCCAACCCCGGAGCCTGCCAGGTGGAGCAAAAAATCGGAGGCCACATTCACCCCGTTCTGCTTCATGGGACAAATGGCCCGAAGTCCAGCAAAGGAGGCCGCGGCCGCCACTTTCCAGGGAGATCTTCTCATTGGTGGACCATTCCACATAAAGATGGCGTTCCTTGGCTACCTTGGATAAATTCTCGATAATTTCCGAGGAAGGGGTGCCCGGATACCCGGTGGCCACGTTTACCCCCGCTTCCAAGGCCCCACGCACAATCGCCTCATTTCCCATCAACAACACCCGCATCCCCTCTTGGTTCTCAATCAATTTCGACATAATGCCTTCCCTAATGAAAATGTTTATATGTTACTTGTAGCTTTGACTAACCCAGAATCCGTCCGATAACGGAATCCTTAAGGTCCACATAAATCAGATCTTCCGGGTCTCCGGTTTTTTCCATAATCGTCTTTAAAGACGACCTCTTTTTATTCAAAGCCGCCTTCTTCAGGTCCTCCAGGACCCCGGCCGGGACCTCCCGGAACTCCAAAATCCCTTTCTTGCGGGCCAGATTCATGAGGTCCTGCCCGGCCTTGGTCCGCACGATGACCTGGTTCCAGGACCGGAGACTCTCCCAGTCCTCGGGCAGTCGGGCGGACCCGACGGAAATATCGGCAAACTCGGCGGTCGTATCAAGGCAGATGCGGCAGCCCTCCCGGACCAGGGGATCGATCTCCTCCCAGGGAATGGCTATGGTTCCGCTGGTGGTGAAGACGGCCACCTGGCCCTTTCCCGGCGGGATATCCATGCCGATGATCCTCTTCGAGATTGGTCCGTGTCTTAAGGAGCGCGGTGAATTTTCTCCAGGAGAGGGTCCAACCGCAGAAAAGGCCGATGACGAACTTCAGCTTATCGATGTGGTTGTCTTTCTCCGGAAATGGTTTCATCCGCATCTTGGCCAGGGCCAGGGCCTGGCAGGGAGTGGCCACGACGCCGATCTTTTGGGCATCACTTTGGGCCGCCCGGTTGAAGGCCGCCACCGTTCCGGCGGCAATAAATTTACTCTTGCCCCGTTTCCGAATCTCCGCGCCATCCCCCACCGCCACACCTTGCTGGGTGAAACGGTCGGCCCTCTCGGCTAACACGGCCGTATCGATGATTCCCTCTTCCAGGGCCAGACTCATCAGGGCCGTTACCGTCCCGCCGTGCTGGGCCTGACGCCGAATTTTTTCATCGGCCGCCCGGGCGATGTAATAATCCTTGACCGGCCCGATTTCCAGGGTCAGACCCTGAGGATCACATAAACGGGCCCGCATGGCCTCCAGGTCCGTGGGCGTTCGCGGGCAAAAGGCATAACATCTCCCCTCCTGAAGGTCACAGGCGTGGAGGGTGACCACTTCGTCCTGATAAAAGGCCTGGTAGGGGCAGAGGTTCACGCAGGCGCCGCAGGCCGTACAGAATTTGGTTTCCCGGACACGGGCCGTTAGCGCCCCCTGGCCCCGGCCCTGATTGATACTGTTCATCATAATTTCCCTCTCATCTATTCTTCCAAATTCGACAACGACTCATCGACTTGGAGTTTGACAAAAATCCCATTTTATTCTTTCTTATCCTGACAATCTGGGTTGTTCCCAACTTCCAGGAGGTGGTTGATAAATTCAGAAATATTATAGATTTCCAGATGATGTTGTCGCAGTTTGGAATATCTCATTTTGGCATTGGAGAGATTTTGAACACAGGAATTGCAACTGGTCAATAAAACATCCGCCCCGCATTCAATGGCCTCTTCTATGCGGGCCCGAGCCAGGGCTATGGAATGGGAAGGGTAAGCCCCGCGCATACCACCCCCCGCCCCGCAGCAGAGCGAATCGACCCGCTGGTGATTCATCTCAATAAAATGGGGAGATAATTTTTTGATGATTTCCCGGGGTTCCTCATAGAGGCCGGAATGTCGTCCCAGGTCGCAGGGATCGTGATAGGTCAAGCGCTTTTCCGTGGTTACTCCAAAATCCAACTCTTTTAAAAACTGGACCAAATGGATCACCTTAATTTGCTCGGTTTTTAACCTTTCGTACTGCGGAAGTTGGTTGAAGGTCCGGAAGCAGTAGGGACAGGCGGTGATGACTGTACCGGCCCCGGTGGCCAAAATAGCTTCAAGGTTTTGGTTGGCCAGATCATCATGAATCCGGTAGCCCACATCCTCTAATACCCCGCTGCAGCAGACCTCGTCAATCAAGGTGTAGTCGATATTTAAACGATCTAATAGTTCCAGCGTTTGTCTGGTCGAATCCTGACTCCGATAGGAACCGACACAACCAATGAAAAAGACCAAGGCCGCCTTTTTATTCTTTTCTTTCCCAAAATCAGGCCGGGCCGTCTCTCCATAGATATTGGTATTTTTATCAAGAAGGCTGTTTAAACTTTGAAAGGCCGGATGACCGGCACCCGAATCAACCATATCTTTTCTGACTTGCTTGATGATTTCCGGAACCTCCAACCCGGCGGGGCAGTTTTTAACGCACCGGGCACAGTTGGTACATTGGAATACGGTCTCAATCAGTTCTTGATCAAGGGCCAATGTTCCTTCGATGACCTCTTTAAGGACCAGCATCTTTCCCCGGGCGTTCAGGGCCGGGCGGAGGGTTAAATCGAAAACCGGACAGACGGCCTGGCAAAACCCGCAGGCTGAGCATTTCAAAACCTGATCTCCAAATTTCCGGATAAAGGGATAAGCAGGATCCACTTAGGCCTCCAAGCCCATCTTGCCGGGATTCAGAATATTGTTCGGATCGAACAACTGTTTGACCCCTCTCATGACCCGCATGGCTACCGGGCTGTGTTCCAGTGTCATAAAGGGGGCCTTCGCCAGCCCGATACCGTGTTCTCCGGTCAGAGTTCCCCCGAGACGGATGGCCAGTTGGAATAATTCTTCGGAGGCCTTTTCCGCCCGCAATCTTTCTTCCTCATTGCGGCCGTCGAAACTGATACCGGGATGCAGGTTTCCGTCCCCCAGATGGCCCAGGGTGGCAATCAAGACCTTATTTCGCTTGCTGATTTCCTGGGTACCCACCAGCAATTCAGGCACCCGGCTGATGGGCACGGTCACATCCTCGGCAATCATGTTATAGCTGAGCCGATAAAGAATTCCACCGATTCCCTTTCGGGCGGTCCATAATTTTTCGGTCTCTTCCCGAGAATTGGCGCGGTCCACCTGGGTGGCCTGGTTTTTCTTGAATACCTCCACAATCTTGGCGATCTGATACTCGGTTTCTTCTTGGGTGTAACCGTCCGCCTCGGCTAAAACCATGGCCGCCGCAGCCGGCAAGGTTTGGCCGCCATGGCGGTTAAGGGCCAAAAGACATTGCTCGTCTAAGATTTCGAGTACGGAGGGGATAATACCGGACCGCATAATTTCACTGATGGCCTCCCCCGCCTGCCTTAATTCTTGAAAGGTTGCCGAACAGGTAGCCGAAGTCAACGGTTTGGGATTGATCTTTAACGTAATTTCGGTAATCACTCCCAAGGTCCCTTCCGAACCTACGAAGAGCCGGGTCAAATCATATCCGGACACACATTTCATCGTTCTGGAACCCGTCTTGAGGATTGCCCCATCGGCTAAGACGACCTCCAGTCCCAAGACATAATCCCGGGTAGTCCCATACTTGGCTCCCCTCAATCCCCCGGCGTTCGTGGCCACATTCCCTCCCAGGGTAGCCACCTTCCCCGAAGCGGGATCGGGGGGAAAATGGAAACCATAGGGATCCAGGGCTTTTTGTAATTGGTCATAAACCACCCCGGGTTGCACCACGGCCAGCCGGTCCTCGACTTTGATTTCCAGGATCCGCCTCATTCGAGCCATATCTAAAACGACCCCTCCTTTTTCAGGAACGGCCATCCCGCTTAAACCCGTGCCGGCTCCTCTCGGAACGATCGGCAGTCTCTCCTGATTGGCCAGCTTAAGGATGTCCGAAACCTGTTGGCTGTTCTGCGGCCAGACCGCGCCAATCGGTCGATGCCGGTGCTCAGAGGCGTCTTTCGAATAAGAGATCAAGTCAATGAGCTTGTCCGAAAAATTATTTTCACCGACCATGTCGATCAGTTTTTGTTTAAGAATCTTTTCCATCCCTGATCCTTCATCCTTTATCGAAATGAAACCTTACCATCCCAACCAACCTCCATCTACGGGAATCACCGCCCCATGAATAAAATTTGAGGCCGCGGAGGCCAGAAATACCGCCATTCCGGCAATATCGTTTGGAATCCCCCATCGACCGGCCGGAATTCGCTTTTGGATAGTGGTATTCCGTTCTTTATCTTCCTGCAGCGGTTTGGTAAACTCGGTAGCGATATATCCGGGGGCAATGGCGTTGACATTGATCCCCTCACTGGCCCAGGCGTTGGAGAAAGCCTTGGTCAGCCCTGCCAGGCCATGCTTGGAAGCGGTATAGGCCGGGATGTTGATCCCTCCCTGAAATGCCAGGATGGAGGCCACATTGATAATTTTCCCTTCCTTTTTCTTTATCATCAACCTGGCCGCCCCCTGGGACAGGATGAAATTGGCGGTGAGGTTGATCTCCAGGGTGGCATCCCAGTCCACTTCCAAAAAATCCAAGGCCGGTGCCCGGGGGCAGATCCCGGCATTGTTGACTAAGATATCTAAATTACCCATCCTTTCAAAGATCGCCGGGATGACGCTCTTCGTTTCATTTCTTTTAGTCAGGTCGGCCGGATAATGGAGATATCGTTTACCCGTGGTCCGTATGGCCTTTTCGATTTCCGGATCTCCCCGACGGCTGACCACCACCACATCGGCCCCGGCCTCGGCTAAGGCCTGGGCGATGGCCCTGCCAATGCCTTTGGTGCCTCCGGTCACGAGGGCCACCTTCCCGTCAATCCGAAATTGATCCAAGATCATGGGGCCTCCTTATTTGTTAGTTTTCATCCGGAAATCCAAGATTTCCGGATAGCTTTCAGCAGTCAGCGGTCAGCATTTAGCCCAACTCTCCGATGATAAAGGATTTTGCTGAAAGCTAAAAGCTGATTGCTTAATGCTCCATCCGGAAGAGGATCGTTTCCGGATGGATACTAATTAAAATTTCGAAATTTTAACCCTTACCCAAGCTGGAAATAAACCCGCTTGACTTCATCATTATTCATCAGGTCCTGGCTTTTGCCCTCCAGGCCCACCTTGCCGTGCTCCAGGATATAAACCCGATCCACCAGGTCGAGGGTCAGGCTGGCATCCTGTTCGACGACCAGAACCGTCAGACCACTCTTCCAGATGGTTTTGATCCCTTCGACGAGAAGGCTTTTCACCAGGGGAGAGAGGCCCACCGAAGGTTCATCAAGCAAAAGGAGACGAGGGCCGCTCATCAGGGATCGGCCGATGGCCACCATCTGCTGCTCACCGCCGCTGAGAGTCCCGGCCAGTTGATGTTTCCTTTCCCTTAAAACGGGGAAGAGACTATAGACATACTCCAGGTCGGCTTGAATTTTTTCTTTGTCTTTGCGGAGAAAGGCCCCCATCTCCAGGTTTTCGGCCACCGTGAATTCGACAAAGAGCTGTCTCCGCTCAGGGCAATGGATAATGCCTTTGCGGACGATCTCATGAGTGGGATGCCCGTCTATGCGTTCCCCCTGAAAAAAAATCTCGCCTTCTACCGGTACCATGGCCGAGATGGCCCGCAACAGGGTCGTCTTCCCGGCACCGTTGGGGCCCACCACGCCGACGATCTCTTTCTCTTCCAGACTCAAGGTCAACCCGTTGAGGGCCATGGCCTTCCCGTAAAGGACACGAAGTGATTTGACCTCCAATAGCCGCAACTTACCCTCTCCTTTCCCCCAGGTAGGCATTGACCACTTTGGGGTTGTTCATGATCTCATCCGAGGTCCCTTCGGCGATCTTTACCCCGAAAACGATGACCGCCACCCGCTCCACCAGTTTCAGCAGGTCCCGCAGGCGATGCTCGATGATCACCATGGCCTGACCTTTTTGGTGCATGCGCTGAATGGCCGCCGAGAGGATGACCGCGTCCTCCAGGTCAAGTCCGGAAAAAGGTTCGTCGAGCAGCAGGATGTCAGGCTGGGTGGCCATGGCCCGGGCGATGTCCAGCAGGCGCAGCTCACCGAAGGCCAGATTCTTGACCTTCTCATTGAAACGGCTTTCCAGCCCCATCTCTTCTAAGTAGATCATGGCTGTTTTCCAGGGCTTCTCTCCCGGGACCCTCTGCTGCCCGGCCCGGCGGGAGAAGCAGGGGATCATCACATTTTCGATAACGGACATTTCTTTGAACAGGTCCACCAATTGAAAAGTTCGGGCGATGCCCCGGTTGACGACCTGAAAGGGTTTCAGGGCTGTGATGTTTTCCTTTTTAAACCAGACCCCTCCGGAATCGGGGCGGATAAAACCGGTAATCAGGTTGAAAAGGGTTGTCTTTCCCGCCCCGTTGGGACCGATGACACCGACCAAATCCCCTGGATTCACCTCCAAGTCCAGGCCGGTGATAGCCTGCAGGCCTCCGAAGGCTTTCGACAGATTGCGAATCTCTAAGATAGGCTCCATGCCGGTTTCCTCTTTTTTCTCCTATTTTTCCTGCCCGGAGAGGCGGCGAAAAAGTTGGGAAAAAATCTCGAACAGCCCCTTGGGGGCAAAGAAAATGACTAGAACTACGGCACCGCTGTATATAAGGAGACGCATTTCACCCAGGAAGCGGAGAGATTCATTGGTTAAGGTCAACAGGTAAGCCCCGATGACCGGCCCGATGATCGAGCCCATGCCCCCCACAACGGCCATCATGAGAATCAGGCCGGAAAGGGAGTCGTGGGCCATCTCCGGACCCACGTGCATCTCCGCATGGGCATACATGGTTCCGGCCAACCCGGCAATAGCGGCGCTGAAGATAAAGGCCACGACCTTGTAATAGGTGGTATTGATCCCCGACCCCTCACTGGCGATTTCGTTTTCTCCAATGGAACGAAGGATTATCCCGAAAGAGGACTTGGAAAGGATATAAAGCAGCAAGATGACCGCCATCATAAAAAGGCCGGAAAAATAATAGTTGCCCAGGGGGGAATCGGTGAGGGGTGCGATTCCCGAAAGTCCTTCCTCGCCGCCAAGAAACTTGGAGCTGATCATAAACCATTTGTAAAGCAGGGCCCCGAAGCAGAAGGTCACGGCGGCGAAATAGGGGCCCTTAAGCCGCAGGGTGACGACGCCGATGATCAAACCGTAGACCGCCGCCGTGATCCCCCCTGCAGGCAGGGTCAGCCAGGGGGTCCATCCCAGGTGCAGGTTCAGCACCGCGCCCATGTAGCCCGCGCTGGCAATAAAGAAGGCGTGGCCGAAATTGATGTTCCCGGTGAAGCCCGAAAGGAGATCCCAGCTACAGGCCAGAATGACATAATAATGGCAGAGAAAAAGAATTTCCAGGTAATACGGATCATGCGTTACCAGGGGGGCCAGCAGAACCACCCCTCCAAAAACCGCCAGTCCCAGAAGGCTTCTGTAGAATGACTTCAGACCGAAAAAGTCCTCATACTTATTCATAGGACCATTTTCTCCTTAACAGTTTTTCCCAGCATTGTGTGATCACCCAAACTACTGCCTCCGGCAAGGTAATGGTTTGTTATTGTAATTCCCTGGCTCCCTGCTCACTGCCCATATCAGGTTAATCCCTGACCTTAAAAGACGCTGGATTCCCGTTCCCCGATTAAGACATTCGGGGACAAGCTTCACGAATTACGAATCCGGGATCGAGGTTTTCCATAACCCTTACACCTTGAACCTTAAACCTTTTTTTCTGCTTAAGCGGCTCTCTTTCCCGACAACCCCGTTGGTTTGAAAATCAGAACCAAAATGATGGCCACCAGGTAGACCATATCCGCATAGTTGGCGGAGAGGAGCATACTCACAATCGTCTCGGCATAGCCCAGGAAAAGACTGGTAATAATCGCCCCACCCAGGCTTCCCAATCCACCAATAATTACGATCGCGAAGGCTTTAAACAAAGGAAAGGCCCACATAGTGGGGACCGCCTCCAGAATAGGAGCGATAAAAACGCCGGCCACGGCGGCTAGCCCGGCCGATATGCCCATGGTCATCAAATAAACCCGTTCATACTGAATCCCTACCAGGATGGCCGCGTCCTTGTTCTGGGCCACGGCGAAGATGGATTTACCCGTCCTAGTCTTCTTGATAAATAACCAGAAAAGCACCATCAGGGCCGCCCCGACAATAAACGTGAGAAGCTTCTGGTATGAGACAAAGACCCCTCCCAGAACTATCTCTCCGGTCATGAAATTAGGCACCGATTTTCCGTAAGATCCGTAGAGCCCGTACATCAATTCTTGCGTAAAAAGGGCCAGTGCCAGGGTCAGGATAAGGACATAGGCGTGTCGGTCCCGCATGGGACGGATGGCAAAACGATCGATGGCCATTCCGATCAGGGCCACCCCGGCCGCGGCCAACAGGGCCGACAGGACCACATTTATTTTAAGGAGGGTCATAAAGGTGTAGGCCAGGTAGGCACCCAGCATATAAAAGGCGCCGTGAGAAAGATTGATAATCCCAGCTACACCGAAAATCAGAGTAAAGCCTACGGCGATCATGCTGTAAATCGCCCCCCAGATGGTCCCCAGAATAAAGATATCTAAGAAAGTAGTCATAGCGTCACTCCATCCAGACCCGAAGTCCCTTCCCGATACTGGTTTTGCTCCGCAGAATTGAATGCCCGCCGAGGCGGGCACGACAAAGGGTTGAAAAGGATCCAAAGGGCCAAGGATTCAAGGAATCAATTGAAAGGCATGGAAGTAAAACCTCTTGAATCCTTGAACCCTGGTTCATTATTGTTTCCACCAGGCCGGCCTTTGATATTCACCGGTTTTGAATTTATCGGGGTAAATGACGACCTGCTTGCCCCCTGTCTGCCACTGGACAAAGGGCATTACATACCTTCCCTCCAGGACATCATGGTTCTGTTTATCAAATCCGGTCTGGGGGTGAATAACCCCTTTATAGGAGATATTTTCCAGGCCGGTGACAATATCGTCCGACTTCACTGATTTTTTCTGTTTAATCACCTCGGCCATCATGTAGACCGCATCATAGGTAAATCCGCTGGTATAGACCGGAGTCACCCCGAACTTTTTTACATAATGATCCCAAAAGGGAATAGTGCGATCCGTCAGGGGAGCCCGGACGATAAAATTGTAGGTGATTTCATAAAGACAGGCCCCTCCGGTTATTTCATAAAATTTGGAATCCATGCTGTCCACATCGGAGGTCCCCATGGGAGCTGGCTTGTTGTCCTGCCAGGACTTGACCAGGGGAATGCTGGCCCCGTGACTGACGATCTGGGCAACCCATTGCACTCCGAGGCTTTTTATCTTAGAGAAGATGGGGGAGAAGTCCTTGAGCTCGACATCGAATCGTTCGAAAAAGGGAACCTCGAAGCCATCCTTTTCCAGATCTTTTTTCAGGTCTGGGGCGAAGGTCTCGGTCCACTTGGCGTTTTCCGCCAGAATAGCAAATTTCTTATAGCCCAGCTTCTGGTTGACGAATTCTTTCAGAAACTTATGGGCCCCTTGCTCCAGCCGGTCCGAATTGATCATGTTGAAAAAATAATATTTGTTTTTTTGATAGTCCTTTTTGACGTTGTTGGTCAAATCCGGAGAGGCGCATCCGGTGGACATAAAAACGATCTTGTAGTTGGCCACGAAGGGCTGGAGGGCCAGGGCTACGCCGCTGTTGTATTCACCCACCAGCACATCCACCTTGTCTTCCAGGACCAGCTTTTTCAAGGCCGTAATGCCCTTTTCCGGCTTTGATTCCGTATCTCCGATAATAATTTCTATTTTCTTCCCATGAATACCGCCGGCGGCGTTAATCTCCTCGGCCGCCATCTTAGCCGCGTTGATAATCCCATGTCCAACGGTCATCTGCACCGGGGCCAGGATACCGAAACGAATGGTGTCAATTTTTGCAAAATCCCGGTTGGCCGCACTCGATATCGTTGCCGCCAGAAAAAAAATCAAGAAAGCACTACCGACTACCCAAAACGTTTTTCCCTTAACCATTTTCCCTCCTTTTCTAATCAGCTTGGGTTAACTCCATAAAACGGTTGTCATCTCTTCTCCTTAATTATCCACAAGACCAAAGGGCAGGTTCTTTCCCGCAGGAACTAGCGTATGGATCCTTTCCGGTATCCTTTATTGTTTCCACCAGGCCGGCTTTTGATATTCACCGGTCTTGAATTTTTCGGGGTAAATGACGACCTGTTTGCCCCCTGCCTGCCACTGGACCATGGGCATCACATACCTTCCCTCCAGGAGATCATGGTTCTGTTTGTCAAATCCGGTCTGGGGGTGAATAACCCCTTTATAGGAGATATTTTCCAGGCCGGTGACAATATCGTCCGACTTCACTGATTTTTTCTGTTTAATCACCTCGGCTATCATGTAGACCGCATCATAAGTAAATCCGCTGGTATAGACCGGAGTCACCCCGAACTTTTTTACATAATGATCCCAAAAGGGAATAGTGCGATCCGTCAGGGGAGCCCGGGCGATCATATTATAGGTGATCTCATAAAGACAGGCCCCTCCGGTTATTTCAAAAAACTTGGAATCCATGCTGGCCACATGAGCGGTCCCCATGGGGGCGGGCTTGTTATCCTGCCAGGCCTTGACCAGGGGAATGCTGGCCCCGTGACTGACAATCTGGGCAATCCACTGTACTCCCAAACTCTTTATCTTGGAAAAAATGGGAGAGAAGTCCTTGAGTTCCACATCAAATCGTTCTAAAAAGGGAATCTCGAAGCCATCCTTTTCCAGGTCGTTTTTCAGGTTCTGGGCGTAGCTTTCGGTCCACTTGGCATTCTCCGCCAGAATAGCAAATCTCTTGTAGCCCAGCTTCTGGTTGACGAATTCTTTCAGAAACTTATGGGCCCACTGCTCCTGCCGGTCCGCGTTGATCATATCGAAAAAATAATATTTGTTTCTTTGATAGTCCTTTTTGACGTTGTTGGTCAAATCCGGAGAGGCGCATCCGGTGGAAATAAAAACGATCTTGTAGTTGGCCACGAAGGGCTGGATGGCCAGGGCCACGCCGCTGTTGTATTCACCCACTAGCACATCAACTTTGTCTTCCAAAACCAGCTTTTTCATGGCCGTGATGCCTTTTTCCGGCTTTGATTCCGTATCTCCGATAATAATTTCTATTTTCTTCCCATGAATACCGCCGGCGGCATTTATCTCCTCGGCCGCCTGCTTGGCCGCGTTGATGATCCCATGTCCGACGGTCATCTGCACCGGGGCCAGGATACCGAAACGAATGGTGTCAATGCTGGCAAAATCCCGGTTGGCCGCGCCGGCAGAGGTAAAGGCCAACAAAAGACCCAACCACCCACTGCCCACTGCCCATAAAATTTTTTTTCTAATCATTTTTCCTCCTTTCGTCTTTCCCTCGAATAATATTTCACACCTAATTAAAAAAAAGTCCTTCTCCCAATTAGTTAGTTCTCATCCGGAAATTCGAATTTCCGGATGAAGCTTACAGCATTCAGCGATCAGCATTCAGCTAACCCGTTAATGGTAAAGGATTTTGCTGATAGCTAAAAGCTGACGGCTGACCGCTCCATCCGGAACATTGCCTTTTCCGGATGGACACTAGTTTGGAGATTTCTCCCAAACCTTCAGCTCTTTGTAATTTCTAAGCATTTCCCTCGACCCTTGAGTCCTGGACTCCTCGAATCCTTCTATCCTCGTCAGCTTTTTTGGGGATGATCCCAATATTACCATCTCAGGTTGGCCGAAATTTCCTCAGCCGACTTTTTGACTAAAGGGATTAACTTCCTTTGGATCCGTTCCATGGTTACGGTAAAAATGGATCCGGTAATACTTAGGGCGGCTACAATTTTTCCGCCGGCCCGGATAGGTGCCGCCACACAGCGGACCCCTTCATAATATTCTTCATCATCGATCGCATACCCTTGAACGCGAATTTTTTTAATTTCTTCCAATAAACCGGATAGGCTGGTAATGGTATTCTTTCCATAAACCTTTAACGACCGGTTTTTATATATTTCCTTCACTTCTTTATCCGATAACTCCGAAAGCAATATTTTTCCCCCGGCCGCCGCATGGGGATCAGTCGTAAAACCGATATAGGTGTCTAAAGAAAGTCCCCCCTCCTTTTGGACTTTATCGACATAAGTGACCAGTCCGTTTCTTAATATGGATAAATGAACTGCTTCCTTGCATTCCTGGTGAAGTTTTCGGATGTGATCGTGGGCCGTCTTTCGAATATCAATATTATCTAATATCGTCCGGCTGATTCCAAGGAACCTTAAACCCAAAGCATATTTTTTCCGTTCCGGATCCTGAGTGACATAATCATAAGGGGTAAAGGTGCTTAGGATATGATGGATGGTACTTTTAGGAAATCCGAGTTTTTGATTTAATTCTAAAAGACTTAAACCTTGAGGACTCTCACTGAGGAGTTCAATAATTTGGAGAGCTTTATCCAGAGAAGATATTTTCAAATTAGGACTTCTATTTAATTTCATAATATGAAATTTGATTTCAGGAATATATAAATATCGGCAGCCAAATTGATTGTCAAGTTATTTTTGATGGACTGGTAAAAAGTCGTCATTCCCGCGCAGGCGGGAATCCAGGCCAGGGCTTCGCTTTTTAAGGGGGAGGCGGAGATAGCCTTTTTTTATTCCTCCTTTTTACCCTTACCTGACCGGTTTTCAGGTATGCAAACTTAATAAAATAAATAGCTTAATGGCAAAGAAGGTGAGATTCGAAAGTAAATCCCTGTTCAATTCCTTTTTAACCCTGGTAGTCGCTCCCTCGGTATGAGGGGTCAATTATTTTCTTGCAAAATAGAAATTATTTTCTAAAATGTAAAAAATGATCAAGAGAAGACTTCAAAAATTAATATCCGGCAGGCTCCATGATTTTCCTGCCGTGGCTTTGCTCGGCCCCCGGCAGGTCGGAAAAACCACATTGGCCAAAAACCTTTCAAGGCAGTATTTCGATCTTGAATTGGAAGAGGAAAAGCTACGGTTGGATATTCAGTGGAATCAGTTGATCCAGTCGAAAGAAACGATTGTCCTGGATGAAGCCCAGAATTTCCCGGAAATATTTCCGAGGGTCAGAAGCGCCATAGACCAGGACAGAAAACGGATGGGCCACTTTCTAATTCTCGGGTCCGTATCTCCCGGACTAATGAAAGAGGTATCCGAATTTTTAACCGGGCGGATCGCCTTATGTGAACTATCCCCTTTTTCGGCTCTTGAATTAAAACAGCAGCAGGATTCTGACCTGTGGCTTAAGGGAGGTTACCCGGACGGAGGAATACTGAAAGCAAAAAATTTTCCGGTCTGGCAAAAAAGTTATTTAGATCTATTGGCTATGCGGGATTTACCCGCCTGGGGCTTACCGGCCCGACCCCAAGTGACCGGACGTTTTTTTCGGATGCTGGCTGCCAGTCATGGATCGATTTGGAATGCCAGCCAGATAGGAAAAAGCCTTGGCCTGGCTTATCATACGGTAAATACCTATCTGGATTTTCTCGAACAGGCCTATCTCATACGAAAACTTCCCCCCTATTTTACCAATATTAAAAAACGGCTGGTCAAAAGCCCAAAGATTTATTTCCGGGATAGCGGACTTCTACACAGCCTGATGAACGCCAGTCGAAAAGATGAACTCCTGGTTCAAACCCTGGGTGGGCGCGAGTTGGGAAGGCTGGGTCATAGAACAGATTTTGATTTTCCTAAATATGGAGAATATTAATTTCGACGGACCCTACTATTTTCGGACCAACGACGGAAATGAAATTGATCTGATTTTCATCATAAACAAGTCTATTTTTACAGTGGAGATAAAACTTTCAACTTCGCCGGCCAGAGACGACATGGAACGTCTCAAAAAAGCCGCTGACCTGATCGGAGAATGTCAAAAGGTTTTAATTTCAAAAACTACCCATCCAACAGAGAGCACCGGCCTCCTTTCAACCAATCTGAGGGGATTTTTACAGTATTTACAAAAAACCGTTCAATCAC
This sequence comes from uncultured delta proteobacterium, assembly GCA_963838485.1. Lineage (GTDB taxonomy): Bacteria > Desulfobacterota > RBG-13-43-22 > RBG-13-43-22 > RBG-13-43-22 > RBG-13-43-22. The sequence continues at coordinate 26,548 of CAWIRY010000197.1, read as the reverse complement.
CTCCCGGTTAATGCTTCCCCATCGTTCGTTGGAACCCTATTTTCGAATTTAACCCTCATGCCCTTGGGGGCACCACGAAACATGAAAATGAGTTTCTCCGAACTCCGAATTCTTAACTCCGAACTTTATTTTCGTACTAAGCATTCATGCCCGCTGAAGCGGGCGCCACGAAGAATGAAAATAACCGTAGAGGCGGGTTTTAAACCCGCCCCTACAGACCCTCGACAAAGATTAAGGGCGGTTTAAAATCTATTTTCGTATTAAATACAGCGTTTTTGTTTTTCGGGCTGGAATGACTGGTTGAATGTTTAAATCGCAAAACCTCACAACCCGAATATACTCCAATCTTTCTTCCCGTGGGACAGGAAGAGGAGGACGGCTAAATACCTGCCCGAGGGAGTTCCTCCCCGTATAACCGCAAAGACACCTTCCACATTGACAAACGTAAGTTTGACATTTTGCGCAGCCTAACGAACCCTTCTCCCGCGAAAGTTCAGAATGGTCGAAGGTGCATCGAGGGGGTCCCTCCTCTATCTGCTCTCGATAGGTTAATTCCTGGTGGGGGTGAAAGATATAACCTTTCCGGAGGGAGAGGTCGAGAAACAAATTAAAAACTTTTCGTTGGTTAAAGGGAATGACGGTCATAGGATGCCGTAATGAAATTTCCTTCACAGTCTCAAACCGGAACGTTTTTCCGTCCAGCACAAGGACAGTTACGTTCAGTGAGCCCAAAACAGTCCTGAGAAGAAGTGCGGGTTTCCCTTCATCTGTCACTCGCAGCGCATCACGGCGTAATGGCTCGGTCTCTCTGGCCTGTTGGCAGGTAGCGCAAAATCTCTGATCTAAACCATGTTTGCAAATGATTGGCACGCGCCCTACCCCTCAATTTAAATCCAACCCGTCGCCCTTAAGGTCTGTTCAATGCCCAGACCAAAATCCAGGGCCAATTAATGCTGGAAGGGGTCAGCCCTCCCTTTATTTTAAAATCTGATTCGGGAAAGACCGTCTCCTTTATTCAAATTCGCCGTTCCATAACCGTTCGATGAACATTGGCCATGGGATCGATTCAATATTTTTTGTCAATTGGCGCCGCTGCTTTTCCAGGCAAACCAGGCAACATTTTTTAACCGGTCCATCATCTAACAGAATTTGCAAAGAACGGATATCGCTTTCGTGAATACGGGATGAACCTTTGATTTCCATTGCCAGGGCCTTGTCGTTAATAATGAAGTCCACTTCGCGTCCGCTTGATGTCCGCCAGAAGGTTATGGCCATTTCCGGATTGCGGTAGGCCTGGTAAGCTTTCAATTCCATCAGAATATAGTGTTCAAAGGCCTTGCCGAATTCCGGGCTTCCGATTTTAGGTCGATGTCTGGCCAGGTAATTGGCTACACCCACATCGAACAGATAAAATTTTTCAGTAGTGATCATGCGCCGATTCTTTGACTTCTTCCAGGCTGGAATTCTAAAACCCAGATAAGTATCTTCCAGAATATCAAAATAAGTCCTGACTACTCTATGGGAAACCCCTGTTTCCCGGGCGATGTTCACATAATTGATCAGCTCGCTGGAAGTAATCGCTGCCACTCTTAAAAATTCATTAAAGGCCGGAATATTTTGGGTTAGGGCTTCGGCGATAATTTCCTCTTTAAGATAATCGGCAACATAAGAGCGTATTTCTTCAATAGGATCGGGGGAGAGAAAGTGGGGCGGGAGCAATCCGGAAATCATAACGTGTTCCAGATTAAACCCGGTTACTTCCATATAGGAAAGGGGGGGCATAGTCCTTCGCCAGGCCCGACCGCCTAACAGATTGGCGTGTCCCCGGCGCAATTTACGGGCGCTGGAGCCGGTTAATAAAAATGATAAATTTCTATTTTCAATAAGCCAATGGACTTCATCGAGAAGAGTTGGGATTTTCTGAATCTCGTCAATGACGATAAGACCTCTGTGATTTTGGTAGCGTTCCCGCAAAAGCGCCGGGCGAGTAATATATTCCGCCAAAATGTCGGTTTTCAACAAATCGATAATCTCAACGCCCGACAACTTATGGGAAACCCAATAGGTTTTCCCGACTTTGCGCGGCCCCCATAGGAAAGCGGATTTCCCCCGCGGCAGATTAAGGTCCAGAAGTCGTTTTTTAATTTTCATAATGAGAGCAATTTATCCGGATAAATTGCTCTTGTCAAGAAATATTACAAAGATGATATTTGCTATTTACCAGGAAATATGGTTCCCAACAACTTCGCCTTTGTTCTTATCGGACGGTCGGCAAATCCTGAAGACTAAGGAGGTTATCCCACTCCAGGGTTGGAAAGGTATCATGCAGAAAATGATCGTCTTCTACCGCGTTGAATTTAAGATTCATGAAAAGCTGCTCGGCGACAGCCCGTACCGGCGCCAGGGGCACCACATCGTCCTGCCGGCCGTGAAATATGGCGACGGGCATAGTCAACTTCTTTTCCAGACAGGGTTGATACAGTTCTGAGTGCAGGGCCGGCGCGAGAAGGATGAGTTTTTTTACCCGTTCTTCGTGCAGACAGGCATACACGGCGGCCATCAGCCCTCCGAAGCTGGACCCGACGAGGATAAGATGGTCCTTCCCGGCCAGAAGCCCCTCAAGCTTCTCCATCCGCTCAGAAAATGAACCGGAATAATTCTCGATGATCATGCCGGGATATCGTTCCCGGAAAAACACCCCCTTGGTTCCCTGGCTCGAGCTTTCCAATCCGTGAATGAACACGCCTGTCGGTTTCATTGCCTTTTAAACCCGTAAAAAGTTTAAGGGTAGGTGAGCTGATTTTTGTGGGTTAAATCTTTACTGTTGACAGGGCCTTTTAATGGGTGACCCCTTTACCCTTTTGAAGACCCGCACACAAATGTCTATGCGAGCGGCGTCTTTATAGTTTGCTTCGCCTGTTTTAGTGATCATTCCGGGGATACATTCCAGCAGTTGCTGATCGTAATAGCTGGCGGCGATCTTGAATTGGTGCCGCAGATAAAGCTCCGTCGGCATGCCGCCCATAACCTGGGGGATCGGCCAGAGGGAACTGAGGCCCTTAGCGACGATCGCGGAGAAGCCGGCCTCTTCCGCCCAGGCGATTGTCTCGTGGAGCAGGCGCGTACCGATGCCCCTCCCCATATATCGGGGGTCACGCCGGTCCGTGTTGTCAAGCTGGCCTACGTGATAACAGAACAGCGAGAGCGATCGGTCCGGTATCCCGGGGGCTTGATCTTCGAAATCCATCCAGTACAGTGGGTCATAAAGTCCGTTGGGGGATACCACCCCGGGTTCATAGGGACGGAATTGAATTTGCCCGATATGGTCACCTTCTTCAAAGGCGAGTATCGCGGAAGAACCGATGGCGGCTATTCGAGCACGCACCTCTTCGGGGGTGCCCTGGTGGAGAAGCGGAACCGTTTCCACGTCGGCCGCCGCAAGAGGCCTATATTGGATGACACCTTTTTGCTGGTTCATCTGGAATCTTCCTTCTTTTTACTTTTATCTTCTCACCTTAACTACGTCCCCCCCTGCGGATTGCTCCGGCGGATGGATTGAATCACGTTGTCGAGCTGTTCAAGAAAACGTGATCGGTCGCGTTTTGTCAGAGGCGGCGGCCCGCCCGTTATTTCTCCTGCGTTGCGCAGCTCAGACATCAGGTCCCTGGTCGCCACTGCCATGCCGATATTGTCTTCCGTGAAGGGCTTGCCGGTTGGACTGATGACCCGTGCGCCTTTTTTTATACAGCGTCCGGCCAGCGGAATGTCGGCAGTGATCACGATGTCGTCGGGTTGCACGTGTTCGACAATCCAGTCATCGGCTGCGTCGAACCCGTCTTTTACTACTTCGAGTGCGATCCATCGTTCATCCGGGACCCGCATCCAGGAATTTGCTACCAATGTGACTTCCAGGCGAAATCGACTTGCAACGCGGTACACCTCCTGTTTGACCGGGCACGCATCCGCATCTACAAAGATGTGTAGCAAATCAAAACCCTCTTCCGTTTCCGTGTTTCGGCCTTACCCCTTTTCTGTTCTCTATATCAGGGTAAGGGCAGATAAGCTCCCAGTTTCAAGAAATTAGTATGGTGTCCCCGGAATACCATGTATTGGGGTTAAATCTTTACTCTTGGGATTTAACCCCGATCCCACAACACTCTCGTCGAACCTTTTAGAAGCTGCTTTTGGGAGTAAAGGTGGTTTGGAATACATTAGGATTCCTGCAGGTTCCTCCAGCCCCAGACGACCCTGCCGATGATGAGCCGATTAAGGTCATCGGTCCAGGCAGGTTCGGGAGGGACTTCCCGGTTGTCCGAACTGATAATGAGGGCCGGCGATTTCGCATAAACCCGTTTTACCTGACATTCCCCACCTTTGGTTCTGACCCCATAAATGCGGCCATTCTTGAAATCCATCTTTCCTCGGGGGTCATCCCGATCGATCAGGACGATATCTCCCGGGAAAAGGGTGGGTATCATCGATTCCTCCCCCCGGCCGATCTCGACGGCGACGAAGTCATGGGATTTGCGGCCCTGCAGTTTAGGGGAGTAAAGCCAGACATAGGACGCGATTTCATTTTCCGGGATTACTCTTCCTGGTCCTGCGGCGATCTTCCCGGCCAGCAAAGGGGCTTTAAAATACTGATCCTCCTCGTCGAAGCCGGAGGCCTTCTTTTTTCCCTCTTTTCTACCGGTAAGCAGTTCCTCCATGGAAACCCCTAATTCTTTAGAGAGTTTATAGAGTACGGGGGCTTCCGGGATGCTCCCCTTTTTGACATATCCCCAAACCGCGGAATAGGCCACGTCGATTTTTTCGCTGAGTTTTTTAATATTCAACCCACTCCCGAGAATGAGTTTTCCCAGTCTTTCGCCAAAGGCCGTTGAATTCGCTGCCATTTATTTTATCTCTTTTAAGATTTTTTATTTGACAAGTATATCTCAATTAAGATATATTTCAATCTAAAAAATACCCCGGAGAATCAATCCCAAGGGTATCAAGGTAATGTGAGTTCTAATTATACATCACCTGTCCGGGAAGACAAGTAAAAATAGTCAGCCTATCCTAATTTCAGATGATCCCTGTTGCGACCTATGGGGAAAGAAAGGGTGCAGTCGATGATCGAGTATCTTTATGCCTTTAAGCATGTTCCACTTTGGTTTTGGGCCATGGGGGCAGCCGGAACAATAGCCACCGTGCTTATTTTCCTTTCAGATTCCTGCTGTTTTCAAGGGTCCTATTGGAGAACCCGGTTAGGGGAACGCTCGGCCCGGTCCTTCTGCGAATATACCGGATCAACCAATGGCTGGACAAAAAATGAATCAGCCGGGTAGCTTCCATATCAGGTTTCGTGGCAGGCCAGTATCTGGCCGAAGTAAAGGGTAGGGTAATCCTATGATATCCAGAGGTATTTCTTCCGTCTTATTTTTCTGTTTAGCGGGACATTTCATAGAACCTGAAATTTCTTCATTATCTTTTCAAGTTAATTACTGAATGGAATGAAGGTGTCCCACTTTACGGATTGGTGATCCGGCGGAGTTCAGAGATTTAAGGCAGTTTACGTGGTCCGCCCCCTAATCGGAACCATGTGCTTGGTTGATCGGCCTGCAAAAACAACCTCGCCTTCCTGAGCATATTCGGCTATGAAGGTCTTTTTATTTTCATATTCATCCGGAGTCATGGTGATAATATCGAGGGGTACCATGAATTTTCTGATGGTTCGGATTTCAGCATCTTTCGTCAGGTCTGCGCGCTTGAAAATATTCTTTCGTTTAAAATCTTCGGAAACAATGACGATGTCGATATCGCTTTCTTCGGTTGCTGTTCCTTTTGCCTGAGAACCGAAGACTATGATCTTGGAGACCCTCAACCCCTTTTCTTTTAGACAGTTGGAGAGAAACTGAACTACTTCCTTTGCTCTTTTTTGAGCCATTTTAGAACCTCCTTGCTTTGAACGAGCAATTTTTCGGTTTTTTGCCTGGGGTAATCTTTATGCATCTGGCCCAGATCTTCCGGATATCGGGTTGGAACACTCGCTCGATTGAGGGCAAAGACCAATTGGTATAAGTCATCAGGGAGGGTTATTCCGACTGCCTCAATGAGGTAAAGCAGGTTATGAACCTTCGGAGGTATAGTTCCAAGCTTTTTTTGGTATAACCCCTTCAAGGCCTTCTCGATTGACAAATGGGACATAAAAACCACATAAATATACTTCTTGGCAGCAAACATAGCTTCCGCAGTTTTTATATCATATTCCGCCTGTTTAAACCATTCTTCCGGACCTTTGGCCATGACCATTTCTCCCTTATGTCTCCAGCTTAAAAAGCTTGGATTTCTGCTGTGTGGAGGAATTTCATAACAATTCTAAAAATAATTACTCATAGATTTTATTTTTGCGGTATTTTGTATGGTTGCCACTCACTCATGAAATCCGGTTCTGAACCCGAGATACCGTTAGTGCCCTTGCCCTTGTTAACGTCTTTCATATTTCCTGTTCCAGTAGCTGGCCATGTTCCTTCAGCCAGCCCTTTGCCTTTTCCATTGTCGGCGTCTGAGCCCTAACGATGTTCCAGAACCTGGTCGTGTGGTTGGCTTCCATAAGGTGAGCCAGTTCGTGGACGATGACGTAGTCGATAACGAACATGTGGGCCTTTATCAACCGCCAGTTAAAATTAACATTGTTTTTTAGGGTGCAGGAACCCCATCGAAAGCGATTGTCGACGATCTTGATCTTGGCAACATCGACGCCCAGTTCATGGGCGTGAATCTTCACCCGAGGGATGATCTTTTCTTTGGCCTTACCGATATACCATTCCCGTAAAGCCTCCTCCCGTTTCTTCCCCTGGGTCGCCGGAATAAAGAATCGCTGGGCGAACCGAACTTCGGCCAACCCTGTTTTGACCACCTCGATCCGGTATTGTCGCCCAAGATAAAGCGCCGATTCGCCGCTGACCAATTCCTTCCCCGGCGGATGGGGCAGGATCTGATACTTCTGGGGGTGGGCGATTTTTTCATAAATCCACTGGCGTTTTGACTCCAACACCTGCCGGATCTTTTCTTCGGATATTCCTGCCGGTGCATGAACGACGATACTCCGATCTCGTTCGACGGAGATAGTCAGTTTACGCCGCTTGGCCGATCTTTGAATAGTGTAGGCCGGTTTCATGGCAATCACACCGCATAGAGAATGATATCGTTGTTTTTCTCGGCGATCTCCATGATCCGGCTGATGATATGAGCCCGGTTTGTCACGAGGCCTGGGAGTTTGTTGAATTCCGGGGCCAGCAAAATATTCTGAAGGTCGGCTTTCAACTTATTTCGGGCGGGAATGCTTTCCCAGAACCCGGTGAGCTTCAACTCCCGCTCGACGGCCAGAAAGGCTTTTTGCGTAAGGTCAACCAGTTGGCTGATACGGTCCTCTTTGTCGGGGCCATAAGGCCTCTGCGCATCTGCGAATACGAAAGGTCCGGGAGCCTCCGCTTTTTTGCCTTCCCCGAATATCTCCCGGGCAAACATTCGGAACAGCGGCATCTGCTTCTTACGGTGCAGCCCATAGGTCGGCTCCTTGCCGGCATTGATGATGCGGGTCCGCAGCTTCTCCAGTTCCTGGTAAATCTTGTTCCAGTTGTTGCGAAAGTTTTCAAAAATCCTGGCTAAGGCTTGGGCAAAGGAAGCTTGCAGGTCGGGGTCGTCGTCCAGTTCAACGTCGAGGTGGTGGCGAATGGCATGTTCTACCTCGGCCGCCTTGGTCTTGGTCCGTCCTCTTTTATCCACCTGTTTCTGAAAGTCTTCATCGAGGATGGAGATCGGCTCGATCTTCACCTCAATCCCTCTGGACTCAAGAAAGGCGTCGGTGATCCCCCGCAGCTTGGGCGGGATACCCTTCATGCTCAGGCGTTCGTCACGAAGGTGTTTCTCTGCCAGCACGTTGATCTCGGTCAGGGCCTGGTAGTCGGCTATATAGTCAAGGGCCTGCCGGGCGGGAAAGACCAGGTTCAGGCTCTTAGTCAGTTGTTTGAAGGCCAGCAGGTAATCGAAACGCAGGTCTTCGTCATAGAACAGATCGAAGAAGGCATCATGATCGGTCAGGTCGGTCAACCCGTGCTTTTTAAGCAGTTCCATGACGGCGCCATGGCTGGCGCTCAGTTCCCGCAATTCTTCCTCGGGGAAGCTTAAACTGTCCAGCACTTCCTTTTGTTCCCGCTCATCGTAGGCGTCAATGGCCTTTTTCAGGTGGTAACCGACTCCCACATAATCGACCACAAATCCTTTGTCTTTGGACTCGCCGCCCACACGATTTACACGGGCTATGGCTTGAAGGAGATTATGGGCAATGATCACCTTATCCAGGTACATAACCTGCTCCACCGGGGCATCAAAGCCGGTGATCAGCATGTTGTTGACGATCAGGATTCCCATGTTGCCGGTGACGCCTTCCTCTTCATTTCCAAAAGCCAGCTTAAAGCTCTTGATACTGGTCTCGTGTCTGGATTGGTCCGAGTAAACCTTGAGGTGCGGCAAATCGTTGTGATTGCCTGAGATGATGACGTCGGTCGTTAATTCCCGAAGTCGGTCAAGGTCGAGTCTCCTTGGATTAAACTGTTCCAGGTCAGCGACGGCTGCCGCCAGGGCGTCGTCGATATGTTTTTTGTAACGGACCGCCGCTTCGCGGGAAGTGGCCACCACTTGCGCCTTGTAGCCATTGGGAAAGACATGGGTCAGGTAGTGGGCCACCATGTCTTTAGCCTTGGCCTCGATGGTCGGATCGGCTTCTAAGTAAGCGTCGCGGGAACCGTAGCCCAGAATCTCCAAGCGCTGCTGGAGGTTATAGTCGCTGAACACATCCGGCAAAAGCCGTGTCCATGCCCGTCTGATCGCTCACTTCGGCATTGTGGGTACGGCCTTCGTAGACGATCTCCAGCGTCACGCCGTCATCGATGGACTGGCGCATGGTGTATTTATCGATATAGTCGCCGAAAACCCGTTCGGTCTTGTCGATGGGCGTGCCGGTGTAGCCGATGCGGGCAGCGTTGGGGAGGCCTTTGTCGAGGTTGGCCCCCAGCATGGCGTATTGGGAGCGATGGGCCTCATCGGTCATCACCAGAATATTGGGGCTGGTGTTCAGCTCCGGGAAGGTCTCGGTCAGATCGGCCTCACGGAACTTGTGGATCATGGCCATGACCAGATCCGAGGAGTCGGAGCGCAAAAGTTCTTTCAGCTTCATGATGCTGTCGGCTACCTTGACCGTAAAGCCGATACTTTGACTGGTCTCGGAAAGCTGGCCTTCCAACTGGGTACGGTCGGTGACAAAGACCACCTTCCACTGGGAGAGCTTGGCATGGCGGTACATCTCTCGAACCATGAACATCATGGTCAGAGATTTGCCCGAGCCCTGGGTATGCCAGATGATGCCGCTCCGTTCCCGGGGGGTTTGACTTTCCAGAAGGCGCTTGACGGCCAGCTTGACGGCCCGGAACTGCTGGTAACGTCCCACGATCCTGATGGTCTCGCCCTTGTCATTAGTCGAAAATAGAGTAAAGGTACGGATCAGGTCCAGCAGATTGTCGCGGTCGAGCATCCCGGCCACTAAGCGCTGCTGGTCATTGGGGCCGCTTCCGCCGTGATCCAGATCATCCACCGTTCGCGGATAGGGATCAGCCCAACGGTAAAAATATTTCTCGCTATGGGTGGTGATGGTGCCGAATTTGGACTCCTGACGGCAGGTGGCAATGACGATCTGGTTGTAATAAAAGAGCGGTGCGCTGCCTTCGCCTTTGGCGCCGCGTTGCTCACTGTAACGCAATAACTGGTCGATGGCTTCGGGGATGGCCTCTTTGACCTTGGGCGATTTACACTCGATCACCACCACTGGCAGACCGTTTAGAAACAGCACGATGTCCGGTACGATATGGTGCTCGGTCCCGAGTATTCGCACCTTGAGCTGGCAGACGGCGATAAAACGGTTGTTGTCCCGGCGGGTAAAGTCCACAAACCGCACGGTCGGGCTTTTCTCGCCGGTCAGGCGGTTCTCGCTGACGCTGGTATTTTCCAACAGCAGGGTAAAGATGTGTCGGTTGTTTTGGATCAAACCCGTTCCAGGAAAACTGGCGGTGAGCTGCTTGACTACTTCCTCCACCTGATCTGCTTCCATCCAATCGTTGATGGCCTTAATTTGTTCACGCAGGACCGGCAGCATGACCACCTCGGTAAAGCTTTGGCGGAAGCTTTCGCTTGGGTGCTGCTTGCTGTCGAGGTCAATGATTTCCCAGTTCAAGCCATGGAGCTGGTCGAGGAAGGGTTTCTCGACGTGATTGCGCTCGTCGAGCTTGAGGTACTGGGTTATTTGGGTCTGATTCATACCATCCATCCTCTTGTGGTATAGGAGACGGCGAGGTCGCGAACCATCGCAGATCGGTCCTTATTCAGATTCAGGCGGTCCGATTCCCACCGGGTGGGATTACCATGGATATATTCCCGAATCCGGTTCAATTCCATTTCATTTCGAATAATATGTTCCCAATAATTGCGCTGCCATAATTTACCGGCAAATGATTGCCAACCCAATTGTTTCACCCCATCGGCATATCTTTTGGTGGTCATGGTTTTGAATCGATGCACAACATCACCCAACGACAATGTTCCCGTATTTACCCCATTTCCCGTAGGGGCAGGCCCCCGTGCCTGCCCGTTTTCAGGCCCCCGTGCCTGCCCGTTTTCAGGCCCCCGTGCCTGCCCGTTTTCAGGCCCCCGTGCCTGCCCGTTTTCAGGCCCCCGTGCCTGCCCGTTTTCAGGCCCCCGTGCCTGCCCGTTTTCAGGCCCCCGTGCCTGCCCGTTTTCCTGTCCAGGCGGACCGGTGCCACGGGGGGATAGAACAGGGCAACCACGGGGGGTTGCCCCTACAATGACAATGATGCCGTGGACGTGGTTGGGCATAACAACGAATTCATCAATTTCTGTTCCGGTGTAATGGAATGGGATTTCGTCCCAAACGGTTTGAATCATGGTGCCCGCATGGTTTAATACCATTTCAGTGCAGGCACGGGGGGTTGCCCCTACGATGACGTTTCCGAATAAACGTTCCCGGTTTTGCGTGCAAATGGTAATGAAATAGGCCCCGGCCCGTGAATAATCATACCCCTGCAGTCGGATGGAACGTCGATGGTGAATATCGGAATTATATGCCATGCCAAAACGTCCCCGTTCCCGTAGGGGCAACCCCCTGTGGTTGCCCGTTGTTTTCGGGCACCCGTGCCGGCCAGGCCCCTGCATGTCGTCCGTTTACCGATGTCGCCCCGTGCCTGCCCATCAGCCTTTCCTTGTTTTTATCAATTGCCTGCCCCGAACGGTCAGACGGTATTTCTGATTGCGGGCCCGGGGTGTGTCGGGCTGGGTCATTTCAATCAATCCTGCATCAAGGGCCGGGTGAAGGTAATTCTTGCGAAACGTGGGGCGATGGACAAGACCCAGTTCGATCATGAGGTCGGACGTGCTCCGTTGTGATTTCCGGAGAGCGCAGAGCAGGCGCATTACTTGATCGCTTTGATAGTCGCTTTCTTGGTCGCTTGCGGAGATTGCCTCCTCTATAGCCTGCAGAATCGCCCTGAGCATGAACTCAATAAAGGCGGTGGCATCAGCGGCCTGATCGGCTTGGCCGAGGGCGGCATAGTAGTCCTGTTGGCGGTCGCAAATGATTGTTTCTACCGGAAGCAGGGCAAAAACCGGTCGCCATTTGCATAAGATGAGCGTCTGCCAGAGGCGTCCCATTCGGCCGTTGCCGTCCTGGAAGGGATGAATGAATTCGAATTCGTAGTGGAAAACGCAACTGGCCACCAGAGGATGTTCGTCGGTCTTTTTCAACCAGGAGAGCAGATCGTCGATCAGCGCGGGCACGCGCTTGGCAGGCGGAGCAAGATGGATCATCTTTCTGCCCCTCTGGATACCGATCTTCCCTGAACGAAAACACCCGATTTCATCGACCAGCCCGGCCATCATCAGGCCATGAGCGGCCAGCAGGTCGGCGCGGGAATAGTCGCACCATTTCGGCAGTTCCTCATAAGCGGCAAAGGCATTGCGGACCTCCTGTATTTCCCGTTGTGGCGCCAAGACCCTTTTCCCGGCGATCACCTCCGTGACCTGCTCCAGACTCAGCGTGTTGCCTTCGATGGCCAGGGAGGCCTGAATGGTCTTAATGCGGTTGCCCCGCCGCAAGCCGGGAACAATGGCGCTGTCCGAATGTGCTCGGAGATTACATAAGGCCTCGCCGATCCGCTCCACGCAGCGCAAAATATCGGGGGTGATGCGATAGGGCGGTACGTATCGGTCACTCATAAAGTTGAGCCTTCCGTCGCGACCAGCAAGGCGTTGACGCGCTTCTTGCCCGTGAGCAGGTCTTTCATGAGAGCAGTTTTAAGGGAACGGAGTTTGGTAAGTTTTTTTGCCTCCGATTTAATCCGGCCATCTTGGACAGCCAGCCCCTGCCCTATACGCCTTTGCTCCTGAATAGGAGGAACTTTAATAAGAAAGTTGTTGATAATCTCCAATGTAATCCGGGTAATCGCAAGACCGGACATCGCATCCTTAATAAGCCGTTGACCGCCTTCGCTCAAAATCGTTTGGAGCAAAAACATTGATATCAATTTATTCTCTAATGGCCTGATGAGGGCAACGCTTGATAAGAGGCTGAACTCTTCATTGAGATGATTAATAGCTGCATTGCCTGTGTTTGCGCCATCTTTCGTAAGCAATACGTCTCCAAGACAGACATCGCATCTCTTGTAGATTTCATTGTGCTGTCTTTGATCGATATACTCAACATTTGACAAATCCAAAAATCCAAATTTTATATTCTTCGATGTTACATATTTAAACTCGGCGGATGATTCGATTTGTGGTGAAAAGTGAGTACCATCTTGAATCTTTTTGCAGACTTCGGTCCATTTTTTCACCTCCCACTCCACTGGAATCCGACCTACCGGAGAATCTTTGAATTGATGGGTTTGTTCAGAGCGGAGGTTGCCGTGTTCGTCGATGCCGCGGGTGAGGAGGTCTTGCATCAGTCCGGTCTTGATTCGTTGCTGTTTGGCAATCAAGGCCTCAGTCTGTTCAATCCCTTGGTCCACCGTCGAGAGTATTTCGGCAATCTTTGCTTGTTCGGGTTTGGAGGTGGGGAACTCAATCGGCCATCCATTCAATTCGGCCGAATTGATCGCTTCGAAAGTTGAACCCTGAGATGCGGTTCGGAACCTTGGCTCAACAAATGTGAGGTAATGTTCAAGATAGGTTTGATCGACTTCAATCCCTGAAATTCCAGCCAGTCCTCGTCCGATAATGTAATCACGATCCGCAATATTAATTCTTCCTACTGGTGCTCTAACGCTGAAAAGAATTGATCCGGCGTTCGCTATTTTCTTGGCCTGGCCACAATATAACGAATGTTTCGGAAATCGGGCTTTAAATTCGGCGCACCCTTGCAAGAATGACAAGCCATTTTCTTCCTCTGAATAGTATTTTGAATCAGGAGATTGCCCCATCGTGATTTGGGCGACGCGACCGAGAGATTCTGTTTTCCAACTTCCCACAGTTCTCACCTCACTCTTCCCCTTTCAAACTTTCTTCCAACTCCGCCTCGATCTCCTCGATGGTCGGCAAGGAGGATTTCAGCTCCTCCGGCAAGGCCCTGGTCAACTCATACTCCGATACGCCAATGGGCTTGTCCATTCCACGCAAGGCATATTCCGCCAGCACCTTCTTTTTATCCTGACAGAGAATCAATCCAATCGTGGTATTGTCGCTGGCATGCCTCAAACGGTCATCGACTACATTGCAATAGAAATTCATCTTGCCGGCATATTCCGGCTTGAAAGGCCCAATCTTCAGATCAACGACCACAAACGCCCTGAGCCGGAGATGGTAAAACAACAAATCGACATAGAAGTCTTCCTCTGCGATATCGATGTGATACTGCCGTCCGACAAAGGCGAACCCCGCTCCCAACTCCAGTAGGAATCGTTCGAGGTGCTCTATCAGCCCTGCTTCCAGTTCTCGTTCGCGGAATGGCTGATCCATCGTCATGAAATCAAAAAGATAGGGATCTTTCAACGTGGCTTGCGCTAATTCCGACTGAGGTGCAGGCAAGCGCAGGTCGAAGTTGGTCACTGCTGCGCCTTGGCGCTTGTGGGTGTTGGACTTGATCATGGCGGTCAGCGTGTCGCGGCTCCAGCCCTGGGCGATAACCTGCCTGGCATACCAGAGGCGTGTGGGGAAGTCTTTGACTTTCTGAATAAGGATTACATTGTGCGCCCAGGGTAATTGCGCAACGATCCGTTGCGCAATTTGGGTTTCCTCTTCCCCGGAGTCCACCGGCTCCATAGTCTGCGGCGCCAATTTGGCCACCGGCTGTGGCCGAGTTTCGCCTCCAAATGGTGGCTCCGGCAATTCCGCAACGGCCTGTTGCGGAATTGGAAACAGGTCCGGATATTCATCCTGGAACTGGATCATGAGTTGGAGGTTGCGTTCTGAAAATCCCTTGATCTGAGGGATATCATTCTTCAGGTCTACCGCCAGGCGCGGCAACAAGCCTTTACCCCAACCCTCTTTCTTCTGCCGCTTGGCAACCATGCGGCCGATGTCCCAATACATCCAGAGCATTTCGGCATTAGCCGACAGAGCTGCCTGGTTCTGCGCTTGCCGGATGCGTTTCTTGATGTCTGCCAGGAGTTCGGAATACCATGCCAGATCAGACGGCGGCTGCTTCATTTCAAAATTTCCCCTTTTCGCCCTCAAGCCTTCTCCCCCAGATACCCAAGATCTTTCAGAAATCCATCCAGGGTCTTCAGAGTTTTGGCACGCTCCTGCTCCAGCTCCCGACTCGACACCGAGTACTTGTCCCAGAGGTTTTCCACCACTGCAATAAGTCCGCGTTTTTCAGCATTCAGGTAGCGGCTCAGCTCGTTGCGGGCAAGGTCGTAGAGCTTTTTCAGGATGAGGCGGCGGGCCTCTACCTCAGAGAGCTGACCGCCGATGGCGGCGAGAAGGGCGTCAGTTTTGGCCAGGCGGGTTTGCAGGGCAGCCTTGTCTTTATTCAAGGCGGTGATTTTTTTCTTGTCGTCTTTGTTGCCATTATCGAGTTTGGCCAGTTGGGCATCCACCTGTCGGATCAGCTCCTGGCTCTCAGCCTTGAACTCATCACCGCCCAGACGTTTGAGTTGGAGTTTGATCTCCAGTTCGTTGGTTTTGGATTTCAGTGCTGTCCGGCTGTCCTTGAGTCGCTTTTCAATGGCGGCGATGGCCTTCTCCTGCGCTTGGAGATTTCCCAGTTCCTTGCGGGCCGATTTACTCGGGCTGCCCTTGAGGTCGTCGATCAATTCTTTGAGGGCCTTTTTGATGACCGTAGCAGTGACACTCTCGTCCTCTTCCGGCTCATAGGCGGCCACTTCCTGAGCGGTCTCCACCGCCTCGGCCAGCTCGCTTTGAGCCTCACTGATCCGGGCCTCTATGGCCTCGATTTCGTCGGCCTCGGCCTGAAAGAATTCGGCAATCAGGTAGTCGTCCGGGATGAGGCTGTGGTGCCAGCCGGTGGCAATGATGGTCTTCAGGTCATAACGGATCTGCTGCCACCAATTCACAAAAACCCCGGCGCTCTTGAACTCATCGAGAACATTCAGGGGAATGAGCTTGGCCTTAAGTGTAGTCAGCAACTCGTGGCGGACTTCCGGCATCTTTTTCCCGTTATGCAGCCCGGCAAAATCGTCGCGAGCCACGGCCCACCAGGCTTCCAGGGCTTCATGGTGCGCGTTCAGTGTCTGCTGGAGAGCGGGGTCGGTTTCGAGAACGGCCTTGATGGCGGTCTTGGTTTCGATCGATCCACGGAAGGCGAGGTAGCTGGGGCGTTCGGGCTGGAACAGCGTGTCAGGCCTTATGCCGAAGCGGGCAAATTCAACAGCCCGGGCAGCAACCTCGGCCTCGGGGATGCCGCCGATCAGGTGGGCCTGGACGTCTTCCGGCTCCGGCTCGGGGGTGTTATCCACATAGCGGCGGATGTTGAGATTGTAGTCGTGGGTATCCACGATTTCGCCCTTGTCCACCAGTCGGCTGTATTTTGAAATTTCAAGCTTGTGGGTGAAAACGAAGTCGATCTTTTCGATGTCCTCGGGACGGAGTTTATTCTGGGCCTTGCCTTCGGCGTATTCACGGTCGGCATTGATAAAGAGGACCTTGTTCTTCAGGACCTCGGGTTTATTCTTGTTGGCCACGATCACGCAGGCGGGAATGCCCGTGCCGTAAAAGAGGCCGGGCGGCAGGCTGATGATGGCCTCGATCACGTTGTCATTGATGAAAATCTCCCTAATCAGCTTTTCCTTGCCGCCGCGAAAGAGAACGCCGTGAGGCATGATAGTCGCCATGTGGCCCCGGGGCTTGAGGCTGGCCAGCATGTGCTGGACGAACATGAGATCGGCCTTCTTGCCGGTCTCGGGACACCATTCGCGGAAACGGCCGGGGAATTTCAGCGTGGCGCGGCTGTAGTTCTGTGAGAAAGGCGGATTGGCCAGCACGCGGTCGAATTTGCGCACCTGGCCGTTTTCCAGAATCAGCGGGTCTTCCAGGGTGTCGCCGTTTTCGATAGTGAAGCGGGTGATATTGTGGAGGATCATGTTCATGTTGCAGATCGACCAGACCGTGCCGTTGGAATCCTGGCCGTAGAGGGCAAGATCGTTCGGGTCCTGACCCTGCTCCTCCACATATTGATGGGACTGAATAAGGAAACCGCCGGAACCGACGGTGGGGTCGTATATGGTGTTGCCCGCCTCGGGTTTGGTAAGCTGGACCAGCAGACGAACCACTTCGGCGGGCGTGTAGAATTCGCCGCCTTTCTTGCCGGCGCTGTCGGCAAAGAACTTGATCAGGTATTCGTAGGCCGCACCGAGAAGGTCGGGAAACTCGAAGTTGTCATTGACCAGCACGAACTGAGGCTGATTGAAGTGGTCCAACAGGTCCTTCCACTTCTGATCAGGGATCTTGGTCTTGCCTTTAACGGCGTTGAAATCGATGTTGTTTTTCAGAACCCCGGCCAAAGCATCGTTTTCCTCTTCCACGGCGGCAATGGCCTTGTTGAGCATGTTGCCGATGTCGTATTTGAGATCCTTGAGGGCCGGAACCTGATCGCCGATCTGGTCAATCCACGGCTCATGCCAGCGGGCGCGCACGGGGACAAAAAAGGTCTCGCCGTAGGAGGTCTTGTCCTCCAACAGGTCTTTGATGAGATCTGGCTGATCCTTGAGATGGACAAAGTCTATCTTGCGGAGTTGTTCCCGTTTGCGGTCGAACTCGTCCGACAGGCGCTTGAGGAAAAGCATACCGAAGATGAATTCCTTAAACTCCGAAGCATCCATCTTGCCCCGAAGAATATCCGCGGCCTTAAAAAGAAAATTTTCGAGTTGGGAGAGGGTGATTTTTTCAGTGGCCAAATCTTATTCCTTTAGCATGATGAATCTGTGTAGCCAAAAAAATTTTACTCTATCATCCAGCCCAAAAAAAATCCCCATCTCTTTCTTAAAAAATGGGGTCTTTTGTCGGACCGCTTCATGGCCCCAGCCTTTCGGTTAGAGGTTGCAGGTTTAAAGAACGCTGATTTGGGATGAACAAAATCAAAACATATCCATCCCTTAAAGTCAATTTAAAAGGGGATTAATTTGCTTAGGAAATCCCCTATCAGTCAGGGGTAAGCCCCAGAGTCATTTTTGCCTGACACGTTTGTCCCCCCTTATGGAGAGCCCCGATAACGGGTCCAGGGTTTTGGCTTGTCGTTGAGCTTTATGAAATCCGCGAAGGAGGGGGGTTGGGGAGGCGGTATAGTACGGCGGGTGGATAGGGACAGGATATTCTCGTCCGAGCCGATGGGGAATCCTTCGATCTTGCGGAATTCCGGGTCCTTGAGTTTCTCTTTCAGCTTATCAAGGAAATACTTTCGACGACCTTCATCATTCGGGAAGGTGATGCCCAGGCATTCCACCGGTCTGTTCTTTTCAGTCCGGACCTTTTCCTCAAAGGGCTTTTCAAATAGGTCCCCTTGGATATCGGCGAACAATTTTTCTGATGGCCCTGAAATTTACTTTATTTTTTGACATTTTTTTATTCAGACCAGAGTTGGGAATAATTTAAAGTAGCCATTTATGATCCCATTAACGGTATCTTGATCACGTTTTCTGCCGATCGGCGTCTCGACATCCTTTCAGTCAAGCGATTTTACTTGCCTGGTGAAAATCTTGAGATGGAAACCGCATGTAATAGGGTTGGTGGAACGTTCTCGGTTTTTATATAGGTATTTACCACAGTTCAATACCTATTAAATGGGTATTTTATCTATTCTTCCATCTGGCGTTTGGCCCTCTACCTAAACACTCAAGTTTCCCTAACTCTCTCTGTTCCTTGAGGATACGGCGAATCAAATCTATCCCGACATTGGGACACTTATCTTGAATATCGCGTATTGAGAAATCCCCAACGAAATGACCTATAGCATCCGATATCATTGCCGTTTTTGTGCCCCGCCCGGTGGTGATCAATCCTACTCGACGTTCAAACTCCCGGTATGATCCAAATAACATAACACCCAAAAAATATTCCCACCAGGGCAGTAATGAATGTTCGCCATCGTGCCACCCTTGGGAAGATTTGTAGAGCGCATCGTAGTACCCTTCCCGCTGGTTCTCGATCAGATGTTCAAAACTGATGTAACGGCCAACTTCAAAACCGGCTTGATAGAGGAGAAGCAGGGTCAGCAGCCGCGCCATCCTGCCGTTACCGTCGGTGAATGGATGGATGCAGAGGAAATCGAGCACATAAGCCGGAATCAGCAGCAGTGGATCGATTTCTTCCCGGTCCCATTGTTCCTTAAAAAGGGTATGGAGTCTATTCATGGCCTCGGATGTCTGATGGGCGGGAATCGGCCTGAATCGGGTAACTTTTGTGCCATCGGCCCGGGTCTCGGAAATCTCATTGTCTGTCATTTTCCAGCGTCCGCCCTGTTGGGCCACGAACTGATAAAGATCGCGGTGGAGTTGAAGGACAAGGCTGGGAGTAAAGGGCATGTTAGGGTAGTTGGCGTGAATCGTCGCCAGTGCATCTGTAACCTTGATTTCGTCAGATGCTGCTTTTTCAATTAAGGACCTGAAATATCCTTTAAATACATCCCTGGTTACCATGGTTTCACTCATAATTTTACCTTAAAAGGCTCCTTAGCTTTTAAGGGTTTTTAAAAAATAAAAACCCCACCTCTCTTTTGAGAAATGGGGGTCTTTTTTCCATTGAAGCTCCCTTAGCGTAGGATTTAACTTAGATAAAGCCCGCCGTTGACATTAATAGTCTGCCCGCTCATATAACCGTTGTTGACCAGCATGAGCGCAACCTCGGCTATTTCTTCCACGGTCCCAAACCGGCCCAGCGGAATCCGGTCTGGTCTGGCCCTGATGCTCTCGCTGACCATATCGGTGAGAATTAGGGCCGGCGCGATGGCATTTACGGTTATTCCCTCCTTAATGAGAAGCGAGGCATAGGAATGGGTCAGCCCGATTATCCCCGCCTTGGAAGAGGCATAATGAGGACCGACAATACCCCCGATCTGGGCGGCCGTGGAAGAAATGTTGACGATTCTTCCCCAGCCTTGAGAACGCATGGCCGGTAATACGGCTTGGGTGACCAGAAAACAGGATTTAAGGTTGACGGTCAAGGTCTCATCCCAAAGTGCTTCGCTCAATTCCTCCAGCCTCAGAGGTTTGGCAATACCGGCATTATTGATCAAAATGGATACAGTCCCCAGTTCCTGCTCGACGGTTATGACCAGCCGTGAGACTTCATCCGAAAGACTGACATCGGCTTTAACGGCCAGGGCCCGACGGCCGAGGGCTTCGATCTCGGCACAAGCCTCTTTGGCTTCCTTTTCGTGACTCTTAAAATTGACGGCCACATCGGATCCGGCTTTGGCCAGTCCCAGGGCAATGGCCCGACCGATTCCGCGGCTGCCCCCGGTAACCAAAGAAACATGACCGGCGATCGTTGATGACTCCATAATTTATTCTCCTTAAAGGCAAACCCTATTCCGGATTGAAAGGATGGGGTTTTGCTAATTGTTTTACTGGTTCAATTCATTTCAGCCAACACTCAAGCCACCTTCCGAATAGTTTTAGGCTCCGGGATGGATTCCCCGTCTTCTTCCATCACCATGATAAACCCTTCGGCGGCGATCCTGGCTTCCTTGGGGGTCCCGATTATCGGGTTGAAAATTAATCATGGCCCCATAAACCAATGTTTATAAATCCTGTAGCTCCCGGCCTGGTCGGCGGCCGGTTTGTTCACTTTTGGAAATTCTGCAAATTCCAAACAAAATCAGATTGACGGCCTGGAGGAAAATGTCAATATTTTTTATCGATCTCCTCCCCAGGGGATCTGCCAGGAAGAGGGAGGAGGTTGCCGATCCCCAACCCATGGTATTCGCCAGCTCGGTGAATCTTTTTGGGGAGGTGCGCGATGTCTGGACTATATTCTTGACGTTTACTTCCTCCAGCCGCTGGAGATAACTTTCCGGTCTAAGGGTTTATATAGCCTCAATCTACCCTTGGGTAAAATTCACCTGTATCTGGGTTGAAAACTCCACCCCCAACGAGCCGGATAGAACGCGCTCGTATCAGGGTTGATAGCCTCTCCCCGGACGGCCGGATAGAATTTCCCGGTTTGTGTATCGATAGCCCCAACCCGAACAGACGGATCGAGCCCTTCTCTTTTCTGGCTGTCGCCGCGGTTATCAACTTCTTTTTCAATCTTTGGGGAAACCTCCGGGGAAGTCTCTTTGGGAACGGGCTTAATTGTTGAGATCTTATCCCCGATCGATATCCGCCGTACCCAGTTTCCGTCGAGATCTTTTTCCTTCCCCGGCACAGTAATTGTTCGGACTCCCTCGCTTGAATAAATTTTGATTTCACCGGCCAGAACAAGGCCTGATATGGAAAAACAAAATACCGCTGCCAATAAAAACAGGGTTCTTTTCATGGCAAATCTCCTTAATTAAAGGTTCAAGGGACCATGACCGAGTGGCTACGGCCCCCAAAATTGAAAATTAACTGCGTTGCCGGCAAGAAGACCGACAATTTATTTTTCATTCGAGACTTGCTATCGATTTGCTACCACTTTCCCCCCTCCGTCTTCTTTAATTCCGTAAACGCGGCACGGTCAGGTTGAAAAGTTTGTCCGCCATTGCCGGATCGAGGCGTCCCTTATATTTCTTCGATTTGTTTCCAATAGCGATCCAATAAGCATCAGAAGTAGAATAATCTTCCCGTTTCTTTCGTTCTTGCGATTGTCTTTCTGTAAGCCCTCGTCTACCTTTTTCATGCCTTTTACCATTTCTTCTGTGCTGCTATTTGTGAATTCGGGACAGACCGTGGAGTGCGGCTTTTCGGCTCGTTGACCCAATGAGTTTAGGCCTGGTATCTTTCTTTTACTTCAAATATTTCTTCAAGTCGTTTTTGGCTTATCAGGTTCTTGTCCTTCCTCATCTTTTCTTTTTTGAGATTGTTAGGAATCTGCCTTTTATCGTATTCCCAGCGGGTCTTTTGTCCTTTAAGATATTCAGGTATGGTTTTTCTGGTTCAACGCTAACGTCATGTGATTTACCATTCCCGCCTAAACTCTGGCCTGTTATCATCTTCTGGTTTTCATCTGTTATTTGTTTTCCTGGGGTAGTATTCCTTTATCCTGTAATACCTTAAGTTTTTCTATAAGCATTTGCTGATACTTCGGGGATGACAACCCCTGACGTCCTATTTCAGACCCTATCTTACGGCCTTTTTCCATTAACACAGGGAGTTTCTTTAATGCTTTTTGCCCGATAGCGGTTTTGTAAAACCTAATTAATTCTTTCAGCTCATACTCTGTAAATTCTTCCATATACATCTTTGCTATTGCCATCACAAACTTATTTTTAGTTTCTATGTCATGAAAATATGCATCAACAACCTCCATGATTACGTTTATTAAGACCTCACTATAGTCTTTGGTCTCTGGATTACCTTCAAACCTGGCTTTAGCCACCAGCAAAGCCGCTTCCCGACCAGTTTCATACGCGGCCTGCCAGTTATATGTTAGATCCACAAGTTGACGAGCAGACACATAATGGCTTTTCTGGTCTGCAAATGCGCCCTGACTAATCAAAATCGATATAATGAAAAGTGAGAAAAAAACAGTCAGTCTCTTTACTGTATTTTTTTTATTGAATCTTTCTGCCATATTCGGAACCCCCTATAATTTCAGATAATGCCAGTATCACCTCTTTAACGCTTTAAAGAACCGTTTTCTTCCCAAAGTCCCCCCTTCATTTCAGCCCTGTAATCGCTTTTGAATAGTCCCGGCGATTTCTTCTTCGATCCCGGAAGCCATAACCCCGGCGACCAGCGCCCGGATGACCGGCTTCAGCGGCGGATGTCGCTTCCCGGTCCCCCCTTTATTATTGATGACGTCTATAATCATGATTTCATCCCTTCCGTTTTTCCATCTTTCATGATTTCATGAATTACTTCCTTCCTTTGAAATCTTACTTTACTTCAGCGCGGCACGAGCAGGTTGAAAAGTTTGTAGGCCTGTTCCGGATCAAGGCGTCGCAGTTTCCGGACGGCATCCAGGGCGGCTGACTGGTTGCCAGAAAGGGTGTATGCGATTGCGAGGTTGTTCCAGGCTAAGGCATAATCCGGATCAATGCGGATGGCCTGGCGTTCGGCTTCGATGGCCTCGTTATAGCGATTGAGATTGGCGTAAACGATCCCGAGGTTGTTCCAGGCTAAGGCATTTTTCGGATTGATCCGCAGGGCCTGACGATAGGCGTCGATGGCCTCGTCGTAGCGGTTGAGGTGACCGTAAGTGACCCCGAGGTTGCTCCAGGCATCGGCATACTCCGGATCAATACGCAGGGCCTGGCGGTAGGCCTCGATTGCGTCATCGTAGCGCTTGAGGTGACCGTAAGTGACGCCGAGGCTGTTCCATGCATCGGCATTTTTCGGTCCGCTTTTCGTCCACTTCCGGCACCAATCAAGCAGGCCCTCCCAGTCCTTCATCTTTTCAAGGGCGCTGGCACGCTTTCAACCATTCGGTTTGGCTGCGACCCTCGGCGACCGTTTTCCGGCCCGGCTTGACCTCGTCTATCCACTCCACCGGCATGGCGAAGTTTAAACTCTGACCACCTTCTATATAGAGGGTCGTCAGGCCGACCAGCCGGCCTTCCTTATCAAACAGTCCCCCGCCACTCGATCCGGGCGAGATAGCCGCCGTTGTCTGAATGAAGGGTGGCGGTCCGCCCCGGAGCTGCGCAACGATACCATCGGAAAGAGAAAGTTCCAGGCCCTGCGGCGCTCCCACGGCATAAACCGGGACCCCTACCTTGAGGTTTGCCGCCTTGCCGAGTTGCACCGGTTTCCCTGTAATACCCTTGGCATCAAGAAGGCAGATGTCCTTGTCTTCGTCTTCGGCAAACAGAGTGGCGGGGACTAACTGATTACCCTGGCCCACCTGGTAGGAGGCACCCCCTTCCACAACATGGCAGTTGGTGGCGATTTTCCCGGAAGGAAGTAGCACCCCGCTTCCCTGGGCCTTCGTCTTGCCCTGGGCGTCCAGGGCCTTCACCACAACAACGGCATCCTTGACCTTGTCGAAGACCTGATCGGGCGTAAGGGCATATACCGGCACGGATAGAATCGAAAAGAAGAACAAAGCGACGATCAGTTTTAAAACTGATGGTCTATTCATCATTAGCCCCGATTACCATGCGCTTCCGCGGGCTATTCCCGGTCGTCGTCGAGCCGATTGTTATGTGATTTTTATTCTTTTCCAAGTTTCCGGAGTATTGCCCCGATAAGTTTCGGAAGTTCATTGTAGCTATGGGGCATATCATTTATCAAAGTCTCTATTGCCCTGCTCTTTTTTAGCTCGAAGTTTGATCCAGCGAGGAAGCTATTAAATAGCCCTTGAAACAAGCGAACCGAGAGATAGGTAATTGCAATGAGATTATTAAACGAATACTGAAGATCTTTTTCGTTGTATTGAAATCCAAGATCCAATAATAATCCTCCATTTTGCTGACCCTTGACCATATCCTTCAAGACAGAAAACTTATGACTATGAACAGATAGACTCAAAAACTCATAAAAGGGATCTTTCTTAACAACTTTTAAAATGTCCCGAAGAAAATTTGTTGGCTGAAAAATAGAACAACCTTTTGCAGCCTTAATTGTTGAAAATTGGTGCGTAGGTGAGTTTTCTATAAAGCAAACTCGTAATAATGTTTCATAAGCTATCCGACATGTTGCGAGAGCTTCATAGTAATCGCCGTTCAGAATCTGTTCGGATGCTTGCTCATCGATCAAACGCATCAGGAGGAGGTCCTGAGGCGCCATTTCGACCGGTTGATAATAGACCGATGACCGGCCGAGGTCTAATAGCCGGCATTGCCTGGAGACACTTATTTTCGGATCCTGAAAGTCGATCATTGGCTTTCGCTGCTGACGGCTTAAAGACTGAGCTTTTTGGCTAAAAAATCGCGTTCCACCTGAAGCTTTCCGATCTGGCGATACAGTTCGTCGACCTGGGCTTCCGTGTTTTGCCGGGATTTATGCCCTTGGTCGAAAATGTCTGCCGCCCCATCTAACAAGACCCGTTTCCAGTTGTTGATCATGGTGGGGTGAACACCGAAACGAGCGGCTAACGCGGAAATGGTCTCCTCGTTCTTAACAGCCGCCAAGGCAACCTTGGCTTTAAATTCGGGAGGATGTTGTCTCTTTTTCTTGCTCATGGTTAGTTCCTTTCTTTGGGCTAACTCAGAGCTTACCACATTGTCCAATTTTTGGGGTCCACCTCACTGGACAACCTTCCACTTCCCGGCTTCTCGGCGGTAGATGTTTGTGACGCGATGTTCCATGGAGACCTGCTGTCACCGTCGAGCATGTGGTTCAAGGCATCATACAGATGTTCTGACGCTTTGCGGATTTCGTCTAATTCGTCTATTGTAGACATGAATTATCCTTGCTTAAGCCTTTTCCGTAATCGTAGGGTTTAGTCTTTTAAGGAAAAATTATAATAATAACTTAGAGCCAAAATTTAAAATCAACATTTTGGGAACTGGACTGAAGGTTAGCAGAACATGGGCATCAGCCAGAAGCCCGCCCTTCTACATGGCTCAAGGCCGAATCCCGCATCCTTTATCTCGTCAGGCATTGCGCAAGCCTTCGCTTTTCTATGGCTTGAGAATTTATTCTTCGGCACCGAGCTTTATGAGGTTTGAAACCTTTTCTTCCAGAGTTTTGACCTCTTCGAAAATGATCTTGAGGTATTCTCTATTAGGATCGTTCTCACTCAATTTCCCATGGAGCCTCCGAGCAAGACCCCCTACTATGGTAAGCGAATTTCTGAGTTCATGGGCTATCCTTTTTGACATTTCGCCTACAGTGGCAAGCCGTTCGGCCTTTATCAGGCAGTTAGTCTTTTCTTCCAGTTCTGCCGTTCGTACCCTGACCTTTTGTTCCAGTCCTTGATTTAAGCTGTGTATTTCCTCATAGAGTTGGGAAATACTTATGGCAATACCGATCTGGTTGGATATGACATAGATTACATCATTGAAGCGCTTATGGAAGTAATTCTTTTTCTTAGAAGCCGTCACCAAGACCCCGATCGTTTCTCCTTCGACCTTTATAGGCGTGACCGCAAAAGACTTGATATTCTCGCCGACGATGCGATTCGTTGAGATGGGTTTGTCTATTCGGTCCGCATCGTTGATAATGACGATTCTGCCGGTAAGAAAACAGTCCCCGGAATAGCAATCCATTGTGGGTTCTCTCGTCGTTTCTTCTATGAACGCCTTGCTCAGCCCTTTCTGGCTCTTGATTCTTAGCTTGCCGTCACTATCCAGCAACCGGATGGAACAGGCATCCAGCTTAAACTCGTTACAAAGCAGATTTACAATGGCGTCAAGAACAAGCTGAACGTCAAGAAGAGACGAGACAAACTTCGCAATTTCATAGAGGATTCGAATCTTCTGCTCAGCCTCTTTCAGCCGCCTGGAGATTGGATCGATTTCTCAACGATTTTCTCTTCCCCTTTCAAAAAAATGTTGTTGATAGAGGCTATGATAGATTTTAAGTTGTCAGGAAGTCCCTCCTGGGCTAATATGGCTGTGAGCAGTCACCACAGGAGAAAACCTTCTAATCTTTGATTCTTCTTAATTCCATACTCAGGGGGTTTAAGGGATCAGGGCAGGCCACATGGGCCGTATCTTTATCTTCTTCCCAAGGAAGTTCCCCACCGAAACGTAGGATTCGCCAGTTCGGGAAAGCGGCATAAAATGCTGAGGGGCAAAGGGTCTTGCCGTTGCCTGAATATCCCAAGACAAAGTTTTTACTTAAATCAAATTCCTCCCCTACTTTATGCCCTGCCGCACAGGTTCCCTTCACAGAAGTAATCTTTAAGACTACCTTCATTGGATCAGCCATGGCATTCCTTTCTTTATTCAATTTTCTTTCTT
>CAWIRY010000196.1:0-16323 GCA_963838485.1 uncultured delta proteobacterium | reverse complement strand
GCCACAATCCCACCTCATATAAGTGTCTTCAATTGGTTTGAGAATGGACCGATATTCTCCCTCGCTTTTCCGTAAGGCCTCAGCCTCGTTTGCGGTCGGCAATGTCGATTCCCATCCCGATAGACAAGGTTTCCCTTCGATTTGTATCCTATGGCGGTTAAATAATAGGGTAAACGCAGCCGCTTTTGGTAATCAGTTTCCGCCTCCGCATGGGATACCCCTTCGATAAACGTCTCTTGAATCAGATTCTGGATCAAGGCCTGGTCCGGGCCGACAAACAGGTCCAGCGGACTCATCTTCGTTCAATTTCCTCGGGAGGAATATTCGGCTGATTGGTTCAAAATTATTATTCCAACGCAAGAATTTTCCGGTTTGGGTGAACAGACAAAAAATGCCCGCAGGCTGTTCTAAAAAGCGCATGTGAAAAATTGCGTTCCCGTAAAATCTCCGTGGACTTGCGCAACTGACTGATTCGTTCCGCCACCTGGGCTTCGAGCCTGGTCCGCAATCGGCTTAGTCCAGATGAGCTCCGTACCCGGCCGGTGACCCGGAAAGGCTTGGAAATAAAATCGACTGCCCCGACCCCGAAACGGCTCTCACCTGTTCATCGAGATCGGTAATGACGCTGATGAATATGACCGGATATGGTGCGGCTTTTCCGGCCTTAAGCCGTCGGCAAACTTCGAATCCGTCCATCCCAGGCATCATGATATCCAACAAAATAAAGGATGGGCGGTTTGGAGGCCACTGACCGTACCGCCATTTCTCCGTGTCGGTTGATCGCACCTGAAAGCCTTCAGCCGACAGGATATCCGTAAGCAGCTTCAGGACGATCAGTTCATCGTCGACAATCAGTATCTCGTCTCGGCGCAGTCATAAATCATATCCTTTTCTTGTTTTGAAGTGACCCATCGGACTTTCCAAATTATATAGGACGGTAGCCGTAATCTCCGATAAACTGGAGAGAAAATATCTTCCGCCTATTAATTGATGGGCGGTGGGTGTTGATCCGGGGGTAGAGAATCCCCAAGGGTTCCTCCTGATAGAAAAGGAGGAATTTCCTTTAAAAAATGGGCAAAAAACTGCTTTTCCAGCCGGCCAGACCCTCTGATATGTTCTAAATTTTGGTGTAAAGACTCCTTAAAGGCAGCGTCTTTTCTAGTCGATGGCCGAGGTCGTTGACCGGAGACTCATCGAAAATAATACCGGGCCCTCCGTTGAAATTTCTTCCCCCTCAAGCCCGGGGGTACCCGGACCCGTTCATTCGTTCGTGGTGTTGAAGGATGACATCGGAATATAAGCCAGGGAAATTCATCCCCTTGAGGATATCATACCCTATCCTGGGATGGGCCTGGATCAGTTCGAGATCCGTCAACTTGGTGGGTTTGCTTAGGATCTCAGCCGGGATCGATATCTTGCCCAGATTGGTCCCGTCCACAACCAGCCCTTCCCTCTGATCCTCGGCCAGCTCCAGGTATCCGATAACAATAATAAGAATCGAACGAATTAAATCATCTTTCTTCCGCGATCTTCACGGATCAGAAATTGGCCTTCAGTCTTTATTTGTTTTTACATTCCTTCAGCTTTTTTTTTTCTTAGAAAATTATCTATTAATATTTTATTGCGGTGTTAACCGGCCGCCTAAAACTGGCCTTCCAAATTGGCTATTCTTTCCTCCATTTTACCCAGAGAGTCTTTTCTGTGCCAATTGGGCCCTAGAGCAGAAGGCCGGGTTGTTTACCCACCAATCCATGCCCATCTCCTTGGCCTTATCAACGGAGCAGATGACCAGTCGTATCCGGATTAGCAACTCGACGTCAACGAGGTTGATCCTGAATATCACCGGCAATAACAATGCCTTTGTCCAGGGTCCCTTCCCAGAGTCTGCCAGGTTCGTACTTTCCAGAGAATCGTCGCGCGCTCTGTTGGATTGCCATTTTTCTTTCCCCCCTTTTTTTTCACCGTCTGCTAAAAGTTT
This sequence comes from uncultured delta proteobacterium, assembly GCA_963838485.1. Taxonomy (GTDB): domain Bacteria; phylum Desulfobacterota; class RBG-13-43-22; order RBG-13-43-22; family RBG-13-43-22; genus RBG-13-43-22. Next base: position 14,345 of record CAWIRY010000196.1, on the reverse strand, counting down.
CCCCAAAGGTCCCAAATCCAGATTCAAATCCTCTTCTCCGAGACCGAATCGCGGGAGATCCTTCTGATCTCCTCGGACTGCCTCATCAGGGTGAAGCCGAGACGCTCGATCTCTTCATCCGTAAGCCCCCGTTCATCCTGCGAATCGCCTGTTTCTCGAGGAGTTCATGAAGGAGCTTGACCACGGTCAGAATAGTTGGCCAGGCCGTTTTTTTTCTTATCGTTCACTTCGACGGGGACGAGGCCCGATTACCCTGCGGCGCGACGGCTTTGCAAAATCGCTTATATCGGGCGACGCCACCCTTGATCCCATAGAGAATCCTGACGACGTGTTCCGTTTATCACACCAACCCTTCCTCCCGCCGGGCCGTTTCCACGGAGGTCAGGATCTCACCCTGTATGGCCAGGTAAACGAGATCGATGTCGGCGACGGAGATCATGACATCGCCAACATTATTACAGCGCCCTTGTCGAGACCGCTTTCAGCACTTCGCAAAGACCGACGTGTTCATTTTCATCCAGGGCATAATTAGGCATATTGCACCTTACATTCTGTCATTCTGGATGACTAAGCCTGCCCCATATTTGATACGGGAAGTCCAGTATTTTCAATGTTTTTCTTGCAACCTCCTGGATTCCCGCCGGAAGTTTGCCTGTGAATGCCCTTGTCGGGGGCGGGTTTGGCGACTTTTTGCGACTATTTATCGGAGGGCAGATAAAGAAGCTGCCCAAAGACCTCGAGATTTTCGAATTCCCCGGGGGGATTGCTCTGCCAATAAATGACCGTTTGATGGATGCCGGAAAAGCGACGGCAAATGGCTCCCGGACGCTCCACGGTGGAAAATGGCGCCGCAGAGGGTCGGTGCTTTCCGGCGTTGCCATGTTCAAAAGCAGCCCGGGAACCGGAATTTCCAACGCCTGCAGGTGGAACAAGATCCTTCGTTTCTGCAAAGGACATCTCGGGTGAGGCAGCAGAAAGGGGCCGCTTGGGACGTATCGCGCAACAGATGCTTCAGATCCTTGGATAGCTTTACCAATCGCCGGGAGATCCCCGGCAATCGGAAAAATTTCCGGTACTTCAGGAAGAGGTTGAAGAACGCTTCAACGATCCCTCGATGATCTCCGGCAATTCCAACAGCCTGATCAGGTGACCCGTCGGCGCCGCGTCGATATTGCATAGCCCTTCGGGTCAGCGAAATCGATTACCGCCGCCAGGGCCATCAGTTCATCGATCCCCGGGGCGACAAGTCCATGATCCGTTCCATGACCTCACGATCAAAGGTCAGATCAAGATTCGATCAACTGGGAGAAAAATTTCGCCAGTTCATTTCGACTGGTTTTTCAGGGCAACAAAATCGGCTGTGGTGGCGTCCATTTCCAAGCCCATAGCCCCGCGCCGCCGGCTGGGGACGCAGAAGGGGAAAATTTCAGGCAATCAGCAAGGGGAATGGGCGGATCAACTGAAAAAAGCAGAATCCGTTTCCCCAAATAAGTTCTTCGCCAGACGCAGGGCCGTTGCGCAGGCCAGGGTGGTCTTACCAACCCCTCCAGCATCGTCGTATCCGGTGGTGGAGCAGAGGGATCGGGCTGGTCACGCGAGGGGAGAAATGGAGGCAGGGAGATACGGCCCTCCACGGGGGACGGCGCTCAACCAGAAAAGACGAGTCCTCCCGGCCCCTGATTTCCGAGGGGAACCCCCAGAGATGGAGATTGGAAAACTGGCTTCAGCAAACTGAAGATGCGGGCCAGCTCCAGCAACTGGTGGGATCGGATATGACGGCAGAGCAAACACGGACTTTCCGGATAGAGACGGTTGATGACCACATCCGCAACACCGCTACCGAGATGCTGCAATTCCCGAATCAGATACAGGGTTTCCTCAAAGCTCAGTGCCTCGGCCAACAGGACCGGGACAAATCGGCACCGTCCATGATCTTTGAGGAGTTTGTCCATCTCTTTGGACGGAGCCTCTCAATGAAGTGATCGAGGTCGTCCCGACAACTCCTGCAAAAGCATCTTCATGTAACGGTGTTTGGCCTAAGAGGGCATCAAGGGCCTCCAGCCAGGGCCGGATCAGGGTGGGCATCTCCATGAGAGACCCTACGCCCGTCGGCGCCGTATCCATGATAATCCGGTCATAGGTCCCTTGACCAAGCGGCTGATCTCCAGGAAGGCAATGAGTTCATCCATTCCTGGAATCTGAAAACGGTTGATGTCTTCCTCATCCAGGAAGGTCCCCCGGGAGGTGATTTCCATGAGCCTCTGTTTATTTTTTTCTTGCACGTTGAGGTGGGCCTGGGCGTCTAATTCCAGAACCTTCAGATTGGGAGGTGGAGTGGCCCGGCAAAGCTGTCTCAAAGGGAATGGCGGAGACCAGGAGCAGGGATCTTTGGGATATTTATCTTCAAGCGCTGCCGCTGCCGACTGAGGCCGTAGTCTTTCCCCATGCCGCCCTTGCCCCCGAACAGCAGGATCTGAATATTTACATCGTTCAAAAAACCCGGCTTCCCTATACTGCTCATCAACCCTTAACCTCCGTTGGGTATCATTAATCCTTAACAGGTTATTCATTTAAATTTCACTTCTAATGGTCTCGTCTTCGTTGTCGTCTTTTTCCCGCTACCCCCCTGCTCCTTGATGGCGTCGAGACGGTCAAGTAACTTTTCCGCCGCATCGAATTCCTCTTCCGTCATCTTTCCCGTTTCCAGCATCATATAGAGTTCGCTCAACTGGACGGGGTGATCCTGTCGGCTTCCCCGGCCTGTTCCTCCTCGACGGCTTCTCCGATCTCCTTAAGAATCCAGTAAAGTCCCTTGAAGGGAGCGGTCAAGATGTCGTCCACGATGAACATACGGTCCTTCTTTGCGGCGAGGCAAAGGCCTAAAGCCTCAGTTCCCCCTCCACGAAGTGGTGGGGCGCCGAGGGTCCGTTAAAGTCGAAGGCAAAATTGTTGTCGAACCCGCGGGCCGCCTCGAACGGCCGCCTCGAAATCCTTATCTACCGTCTCCCGCCCGACCAGGCAAGCCAGGTTCATCACCTTCGTTCGTTCCGAGATGCTCTCTGCTTTCAAAACAACAGGGAGACAGGATCGACTCGACCCTTTCCGTGTGTTCTTCCCGGTCCTCCTGGAGAACCCGGTTGAAGAGCCGCCCGACTTCGATCTGTGGCTTTTTCCCCGAATTGGGACACGCATCGCTCCCCAAGGGTCCCGCGCCGACACTAATCTCCGCATGGTGTTAACGAAATACTCAAAAATATTCGGCATGTCCCTGATGTCACCCTCAACCCCATCTCCACCTTGCCATGAACACGGCGAAGTTGTTCGGCCGAATGATTTCCGGTTCAGGGCCAGAATCTGTTTGATCTCCCTCGCCCCTGCGGCGATAACGCGAAACATGATGGGTAGGGGTCTCGACGGCCATGAGACGTTTCAAAACGGCCGTGCGCGGTGATATCCGGCGGCGTTCCGGCGGATTTTTCCATTGCCGGTCACCGACCACCGCTCCGCCTGGTTATCGGCAATGAGATAAACCCGTTCCCCGTCGATCTGACCGATATCTCCGTTCCCGGTCTTCTTCCACCGGGATGATGGCATAAACATATTTCCCTCTTTTCCTGCTGCTTTACTGCCCATTATCTTCTTCCCTCCCCTCGTGCTTCCTTGTTTGTATTCATTCTGCGCAAAATGTCATTCCGGGCTCGACCCGGAATTCAGTGTCTTTCGAGATTTCTCCGTGGAACCTCTGCCCTCCTATGTCCTTGTCGGCGGTGCCAGTAGATCAGGCATGATGTAGCTCGGCTGACGCCCGTTATAAGAATTTTAAGACTCTGATACGGCCTTCCTCCAACTTGACCTCCAACAGGGCGCTGCAGGTAGAGCATTTGATCTGCCCTTCGTAATCGCAGTAGACCTCCTCATCAAGGTCAAGGCTGTAACCGCAGGATAGACAGTTAATCTTCATAGTGATATCTCCTTACTTAATTGGCATTGCTTCTCATGCCTGGCCCATTGCCTGACAAACCAAGCAAAATGGAATCGCCGATTGACCAGAGCGATGATTTTTCACGTCGGACCGTCGCGCTTCCCCGCCACCCAGGGATGCTGTATGCGTCCGGCAGGGCCGAGGAGTTCGGCAAGCAACGGTTCGTCAAAATATGGTGTGAATCATAGATAGCCAGCATCTTCAGTCCTTTCAGTATTTGATCTTGAACGGCCCTGTTGTTGTTCGAGGCGCCGCCTTCATCGAAGACTTCTCAAGGCCCGGCAGGTGCCGGCGCCGAATCCCCTTTGTTTCCAGTGCAGTTATGATTTCCTGCCTTTCCGCTTCGATGTCCCGGAAGCGCTGATTAATTTTTGCATTCTTTCCAAGGCGCTTTCGCCTCCTTTCCCCGGCGAGACTTTTCCATTTCCAGAATGCTGAGTTTCATATAGGCCTTGTAAGGAATCGTGCCTTCATCCGCACGTCCAGGATATTAAGACGCTTTCTGGACGTGCGGATGAAGGCACGATTCCTTACAAGGCCTATATGAAACTCAGCATTCTGGAAATGGAAAAGTTCCGCCGGGGAAAGGAGAAACAGAGCGCCTTGGAAAGAATGCAACATATTGATCAGCGCTTCCGGGACATCGAAGCGGAAAGGCAGGAAATCATAACTGCACTGGAAACAAAGGGGATTCGGCGCCGGCACCTGCCGGGCCTTGAGAAGTCTTCGATGAAGGCGGCGCCTCGAACAACAACAGGGCCGTTCAAGATCAAATACTGAAAGGACTGGAATGATACGCTGGCTATCTATGATTCACACCATATTTTGACGAACCGTTGCTTGCCGGGTCACCGGGCCTGCCGGACGCATACGGGTTTTTCCCTGGGTGGCGGGGAAGCGCGACGAGTCCAACATGAAATCATCGCTCTGGTCAATCGGCGATTCCATTTTGCTTGGTTTGTCAGGCAATGGGCCAGGCATGAGAAGCAATGCCAATTAAGTAAGGAGATATCACTATGAAGATTAACTGTCTATCCTGCGGTTACAGCCTTGACCTTGATGAGGAGGTCTACTGCGATTACGAAGGGCAGATCAAATGCTCTACCTGCAGCGCCCTGTTGGAGGTCAAGTGGAGGAAGGCCGTATCAGTCTTTAAAATTCTTGAGGCTGACGAGCAGTGCCGTCGCCGAGCTATAATCCTGATTGTTATTCACACCGCCGACAAGGACATAGGAGGGCAGGGTCCGGCGGGAATCTTCGAAAGACACTGAATCCCGGGTCAAGCCCGGAATGACATTTTCGCAGGAATGAATACAAACAAGGAATACGAGGGGAGAGAAGATAATGGGCAGTAAAGCAGCAGGAAAAGAGGGGAAATATCTTTATGCCATCATCCCGGTGGAAGAAGACCGGGAATACGGAGATATCGGCATCGACGGGGAACGGGTTTATCTCATTGCCGATAACCAGGTCGGAGCGGTGGTCAGTAATTTCAGCAACGGAAAAATCCGCCCGGAACGCCGCCATATCGCCGCGCACCAGGCCGTTTTGAAACGTCTCATGGCCGATGAGACCCCCTTACCCATCACTTTTGGCGTTATCGCCGCAGGGGCGAGGGAGATCAAACAGATTCTGGCCCTGAACCGGAAATCATTCGCCGAACAACTTCGCCGTGTTCATGGCAAGGTGGAGATGGGGTTGAGGGTGACGTGGGACGTGCCGAATATTTTTGAGTATTTCGTTAACACCCATGCGGAGATCAGGTCGGCGCGGGACCAGTTCTTGGGGAGCAATCGTGTCCCAACTCAGGAAGACAAGATCGAAGTCGGGCGGCTCTTCGACCGGGTTCCTCCAGGAGGACCGGGAAGAACACACGGAAAGGGTCGAGTCGATCCTGTCTCCCTGTTGTTTTGAAAGCAAGAGGAACATCTCTCGGAACGAACGAGAGGTCATGAACCTGGCCTGCCTGGTCGGGCGGGAGACGGTAGATAAGGATTTCGAGGCAGCCGTATTCGAGGCGGCCCGCGGGTTCGACAACAATTTTGCCTTCGATTTTAACGGACCCTGGGCGCCCCACCACTTCGTGGAGGGGGAACTGAGGCTTTAGGCCTTTGCCTCGCCGCAAAGAGAGGACCGTATGTTCATCGTGGACGACATCTTGACCGCTCCCTTCAAGGGACTTTACTGGATCCTTAAGGAGATCGGAGAAGCCGTCGAGGAGGAACAGGCCCGGGAAGCCGACAGGATCACCGTCCAGTTGAGCGAACTCTATATGATGCTGGAAACGGGAAAGATGACGGAAGAGGAATTCGATGCCGCGGAAAAGTTGCTTCTCGACCGTCTCGACGCCATCAAGGAGCAGGGGGGTAGCGGGGAAAAAGACGACAACGAAGACGAGAGGGCTGTGACCCATTAGAAGTGAAATTTAAATGAATAACCTGTTAAGGATTAATGATACCCAACGGAGGTTAAGGGTTGATGAGCGGTGTGTCAGGGAAGCCGGGTTTTTTGAACGATGTAAATATTCAGATCCTGCTGTTCGGGGGCAAGGGCGGCGTGGGAAAGACTACGGCCTCGGCAGCGGCAGCGCTTGATTTCGCCATCCAATATTCCCAAAGATCCCTGCTCCTGGTCTCCACCGATCCGGCCCATTCCCTTCGAGACAGCTTTGCCGGGGCCACTCCACCTCCCAATCTGAAGGTTCTGGAATTAGACGCCCAGGCCCACCTCAACGCTTTCCAAGAAAAAAATAAACAGAGGCTCATGGAAATCGCCTCCCGGGGACCTTCCTGGATGAGGAAGACATCAACCGTTTTCTGAAACTTTCCCTTCCAGGAATGGATGAACTCATTGCCTTCCTGGAGATCAGCCGCTTGGTCAAGAAAGGGACCTATGACCGGATTATCATGGATACGGCGCCGACGGGGCACACCCTGCGTCTCATGGAGATGCCCGCCCTGATCCGGCCCTGGCTGGAGGCCCTTGATGCCCTCTTGGCCAAACACCGTTACATGAAGATGCTTTTCCGGGGGTCCTATCAGCGGGACGACCTCGATCACTTCATTGAAGGACTCGCCGCCTCCGTCAAAGAGATGGACAAACTCCTCAAAGATCATCAACGGTGCCGATTTGTCCCGGTCATGTTGGCCGAGGCACTGAGCTTTGAGGAAACCCTGTATCTGATTCGGGAATTGCAGCATCTCGGTAGCGGTGTTGCGGATGTGGTCATCAACCGTCTCTATCCGGAAAGTCCGTGTTTGCTCTGCCGTCATATCCGATCCCACCAGTTGCTGGAGCTGGCCCGCATCTTCAGTGAGCCGGTTTTTTCCAATCTCCATCTCTGGGGGATTCCCCTATATCCCGAGGAAATCAGGGGCCGGGAATTGCTTCGGTCTTTCTGGGAAGGGTTGATGGAAGTAGCGCCGTCCCCCGTGGAGGGCCGTCTGTTCCTGCCTCCGGTTACCCCTCGCGTGACCAGCCCGATCCCTCTGCCGCCGCCGGATACGACGATGCTGGTCTTTGCGGGTAAAGGAGGGGTTGGTAAGACCACCCTGGCCTGCGCAACGGCCCTGCGTCTGGCAAAGACCTATTTGGGGAAACGGATTCTGCTTTTTTCGGTTGATCCCGCCCATTCCCTTGCTGATTGCCTGAACATGCCTCTCGGTCCCCAGCCGAAACAGGCAGCGCCGGGGCTATGGGCCTTGGAAATGGACGCCACAGCCGATTTTGTTGCCCTGAAAAACCAGTACCGAAATGAACTGGCGAAATTTTTCTCCCAGTTGATGCCGAATCTTGATCTGACCTTTGATCGTGAGGTCATGGAACGGATCATGGACTTGTCGCCCCCGGGGATCGATGAACTGATGGCCCTGGCGGCGGTAATGGATTTCCTGACCCCGAAGGGCTATGACCTCCTGGTCCTCGACGCGGCGCCGACGGGTCACCTGATCAGGCTGTTGGAATTGCCGGAGATCATCGAGGGATGGTTGAAGGCGTTCTTCAACCTCTTCCTGAAGTACCGGAAATTTTTCCGATTGCCGGGGATCTCCGGGCGACTGGTAAAGCTATCCAAGGATCTGAAGCGTCTGCGGGCGACCCTGCGCGATCCGTCCCAAGCGGCCCTTTACGCCGTCAGTATCCTCACCGAGATGTCCTTTGCAGAAACGAAGGATCTTGTTGCCGCCTGCAGGCGTTTGGAAATTCCGGTTCCCGGGCTGCTTTTGAACATGGCAACGCCGGAAAGCACCGATCCCCTCTGCGGCGCCATTTTCCACCGTGAATTTGCTGTCCGGGAGCGATTTGCCCTGGCTTTTCCCGGCATCCATCAAACGGTCATTTATTGGCAGAGCGATCCCCGGGGAATTGAAAATCTCGAGGTCTTTGGGCAGCTTCTTTATCTGCCCTCCGATAAGGATGGATTGGCAAAAAGTCGCCAAACCCGCCCCCGACAAGGGCATTCGCGGGCAAACTCCGGCGGGAATCCAGAGGGTGCAAAACTCATTGAAAATACTGGACTTCCCCGTATCAAATATGGGGCAGGCTTAGTCAAGTCCGGAATGACAGAATGTAAGGTGCAATATGCCTAATTATGCCCTGGATGAAAATGAACACGTCGGTCTTTGCGAAGTGCTGGACCGGGTCCTCAACAAGGGCGCTGTGATCGTGGGCGATGTCATGATCTCCGTCGCCGACATCGATCTCGTTTACCTGGGCCTGCAGGTCATCCTGACCTCCGTGGAAACGGCCCGGCGGGAGGAAGGGTTGGTGTGATGAACAGGAACACGTGGTCCGGGATTTCTTCTCTATCGGGATCAAGGGTGGCGTCGCCGGATATAAGCGATTTTGCAAAAACCATGGCGCCGCAGGGTAATCGGGCCTCGTCCCGTCGAATGAACCTTGATGAGGATAAGAAAAAAAACGGCCTGGCCCAGCTTGTTCTGACCGTGGTCAAGCTCCTTCATGAACTCCTCGAGAAACAGGCGATTCGCAGGATAGACGGGGGCGGCCTTACGGATGAAGAGATCGAGCGTCTCGGCTTCACCCTGATGAGGCAGTCCGAGGAGATCAGAAGGATCTCCCGCGAATTCGGTCTCGGAGAAGAGGATTTGAATCTGGATTTGGGACCTTTGGGGAAACTTTTATAGCAGACGGTAAAAAAAAGGGGGGAAAGAAAAATGGCAATCCAACAGAGCGCGCGACATTCTCTGGAAAGTACGAACCTGGCGGATCTTCTGGAAAGGATCCTGGACAAAGGCATTGTTATTGCCGGTGATATTAGGATCAACCTCGTTGACGTCGAGTTGCTGACGATCCAGATACGACTGGTCATCTGCTCCGTTGATAAGGCCAAGGAGATGGGCATGGATTGGTGGGTAAACAACCCGGCCTTCTGCTCTAGGGCCCAATTAGCACAGGAAAAAGACTCTCTGGGTAAAATGGAGGAAAGAATAGCCAATTTGGAGGCCTCCCTGAAGGCGGCCGGTTAACACCGCAATAAAATATTAATAGATAATTTTCTAAAAAAGAAAAGCTGAAGGGATGAAAGACAAAAATGCGACTGAAGGCCAATTTCTGATCCGTGAAGATCGCGGAAGAAAGATGATTTAATTCGTTGGATTCTTATTATTGTTATCGGATACCTGGAGCTGGCCGAGGATCAGAGGGAAGGGCTGCGTATGGACGGGACTATTCACGATCTGGGCAAGATATCGATCCCGGCTGAGATCCTAAGCAAACCCACCAAGTTGACGGATCTCGAATACCAACTGATCCAGGCCCATCCCAGGATAGGGTATGATATCCTCAAGGGGATAGAATTTCCCTGGCTTATCTCCGATATCATCCTTCAACACCACGAACGAATGAACGGGTCCGGGTACCCCCAGGGGCTTAAGGGGGAAGAAATTTCAACGGAGGCCCGGGTCTGTTTTTCGGATGATTCTCCGGTCAACGACCTCATTGTCATCGACTTAGAAAAGACGCCTTCCTTTAAGGAGTCTTTACACCAAAATTTAGAACATATCCAGAGGGTCTGGCCGGCTGGAAAAGCGGTTTCCCGGTATGTTTTAAAGGAAATTCCTCTTTTCTATCAGGAGGAACCCTTGGGGATTCTCTACCCCCGGATCAACACCCACCGCCGTCGATTGATCCACAGGGAAGAATATTTTCTCTCCAGTTTATCGGAGATTACGGCTACCGTCCTATATAATTTGGAAAGTCCGATGGGTCACTTCAAAACAAGAAAAGGATATGATTTATGACTGCGCCAGACGAGATACTGATTGTCGACGATGAACTGATCGTGCTGAAGCTGCTTACGGATATCCTGTCGGCTGAAGGCTTTCAGGTGCGATCGACCGACACCGGAGAAATGGCGGTACGGTCAGTCGCCTCCAAACCGCCCCATCTTATTTTGTTGGATATCATGATGCCTGGGATGGACGGATTCGAAGTTTGCCGACGGCTTAAGGCCCAGAAAGCCAGCCGCCATATCCCGGTCATATTCATCAGCGTCATTACCGATCTCGATGAACAGGTGAGAGGTTTCGGGGTCGGGGCAGTCGATTTTATTTCCAAGCCTTTCCGGCGCGAAGAATTCCTGGCCCGGGTGCGGACTCATCTGGAGCTGAGCCGATTGCGGACCAGGCTCGAAGCCCAGGTGGCGGAACGAATGAGTCAGTTGCGCAAGTCCACAGAAGAGACTTTACGGGAACGCAATTTTTCACATGCGCTTTTAGACAGCCTGCCGGGCATTTTTTGTCTGTTCACCCAAACCGGAAAATTCTTGCGTTGGAATAATAATTTTGAACCGATCACCGAATATTCCTCCGAGGAAATTGAACGAATGAGTCCGCTGGACCTGTTTGTCGGCCCGGACCAGGCCTTGATCCAGAATCTGATTCAAGAGACGTTTATCAAAGGGGTATCCCATGCGGAGGCGGAACTGATTACCAAAAGCGGGAAGCGTTTACCCTATTATTTAACCGGCCATAGGATACAAATCGAAGGGAAACCTTGTCTTATCGGGATGGGAATCGACATTGCCGACCGCAAACAAGCTGATGAGGCCTTACGGAAAAGCGAGGGAAAATATCGGTCCATTCTCGAAACCATTGAAGACGGCTATTATGAGGTGGATCTGGCCGGCAACCTGACTTTTTTTAATGAGGCCTTGACTCGGATCCATGGCTATTCCAGGGAAGAGTTAATGGGCAAAAACAAGCGACAATATACCGATGAGAAAAACGCCCGGGAAATGTATCGCAATTTTAACCAAGTGTATCATACCGGGCAACCCTCCAAAGGCACCCATTACGAAATCATTACCAAAAACGGGGAGAGAAAGGCATTAGAGACCTCCATTTCTCTGATAAGGGACCCGTCAGGCCAGCCTGTCGGCTTCAGGGGTATCGCTCGAGATATTACTGAACTCAGACGAGCCCAAATCGCCTTGGCCGATAGTGAAGAACGGTTTCGTTCGGTTGCCGAAAGCACGAGTGATTTTATTTTTGAATGGAATCTTAAATCCGGACAAATGGAATGGTTCGGCCAGGCCCTCGAAAAATTGAAGGATCTTTTAAGTGAAATTCCTCAAACCATAACCGCCTATCAAAAAATGGTTCATCCTGAGGACCTTGATCGTCTCATAGCGGCGACCCAACAAAACCTGGAGAAACAGGGGCCTTTTTTGGAAGAATATCGGATCATCGGCAAGGGAGGGCAGACGATTTATCTGAGAAGCGCCGGGACTTGTTTAAGGAATGAAAAAGGAAAACCCTATAAGTGGATCGGTGCTTTAAGTGACATCACCGAGCGCAAAAAAAGGGAGGAAGAACTCAGGCAAAGTGTAGACAAACTGCGCAAAATGATGGGAGGAATCATTCAGGCCATGGCCCTGACCGTGGAAATCCGAGATCCCTATACGGCCGGTCATCAACGTCGGGTCGCCGACCTGGCTCGTTCCATCAGCCAGGAGATGGGGCTGACCAAGGATCAGATCGAGGCCGTCCGCCTGGCCGGGACGGTTCATGATTTAGGAAAGATCTCGGTACCGGCCGAGATCCTGAGTAAACCCGGCAAATTATCCCCTCTCGAATTCAACCTGATCAAGGTTCACCCTCGCGCCGGTTATGATATCCTGAAGGATATTGAATTCCCTTGGCCCATCGCCCGGATCGTCCTGGAGCATCACGAGAGGATCAATGGTTCCGGATATCCGCAAGGCCTTAAAGGGGAAGAGATTCTTTTGGAATCTCGTATCCTGGCTGTAGCTGATGTCGTGGAAGCCATCGCCTCTAACCGTCCCTACCGCCCGGCCTTCGGGATAGAGGTGGCCCTGGAAGAAATCTCTCAAAACAAAGGCGTCCTTTATGATCCGGAGGTGGTGGATGCCTGCTTGAGGCTTTTCAGGGAGAAGGGTTTAAGTTGGAGTAAAAATGTACCTTCTATGCTCTCTTTCTACCCATAATCTTCACGTTTGAAATGCCGTCCAACAACGACTTGTGCAAGCCAATACGGACGGACACGCAGATATAAGCCAGATTATCCGGGCCTTAAGGCAGACGGATTCAAAGAAAGAATAAAATCGTTTACTTTTTCTACTAGATCCTCAGTCGGCCTCCTCGCCCCTCTCTCCCACTGCCCCAATGTAGTCGGGTCAACCCCTAACCTCCGGGCCAACTCCTTTTGAGTGATTCCCAGCGATCTCTGGACTCTGATTATTCTTTCTCCAAGGCTTTCGTTTGTGGTAATATGAGGGTCATATCCAAGGAACTTAATGACCTTGGGGATCTGATAAAGGGACGGGGCAGACCGGTTTTTCTCCCAGTTGTAGACCGTTTGCTCGCTTACTCTTAGCAAATTGGCAACGTGCTTCTGGTGTTGCCCTAAGGAATAACGCCTCTTTTTTAAATGATCTCCGAGGGTTAATAAGTTCTCGTCATAAGGAGAATATGAACGTTTTAGAGCAGTTAACTTCACATGGCAGAAAGGCAACGCGGGTATGAAGTTGGAACCCTGCTTGTAGTATAAACCAAGAACGACAGAATAAACCTACCAAAAAAACAAAGGCCTCAGATTTTTCTATATGATTCTTAAACCTTCCCCATTTTTATGGCCTGTGAACCCTTGGCCGGGAAACGCCTGGTCAAAATCACAGAAAGAAAGACTAAACAGGACTGGGCCTGTTTTATCGAAGAGATTGCCCAGCAATACGAAAGCGCAGAAAAGATAACCTTGGTAATGGACAATTTGAATACGCATCATGCCGGATCTCTTTACGAAGTATTTCCTCCAGACAAAGCCAGGGCCTTGTGGGACCGGTTCGAGTTTGTATATACACCCAAGCATGGAAGCTGGCTCATTATGGCCGAGATCGAATTGAACGTGCTAACCGGCCAGTGCCTGAACAGAAGAATCGATGACATCACACTGGTTAGAAAAGAGGCGATGGCTTGGCAAAATTTCCGAAACAACAAAAATGCAAAAATCAATTGGCAATTTACAACAGAGCATGCCAGAATAAAACTATCTCGTCTTTATCCGACTTTTGATGGTTGACGTGACACTAGGGTGGGGTGACTCTCGAACCTGACACATTCAATTTCTTGAACCATGAAATTGGGGGTATTTTATGTCTAAAAAAAATCTGCATAATGAAATAGCCGGGGTGGCTTATGAAATTTACGTCCAAAGTTGCTATGAGCATGGTCATGATCTTGACCACTGGCTGGAGGCTGAAAGAATCGTTCTTTCTAATCAAGTAGCTAAGCCAAAAAAGAAAGATAAAGTGGTTAGGACACTAAAGACAAGCCCTGCGAAAAAAATAACTAAGACTTCTGTTAAAAAAACAGAAACGAAAAAGACACCGAAACCTACCGAAGCGAAAAGTATCAAGAAGTAATAAATTTATACTTAAGAGATTGAACAAAACCTTTTTGATAGGCATGGTCAGAAATGGACCTGCCTTTTTTATTTAAAACCTTCCTTATGCTTACTTTGCTTCCTGAAGTCTTGTTTTTTAATTTTGGCTCATTATGCTGCATTACAAACGGTATTGGTTGAAAATCTTTAAGATCAATGGGAAACCAGGTGGTCAACGAAAAACTATCCCTCCATTCATTTTTCGCTCACACCTGCTCAACCGTAAGACTCCCGAAAATGATCCATTCTCCTGTCAAAAGCATGACAAATTTTTGTCAATCATGGAGGTTAAAACCTGTCCCTTAGCCTATCCCTACCCTTCAAAGCCCCCTCTTAAACCTTAACCTCCTAAAATAATAGTAATTTCACAATCAATACATTTATGGCCTAATTATTGCTTATTAAAAAAACAGAAACTAACTGGGGAAATTGGCTTTTCGGC
>CAWIRY010000195.1:0-19268 GCA_963838485.1 uncultured delta proteobacterium | reverse complement strand
CGATTTGGAGGCTACAATTCCACAAAATACTCCGATCAGAAGAACGAGGCTCGTGATATAAAATCCCGAGGAAAAACTTTTCATTTGATCTCGCAGATACCCCGTGCACCATGGTGCCACAAGGGAAGCCATGAATCCCACAGTATTAGTGACTCCGAAAGTTGTCCCAAGAATATCTTTGGGTATCTGGTCCGCCAGGATGGCATAAAAGGGAGGGAAAAAGCTCCATACGGCGATCCCTCCCAATAACAATAATAGGACAAACCAGGCTAACCCGAATTTCCTATCAAGTGCTAATCCCATCAAAAAAGCCAATATACACATGGCCACCAGGCAGACCACAAGATGATGATGTCGGTCCTGACCTTTTTTTTTCATTTGGTCACTTATGATGCCGGAAAATATGAGGGCAGGGACACCGATAAGCCCCCAAATCCCGGCATAAAGGCCGGAACTCCCTATTCCGCCCACGCCGAGTTCCAAAAAGATAGCGGGAGCCCAGGTGCCTAGGACCCAAAACAAATACATCACCGTAAAACCGGCCAGATAAATCATCCACAGGTTTCCGCTCCTGAAGGCCGTAGAGAAACGTGTCTTTTGGCTCTCCCTGCCATTTAACGGGGATTCCCGGTCTTTAATAATTTTCCATACAAGAACGCAGGCCAGGAAGGATGGGATGGAATAAAGGATAAACACGGAACGCCATCCCCACCATTCTGCAATCTGTCCGGCCATTAGAATTCCAAGGCCCATACCGAGTCCCATACCGATGGCAGAAATTCCCTGGCCCCGGGCCATCTTTTCCGGCGGCGTATAAGCGGCAATAACAGGTCTATCATTTCCGAAATAGGTTCCTTCGGCCATACCCGTCAGCAACCGCATAACAAACAGAAGAAAAAAACCGGTCACAAAGCCGGTTAAAAGACAAAACAGGGACCAGCCGAAGGTCCCGATAAGAAGGAATCGTCTGTGGCCCCATCGGTCTCCCATATAGCCGGAAGGGATTTGCATAAAGGTATAGGCCCAGAATACGGCACTTGAAAGCAAGCCCGCATCAGCATAACTCAGATGAAATTCTTTCATGATAGGGACAAGCAGAGGAGACATCCCCACCCGGACCATGTAAAGGCTCATCCAGCCGAACAGCAAGACACCCCAAACTTTGTGGTAATGGGCCAGCATTGGAATATTCCTTACGGGCTAACTCGATATTCAAATCTCATTGAACCCTCTTTGGGTTCCCAGGTTCAGGCCGAGTCTCAATCCGGACCAGACAGATCGAAAAAATGAGAGGCAGGCCACGGTTTCTATTTTCCTACCGGACAGGCATCCAGGCAATTGAAACAGCCTCCAAATACCCCGATCTTGGTCAGGAGAGATTGCCAGGCATTGTAGGTATCCAGGCTATAAATGAGATCCCCTTGTTTTTTCAAGTCTTCTTCTTTTAGGATGCGGCTGAAATGACGGAGGATATTCCGCAAGCCGAAGGGCATGGCTTCAGGCAGGCAGAGGGCATGGTCTTTAGTGCCATCCCCTCTGATAGCGCCCACTGGGCAGGCCTTTACACATAAATTGTTGCACTTTTCTCTGTCACACAACCCTTGACCTTCTCTCCTATTCGGTCTGAGTTCCGCAGAAGTGACAACCGCTCCGAGGTAGATTCGAGGGCCGTATTCTTTGCATATAAAATTGGTGGAGAGCCCTACTTCTCCCAATCCCGCTTCAGCAGCTACATGCCTTAAGGACAAATCTCCCATCATACCGGGTTTTTCAAAATCGACAGGAACATCGGCATGGGCGATTAGGGATTCATAGCCCATCTTCTCCAGATAATAAGAAAGCTTAAAAGCGATTTCGTCACAGGCCCGACAGGCCTCAACTGCATTGTACCTCTTTAATCGAAGATCTGCCCCTTGCATGACACCCCGGAGAAGATGTACCCCGAAGGCTACGACACTTTTCCCGGATTTAAGCAACCTCAAAGGTTTTTGTTCTGTGGGGGTCACTTCTTCCAAATGAGCAACAGATACGACCCCCACAATATCCGCACCTATTCCAATAGTGAATTCCTTAACGGCCTCAGTCAATCCCATTATCGATCTTTCCTTAAAATAAAGGCGCCCTGGGGTTTCATTTCTGGGATTTGGGTTTTATGATTTGTCGCTCACCCTCTTTTTCCCATGCTTTTCCGGCTGAACAAATCCACATATGGGAGAATCTTCCGGAGCTTCCCAGTCGATATGTTGCCAGGCAGCGGGATACATTACCGGAACATTTTTACCCGTGAACCGCATACCCTCAAGAATATGTTCAATCTCTTTGAAGGGGATTCCACAGGCCATCTCAGTCTGATTAGGCAAACTCATTAATCTGCCTCCATTGCACGGTATGGCCAGATGAGGTTTGCCGGTAATCATGGGGATGGCCACCGTATCGGAACAAAGCCCTGCATCTCCGGAGGCACTGGAGGTAAGCCTATTTCCGGTGTTATAAAGATAACCGTTAATAATCCGTAACATCTGCGCGACGTTCCCATAAATCACAACCACATCAGGCTCCACGGGGATCCGATCTAATGGTCCGACCAACATGGCATGGTATTGCCCCCTTTTGAATTTTGGCATGTCCGCTATCATTTTTCTCGCCGCTTCTTCACTGGCGAAATAGGTCCCTGCATAGACATGGGTGTAGTCAGTCACTTCAAACCCCATGGCATCCCCGCCGAGTCTGCACATATTCAGGTTAATGTCCATACCGGCAATTACCCTTCCATAAAATCTTGCCTGGGAGATGAGTTGGCAGACCAGCAACTTCTTTTTCGATATATTGACCGGTTTCCCTTTGTAATGAATATCATCCAGCATCTCCACCTTTTCGATCATCTTGACCGCGGCCGGAAAGCCCTCCAGGTTCAATTGGCTTCGGTATTCGTCACTTAAAGTTTTAAATTTGTTCTGATCCATTATATTCCCTTTCATTCTTAAATTAAAAAACGATTATCTTTTCATTTATTACCGAACGAGATTCTTTTAAGGGCCGATTGTATCGACTTATTATTAAATAAACCGCCGGGAAGAAACATAACAACACAGATATACAGGCCTCCCATGACATAGACCCAGTTTCCACCTCCGATCCAGGAAGAGGCATAATTCTCGGTAACCACTACCAGGAAAGCACCCACTACCGGCCCCATCAAAGTACCCGGACCGCCTAAAATAGTAATAAGCAGTATCTCTGCACCCACCTGCCAATCGACCAAGGAGGGCGTGATATTATTGTCGAGGAAAGCCATCAAGGTGCCGGCTATGGCAGAAAAAACGCCTGACAACGAAAAAGCTAGTATTTTGTAAGGCCTGGTATTATAACCGAGACTCAATAGTCTTTTTTCATTTTGTTTGATCCCTTTGAGTACATCCCCAAGGTGGGAATTTACCAGTACTCGGATGATCAAATAGGAGGCAACCAATATGACGAAAGACAGGAAGTAGATTCCCTTTCCGTTGAAGAGATCCAAGGAGAAATCTCCGATTTTTAGCGCCGGTGGTCTAACCCCCATAATACCGTTTTCTCCATAAGTAATTCCACCGGGGTCACTCAATACCAAAAGTTCGAATATTTGGGCAAAGGCAAAGGTAATTAAAGCCATATAGATCCCGCGGGAAAAAGAACAAAGAAATCCGATAAGAATCCCCAGGATTACGCCCGATACTATGGCCAAACCAAATAGGGCGAGCGGGTTGGTGATATGGAACACCGTTCGGGAAAAAATTCCCACGGCATAGGCCGGAATCCCAAAAAAGACGCAGTGCCCGAAGGAAACGAGACCCGTATACCCGTAGAGAAGATCATAGGCCAAGGCAAAAATTCCAAAGATCAAGGCCAGACTGCACAAATAGATATTAAAAGCTCCTCCAAAAAAAGATAAAAGAATAAGCGCCAGGAGAATGGATAGACCTGTTATCCAGGTAGACCAAGGGTTATTCGAATATAACATTCCGTCACTCCATTACGGAGGCCAGTCCCATGATCCCTCTGGGACGGACCAAAATTATCGCTAATAAGACACAGTAGGCCAATATCTCGGAGACATTCCCGGGGAAAAAAATACCTGATATGGATTTAGTCATGGCGATGGTTACCCCGGCAATAACCGCCCCGCCGATACTCCCTAACCCGCCAACGATGGCTATCACAAAGAGAAAACCAATTAATTCAATACCCATGGTGGGATATACCGAAAAAATCGGTCCCACTAATCCCCCGGCTACCCCGGCGACGGCCATCCCGATGACAAACATTAAACTGCTGATCCGGTCCACATTGACGCCTAAAGACAAGGCGGTATCCCGTTCCTGAATCGCCGCCAGACACCGGATCCCCACATCTGTCTTTCGAAATAAAAGGTGGAGGAAGATTAACAAGGCTATAGCAATAAGGATGACTACTAAAAAATACACCGGGTAGGCGATACTCAATCCGAATAGTGTGATCTGGATCTTACCCAGAGGGATAGGCAGAAGCTTGGGAGGTGCGCCCCAGATGGTTATGGTGAGCTGGACGAAAATCATGGAAACTCCAACCAGGGCCACTAATGGCTCCAGAGGTGGTCTTCCTTTCAGGGGCCTGATAATCGCGTAGAAAAGCACCAAACCTACCCCCGCACAAGTTAGTGCCGCTATCAGGAGACCCAACCAAAAGTTCCCAATGGAAGCGAAAACGGCAAAGGTCATGTATCCGCCCAGGGCGTAAAACGACCCGTGGGCAAAATTGACCACTCCCATAAGTCCCATAACGATGGTTAATCCGATGGCAATAAGAGCGAATATTAAACCGATGGTAATTCCATTCATGATCTGGGTAATAAGCACCGTCGTCATCGTCTATTCCCTCACCCCCAGGAAGCGGTGTTGAATTTCCGGGGAATTCAGCAAATCATCTCTGGAGCCTTGATAGGCAAATTTTCCTTTAGTAATGATATAGGCCCTGCTGGCTATGAGAAAAGCCCTCTCGCAGCTGGCTGAAGCAAAAAAAATGGTAACACCTTCCTTTTGAATTGCTTTTAAGGCGTCTATAACCTGGTAAGTGGCCTTAGGAGAAAGACCTTCCATGGGTTCATCCAGAAGCAAAAGTTTCGGTTTGGTCATTAGTGCCCTGGCAATAACCAGCATTTGCTGCTGACCACCGCTAAGGGATGAGGCTAAAGCTTTGCGTTTTTCTTCAAGTTTGGGAAAAATAGTAAAGGCCCGTTTGAACAACTCCTCACGATCCACGCCGGGCGGAGAAACAGGGACCCTCAGATGGTCCATGACGCTTAAGGCGGGGAAAATATGCCGGCCCTCGGGAACCATGCCGATCCCCCGATGTGAAACTTTATTGGGGGGTAAACCGGTAATCTCCTGTCCTTCGAAAAAGATCTCTCCCTTTTGGGGGGGAACCAGGGACATGATGCTTTTAAAAGTCGTGGTTTTGCCCTCTCCATTCCTGCCCATCAGGGCCACGGCTTCACCTTCCTCCAAAGAAAGGGTGACCCCGTGAAGAATATGGGCCAGCCCATAATAAGTATGTATATTTTTTACTTCGAGCAAATGGTCCATTTTTTAACTGGTGCCTCCGAAATAGACCTCATTCACTTTAGGATCAACGGCGATCTCACTGGGTAGGCCTTCGGCAATGATGGATCCCTGATCCATAACGGTTATTCTATCAGCTATTTTCATAACAAATTTAATGTCGTGATCCGTGAGCAGTATCGTTCTATTCTTGGAGATCTTGGTGATCATATCGATAATCAAATGGATATCGTCTTCATCCACACCGGCACTGGGTTCATCGAGCAGGAGAAGTTCCGGGTCCGAAGCCAAGGCCAACAGGGTCTCCAGTTTCTTCTGTTCGGCATAGATCAGAAGCCCCCCCTTCGATAAGGGGGTTTTCTATCCAGCGAAATTCGGCCAGAAATTCTTTGGTCCGCTTTTTGACCTTTTTTCGATCCATTCGTTCAAAGGGGTGATGCTTTTTCTTTAGAGAGGCCTGGATGGCTATCTCAATATTCTTTTCTACGGTCAGTTCCGGGAAAAGATTGACCAGTTGAAAAGAACGCCCCATCCCCAATTTTATCCTCCGATAGGGTGGAAGCTTGGAAATTTCTCTTCCTTTAAAAAACACCCCTCCGGAATTGGGTCTCAGAACACCTGTTACCAGATTAAACAGGGTCGTTTTCCCGGCCCCGTTTGGTCCAATCAGGGCCCTAATCTCTCCTTTACGTAATTGGAAATCCACGCAGTTTACAGCCGTTAAACCGCCGAATCGTATCGTGACCTTTTTGGTCTCCAAAATGGGATCAGACGAAATCATAGCTTCAGGCCCGCTCCTTAATGGTTAAAAATATGATGGTCCTTCTCTGGTCTCCCGTAGGTTCCTGCGGCAGACCAGAGAAGGTGTCCTCGGATCGACTTCTAATACTTCATCTTGTCATATCCGGCTTTTACATCACAAGGTAAAAGGGCAGACTCAGGATGGGCATATTTTTTCAGTATCTTCCAGCGCCCGGGTGGATAGGTATCAGACTTGATCCACTCCACCGTATATAAGGGTTGAATCGTCTTTAGATCACAGGCCCTGACATAATAAGGGCGACCCGTTATGGGATTAGGATTTTCAAGGCCCTGAATAGCCTTCATGATTTTGGCTGGTTCAAGACTCTTGGCCTTTTCTATGGCCATGAGGAAGATTTGTACCCCGGCATAGGTGCTGGACGAAGGCCACCCTGGCCAATATTTATATTTTTGATAAAACCTCTTGGCGAATTTATTGCTCAGAGGCCATTCCGGGTTTTCTATGACATAATCGACCGTTGCCGTGACCCCGTAGGCAGCCTCTCCGGCTGCTGTCGCGGAGACTCTTTCCCCATAAGACCAGTGAATGTGGGCTTTATCTTTTAATCCTAAAGAGACGGCCTGTTTCTGAAACTGAACAAATCTTCCGGGGAGAAGCACACAGACCACATCCGGTTTGGCGGCAAGGGCTTTGGTTATGGCCGTGGTATAATCCACTTCACCTTGTTTGGCCCAGGATACACCCAAGTAAACGAATTCCTTGCCGAATTTATCTTCGAGGGCTTTTTGGGCAAATCCCACTCCTTCCCGGCCATGCTCATAATCGCTGGCGATAAAATACCATTTTTTTCCATATTTCTCAGCCACATCAATACAAGCATAACCGCGTTGCACACTATTCAACCAGGTATAAATCATATAGGGGTGGGGATTGGCCTTAACCACTCCCTGGGGGTAAGGGACGTCCTTGCCGACCCCGGAAAGAGAAACGGACCCTCCGGAAGGAAAAAGAAAGGGGATTTTATACTCGTCACAAACCATGGCCATTGAGTTGTTGACAGGAGTATTGATCTCACCGATGATAACGTTCACATGCTCTTTGGTGATGAGCTCTTTGGCTGCTGATACGGCCATGGAGACATTGGTCCCGTTGTCCCTGATAAAAAGTTGAGGTTTCTCCCCCAAGAGAAGCCCATGATCCTCGATGGCCATGAGAAGACCGTCTAAATGCTCTGGTCCCAGACTGGAGTAAATACCCGTCTTAGGATAAATGATACCGATCTTGGGAATTTCTTTGGCCGCCAATGTGCCACCGAAGACCAAAAAGGTGATCATTAACAAACCCACCAAAAAACTAAAATTTTTATTAACCTTCATAACCGCTCCTCCTTTGTAATTTCTTTTAGGTAAACCCCCGGCTCTGCCGGGGGACTCCCAGAGTTTGACAAATCCGGGAGAATGAGAAAGCCTCCAACCTGTGAACCGCTCAAAGTTTACAGAATAGGAGGCTTTCAATGGAACACTTACAAAGTCTAACCCATACCAAGTGGGAATGTAAATACCATATTGTTTGGATTCCGAAATATCGGAAAAAGAAACTATATGGACAGATACGGAAATTTTTGGGATCACTATTCAGGGAGTTAGCATCCCAGAAGGAGTGTACGATTATCGAAGGGCATTTACAACCGGACCATGTCCACATTTTGATCTCGATACCTCCGAAGTACGCCGTATCACAAGTAGTTGGGTTTCTCAAGGGCAAGAGCGCCATTTATATAGCCCGAGCCTATCTGGGGCGAAGAAAGAATTTCACCGGTCAAAATTTTTGGGCCCGAGGATATTTCGTTTCGACCGTAGGTAAGGATGAAGATGAAACCCGACAATATATAAAGAACCAGGAAAAGGAAGAACAACGTCTCGATCAACTCCAATTGTTTGATGAAGAGGAACCACCTTCAGGTGGTAAATAAATAATCCGCTTTGAGCGGTTCACATTTTCAAGCCTCCGGCTCTGCCGGAGGTTAGGTGACTGAAGATTGCTCGCCTTTTTACGGAAAATTTTTAATATTCAGGTTACGGCTGCCTCCTTTCTCTTGGATGATTGAAAATTATCCGCTTTCTATTTCACAATCCAAAATTACCTACAAAGCATTCTCCATGGGGCTTTCAAGCCCAAGATCAATCAGCCTTCTTATGCTCCCTTTCCCTTAGAATATTTCTTTGGATTTTTCCCGTGGCCGTCCTGGGAAGATCCTCGGCCTTGGCAAATTCTATGATCCGGGGATACTTATAGGGTTCAATTTCTTTTTTTACAAAGTCCTGGAGGTCCTTGACCAATTCTTCCGATGGCCGATACTCGTCTTTGAGGACCACAAAAGCCTTGATGACGTTACCACGTCCCTTGTCCGGCGTGTCCACAACGGCGGATTCCAGCACCGCCGGATGGTTGTTTAGGGCCGCTTCCACTTCTCCTCCTGGAATCTTGTACCCTGCCGTGACAATCATATCGTCCGAACGGCCCCTGTACCAGAAGTAGCCGTCTTCATCCTGCATGTAGACCATGCCCGGCCTGCTCCATCCCTTGAATTGGCAATCTAAAGGACAGACTCCTTCTTTTTGTTTGTCGGGCCTCCTCCAATAGGTCTGACCCACAGGTCCTCGGACTACCAGCTCACCCATGACACCCCGCGGCACTTCATTAAAATTTTCATCCACTATCAAATTCTCAAAACCTGGTACAGAAACGCCCGTGGAACCGCACTTTCCCTCATCCATGCCTTCAAAAGTGGAAAGATGGTACATCAGGTCGCCGGATCCCAGGGAGTCTATGATGGTCACACCAAAACGCTTCTTCCACTCCCGAGCTGTCGCTTCGGGAAGCCATTCTCCGGCGCTTTGACAGAGCCTCAAGGAACTGAGATCAAACCTTTTCTCAGCATCCCTAACGTCCAACATCATGTTGAAGGCCGTAGGCACCGCATAGAGCACGGAAATTTTGTGCTCCTGGACGAACTGTAATTGTTCTTCTGGTCTAAATCGTGAGATGAGGGAAACAGAGGCACCGAACCGCCAAGGTTCCATCGTAAAGTTTACCGAGCCAAAGGCGAACGTAAAATAAGGATGTCCGCCCAGAATGTCATCCTCTCGGATCTTGAGGACGTGCCTCCCATGGGTGTCGATTCCAGACATGACTCCTTCAAGTGTGGTGAGAATACCTTTGGGTTTTCCAGTCGTCCCGGAGCTGTAGATAAGGCGGGCGTAATCTTCCCGGAAACAGATCTCGCTTTGCGCTTCAGAAGACTGCCTTTCGATTAGGTCCTCAAAGTTCATAGTCCCAGGAATCCTTTCCCCGGCTACAATCACATGTTTGAGATCCGGGCAATGGGGTCTTGCCTTGCCCACATTTTCATAAAAATCGGAGTGCACGCAAGCAGCCACGGATACGGAATCATTAGCCTTAAAGGTCACTTCTTCGGATCTATTGAGATGATTGACGAGCACGGGAATTGCACCAATGCGCCAACAGGCAAAATTCCAAACGAGATATTCCGGCACATTGGAGGATCTTAGAATAACCCGATCACTCTTTTTCACGCCGAGTTCTCGCAAGGCATTGGCAAACCGATTGGTCATGGATTGGAGATTTTGATAGCTGATTCTATGATCCCCATAATAGATGGCCACCTTATTGGCCCGATCACGAACATTTTGGTCCAACAATATATCGGCCAAATTGAATTTTTCAGGATATCTGAGTTCAGGAAGTAATCGAACTATTTCAGGCAAGTATTCCTCGGGTGGGAGGAATTCTGAGGGGATTTTAGTCATTGATCGAAGCTCCTTTCCTTAAAATTTACAGGACCTTAACCGTTGACGCACCAATAACTTAACAAATAGATTTTAATATAAATTTCACCTTAAAGAAGTATAAGCTAATCATCTACAAAATATATATAACTCATTGAATCCTCTAATAATTTAAATTCAATAAGAACTTGAATGAATGTTATTCTATTTTTATAAGACTGTCAATAAAAAAATAAAAATAAAACAATTTGTATTATTAATAGGTTAACCTAATATCTAACTAACATATTGTTCAACTAAATTGTTAACTGAATAGTTTTCTATATATTATTTTTACCATCCATTTTAAAATTATTTTTATTATAATATTTATATCAATATGTTAAGTTATAAAAAGGCAGTTTCTAATAAAATTATCTTGACAAATAATAACTAAATATTGTTCAATAATTTATCAAAAGTATGACAGAAGACCACGTTCGTGAGAGCGTGGTTGAGTGCCGTCCTTGCGCGGGAGTTTGAGGGTGCGAAGACCCTCGATTAAAAGAATATAAATTATTTTCCTTACCAGTACCACGGGCGTAAGCCCGTGGGAATCTATTATCGAATCTATTATAAGGATTATGAGATATGCCCGTCAAAAATTCTGGCCATAAGAGGAAACAGATACTTGCTTCCGCTGAACAGATAATGACCAAAAGACCTTACGAATCCACAATCTCTGAGATTGCAGGAATCGCGGGTGTGACTGACTCTGTGATTTACCATTATTTTAAAAGCAAGGAGGACCTCTTGTTCTCTATAATGGGAGAACATATGAAGGAGGTCAATCTCAAATTGAATGAACAGTTGGAGGGAATCCTCGACCCAACAGGCCGACTAAGCAAATTGATCTGGTTTCACCTGACATACAATTTTACACACAGGGAATACTCTCACCTGCTTCTATTCCAATGTCGCTCCAACAGGGATTTCTATCGCCATGAGGCCTTCGATTTAATCAGGCAGTACTCCGGAGTGCTCACCTCTATTTTAAAGGACGGGGTTGAACTTGGGGTGTTCCGGGATGTCAACATGCAACTTGTAAGCGATATCATCTTTGGATTCTTGGACCTGGAGACGATACGATATCTCTGCCTTCCGGAATCTCAACCCACATCCTTAGACTTAAGACAAGTTATGGCTCATATCAGTGCCATCATCGAATTCAGGCAGCCCCAATTTGCCTTGGAATCAGACAAGTCCGTCCGTATTCTTGGGTCTGCGGAGAAGGTTTTTGCTGAAAAAGGATACGGCAAGGCAACCATTGGTGATATCGCCCGTATGGCCTCGGTTGCCGAGGGGACGGTTTATGGATACTTCAAAAACAAGGAAGATTTATTACTGTCGATCCCGAAAGTGCGCCTTCAAGAATATTTAGAACAGTTGGAAGGAGTCTTTGAAATCAAAAGCCCTTTGAGAAAATTGAGAAGGTTTATTCGTTACCACTTTTTTTTGTTTTGGACGGAACTCGATTTCTTAAAGGTTTTTATTTTGAATATTCACCTCAATTCAGGTTTTTACTCATCCGAAGCCTATACCCTGTTTCAGAAATATCTTTCAGTTGCAGACGAAATCTTGGAGGAAGGTAAAAGGGAGGGTAGCATCAGGTCTGAAGTCAACAATACCATCTTTAAAAACCTCTTTTGGGGTGGATTTACGCACATCATTTTAAGGTGGATTTTTTTGGATCAACCGGAGAAAATCGATAAGACCAACGAGATTAATGAAATGGTATCACTTCTATTGAGCGCCGTATCCAGTGAACGATCCTAATGACGATAGTTCTATTAAACATATTCTAATAGGAGGCGGGAAATGAGTGTTTTGGATTTATTCGATTTGAGTAATAAGGTATCCATCATAACCGGTGGCGGGGACGGTCTGGGGCGGACTATGGCTACTGCTTTGGCTGAAGCAGGTTCAAACATTGTGGTCTGTTCGAGGAAACTCGAGAAATGCGAAGCCACGGCCCATGACTTAGAAAAATTGAGGATAAAGGTCTTGGCCATCAAATGCGATATATCTCAAACAGAGGATATCGACGAGGTTGTGACTAAAACGAAAAAGGAGTTTCAGGGAATTGATATCCTGGTTAACAATTCAGGAAGAACGTGGGGCGGCCCTCCCGAGGAGCTCAACATAGAGGACTGGAAAAAAGTAATGGACGTCAACATCCATGGGACCTTTATGGTCAGTCAAAAGATCGGAAAAGAAATGATCCGCAAAGAAAAGGGGAAAATTATCAATATCGCCTCCTATGCAGGTCTTGGAGGAACCGATCCAGACTGCCTGAATGGAATTTCGTATAATACCTCCAAGGGAGCCGTCATCGTTTTCACCAAGGACTTAGCCACCAAATGGGCCAAGTATAATATTAATGTGAATTGTATCGCTCCTGGCTGGTTTCCTACGAAGATGACGAAATGGGTTCTTGAGAATAAAGGAGAGAAAATAAAAGACCGCCTTTTGATCAAAAGGTTCGGGCAACCGGACGATCTTAAGGGGACGGTCGTGTTTCTAGCGTCAAAGGCATCCGATTATATAACCGGTCAGGTTTTATCAGTCGATGGTGGTATAACGGTTTGGTTTTAATCAAGGGGTCTGGCATCACTTTGAGAACTCGGTTCGTTCCGGCCAGGCGCTTTATCGGGAGCCGCGGCTATGGCCATATTCTCAATGAACATCTTAGCCTAAAAAGAATCAACCGTGACGTTTGAACTTCAATGAAAATTGTCAGAATGCCTGTAAAAAGATATAAAGATTGGGCAATTTTTTTAATTTTTACCGAAGGAGATAGACGATGGCCTCAACAAAAGAATATGTCACTTTTTGTCATATTTGCCCTAATCATTGTGCTTTAAAGGCCGTGGTTAAAGACAACAAAATACTTGATGTCAAGGCTGCCGGCGGTTCAGGCTTTCCGGTGACCATGTGTTCGGTGCAAAAGGGGGCCGATCATCTGATCGGCACGGTCGAAAGTAAGGACAGATTGACAAAACCTCTTAAGAGAATGGGTGAACGCGGCGAAAACAAGTGGGCCGAAATAAGCTGGGACGAGGCTTTGGATACTATTGCCGAAAAACTTATCCAAATCCGAGAC
The DNA here is from genome assembly GCA_963838485.1 of uncultured delta proteobacterium. Classification (GTDB taxonomy): domain Bacteria; phylum Desulfobacterota; class RBG-13-43-22; order RBG-13-43-22; family RBG-13-43-22; genus RBG-13-43-22. The sequence continues at coordinate 5,981 of CAWIRY010000195.1, read as the reverse complement.
CAATTCGGTCCGGAGCGACTGGTGATGATCCTGGGCGAGCCGAAGGGCATGGAATTCGCTTTCGGGCAGAGGTTCGCCACCGCCTTCGGAACCCCGAATGTGATCACGCCCGGCAATTACTGTGGGGTTCAGAATACTGAGTCATTGCGCTACACTTTCGGTTCAAGATACATCATGGCCCGGATGGACAATCCCAAGGTGATCATTATCTGGGGCGCTAACCTGGCCCACACGGGCGGCACTTTCTCCAATATAGGCCGTTACGAATTTAACCGAGCCTTGGTCAGTGGCGAGACAAAAGTCATTGTCATCGACCCGAAAAATATAGAATTATGGCCGGAAAAAGGGATGCATGCTGCGGACGCCGATTACTGGATCAGACCCCGTCCCAATAGCGATGGTGTTTTAGCCATGGGCTTTGTTAAGGTCCTGGTGGAGGAAGGTCTGTATGATCCGGAATATATAAAGGAATGGACCATAGGGTTTGAAGAAGTTAAAAAAGAAGTAAGCCGATTCAGCCTGGATGAAGTAGCCGATCTGACCTGGGTACCCAAGGAGACTGTCATCGAAGTGGCCCGGGTTTACGGTAGAAACAAGCCGGGAATCATTGGCAGCGGTAATGCCCTGGAAGGAGGCGTCCAGGCCTTTCAGACCTTGAGGGCTATTTGTCTGATGAGGGGTATCACAGGCAACGTTAACACCCCGGAGGGCGGCCATGTTGATTTGGTTCCCCCGAATTATTACCCTCCCGGCAAGTTCATGATGGGCGATATGAAAGAGAAGCTCAAGGAATTCCCCAGGTCCCCGGAGAGAACGATCGGCGGCGCCTACTTCCGACTGTCTTCCCGCTTCGGCTATGTTCCCACCCAAGGATTGATCCATGCCCTTCTCGAAGAAGACCCTTACCTGCCAAAAATTGGAATTGCCTTTGTAACAAATCCTCTCTTGACCTACCCGGATTCCGTGGCCACAGAAAAGGCCTTTCGTAAATTCGAGATGCTGGTAGTATCAGAACTCTTCCACACGGCTACCACACGGATAGCCAACATAGTCCTTCCGGCCGCTTTCATGCACGAACATGATACCGTGGCCTATTGGCCGGCCTGGTTCGCCAATGTGCGGGCTAACCGCAAGTTGGTGGATCCGCCGGGCCTGGCTAAAAGCGATATATGGATGATAAATGAACTGGCCAAACGAGTGGGAATTGGGGAATATTTTTGGACAAACGTCGAGGATTCCCTGGATTATATGGTAAAGCCCCTGGGTTTGACCTGGCAAAAATTTAGAGATGAGGTGACTTATCTTCACGGCGGAAGTATATACGATCCGGATAAGGTTTCCGGCTACGCAACAAGTAGCGGTAAAGTTGAGTTAGTCGTTCCCAGCCTGGGAAAAGCGGGCGTGGACCCATTGCCCAGCTTTGAAAAATTGAAGGAACCCCTTCAAGGTAAATTTGATTTCACGGGCCAATACCCGCTCATGATGACCAATTATAAAAGCGAGATATTTATGCTGTCGGGGTATCGAAATGTGGGCCGCCTGGCCAAGAAATCCCTGCCTCCAACGGTGTATATGCATCCTGAAACGGCCGCTAATTACGGACTTGAGGAAGGTGATTGGATCTGGATTGAAACCTTTATGGGCAAGATTAAGCAGCAACTGGCCCTCCAACCAGGCATGTCCGAGAAAGTCGTTAACGTTGAATTTGGCTGGGGTGACTGGGGTTACGAAGACGCCAACATGAATATTCTGACCGATTACAGGGAGCCCTGGGACTACGCCACCGGATCTGCTGCCCTCCGGGGATATGCCTGTAAGGTCTACAAGGTCGACAACGTCCTGGAGGCTAACTAATGGAGAAATTACTGAAAAAATCCGATTTCCATAAATTTTTGGACGACTTGGCCAGCAAGAACAACGTGCTCGGTCCCACTCGCAAAGGGGGAGGAACTTCGACTTATGCCAACACTATGTTTGCTCCTATCCGAAAACTTGAAGATCTTGAATTGGATTACAAGTCGTCAATGCTGTCGCCTAAAAAAATCCTTTTCCCGGACAACCAGGACCTATACGCCTATAAAGTCAAAAATGACCAGGTCTGCCTAACAGACCTGACCCGGGCGGGCGAAAATGACCTGGTATTGTTGGGTTTGCACCCCTGCGATCTATCCGCTATCAGGTGTCTGGACAAGTTGTTTCTTAAAAACCGGCAAGTGGAGGACGTTTACAAAGCCCGTCGAGAGAAAACCACCCTCATTGGTCTGACCTGCGACGAACCCCATAGCACCTGTTTTTGTAACCAAATGGGATCAGGCCCAGACGCAGAGGAAGGATATGATCTCTTGATGACCGATATTGGAAACGGTTATTTTGTTAAAGCCGGCTCAGACAAAGGACTCTTAATGTTTGGAGCCGATTACTTCTCCCAAGTCACCAATGAGGACCGCCGGAGTCGTAAGGAAGCGCTAGCCAGGCTTGACAAAGCGCTGCCTAAAAAACTGAATCTGGAAAAGATAGTCGACCACATGGTTGAAAAATTCAATGACGATCTCTGGAAGGAATTTTCGGATGTTTGCTGCTCTTGCGGGGCCTGCAATATGGTCTGCCCGACATGTCATTGTTTCACCGTTATTGAAAAAACATCCCCGGACCGCGACAGTGGACGGAGAGTGCTGGTCTGGGATACCTGTCATTTCGAAAGGTTCGCCCAAATGGCGGCCGACAGGAGCGTCAGGAGTGAAAAGAGCCAGCGCTACAAACACCGACTTTACGACAAGTTCTACTACGATTTCAATCGCCACGACAATTATTTTTGTGTCGGCTGTGGTCGTTGTGAGGAATTCTGTCCCGCCCATATCAGCATGAGATCCGTTTTGGCCAGATTGGAGGAATAACCGCATGGGACACATCTATATGCCAGAATTAGCCGATGTAGTCGATGTAAAAGAGGAGACGAGCAATATCCGGTCTTTATTATTAGCTCTGAAAGAAGAGAGACCTTTTGAATGCGTCCCGGGTCAATTCGTAGAACTGACCGTCTTCGGTTATGGAGAATTTCCAGTGAGCATCGCCGAAGTCATCGACCCCCCAAAGGGGCGTTTCAAGGTGACCATTCAAAAGATCGGCAAGGTGACAAAAGAAGCAGGCAAATTGAAGGTAGGATCACAAATAGGCGTAAGGGGACCGTTCGGCAACGGGTTTCCCCTGGATTATATGGCTGGCAAAGAGGTCCAAGTGGTTTCCGGAGGTGTCGGTTTGGCCGCAGTCTGGCACCTTCTCCGCCATCTTGATCAGCATATTGAAGATTATAAAAAAGTGACCTTACTTCACGGCGCTCGGACTCCCGCCGACATTATTTATAAGGAAGAACTGGAGAATTTTCAAAAAAACAGTCGGTTCGACATCGTTCTGACCGTGGATAAAAGTGATAATGGTTGGGCGGGTCACGTTGGACTGGTAACCGAATTATTAAAAAGACCGGCTTCGGACGCACAAGGGGCAGTGGCTATTGTCTGCGGTCCGGGCGTGATGATGAAGGCTGCCGCGGCTGGGTTTCTGGATTTAGGCCTTCCTGAAGATAACATTTTCCTCTCTATGGAAAGGCGAATGCAATGTGGCATGGGAGCCTGCGGACACTGCATGGTTGGTTTGAAAAGAGTCTGCCTGGACGGTCCCGTCCTTTCTTATAAAGACATAAAGAGTACCCTGGAAAAAATATTTTGACAGCCCTTTAATATTCGAGCCGCAGTGCCGAATCTGGACCGGTAGGCGCTCATTCGAGATTGATTCTATTTGGCCAGGTATAAATATTCAGGCGTTCTCCGCGCGCAAAGCCGATCAGCGTGATCCCCATGTCCTCTGCATAGCTGATTGCCATGCAGGAGGGGGCGGCTCGGCTGATGAGAATGGAGAACCGGTTTCTGCCCGCCTTGGTCATGATTTCCGAAGTCACCCTGCCACTCGTGATCAGGATCTTATTTTCTACGGACATGGACTTCAGGAATGCCTTGCCGATGAGCTTGTCCACGGCATTATGCCTGCCGATGTCTTCGGAAAAGAAGAGAATATCCTTGCCGTCGGAAAGGGCAGCGCTGTGGACGCCACCTGTCTCGAGATAGAGTGCGAAATATTTCGGAACGTCTTGAGAAGGCGTTTGATGTTGTCCAGACTCATGAGCTGTCCCTGGACCTCGATCCGGCGATCCTCATACACCCGATACTGCGTAAAGGTGACGCCCTTGCCGCAGCCCGATGAGATGGTCCTTCTCTCGAAGAGTTTGGAAATATCCGTTGGAAGATCGTTTAATTCGACATGGACCGTGGTCTCGCGCTCGTTGATGTCCATTTTTTTGATCGACGATTTGTCGCGCAATAGTCCTTCGGACAAAAGAAAACCCACGGTCAGTTCCTCCAGTTCCGAGGGCGTGCAGAGAAGCGTGACGAGAGGCTCCCCGTTAAGGACGAGACTGATGGGCAGTTCCGACGCCACTTCATCGATGACGCCCTCGACCGATGAGCCGTTTATCCTGAGTATGGGCACATCTATCTTGGTTTCCACGGGGGAAATATAACATCATCGTCGAGAGGGGGCAACGAATAAGTACCGCAGGACCCCGATAAACCAAGTGCCAATGACTCAACCCTTTCCTTGATCAAAAACCAGGCCTGCACCAGTTTCGAGACATTGGCTCAAGGACGGCCTGACTATTCTCCTTCCAGAGAAAATCGAAAATCGCAATAGGCCGCGCCCTCCATGATGGTCTGGGTTCGGGTGAACCGGATCTTGGGGTTAAAGCCTTCCATCAAGGCAAAATCTCGGCCACAGGAAAGAAGAAATCCGAATTCCTGGAGACCGTGCTCGCGGTACATCTCAGCATAGCGGCAGCGGGTGACATTTAGGGCGGCCTTATTTGGTGAGGCTTCAAGCAGTTCAAACTCCTGGGCGCCACCTTGGCCGAACATGGATAAGGCTTTTTGTAAATGTTCCAAGCTGTCGCCCCCGCTCATTACTTTTAGAAGTTCCCCTGCTTGCCGGGCCAGGGATTTAATCACCTTTTCAGTGATTTTAAGGGCCGGTTCCCGGCCGAATTCCTCAATAAAAGCTTTGATGAGGGGGGCGGTAATCAGGGCTTCGATCTCCCGCCTGATAATGATGGGCACGCTGTTGATATCCTCCATGACTTTTCTCCCTCCCTCTGCGGCGGTCTCTTTGGTTTGAGCAGCCACTTCCTTTTTGATCACCAGGTCCTTCAGCACTTTTTCTTGCTTGAGTGGTTCCAGGGTGACATCGCCTACGACCCGAGTCTGACAGATAAGGCCTGGTTTGCCATTAATTTTTCCGGTACAGCGGCCGCAGATACCCAATGAACAAGCGGCATGGTCGTAATAGGCCAGGGTGCCGTCCGGTACGGTGATGCTGACCCCCCGCGCTCTTTCGAGAGCGGTGATCAAAGGGCTTGGCGTCGCGAACTTGGCCGAAGATGCGCGCGTTGATTGTCGAAAAGCCGTTCGGCCGCGACCTGGCCTCCGCGCGAGGAGCTCAACCGCGTCGCCCACTCCGTGTTCCCGGAAGACTCGATCTTCCGCATCGATCACTTCCTTGGCAAGGAGGCGATCATGAATATCCTCTACTTCCGCTTTGCCAATTCGTTCCTGGAGCCGATTTGGAACCGCAACTATGTGGTCAGCGTCCAAATAACCATGTCCGAGGACTTCGGCGTCGCGGGCCGCGGCGCGTTTTATGAAATCCGCCGGCTGCCTGCGCGACGTGATTGAGAACCACCTCTTCCAGATCGTCGCGCTCCTTGCCATGGAACCGCCGGCCGTTAGACACTTTGGAGCCGTGCATACCGAGAAAGCCAAGATATTCCAGGCCATGCGTCCTTTAAAGGCCAACGATGTGGTGCGCGGTCAGTACGCTGGCTACCGTAAAGAGCCAGACGTGGCGAAGAACTCTGACGTCGAGACCTTCTGCGCTCTGTG
>CAWIRY010000194.1:0-9384 GCA_963838485.1 uncultured delta proteobacterium | reverse complement strand
CCGATAACGAGATGGCCTTCGCCTTCCCCTGGGGGTATGCGCAGGAGAGATCATCGAAGGGCTGGAAGGTACGCACAAGGGCGGCACGCGTTACCCCATCACCGTCGCGATGCGAGATACGGTGACGATGCCCAAGTCGTATCAGAACCTGATGAAGATGTTGGTGGACCGCGAGGCGGCAGCCACAGACAAAAAAGATTAGGACCGCTCCCCTGACCTATGCCGGATCTGCACCGCAATCAGACCCATGCGGCGCTGAAGCTTCAGTGGAACGGTGGTATCCGCACTTTACCGGAACGGACTGGGGGTTGGGTCGTCGCAGGCAGCCAGCTATCTCTCTGTGCGCACGCCAGCGGATGTCTGTTTCCCGAATGGTCGAGTCTACGTATTGAAAGAGTTCTGCCGGCCTGACTCCAGCATCGATGAGTATCCAGCCGAGTTCTTAAAGCGCTTCGTGATCCCCGATCTACAAGAGATGGAGAGCGCCGCAAGATTGTGGCCTCGTACTTGGGACCAGATTCCGGAACAACTGGGGGGATGGCCATACCATCCCGGCTCAGAAGCACATCCGCCAGGTGAGAGAACAATCTCTTTGTCTCTTCATCTTGTTGTGTGGTTTTATCATCGCCATCTACAAGAGGTTCTTTCGCTAAGTTGCCCAGCTTATAAACATGTTCGATGCACATTCCAAGAAGCAATGCTGCGGTGACATTACGATTCCATTTCGGAAGCCCTGCTTCATTCCTCTCCATCGATATCGGTGCAACGGATAGTAATTCTAGGATAGCATCGAAGTCATTGACGATATCGAACTGAGAAAACGAACCCTTGATCAACGGCGGGATGCTAGTTTCTTCCAAAAGCGTAAGGTAATGGCTTGGATCGACACGTCTCAGAGCCTCCAGGACGGCGACCTGCTCGCAATAAGGGGGAAAGTAGCGGTTAAAAGCATTGAATGCAGGAAAAGTCCATATGCTAATGAGGCTTGTCTCTCGTTTCCATTCTTTCAGAACCTGCAAGGCGTCTGCACGATACGCTGAAAACATACACGATTCTGGATGCTCTGCTATCTCTCGAACGATTGTCACCAATCCATCAACTATGTTATTCGTTGGCTGTTGAAGGGAGAGTGATAATTCTCCCAAGAAAGCTTCGGCCGATACCTCATTGTTTGCAGCAAGTCTCCACGCGACCTCTATCTTCAAAGTGCTGCACGTTTGAGATGTGCAGATGCGTCCAAGCACGGTGCCCCACACACATGCTGCCCGGTTGGAGACTGCTTCGTGTTCACCTGCTACCACTGTATCAATTTCATCGGGAAGCCCAATCGGGACCCCTTTTAAGATAGCCACTTGTCGCCCAGGCAATATCTCGTGCTTTAAATCTTTGAAATTTAGAAGGAATTCTCTGACATCCTGAATCATATCGTTATCTGTAGTCCGTACCGGATCAAGCGGGGACCATTGACTAATACTTGCAACTACCTCCTCAAACCAAGGCTCCTTTGAAGCTGAGCGTCCCTCGGCAATATCGTTATCCCGCTTTATCAAATATCCATTGCTGGAGACGAGGCGAGAATCTTTCATCTCGAGCCCCCATATCCTCGCGCTAATTCTTTCCACAGTTCATCAAAAAAATATAGGAATCTGTGGTTACTCGCGTCCCATCCCCGGCTCACGGCAGTCAGGTCCTGATGCAGCCCGCCAACTGTGCCGCCGAAGTGCCAAAGTTCGTTATCGGTCACTGCGAAACGGTCGTGGATATATGGGGGTTCCCCTTTCCTCACACAGCACATCCCGATGGTACAATCCGGCTCGATGCGCTTGCGGTTCCGAAGCTGTCTTTTCAGATCGTCAAAAGTCTTATGCGCTGCTCGTTCCGAACAAATTACTCTCAGATCAGAGAAGCTCCCCCTTCCTTTTCCGAGTTCTTCGCGTAGCGCTATCATTGCTGCCCAATCAAAGTGGCTGTCCAGGATAAGCAGTTTCCGAGAACTGGCGGCCGTCTCCCAAAAGGCTTTACAACCAAGGCCCGGACGGCCCTCTTGCTGACGACTAAGGCAATATTCATGTCGTTTATCCGTAAGGGTCTGATGAGGAACAGCCTTTCGGTCGTATTCCTGATCCTCGAATGACTGCGGGATCGAAGGCCAAATCAAGGTGGGTCTTTCTATAAACCTGCTTGATGGCGTCCGACGGGTTTCAGTTTCAACAAATGCTTGTGCAGGACCCCCGGTTACATTCATATTTTGTTCTCTGGGGTCCCGACCTCTTCTGCTTTCGCTGTACGACGATCAGCTACCCAGTCTTCAAGCTTTCTTACTCTATTGCTCCTCAGAATCTTATCCAATTCTTTCACCACGATACCGGGATCTGGCAACTTGATCATCATCCCGGCCCTTTCACCGATAGAATGAAGAGAGTTCCCGGAGAGCCAAACCTCATCATCAACGACCAGGAATCTGTCATGAACCGGCGGCGGACTCCCGGTCATCACGAGCGCTTCAAAGTCACCGTGCTTACGAATCGCTTTGATCTGTGACAGCAAGACCTCTCCGGCCTCTCTCCTAGGGTCTGAACGATCCGCCTTTTTGAGATTATCTTCGGCTGCTGTAAGAACGGTCACCACAACCTCTGAACGGCTTGTCGCCAGAGCAAACCGGAACAGTTCAATCGCTGCAAAATACGGATCGACGATGACCACCCTTCGACGTGCGCTGCTTATCAGACTTCGAATAAATAATATGGCCTCTCGTTCATTGCCGTGGAACCATTTTTGACCCAGCCTTTCCGCATCGCGACGGCGAATCCGTTGTGCTTCTGCCTCTCGAACGTGTGCCGTTATGGGCCGGCCCGATTCGGGTTCTCCGACCAAACTCGATGGTTGGTCCACAAAGCGCGAATACTCGTACTTCTCGGCAGGTTCTTCCCCGCTCGAAGCGATAACCGCTGTCCTCTTCTCCTCTACCGCAATTTGTACTCCTATACGACGAATGAAACCAACTGGCTTGCTCCAATCTAATACACCATAGTCTGGCGAGTGGATAAGGAAACTTACCTCCTCGGTACGGCCGACGTGCGGAATCTGGATGTAAGGGCGATCGACGGGAATCTTGTGAAATGCAGCTATCCCAGTAGGCCGATGCTCAGTCAAGTAGAGAACCATGTCACCAGGATTCTTTCCCGCCCTGGCCACAAAATAGCAGTCACTTACTTCCGATCCGTCAGGATTGACTCCTAGTCCTTGATGGAATGTTCTAAGCAGTGGATTTGGAGCTACAAGGTTTGCCGATCCGATCCATTCTCCATGCTCAAGTAGGTCGAAAAATAGCCTATCTGAAAGCCAAAGGACTGTGAGTGTGTCCGTGAAGACTTTCGATACGTCTTGAGGAGGATTTGCCTGGAAAAGGTGATGGGACCTGACCGTTCCCCAACAATGAAAAGGGAGGTCGAGACTGGTGACTAAAGATGGCCACACAGGTTCTTCGGCGAACGAGGTGCATTTAAGTTGAACACGAGGTTGATCTTCAGCATCGGGAATCTCAGGGGAACCGTTTCGACACGCCATGTACCAATCGAGCCCTTCGCGAGCCGTCATGGGAAAACGTCTGAAGTAGACGCAGCTTTTGTTCCCAAATCTCCTGGTCCTCAAGGAGAATTCCTTTGTTGGTTCAGGGGGCGGGCATTCCGAAGGAAACAGCTCTACCATGGCGAAAATTAGAAAACGCTGTTGGTCATCCCGATACCAGGCCAGGTGCAAGAGTGCGCGACCGTAATCATCATCCTTCATGGCCAAATGAGGCTGAAAGGAGTCTGTTTGATCCATGCGGCCTCACTTTCGTAAGGGAGATTCCTGCCTAAGCAAACATGACCAGGGGGACGTTATTCGCCAGGTTCAGTAATTTTTTTCATTTCCCTTTCTTTAAAAAAATGAAAAGAAGGGACATCCACTTAATTCTTATTTTTTCCTGCTACCCTTGATAATTATGAGGATCCCTCAATTAAAATAAGAATCGAAACAAACCCCCATCTCTTTTTTCGAAAATGGGGCCCTTTTGGATTGCTTCATGGACCAGCTTTTCGATTTGGTATTCTTATTCACCGCCGAACCCCAAAGAACGCAGAGGCTTTATCTTTACTAATAAGTGGTAAAAAATACCATAATAAATAGCTAAAGTCAATACAGACTATTTTTCATGGGTAATAATTTAACGGAAGGCATTATCAAAACAGGGTTGGATTCTTAACCGAAGGGGAGATCATTTCCCCCATCCCCTGGCGCAAATCTGCTTTTCAACCTCTTTCCTTGGCGTCTTCCGTCCCGACCCGGAAGGAGATGAGGGTCCCCACATTGCCGAAAATGGCCGCCCGTAAATTGTCCTCCAACTGGGAGCATTATTCCAAGAATGGCGTGCGTGCTTGATAGCCATGCCCTTATCTTACGACATTCCCATGGCTCCTGCGCTTCATCCGCACGGCAACTCGTTTTACTCCTCAAATGCCAAGCATTGGGGCTTGTCGCGAAGGGCAGTCGAATGTTAATTTAGATCAACTCAATGACCTTTCTGAATTTCCCCCTCGATTAACTCCTTGATCTTTAACGGCTCCGGAAACCCCTCAAACCTCATCTGCCCATAAGTCCCCGCCGACTCAATAATCACCTCCCCGAATCCGAGGATCCTGCCCCAAACCCCGAAGTCCACCGTAACATCTTGTATTCTATTCAACCGAACCGAAACCAACCTCTTCCCGATAATTCCTCTTTCCTTGATAACCCGATAGGTGGTCAGATAAAGCCGGTTGAAATGCCAATCGAGATAGATGACCGTTATCCATAAGAGGATGGTCAAGGAGATAAAGAGACGGCAAAAGGAACCCGGAGAAATAAGTTCCAGGGTCGGACAGCTCCCCAGCCATAGCATCATCCAGAAGAAAAGCAGCCCGGCGATCGGCCCCAAAAGGAAGATCAAGTGGGGATTGGACCGGTAGATCAATTTTTCATTTGGTAATAATTTAATGGAAGCCATGATCAAAACAGGGGTGGATCTGGAAACGAAGGGGCGGTCATATTTTCCCGTCCCCCGGCCCGGATCTGGTTTTCCACCTCTTCCCTCGGCGTCCCGTATTTCCTTCGGGAAAGAGCAATGACTTCTTCATAATGGCCTGTTTTGTTATCGGCCAGGGGCAACGTCACGGCGCTGAAGGGCTTGGAAGTGAGGCCGTCAATCATGAGTTTGAGATAAATATAGTAATTGGGGAGATTGACCAGGTCGGATTCATCGAATTCCGGATAAAACTCTCGGGCCAGGTACTTGGCGTCGTCCGCCCCCACCCGGAAGGAAATGAGCGTCCCCACGTTGCCGAAGATGGCCGCCCTTAAATTATCTTCTAACTGCTCGATGTATTGATGGGCCAGAACCAGATGGAGGCCGTATTTCCGGGCTTCCGATAAGATGTCGGCAAAAGACAGGGTAAGAAAACTGTGGATCTCATCCACATAGAGATAGAAAGATTTCCTTTCCTTTTCCGGAATGTCGGCCCGGCTTAAGGCGGCCAACTGGATTTGGGTGACTATCATGGCCCCCAAAAGAGCGCAGCTATCTTCCCCGATCTTTCCTTTGGACAGATTGACGACCAGGATCTTCCCTTCATCCATGACCTTCCTTATGTTGAAGCTGTTTTCCTTTTGGCCGACGATATTTCTGATGGGAATGGTGGTCAAAAGCTGCCCGATCTTGTTGAGGATAGGGGCGATGGCTTCGGACCTCATCCAGGCCGAATACCTTTCAAACTCAAAGAGCCAGAATTCCTTGACCTGGCGGTGGGTCACCTTTTCCAAAACCATTTTCCTGAAGTCTTTATCGGTCAAAAGTCTCGGGATATCCAAAGGGGTGCTTCCCGGATACTCCAGGAGCGTCAGAACGGCGTTTCTCAGGATGTGCTCCAAGCGGGGACCCCAGGAGCCTTGCGGCCCCCAGATTTTCTTAAAGACCGAAACAAATCCGGAAACTAACAAGTGACGGTGCTCCGGGTCAGCTTTTTCCAAAGGGTTGAATGCCACCGGATAGTCCAGGTCCCCGGCGTTAAAGTAGATGAGATCATCCATCCTATTTTCAGGAATAAAATGAAGCACCTCTTCCGCCAAATCCCCATGAGGGTCAATGAGCGTCAAGCCGTTGCCATTTTGCATGTCGGATATGACCATATTGGCCAGCAAGGTGGACTTGCCGGTCCCGGTCTTGCCAATGATGTACATATGCCCCCGCCGATCCCTCTCCTTGATGCCGAATACCTTTTTGATGTCCCGGTATTTGGTGATGGCAAAGGGGGTGATCGGATTCTGGTCATTGTTTGCTTCGTTCATCATCCCATCATACTTCCTTCGCTCGCCCTCATAAAAGAAGGGACAATCTGTCTTAATAGGCAATTTCTCCCTTCTTACGGACTTCTCTTCCTCCGGATAGACTGAAGGCGGATCTTTAAAAACTTCACAACAAGGAGGAAAAAACCATGGGAGAGAAAGCCAGACGCATTGAACTGCGCACCGGCGAGGGCGAGGTTATTCTCAGCCTCTATCTTGTAGAACAAGAAGCGTCTCAGGAGAATAACCCCACGAGTGAATCAACCGTAGAACAAGGCAAGAAGGGCAAAGAGCCGCCTTCCAATGATTCGGTCATGACCGAAGCCCAAAGGAGGTATCTCTTTCGGATCCTGGCCGATCACGGCATCCAGGGGGAAGTGGCCCATCAGGAGCTCAAGAACTCCTTTCGGGTCAATGCCTTAAGCGAGGTGGGCAAATTCGAGGCCAGCAAGATGATCGAACGCTTGCTGGGAGAAGGAATGGGAGGGCTGAAAAATGGACCATCTATCCAGTAGCCAGATCAATTTGTATCTGCTCTGCAGCCTGAAATACAAATTTCAGTATGTGGACCAACTGCTTAAACCCTTTAAATCCTCCGGCCTGGTCTTCGGGAGCGCCATGCATTCCACCCTTTCCTGGTTTGCCAAGGAGAAGATGAACGGCAACGGGATCTCTTTGGAAAGGCTGTACCGAATCCTGGAAGCCGACTGGTACGCCCAGAAGGTGGATCAGGATATCCGGTATAAGGAGGGAGAAACCGAGATGAAGCTGATGGTGCTGGCCAAGGAATTGCTCGGGCAATACGTCAGCCTGCCTTTTAAGGAGATTATGGGAACGGATATCCCTTTTACCATCCCTTTGATTAATCCGGTAACCGGAGAAATCCTGGGAATAAATCTGGAAGGGTACATTGACCTCATTGAGAAGGATGAAACCATCGTAGAGTTCAAAACATCCAACCAAGCGATGGATCAAAAGGACGTGGATGATCATATCCAACTTACCGCCTACAGTTATGCCTATGAGATGATCCATCAGAGGCCGCCCCAAAATCTCAAGATCGTGAATTTCGTCAAAACCAAGAAACCCAAGATCAACCCCTTTGAGACCAAGCGAGATAAATCCGATTACCAGCGTTTTTTCTATCTGGCCGGACAGGTCCTCAAAGCCATTGAGAATAAAATCTTTTTCCCCAAAGCCAGTTTTATCTGCAAGGACTGCGAATATGGCGAGCCTTGCCGGGGCTGGCAGGGAGCATAAGGAGGAAAGAACATGGAAAAAGTTATGACCATAAGGGAAGTCAAGGAATTTTTGGAAGAACGGCAGACCCATCTTTATGATCAGGTCCACCCGGCTTCTGCGGTTAATTTCCAATCCTTTGACGAGGTGGTGATTGCCGGCCATTCCTATCAAATGGCCCGCTCGGCCAAAAGACTCTTTGCCCAAAAGCTCCAGATCCCGATTGACTATCTGTCCCGCTGTCCGGAACATCTCCAGGAAATCAATCTCAATCACTGGGTCAGGTCATTGGGCGATGGTCCGCTCTTTGTCCGGTTTTATGATGAGATGGTGCGGGCCGTGTTCAGTCTCCGGTATCGGACTATTGACCACATGGATATAGTGAGCCGGTTAATAAAGTCTTTTCCCGGTGAAAAGGAAGTGAGATTTTCTCTTTCCGATGAGCTTTTGCTTATCAGGGTGATAGACAGTTTGCAGAAGTTCAATATCTCCGGAATCAGAAACGATGAAATCAGTCCGGGAATCGCTATCGTCAACTCGGAGACCGGCTGGTCGGCCTTCAGCATTGAGGCCTTTTTCCTGAGGCTGGTCTGTACCAACGGCCTGATCACGGAAACCGCGGTCTCCAACCGGACCCGGCATATCAAGGAAAACGCCTTGGAAAATTTCGATCAACTGGTTTCCATGGTCTACTTGGAAGCAGGACAAGTGAGAGAAAAGTTCTATATTTCCAGGGATCAGGAAGCCAAAGACCCCTTGGCGACATTCACCAGCTTTAACCGTCGGTTCGGACTGACCAAAAAGGAGGGAGAGGCCGTGGCCCAAGCCTGGGATGGCGGGAAGACCATGTTTTCCATCATCAACGCCTATACCGGCGCAGCCAATAGCCGGGACCTGCCCCTGGAGGTGTCGTATAAGCTCCAGAGGGTGGGAGGAATGATTCTTTCGATGGTTAAATAATTAAACCAAAATTAAACAGCCGCTATCAGAAATGATCAGCGGCTTTATTCTTAATGGGCCGAAAGGATGGCCAATGAGGCTAATTTCGTATTGGAGTAATAAACATAGTTTTAACCCCACGTTTTATACGAATTCATCGGAGTTTCAATTTATTCGGATGGTCCGACCACCATTAATTAAAAATTCTCATACAGTAAAACTTTCAAATCGTGAATCATCAATTAGAAATACTTCTGCTTTACTTTCTTTTAGCCAACCACCAGTATTATAGAATGTCAAATCTGGAAATTTTTCCGTTTTATAGGGTTCATTGCTGGAGTAGGGATGATGGGTATGTCCGAAAATTATCGTGTTTGAATTAGGAAGATCAAATCGTTTAAGTTCCTCTTTTGTAGCTTTAAAAAATATACGAAAATGTTCCGCCTTTTTATCATCATCCAGATATTTCTCGTAGGAGCGGGGATTTTCTGCCTGGGAAGCAGCATCGATAATTATTTTCTTTATAAGCCCGTAAGGAATTATTTTTGTATACCATGAATGAAGTTCAAATTCATCCTTTATCCTTGGCAATACCTTATCAAGGGTGCTGGAAAGGAGCCCGCTTTTTTTTTCGTAAGCACCACGCTCTATCTTATAGAATAATTCTGATACATCTCCTCCACTCCCTACCCCTGTGCAGATCATTGAAGTAATAGGGATATTCCATTCTTCAAATTCCCTCAGTCCGATATTATCCGGTAATTCAGAAACCCCGTGCAAAAGGTCTGAGAGCAAAACCCATGCGGTTTCAAAAAGATGTCCGTGAGTCACTATAATTGTTTCATC
>CAWIRY010000193.1:0-17952 GCA_963838485.1 uncultured delta proteobacterium | reverse complement strand
CAGGCTAAGTAAGTATGCTGGTTTCACCGGGTATTTCCTCGTTGCCTCTCATGCCAGACATAAGGAAAATGTAAATAAGTTGCGGCTTGGTATAATAATTCTTAAACGGATAGAATTAAAAAAGGATTAGATATGGGCACGCTTATAGGTGGATGGATTAACGTAGCAATTACCTTATTTATAACAGCACTATTCCTAAAATTTTATTACTCTTCCCAAATGGGTCATTTCCATAAAAAGAAATGGTCATAGTAGCATGTTCCTTCATGATGCTCTATTCAATCATCGGGATTATCAATGTATATAGAAACTATGCCCAAAGTAGACCCCACACAAAAGAAGAACTCCAAAAATCAATTATAGCAAACAACACTCTGGTCGATCGGGATTTTATTTTCAACTCTCCAGATGGATACACTTTAGTTGTGCCAGCCGGTTATGCTTACACAACTTTTCCTTCTGGTGCTATGTCGCTGATTGCTATCAAAAAACAAACACAATCTTCAACACGATCCGCCATAGTTGTCGCAAGGCAGCAAGGCCGGGATGAATTAGATAGCCTAACAGAGGGAATAATCAAGGCATTGAAAAGGAAGAATTCAACCTACACTTTTTCTTCAGAATCGCAGTTATCAATAAGTGGTATAAAGGCTATTAGAGTAAATGTAGAGGTTGAGAAGCAGGGCACCCTCATAAAAGGAATATATGTATTTACCAAGACTGGAAATTATATTTTTTCAATTATGATGTCATGCCCGGCCAGTCTTTATCCTCAAGAATCGGGAGAGTTTGAAAAAGTCATTAACTCGTTCAGGTTACGATAAAATCATCGTACAATCGGGTACACGGGGGGGAAACCACTTAATTATATTGTTGGGTAGAGGATATCATAAGGATGGTCTTGAAAATCACTTATTTATTTCTCGCTCTGGTGATCTATTTTATCAACTGCCCAGTTTGCATGATGGCAGCAGGAAAACAACACATCAAAATTGATAGCCTTTTTTGCAAACAAATAGTTGCCACCGATTCAACGCAGATTAACTGTTATGAGTGTGCAAAATATCTGGTCGTTGCCAAAGAAGTCCAAGGGAGAACGGGTACTGACTTCCTGATTAAGTACAAATCAAATTCAAGAGAAAAGTTGGCATGCAATTATGTTCCTGGCAATGGAGATTTTGAAATTAAGAATGAATGGGCTGAGTATTTCGCTGGGTTAAGGAATGACCTTCTTATTCTTGATAGCACCACCGGGCCTGGTCCGAGTGGTCTTCTGATCTGGGATTTAACAAAGCGGAAGAAAGTCTATGAAGGCTTTTGGTCAGACCCAGAAGAAAGTAAGGATGATTTGCTCGTCTATTGGATGGAGACCGGAGAAGCAACCCCAACTAATTGTCCGGAACTGGAACATTGGAAGTCACAAGGGTTGGAGGCCGCAATCGAAACAAAAGTGAAACTTAACTTATCTAATTTTCAGATTACAAAAACCCAACAGACAAGGTGTAGCCCAAGACAGTGAGGGATCAGTGATCTCAACCCCCAAAATTGGATAATGATAGGGCGCAAGACAGTACCCAACTCGTTGGAGCGGATCTCCGATAATGCTGGCTTCCAGTGAAACGCAGGTTCGGGCTGTCCCTCCCAGAGACGATTATCCTGAGAAAAGTGCTGAAACCGAGATTGATAGCCGCTTTTAGGGATTTTGACGGTGGGTTTCCTGTTTAACGCCATTCTTTAAACTTTATGGGACAATGATGAACTAAGGAGTTGATTCATATGAAGCGAATTGGGGTTATCCGGCCAACGATCTGTGACAAAAAAAGGATTATTTTGCCTTCTGCTTTTTCTGATTTTTAGATCGGACCTCCCGAAACTGTGCCCGGACCCGGCCGCCGGAGACAGCCATGACAATGGAAAGAACGGCCCCAATTTCCTTCTCAGAAATCCCTTCCTCCTTGGCTACGCCAAGGTAGTGATCCATTCAGGGATAACAGCCCACGGCCATGGAAGCGGCCATATGGATCATCAGGGTCGTTTTGGAATCCAGGATATCATTGTTTTTGGCCGAGTTATAAAATTCGGTAAAGGCCTTATTTTGTTTTTCCGGCAGCATGACTCCTCCTTTATTCAGGTGATAAAGGCTTAAAGTATACGAATTGGCCAGGCATGTTTCTCCAAACATCTGCATAAAGCCATATTTATCCCCTAATATCTGGACTGATAATCCTCATTAATGTTTAATCGTCCCAGTTTAATCCTGTTAATTTCGTCTGTACAGGTCCTGACAAGAGATATCCCCTCTTCAATCTTTTTTTCCCCATTCAATATAAAATCCGATCTATTGCTATTTACCCCCACTAAACTTAATTGTATTCCCTTATAATAATTATCTAAGGCTAATCCCATAAGTGCATGAAAACTTTGAAATTCTTCTGGAGGGGAAATGGATCTGAATTTTAGATGGGCTTCTTTGAGGTAATTCTGGGCCGAATAAAGCTCCTGCGCAGTCTTGGGTTGGGAGTGGCCAAAGTGGTGGACCTCGGTGACTCGATTCATACTTTCTATCATTAAGGGAAGGATTTCGTTGATGAATTTCTGGTGATAGGCTTTGGTTTCTAGTTTAATTGGAATGGGTGAGGGATTCTGAATATCCGATTTTATCCCCAACATATTCTTGATAGGACCCGAAATCGGTATATTCATGGATATCCCTACAATGATCAAGATGACGAAAACTCCTATATAGAAATATAATTCATTGCTGAATTTTTTAGGATTATCGTCGGCTTTCCCTGGAACTTTCCCAAACAAATAAGGATTATATTCTTCCATATTTTTAAGTTTTGGCATATTTTTATCCTTAAATAAGCTTTCCTGGCCTATTAAGTCAGAGAGACAGCCATCTGACTATTTATCGGCATTTCTAATTTAAAATTTAATGAATTCTTTATGGATTAGACTTTTTTAAGGGAAATAGTGATTTTATTATGGTTGCTTATAGTGAGGGTAAGGGCCGTTTTAGGGGGCCTTGATTTGGTATGGAGGGAGGTTGGAGCCAGAAAGAATGTTATTTTACTCTTTTCACTCGAAAAGGAAAGTAGGTCCTTTTTCCTTTTGACGGAGCAGCCAAGAAACGTTATTATTGAAATGAAAAAAATCGTAATATCGAACCATTTGTTCTCTCTGGTCAGGGATATGAGAAATCATGGCACCCAGCCAGTCCAAGGCATCGAAGATTTTTTAAAAATATTTAAGCTTAACAGAAACAGGATTAAGGATAAAAGTCGGTGAAAATTAAAAGCTCGGCGTTGGACCACGCCATATTAGCAAAACTGAGGCGTTTTACGGGATTTGCCTTGCTTGTTCTCGCGGCGGGTTGGGCCAGCACCGTGGCGGTGAGCTCACAGGCCGCTACATTTGCTTTGCCTGCAGACGGCAACACCATTGTCGGCCACGTCCGGATCGTAACCGACATCGGCAAGAACACGCTGTTCGACATCGCGCGTCACTACGACTTGGGATACAAAGAGATCGTGGCGGCCAATCCCGGCGTATCCGTCTGGGTGCCCGATCAACACCAAAAGATCGTGGTGGCCACCGAATTCATCCTGCCGCCCAAGCCCTGGGTAGGTATCGTGATCAACGTGCCGCAGCGTAGGTTGTATTATTTCCCTAAGCCGAAAAAAGGTGAGGGGCCGCAGGTGATGACTTTCCCGTTGGGCATTTTCCGCCCGGGGTGGCCGACGCCGCTGGGCCGCACGCGCATCATCGCCAAATACCGGGATCCCAGTTGGATCGTGCCGAAGAGCATTCAGGAGGATCACCGTAAAGAGGGGGAGTCGCAATTCCCGAGCTATTTTCCACCCGGGCCAGACAACCCGATGGGTATGCTTGCGATGCAGACGGGTTTTCCCGAAATTTTCATTCACGGAACCAGCGAGCCGTGGGGGGTGGGCATGCGTACGAGCCACGGCTGTTTTCACCTGTACCCGGAAGACGCCGCCCAACTCTTTCCCGCGTTGCCGGTGGGAACGCCCGTGCGCATCACCAACGACCCCTTCGTGGTCGGCATGCGCGGCGGTCAGTTATACATGGCGGCCTTCAAACCGCTTGCCGATTATCCCACCAAGGAAAACCCGTTGACCCGTGCCGTGGCTGCGGTGACACGCCTACTGCCGGACAAGCTGGACGCCCCCGGGCGCCCGGCAGTGGACTGGAAACAGGTTCTCTCTGTCGCGCAAGCCGAGCGACCCGTCCCCGTCGCCATCAGCCCCGGAGCTCCCCCACTTCAGGAGGTCATCGCGGAGATCAAGCCCGAAGCCTACCCTTATCTGCCGTATGGTAGGGATGCGAACGAGGGCTTGCCACCGACGGCGCCGCGGTAGCCCACCTTTTCATATCTGAAATCAGGCATCGGATAGATTTTTAGAGATTCCCAAATATAGCGGCTGAGTTCTAAAGGGAGCCTTCGATCGGTTAAGTGTTATTAACGACAAAACTCAGACGACGCACGTCTGGCCTGTAACCCAGGCCCCGGTGGCCAGTTGGTAGCCCGGAGAAAGGCCGTCAGCGTCTTGCCGCTGCCCCTGATTGGCTTCTCGGGATAGGGCGCCTAACCGCCCGGATCAAAGGTTCAACAAGGCATTGATACGTGCCTTGTCAAACCCAATGACCACTTCGCCGTCTATCACCAGGGCGGGTGCGGAGCGAACGCCCAGTCTGAACAGTTCATCGCGAGCCGCTTCGTCGATCATCAGATCTTTTCTCACGAATTCAACCCCTTTGCCGGTCAGATACTCTGACAGTGCGGTACAGGGGCCTCAGAAGGGTTGCGAATACACGGTGATTTGCCGCTCTCCCATATCGTTTCCTTTTGGGTTCTTCCTTGGTGCTTCGATTCGCAAATACGGTAACGTATTTTTCAGGGCCGATTACGATAACTGCTCCCTCAGCACTTACCCCTGAGGGAATAAATTCGAGATCGAATTTATGAATCGATGGACTTAGCGTTAGATCACTTCACTCACTTTAGTCACTTTCCTGGGCCTACCGCAATTGCCTGGCCTTCTGCTCCCGTGCCTTCCGCAGCAGTTCCTGCCGTTGGGCCTCCGCATTCTCAGAAACAAAGGGCTGCTCGGCGGTCATGAATTTTTCCATCCATGCCCGGCTTTCGGACCACACATAGGGCAGATCAACGATGATCCCCGACCTGTCGGCCTCTTCCAGCAGCTTCAACCCGGCCCGTAGGACGTTACGCTGATTTTCCGGATCATGGGGCCGTCCCGCCGGGTTGCCCAGGGGATAGTTGAGAAAAACCTGTCGCGGGTTACCGGCGCTGGCGGCGATATCCCGCGCGTTGGTGTAGGTGACAGTGGAGATGCCTCCCGCCTCCAGAACTCGGGCAACCAGACTCACGGTCTGATGGCAGATGGGTCAGACGGGCGTCAGTAGAGCCACGTCCACGAGGTCCTCTCTGCACTGCCGGAGGATTTCCGGTCCGTCCACCTCCGTTGTCTTTCGGTGGCTGTAATTTGGTAGGGTCCGGTAGTAGTTTCTGCTCAGGCTTCCGAATACCCCTTCCTTAAGGAACTCCCGCAACCGCGTGGTGGGAAAAAAGGCGTTGACGTCGTTCATGTCCGTCTGGTAGCGGTCGTGATCCTCGCTGGTGGACAGGATGCGGGCGGCGGGCCAGTCGCTGGGCGCCGTGAACACCTCCAGCTCATTGGTGCCGATCATTCGGGGCTCTTCCAATGGAAGGCCTTCCTCACTCAACAGGAGGAATGAGGCTGTGGTCACCAGCGTCACCCGGCATTCCGAGAGCGGCTTCTTCGGCCGCGTGAAGGGGATGTCCTCGTTATAAGCGTAGTTGTAGGTTTTATCGTAGCCTAGACCGCGGTAGTATTCATGGGTTTTCTCGATATAGCGAATATAGTCCATCTTGGGCCTCCCTTCTCAAAACGCGATTGGCCGACCGGTCCGTATTGCATTCGCCGAAATAGACCGGCGAACAAAGCGCCTCGCATCCCCGGCACCCGCGCGCACCGTTTGTTCGATAAAAATTTCCTTTTTGGTGAAAGAGTATAAGGAAAGAAAAAGGCACGGTCAAGGAGAAAGACAGAATTTCCTCCCTCACTCCCCTGGTAACATTTAATATGATTCAATCCGGCCGTTAAAAAAAAGTTGACAGGGGGTGCTATGGGAATATATATTCACATCATGAATAATCAATATAAAAATAATACCTTTCAGGAAAGTGATCGCAACCCCGCGGAATATGCCGTGTTGGGTGCCCTGGAGAAGGGGCCGGCCCACGGATACGATCTGTATCACTATCTTTCCGAGAATTTAGGGGCTATCCGGACCTTGGGCCTGAGCCAGGTCTACGCCCTCCTGTCCCGGTTGGAGCAGGAAGGATTGATCACCCATCAGCGCCGGGCCCAGGAAAACCGGCCGGACCGAAAAATCTACACCCTATCCTCGGCCGGGATGAAGGTCTTTCAGGACTGGGTGCATCGGCCGGTTCCGCACGTACGCGATCTGCGGCTGGAATTTCTTTGCAAGCTCCACTTCGCCCGGACACTGGGCCGGGGCTCGGAAAGACGGCTTATTAAGGCCCAGATGGCCCTATTGGAAGAAAAATGCCGGAGGATGTATTCTAAAGCCAAGTCGATGGAAGCTTTTATGGAAATCCAGGCCCTGCGATTTCGCCTATCCCAGACTGAAGCCGCCCTGACCTGGCTGAAGGACTTGTCGGCCATGGACAAGAAAATCTAAAATCAAGAGGAATCAATGACCTTCATCAAAAAAATCAGCCTCTGTCTTCTCATGCTCTCACTCATTCCAGTCCTCTCGCCGAATGTCTATCCGGCTTCAGACGAGTTGACCGTTTCCGCCGCCATCAGTTTGAAAAATGCCTTTGAAGAAATGGGACATATTTTTGAAAGCCGGCATAAAGGGGTTAAGG
Organism: uncultured delta proteobacterium; assembly: GCA_963838485.1. Classification (GTDB taxonomy): domain Bacteria; phylum Desulfobacterota; class RBG-13-43-22; order RBG-13-43-22; family RBG-13-43-22; genus RBG-13-43-22. The sequence continues at coordinate 10,988 of CAWIRY010000193.1, read as the reverse complement.
TGCTCTTTAATTTCGGCGCCTCGGGGGATCTGGCCCGGCAGATAACGGCCGGGGCCCCGGTGGATGTGTTTGCTTCGGCCGCCCTCAAAGACATGGAGGTTCTCGATCATCAGGGGCTGATCCGTCCTGACTCCAAAATTAATTTTGCCGGCAACACCCTGGTCCTGATTGTGCCGAATAACTCCCCCATTCAGGGGAAATCTTTTCAAGACCTGAAAGACGAGCGCTTCAAACGAATAGCCATTGGAAATCCCAAAACCGTTCCGGCCGGAAGATATGCGCAAGAGGTCTTAACCAGCCTCAATCTCTGGCAGGGGTTGAAGGACAAATTGATCCTGTCCGAAAATGTAAGGCAGGCATTGGATTATGTGGCCCGGGGAGAATGCGATGCCGGCTTAGTCTATTCAACGGATGCCCGGGCCCGATCCAAAGAGATCAAAATAATTGTGACGGCCCCCGAAGGTAGCCATCGACCGATCCTCTACCCCATAGGGATTATTCAGGGGACGAAAAAGGAAAGCCTGGCCAATGAATTTATTGCCCTGGTACTATCCAATGAAGGGAAAGATATTCTCAAACGGTATGGATTTAAAAACGTTCCAGGAAAAACGAAATGATGGATGATTCGACCTGGTTCTCCTTGCGCCTTTCCCTTCAAGTGGCCCTGGCGGCAACCTGTTTTATAGTAGTCACAGGCATACCCATTGCCTACTTCCTGGCCAGGAGGAATTTTAGGGGAAAGGAGTTGGTTGATGTCCTCTTCACCCTTCCACTGGTCCTGCCGCCGACCGTTACCGGATATTACCTGATTATTTTATTCGGCCGGAGGGGGGCACTGGGAAGGTTCCTTTATGCCTGGACGGGCTGGAGCCTTATGTTTACCTGGTACGGGGCCGTCCTGGCCTCCTTTGTGGTCGCCCTGCCTCTGATGATCAAGGCCAGCCGGGCGGCCATGGAATCGGTGGATCGAACCCTGATCAATGCCTCCTATACCCTGGGGCATTCGGAATGGGAGACGGTGGTCAAAGTCATCATCCCCCTGGCCAAGAAGGGGATAATCGCCGGAACGGTACTCTCCTTTGCCCGGGCCATGGGGGAATTCGGGGCCACCCTGATGATCGCCGGGAACATTCCGGGGAAAACCAACACCCTGCCCCTTTCCATCTATACCATGGCCGGCAGCGGCGACTGGTCAAAAGCAAACATTCTGGTCCTCTTTTTAACCCTTCTTTCCGGATCTTTCCTTTATCTGGCCAACCGGTACAGCAGGAAAAGCATCTAATGGGCCTGTCGCTTAAACTTCGCAAGCAAGTCAATGGATTTAACCTTGATATAGAGTGGGCCATGGAAAATGAAATGTCCGTTCTCTTCGGCTTTTCCGGGGCCGGAAAGTCTATGACCCTGCAGTTGATGGCCGGTTTGATCAGACCGGATGAAGGGTGGATTTATTCAGGGGACAGGATTCTCTTCGACAGCCGATCGGAAATCAACCTCGCCCCCCAGGACCGGTCCATCGGCTATGTTTTTCAGAACTTGGCCTTATTTCCTCACATGACGGTTAAAGGAAACATCCTCTATGGAGCGGGGGACCTGAAAAAGGCGCAACGGGAAGAGCGGAGCAGAGAGATGATCGCCGCCTTCCACCTGGACGGTCTGGAAGCCAGATATCCTTCTGAAATCTCCGGCGGACAGCAACAGAGGGTGGCCCTGGCCCGGGCGCTTATCCGCCGGCCCGACCTGCTCCTCTTAGATGAGCCCTTCTCGGCCCTCGATAATCCCTTGCGATTAGAGATGCAAAAATTTCTAAAAGAGGTCCGGCAGGAATTTAATATCCCGGTAATCCTGGTGACCCATGACCTCTTGGAGGCCTATGCCGTTGCCGATAAGATCATCGTCTACTCCCAGGGCAAGATCGTCCAGACCGGTTCCCCCCTTGAAGTAGGTCGTAACCCGGTAAATGCCGAAGTGCGAACTTTATTTTTTTTGAATCCCTTTGCCGTGAAGGCCTGATGTCAGGTAAGAGGAGAGTTATACGGAAGAAACGGCTTTCTTTTTTCGGAAGGTTTTTTCCATCTTCATCAGGATCTTGCCGAACTCGACGGCGTGTTTTTTCATGACCGTAGCGGCCTTATGGGGGTTACCGGCCAAGACCGCCTCGACAATAGGCCGGTGCATCCCGGCCGGGTGGATATAGGGAAAATCCGGCTCGGCCGCTATCTGAACGACCCTCAAGGTCAGCTCCACAAAAGACCGGATCATAGCCTCAAAAAAACGGTTGCCACACATTTCAGCCAGGATGAAATGAACGGCCGTCTTTCGTTCCATGTCCTGGGCCAGGGAGGTTATGGGTTCTTCTTCCACTTCCAGGGCCGTCCGGAGTCGTTGGGCATATTTCTGGGTCATTTTTTGGGCCGCCTGCCTGGCTACTTCGGGTTCGATGAGCAGTCTGACCTGGTACATTTCAGGGATGGAGATCTTTTCCGACAAAAAGAGATCGACAAAGGCGTTGGATAGGTGTTTGAAACTAAGATCGGTAACGAAGGCCCCTCCGGTCGCTCCCTGGCGGGTCTGGATAAAACCGGAATTTTCTAATGACCGCAGGGCCTCGCGAACGGCCACCCGACTGACCTGAAAGGACTCGGCCAGGTCCCGTTCGGGAGGCAGGCGGTCCCCGGCCTTGAAATGGCCGACCATGATGGACTCTTTGAGTTGCCCGGCAACTTCCTCGGAAACCCGCATCTGTTTTATGGGCTTAAATTTCTGCATAATTTCCTTCTCTACCGGGGCAGCATAGAAAATAAAAAAATATTTTTCAATAGAAAATTTTCATTGACATAATTTTTTAGTTCAATTAATCATTATACCAATGAAACAATAAACCAATCGGCGACGAAGCGTAAAAAAATTTTGCGGAACATAGGTTATGAACGTGCAGAACGTCATTCCCGCGTAAGCTGGAATCCAAGCGACGGAAAACCGGCTAAAACCACTGGATTCCCGATAAAGACCTTCGGGAATAACGAAAAAAGTGACGCCGAATTCTTATTCCGAAAGTAATTGAGTATTAAGCATTCGCGCCCCTTCAGGCCGCCAGGAAGCATGAAAATAACCGTAGAGGCGGGTTTTAAACCCGCCCCTACAGAGCCTTGACAAAGATTAAGGGCGGTTTAAAATCTATTTAGTTCTCATCCGGAAATTAGAATTTCCGGATGAAGCTTACAGCATTCAGCGATCAGCATTCAGCTAACCCGTTAATGGTAAAGGATTTTGCTGATAGCTAAAAGCTGACGGCTGACCGCTCCATCCGGAACATTGCCTTTTCCGGATGGACACTATTTATGTATTAAACAAGGAGCCTCTATGAACGAAAGCCTGATCAATCTGATGGCCGACCTGAAAGAGAAAGAAACCTATGCACTGGTCGAAGAATTACTCCACCAGGGGACCGACCCCTTGAAAATCCTGGACCAGGCCCGCTCGGCCATGGAGTTCGTGGGCAAGCGGTTTGAGACCGAGGAATACTTTATCCCCGATCTGGTCCTGGCCGGTGAGATCCTCAAAACCATCTCGGAGAAAGTCAAGCCCCTTCTTAAAAAAGAGGAAGCTTCCCAAAAAAAGGGCAAGGTCCTGATCGGCACCGTGGCCGGGGATATCCACGACATCGGTAAGGACATCGTCACTTTTATGCTGGATGTGAACGGCTACGATATCCTGGACCTGGGTATCAACGTGCCGGTTAAGGTCTTCGTGGAAAAGATCAAGGAATTTGAGCCCCAGGTCGTGGGCCTGAGCGGTTTTCTCACCCTGGCCTTCGATTCCATGGAGAAGACCGTCAGGGCCATAGAAGAAGCGGGTTTGCGGGATAAGGTTAAAATCATGATCGGCGGCGGTCAGATGGATGAGGAAGTCAGGAAATACGCCCGGGCCGATGCCTACGGCAAGGATGCCGCAGCAGCAGTTAATCTCTGTAAACAGTGGATCGGGCAATAGGAGGGAGAAAAGAAATGAAAACTCCTGAAGAACTCTACCGGGAAAGGGAGCAAAGGGTCCTGGATGCCATCTCTCTTAAAATACCGGATCGAATACCCGTCATGTTCTTCTTCGGATTTTTCCCGGCCAAATATGCCGGCTTCACCGTCCAAGAGGTCATGTACGATCCGGAAAAACTCTGGAAGTCCGAGGAGAAAGCTTTATCCGACTTTCCCATGGATATGGCCCATAATCCCTTTCCTTTGCGTTTCCTGGGTCCTCTGTTGGAGACGCTTGATTTTAAAGCCCTGGTCTGGCCCGGTCACGGCCTTTCTTCCAACGACACTTACCAGTTCGTCGAAGGGGAATATATGAAGGCCGAGGAGTATGATCACTTCCTGCTCGACCCCACCGATTTCATGGTCAGACGTTTCTGGCCGCGTATTTACGGGGCCTTGAAGGCCTTTGAAAAAATTCCACCCCTCCATAGCTTTATTACCTATTATATGGGCACCCCCCACGGCTTCGCCCCTTTCAGCTCCCCGGAAATGGCCGAGGCCCTGGAAGTGCTCAAGAAGGCCGGGGAGAAATCGGCCCAGGTTTCCGCTTACTCCCGGAAATACATTCAAAGGACCAGAGAACTGGGATTTCCCATTCAAGTGGGAGGCCTCTGCCAGGCCCCCTTCGATACCCTGGGTGATTTCTTCCGGGGGACCAGGGGCCAGATGCTCGACATGTACCGGAGGCCGGAAAAGGTGATCCAGGCTTGCGAGAAACTCCTGCCCATCATGATCGAGATGGGCGTCAATGCCGCCAGGGCTTCCGGGATCCCGAGGGTCTTCATCCCCATCCATAAAGGTCTGGACGGCTTTATGTCTAAGGAGCAATTTAAAAAATTCTTCTGGCCAACCCTCCGGGAGCTGATGGTGGCCCTGATCCACGAAGGTCTGACCCCCTGCCCGCTGTGGGAAGGCAATTGCAATTCCCGGTTGGATATCATTAAGGACATCCCGATTGGTAAGGCCTGCTATGCCTTCGAGGCCACCGACCTGTTCAAGGCCAAAGAAATCCTGGGGGATACGGTCTGCATCCGGGGGAATGTACCGCTCTCGATCCTGGTCACGGGTACACCGGACGACGTCCGGGCCTGTTGCAAGAAATTGATCGATACCGTCGGCCGGGGCGGCGGATATATTATGGACGCTTCCACCGGCCTTGATGATGCCAAACCGGAGAATGTGCGGGCCATGTTTGATTTCACCAGGGAGTATGGGGTTTATTAACAGCTTGCTGAAAAAGGCCCATCTACTGTGTTGCCCTCATCCATCGTCATTGCGACGTACTCAAAGTACGCCTCATTCCTCAGGATTTCGGGCGCCTTGTATCTTGACCTTTTTGAGCAACCTGTAAAAAAGAGTTTTTCCGCATTTTGTTAATTTGGAATTACGGAATGACGGCAGGGATGATCTGGTACTTGTGAGAGAAAGGGAGCATGAAAACACACCTCTTAAGTCCTCAGGGTAAAGAAGTCATCATCGGGGACGGTCACCCCACCATCCTGATCGGCGAGCGGATCAACCCCTTCGGAAAGGGCATCCTTAAAGAGGCCATGAAGGCCGGTGATATGGAGCCCATCCGCCAGGAGGCCAGAAGACAGGTGGAGGCCGGGGCCGATATCCTGATGATCAGTGTGGCCGCCTTCGGCCTGGACGAAGAAGCCGTTCTGCCCCGGGTGACGGAGGCGGTCATACAAACGGTGGACGTCCCGCTTTGCCTGGAAAGCCGCAATCCCCTGGCCCTGGAGAAGGCCTTGCAGTTGGGCTGTGGCAAGCCGATCATCAGTTCGGTCAGCGGGGAAGCTCCTCTGCTGGAGCAGGTCCTGCCCCTGGTCAAGAAATATCAGACGGCGGCGGTCGTCCTGGCCTCGGATGAGACCGGCATTCCCAGGGAACCGCTCAGACGGGTGGAAATCATCAAAGGGATCCTCGACCGGGCGGCGAGCCAGGGGATCGACGTAGAGGACATCCTGGTCGACGCCGTGGCTGAGTCGAGTGCGGTGAGTGATCAGGCGGTGCGGGTTACCCTGGAGACCATGGAAAAGGTAAAACAGGACTGGGGCCTTAATCAGGTCCTCGGGGCCAGTAATGTCTCTTTCGGGCTGCCTAAACGAACGATCGTCAATGCGGTCTTTCTTTCCTTAGCTATTCAGGCCGGACTCACCTGTGCCATTGTAGATGCCGCCAGGATGAAACCGACCATTCTGGGGGCCGATCTTTTGCTGGGCCGGGATCCCAGGGCCAGGCGCTATACGGCCTACTTCCGAAAGTTGAAAAGTGCCTCTGCCCATTGAGACCGTGGCCAAGGTCCTGAACCATCGGCCAACAGCCTTTGTGCCCCGGGGCGAGCTGTTCATTAACAGCGATTTTCTCGATCATTTTTTCAGACGTCACCAAGGGCACTATATAAAGCAATTAGAAGGGGCGGCCGAACGTCTGGGGCTTTCGGTAATAGGAGTTGAATTGGTTCCGGAAAAATCCCAACCGCTTTTAGATGAGGGGGCCTACCGGGTCCTTGAACCGTACTTTATGGTCGGCTGTATCAACGGACCGGTTTCCGGCTTGGTAGCCCGGCAGGGATTTTTAAAGGCCATGGCAACTACCATAAAAAACCCGGCGTCACTCGCCGAAATAGCCCAGGAAATGTTGACCGATTTGGAAAAAATAGTCCAATCGGCCCGGATCAACGGCTTCCAGGCCATGGCCATAACGGACGACATTGCCGGAAATCAAGGGCTTTATTTTTCTTTCGACTATTTTCGGGATACCCTCTGGCCCATATACAAGGCCATGACCGAAATCATCAAGGGCCAGGGGATGTTTGCTTTTTTCCATTCCGACGGGGATATCCGGAAGATCATCGAATTGTTGATCCAGGCCCGGATCGACTGCATCCACCCCGTGGATACCCAGGCAGGGCAGGACCTTCACCAGTTGACCGAGGAGTTCGGCCAAAAGGTATGTTTCATGGGACACATAGACCCTCTGACCTGGAGCAGGGAAAGGATGCAACAGGAAATCGGCCTGGCGGAAACCGAGTTTAAAAACGGCGGCCTGATTCTTGGGTCGAGCTGCGGTCTGTCGATGGAGACGTTTAACCAAAAATTTGAAATGCTCTATCCTCATTGGGGGGCAGCCTGTTAACGAAAACATTCCTGCCTGCCCAGGATATGCGCCGCGAAACATGGAAACCCCTTGTAGGGACCGGTTTAAAATCGGTCCCTACGGAGATTTTTAAAAAGGCCGTGAATATTTCTTATAGTGGGTATGCAGTTTGCTCAACCATCTACCATATGTTGTGTTTGGCCACCTATAATCATTTTGCGTGGCACGGGATGATAATCTATGGCCTGCTCCATCAGGCGATAGAAGAGTAGGCCACGGGCCTTGGATGTCCGCCTGTTAAATCTGAACGTAAATTCATCGAGATAGTAATCAAGATGCGACGGCCTGATCGCACCGTGATGAATGCCAAGCCACCATCGGTCAAGTAAGGATGCCACACGATGAACACGGGGCATAACAACATGAGCAGGATCTTCGCTATCCGAGATATTTGTGATCATATGTTTGTAGCCCATACCCTCTATACCTTTATACCCAGACCAGGCATCCGTTCGAAGCTCGGTTCCCCTTTGCACGTTATCTCTAACGAATCGCCGAAGGCTTGGTGCCGACAAGTCAGGAATTTTGGCCATACGAATTCTACCTGGTCCACGACCACGCACTTCCGCCGCTATGGCCACGATCGTCTTTCGTTCAGCACCTCGCCCACGGACCTTCTTCCCGACTCCCCCCACGTAGGTTTCATCTACTTCAACCTCTCCGGTCAACTGATCCCGTCCGGGGCGCACCATCGCACGACGCAGTTTATGAAGCCAAGTCCAGGCCGTATTATAACTGCCAAGACCAAGGACCCTTTTCAATCCGAGGGCACTGGCTCCATGTTTTTGACTCGTCACAAACCACATAGCCAGAAACCACGTCCGAAGGGGTTTGTGACTCCCATGAAACAAAGTTCCCGCAGTAATGGACGTTTGCCGTTTACATTTTCGGCAAAGGAAAAGACCACGCCCCATCAAGGACGGCTGGTCAGCTTTTTCTGCACAGCCGGGGCAAATAAAGCCTTGAGGCCATCGAAGTTTCGCAATATATTCAAGGCAAGCATTTTCGTTGCTAAACCATTTATCAAAGTCCTGGATTGTTCCAGGATAATCAATCCCAGAAACGGGGTGCCTTGGCTCTTCCATGACCACATTCTACATCTTGTGGTCGGTTGAGTAAAGTGCATACCCACTTTTCTTATTAAACCCTCATGCCCCGCTGGAGCACAACGAAGCATGAAAATAACCGTAGAGGCGGGTTTTAAACCCGCCCCTACAGAGCCTCGACAAAGATTAAGGGCGATTTCAAATCTATTTTCGCACTAAAGGTAAAATAAAATGAACAAGACTTGTCGATCAAGGGCTGGAACAGATCCTTGTATTGGAGCCCTGATATGAATCTTGCATACAACCTGGAGCGATCGGCCTTTTTCTTTCCCGACCATCCGGCCGTCCGTCAGGATGGTTGGGAGTGGACCTATGGGCAACTGAACGATCGCTCCAACCGGGTAGCAGCAGCCCTCATTCAATCGGGGATCAGGCCAGGGGACCATATCGGACTTTGCGCCCCCAACTCGGCCGACTGGATCAGCTTTTATTTTGGTGTGCTCAAGACCGGGGCCGTGGCCGTCACCCTTTCTGGGATGCTTGTCGGCGACGAACTGGCCCTCTTAGTCAACCATTCCAAACCCCGCTTTATTTTCAGCACCGCGGCCAAGCTTGCCGATCTTTCGTCCTTAAGGACCTCGGCGGGAATCGAGAAGATCATCTGCCCCGGCGGGGATCTCGACCTGCCGGATCTGCTGGCCATGGGGGCGGGTTCCTTCATCACCGTGGACAGAGATCGTAACGATACGGCCGCCATCCTCTACACCGGCGGCACCACCGGCGTCCCCAAGGGGGTTATGCTGGCCCACGAATACATCAATTTTGCCAGTTACAGCGTGGCCTTTTTCGAGCGGTCCCTGGAAACCGATCAAGCCCTTTGTTTTATGCCCTTCAACCACGTTTTCGGCCAGATCCATATCATGAATAGCACGATCTTAAGCGCCGGATGCCTGGAAGTCTTGCCGGCCTTCGACCTGGAACGGATTCTGGAGGCCATGGCTGCCGGCCGGATTACCAAGTTCTATGCCGTACCCACCATCTATATCCGCCTCCTGGCCCTCCCTAACCTGGAGGAAAAATTGGGGAAGATGCGCTATTGTTTTTCGGCCGCAGCCAGCCTGGCCGGGGAGGTCGTCAAACAATGGAAAGAACGTACCGGCCTGACCATCGCCGAGTCTTACGGAATGACCGAAGGCATGCCGGTCACCTATAATCATTATTACCGGCATGTGGTCGGGTCGGTGGGACAGCCGATCCACGGGGTGGAAATCCAGATCCGGGATCAGGCCGGAAATCAACTGAGTCCCGGGCAGGAAGGCGAAATCTGTGTTCGGGGGCGCAATGTCATGAAGGGTTATCTAAATAATCCCGAGGTGACCCGTTCCGTCTTCTGGGAAGGCGGCTGGTACCGCTCCGGAGACATCGGCTTGTTCGACTCCCAGGGCTATCTTTTCCTGGTGGACCGCCTCAAAGACCTGATCATCACCGGAGGGGAAAACGTCTACCCCCGGGAGGTGGAGGAGGTGCTCTATACCAGTCCTGATGTGGAGGAGTGTGCGGTCGTCGGGCTTCCCGACCGGGAATGGGGTGAACGGGTGACCGCTTTTATCGTCCCCAAACCGAGCCGTTCGGTGGTCCCTGAAACCATTAAAACTTTTCTTAAGTCCCGGTTATCTCCCTTTAAGATACCCAAGGATTATGTGACCGTGAGTGAACTTCCCAAGACGCCCACAGGCAAAATCCTGAAAAGGGAAATCAGGAAGCCGTTCCTTAAATAAATTGATATTATGAAGTTTGATATTTTAAATATTGACTTTTTCAGGGTCCCAGTGTATGCGAAAGTTATATGAACCCTCATGCCTTTGATGTGCGTCACGAAGCATGAAAACAAAAAATGAAAGTTAAAGATGAAAGAGGCCAACCCCTATGCACCCTCGTTTCCACGCTCCCGCATTGGAACGGATTAACGCCCTGGGGTTTTAACTGGGTTTTCGGGTTTTCCTTACACCTTAAACCTTGAACCTTGAACCGCTATTTTCGTATTAGACGGTCTTAATCAGGAGTTTATGACCGGTGGAAACGGATCAGGTTAAACTTCAAATAGACAACATCTCGCTCAGCTTCGGCGGAGTCAGCGCCCTGACCGACGTGAGTATAGACGTCAGGGACAAGGAAATACTGGCCATCATCGGGCCTAATGGCGCCGGCAAGACCGCCTTCCTCAATTGCATCAACGGTTTTTATAAACCCCAAAAGGGCCAGATCTTCTATGAAGGTCAAAAAATCACCCGCCTGCGCCCGGATAAGTTGGCCCGCCTCGGCATTGCCAGAACCTTTCAAAATATCGAACTGTACACCGGATTGAGCACCCAGGACAACATCATGGCCGCCCGGCATGTGCTGATGAAGCAAAACTTCCTCATGGGGGCCCTCTACTTCGGCTGGGCCCGTAAAGAGGAGATCAGACACCGCCAGGTGGTCGAGGAGATTATCGACTTTCTGGAAATAGCTCCGGTCAGAAAGAAGGTCGTCAGCCTGCTGTCTTACGGGATGCGTAAAAGGGTGGAATTGGCCAGGGCCTTGGCCCTGGAGCCGAAGGTCCTGCTTCTTGACGAACCCATGGCCGGGATGAACCTGGAGGAAAAAGAGGATATGGCCCGCTTCATCTTCGATGTCTTTGAAGGTCAGGGGGCCACCTATCCGGATACACCCGTTTTGCGGGATGGGATCAGGTCCATAAAGTTCCTTCCCC
>CAWIRY010000192.1:0-19452 GCA_963838485.1 uncultured delta proteobacterium | reverse complement strand
AGGATGATCACCGCGGGTTTTGCTATTTGAAGCCGCCATCCAAAAAGTCTCAGCAACACTTGGCGAAATAAATGGGTCCAGTGAAACAAAAGGGATTGATAAAATCGCTTGATCGCATGCGAAGAAAGCATTTGGGAGCTATCGGTCTCAATGGTCTGGGCATAGCCCTCGTCTTTTTTGAGCGTATCAAAATAAACCAAATGCCGACTGGTCCCATCCAACAAAAAACAGAACAATTGCTTAAATATCTCTGTAATGGCTTGCCCTTTACCACTCTTGCGCACCGGGCCAAAAAACTCCTCCAGGTATGGAAACAGGCCGATGTTTCTCAAATAACGAACAAACAACGTCAATCCCGCTCGACTCGTCAACACGTTATCCGTTACTTCTACCTGATCGATTTTGGGGTTGCTTTTCTTTCCATCCGTAGTATGATTCATCTTTCCTCCCACCCATTGGGTTACTGGGTCTTCAAGAGTGTTGTTTCCCGTTCTCTTGTTATACCAAATAGTTGCCCTTTTGGGTGGGTTTTTTTATGCAAAAAATAGATTTTATTAGGTATTATTATGGCTGTTTTTGAATCCGTTCCTCCGGTTTGGATTTTTATTTTATTCATAAGCATCCCAATCATTGCCGGCTGGTTTGTTGAGCATGTAACGGTCAACTCGGGAGGCCAGGCCATCGTCGGCAACGTTGAGCGCAAGACCGGGGGGGAGGGAAAAAGATGAAATGCAATCATTACCCCATACCAAGGATAGAATGCGGGGCACGGACCAGGGCCGGGGGCATGTGTCGTCAGCCGGCAATGAAAAATGGACGTTGCAGGCTTCACGGCGGCAAGTCATTGAGTGGTAGGGCTCACGGCAGGTACAAGCATGGCGGCCGGACAAAAGAAGCAATTGCCATGCGGCGACGTTTTACGGAGCTATTGAGGGAGTCACGGCAGGTACTTAGGGAACTTTAACGCCTCGGAGTGAGGTCTCCAAGCAGGAGGGGCTATCAATTCTTTTCACACCTCTTGCAAATAAAGGTCATCTGGATTAATCTTCCTTTTATTCTGGAGGTAAGAATGAGAAGACGACCAAATATTTTCCCCCACCTTGTATTTCTTATTTTATTAGTTATCCCTTCTTTGTCCTATCCCTTCAATCTGACTCTCAACAACATCCCCACCCAAGTTTATTTCAGTCCAAAGGGGGGATGCACTGAAGCCATTATCCAGGAAATCGACCGAGCCAAGACAGAAATCCTGGTCCAGGCCTATTCCTTTACTTCCCAGCCGATAGCCGAGGCCTTACTTTTAGCCCATAAACGCGGGATAAAGGTCCAGGTTATATTGGACAAAAGCCAACGATCCGGGAAATATACTTCCTCTACCTTCCTGGCCAATGTCGGAATTCCAGTCTATATTGAGGCTTTTCGTGCCATCGCCCATAACAAAATAATGGTTATCGACCAGGAGACTGTGATAACAGGGTCGTTTAATTTTACCAGGGCAGCGGAAGAGAAGAATGCTGAAAACCTGTTGATTATCAAATCCAAGGAGTTGGCCAAGATCTACGTAGACAACTGGAACCAACATAAGGGGCATTCAGAGCCCTATCAGGCCAGGTATTAGGGTATAAAAATGGCCGTTTCCAGATTTTTGAAGGAACAAGTAACGGGAGCTAAGTTGACGGATCAACGAAAGGGAGGCGAAATTCATTGACTTTTTGGCTATTAAGGGGTAGGAAATCTTTAATAATTTAATCAAGTTTTCATGTTGGCAACCTTTTACCAAAGGAGTGTCGATGGAGGAAGATTAGAGACCCCATTTCTCAACAGAGAGGTGGGGTTTTTTTTGAAAAAATTTTAGAAGGGGTACGGCACGGCCAATGAGACGATTGGTTTTTTCTCTTGTTCTTTCCTTTTCTTATTTCTTGGTCTCTTCGTCCTGTTTTGGGGAATCCATTAAAAAGAAGGATTCCTTTGATTGGGTTGTGGAGTCCGAAAGGCCATTAAAACAGGTCCATGCCCTTACACCCGCCCAGGTCTTCGACAAAGTTAAGGATGCCGTTGTTATCGTGGAAACACTGGACGCTCAAGGTAAGGTGAAAAGCCAGGGGAGCGGGGTGCTGATTTCCTCCGGGAAGATCGCCACTAACTGCCACGTTGTGGAAGGAGGTGTCTCTTACCTGGTGGGCCGGGGCAAACAACTTATCCCTGCCACTCTCTATGCAGAAGACGATGACAAGGATATCTGCCTTCTCGATGCCAAAGGTATCAAAGGGAAACCAGCACAACTCGGCAAGGCGGCAGGTCTTAAAGTAGGAGAGCCGGTTTATGCTGTGGGAGCGCCGGAAGGTCTGGAACTTTCCCTTTCAGACGGTATTGTTTCACAGCTCCGGGGAGGACCACCACCCTTCATTCAGACCACGGCGGCTATCTCCCCCGGTTCGAGCGGTGGGGGCCTGTTCGATGGGGAAGGTCGTCTGGTCGGCCTCACTACTCTTTACATAGAAGGCGGACAGAATCTGAACTTCGCCATGCCCGTGGAATGGATAGGGGAGATTAAGCCGGGCCGGAAAACGGTCGCTGGCGGTCGCAGCCAGATTGAATGGAGAAAACGTGCCATCGCCCTTGAAGAGAAAAAAGACTGGGGGGGATGCTTACTTGGTGCCTGAAATGGACGAAAAGCGAACCGGAGAATCCCGAGGCCTGGTTCGGTCTTGGGTGCGCTTACGGCAAACTCAATCGCGAAAACGACTCCATCGAAGCCTACCGCCAGGCCATCAGGATTGATCCGGAAGATGCCCTCGCCTGGAACAACCTCGGGACCGCTTACAGCACCCTCAAGCGCTACAACGACGCCATCAAGGCCTATCGCCAGGCCCTGCGTATCAATCCTAATTATGTCAACGCCTGGAACAACCTCGGAGTCATTTACGGTTACCTCAGGCGTTACAGCGAGGCCATCGACGCTTTACGCCAGGCCCTGCGCATTGATCCGGAGTATGCCTCAGCCTGGAACAACCTCGGGAAAAATTACAACGAACTCGATCGTTACAGCGAGGCCATCGACGCTTTACGCCAGGCCCTGCGCATTGATCCGGAGTATGCCTCAGCCTGGAACAACCTCGCAATCGCCTACGCCCTTTCCGGCAACCGGACAGCCGCTCTGGAGGCCGTCAAGGAACTGCGGCGTCTCGATCCAGAAAAGGCGGACAAACTTTTCGATTTGATTGTGCCACGCTGATGGAAAAAGGGGGGATCAAATGACCGGCAACACATAGTTAACGCCAACCCTATTTCTCAACAGAGAGGTTTTTTGTTTTTGGGAAGAATAACTAAGGATGGAGAGAAAAAAAAACCAGGAAACCATTGCCCGGATTTTATTGATTGGCATTCATGGGTAAAATACCGGTTAAAAACGCTTATGTGAAACGAAGGTACAAAAAAAGGAGGACCTCATGAAAAAAGCAATCGTGTGTTTATCAGTTTTGTTGATTCTTATGCTCTCGGATCTTTGTTTGGGAGAGGATCTTGGTAATTTTAGTTCAAATCCTTATGCCCCTAAGTCCTCAAGCAACCCATGCGGTGCGGGAAGCCCTTATAATTCAAACAGCATCAATAATCAGTATGGAACTTTTGGGAGCCCCTACAGCAACAAATCTGCTACAAATCCATACGCTACGGATGCACCAAAGTTATACGATAGTCAAGGGGACTATAAAGGGAAGTTGAGCAACAATCCTTATGACCCTGAATCGGTATCAAATCCTTACGGAAAATATGGGAACAAATATTCACCAGACAGCATTAACAACCCATACGGTGCGGGAAGCCCTTATAAGTCTGATAGCCCCAATAATCCTTATGGCACCGGTTTGAAAATAAAAGGTTCCGAATAAGAAGTCAGTTTATAACTTTCTCTTCAGGTGTGTAGCTATGACACTTCGTCGTGGTTTTTTCATGGACTTCTCCCCGTTCGAGATAGTTTATCTCAAGTCGGCCATGAGTCCAATTCACGCTGGACCAAGACAATAATGGATTTAATAATGGAAAGTTTATGACCCTATTTCTCAAGAGAGAAGTGGGTTTTTTGTTTGACAGCCAAGTCCTCAAAGGAGGTCATCATGAAAAGGTTTTCCGTTATTTTTATGTTTTCGGTCTTGGTTTCTTTGATTTATTCACTTTGCTATGCAGGTGGTCCATGGGATTGGAGCGGCACAATTAACAATTATGTTAATCAGCAGATGATGATTCAGCAAATGTTGATTGACAGACAATTAAAGGAAGAACAACTTAGGCTTCAACAGCAGGAAATGGAAAATCGTGAGACAGAAAGAAGGCAGAAAGAAAAAGAGGATCAGGCCGCACTTCAGAAAAGGGAAGAAAAGAAGGCACCACCAGTCTTTGATATTAGGTTACGTCCCATTCTTTTAAAAGCCCATCCTGACTATGAAGAAATCATAAAGACAAAAGAATATTGGGAATGATTAATAAAACAAAGTCCAGCCGTATTGGTAGCCGGAGCCTCATCAAATGACCCCCAAGATATTATATGGGCACTCTCCCGGTATAAGGAATATAAGAGTAAAGAAGCCCGATGAGAAGGTCAACTACTCCCGACTCTAACCAGATTATACACCAGACTTGGCGAGACAAAAAGGACTTGCAGGAAAGGGGTATGCCATTGGAAAATTTGCCTCAGAGTACACTTACTCCAAATTCCGAAATCATGGAATTAGCCCGGAAGCAACCGAGGATATATCAACCATGGCGTCGGGAAGAAGATATCAAGAAATAATTTATCCTCTTGAGGGATAGCTCCCGAAGAGGACCGAATTCCCGCCGGTCTTTCCTTGGAAAAACAATCGAGAGTTTACGGGAGTGCGCAAATGGGACAAAAAAAAGATGAACCCAAAAAGCAAAAAATAACCTTAAAGGAAACAAAGCAAAAGGCAAAAGTTGAATCTGAAAAGACCGAACTTCAAGAGAAAATAGACCGGCTGACTCAATCTCTTTGGAAAAGAATTTCAGATCCGATCGACACTTGGGTAAACCCGGCGCAGAGAGCAGACAAACTAATCTTCCTATATAGCATCTATTTCGAGTTCAATAGAACCCATGATGCTTTTCGTCTTAGCCAGGGCTACCGGGTGTATTATGGAAAATTTAAAGATTTACTCAAAAATAATATTAGGGAATATTTACCTATCATGGGTAACATTCAAGAGATTAAAAAATTATCCACAAAATTATTTCTCGACTTCCCCGATGACCTTTTGATTTCCGTCTTTTCTTTTTTCCTCTCTTCAAAGTGGGACCCGATAAGAGATCCAAGAGACATCCCAATTCTTTTTGTACTCTTGTTTTTTTATTACGAGCACATCGAAGAACGCCTCCCCTATTCACTTGTCTATCAGATGGACATTGCTGTCATGCGTTTAATTTGGGAGGTAATGGTTGAAATTACAAGGATAGATAAAGAAGGCCGGGGAACAGACAGAACGAGCGAATCTACTAAAACAATTAGGGCCAACAAAGACCAAAGGATGAAAGGAATTATAACTCTTTGGGAACAACTAAAGGAGAGAAAAGGTGTTGAAACGATAGGCCAAATGACTCGAAACAAAATAGCCACGGTAATAAAAAACAATTCTCAAAAATTATCTCAAGACAAAAAAGACCGGGTGTCTATAAATACGATTAATACAGTATTGGAACACCACTTCAAATTCCTTAATGAACCCCCGCCTTGGAAACCAGTTAAAAAAAAGTTCATCAAAATGTAACATTTTGACATAAAATTAAATAATTTCAATTAGTTAGTTCTTGATTTAACTATTCGTTGTGATATGTTTATAGCCAAGGTTGCATTATGGACCTTGGCTTTTTTGTTTGTTTAACATCATTTTTAGGAGGTCAGATTCATGGAGAGCAACGTGAAAAATCTTTTAACGATTGAGGAAATGGCTGCTGGTCTGAAGGTTAAGAAGTCTTGGCTTTATCGGAAGGCCATGGAAAAAGGGCCGGGAGCTTTGCCAAAAATAAAACTGGGGAAGTATCTTCGATTCGATGAAAAGGATGTTATGGCCTGGATCAAGAGCAATCAAGATGCTCAATAAATGTAAATCCAAAGAAAAACCCCTTAGCCGGGCGGGTAAGGGGGTTCAAAGAAATTTGGAAAAGGGATCTAAGTTAAATGAATAATACCAAATCAGAACCTTTTTTGTCAATTGAAAAAAATGGCGCATCAAGCGTCCATTGGACCCTCTTCGATAAACCAGCTTGGACCACTTTTTATAATCCCGGCGAAGTGACTGAAGTCCGAATCGTTAAGGTTTATGGTAAGTCAGATGCCTGGGGTGGCGTTTTTGCTAAAGGAACCGTTTCGGGTTATTTTGACAACCATGAAGCCTTCTGCCAGGCGATTCAAAAAGCCGATAAGTTTTCCCACGAAGGAATTTATTTTACTCTCCAAGTTATCGACTCCCGGCTAATAGGCCGGGCCTTCAATAGACTGAAACCATCCGACTTGACCACTTCTGACATAAATACCTTAGCCTACCGCTGGCTCCCCATAGACCTTGACCCCGTTAGACCTTCGGGAATTTCTTCATCAGATACAGAATTAAAGGAAGCCTTAGAACTCAGAGAGATTGTTTCCGAATGGGTAATCAGCAAACTCAAGTTCCCTAAACCAATAAAGGCAATGTCCGGGAACGGTGGACACCTTCTTTTCAGATTGCCGGATATGCCGGCGAATAAGGCGACCCAAGACTTTGTAAAAAACATCTTGGAAGGGCTGGCCGGTAGGTTCGATACTGACCGGGTTAAAATTGACACTTCGGTTCATAACCCTGCCAGGATCTGGAAGCTATACGGCACCACGGCCAGGAAAGGGGACCAGGTGCCACAAGGCTATAATAGAGAGGCCAGGCCGTTCCGTATGGCCTATGTTGACGATTTGGGAGATTTTTAAAAATGCCAACTACACTTTCACCCGAGGCGATAAAAGAAGCCGAAAAGTTATTTAAGACTGATGAACAGACACAGGCGCACACTTCCGGCGCTGGCCAATTCGATATAAAAGGCTATCTCGAAAAATATGGGATACCGTTCAAAATTAAAAGCAACGGGAAAGGCACCATCTATGCCTTGGAAGAATGCCTTTTCGATTCTTCCCATACAGGGGGCAAGGCTTCTGTTATCCAGGGGGACAATGGAACGCTTCACTATCAGTGCTTTCATGCGACTTGTAATCATACCTGGAAAGAGGCCAGGGAGAAAATCAGCGGGGTGGCCAGCCTGAAAGAGTTTTCACCGAATCAGGGGAAAGCCAAATCAAAACCGATGACCCTTACTAAGCTGGGCGACCTTCTTGATGAACCAGACGAGAAAACATCCTGGTTATTGGATGGTATTTTACCAAGTAGCGGTTTTTCGACTGTCGTCGGTAAGCCAAAGGCCGGCAAGTCAACTTGGGCCAGAAATTTATCACTTAAGGTGGCCAGGGGTGAAACCTTCATGGGAAGAGACGTCGAACAAGGCGGGGTTGTTTACTTGGCACTTGAAGAGAAGCGGGCTGAGGTTAGAAAACATTTCAAGAAAATGGGGGCTTTTGGTGATGAGGAAATTTACATTTATGCTTCGACTGCACCAGAAGACGCACTTGTTCAAATCAGGAAGGTAGCTGAAGAAAAAAAGCCTGTTCTATTAATCATCGACCCCCTGTTCCGGTTGGCCAGGGTTAAAGATGGCAATGATTATGTTCAAGTAACCAATGCTCTTGAACCCCTTCTCTCTTTGGCCAGGGAAACCGGAACCCATGTTCTTGTTGTTCATCATGCCGGTAAGGGGGACCGGACCGGAGGAGATTCTATCCTTGGGTCAACGGCCATTCATGGGTCAGTGGACACGGCTATCTTTATTAGAAAGGCACGACCGGGGAGAGGACAATTATCGTTCTATCAGTTCAAGCCAGCGATACGGGGACGACTTACCAGAAACCGTCTTGATTTTCGACCATGAGACCCAGACCATGACCCTGGGTGAACCCAAATTCGAGATGGATTTAAAGAAAGTCAAGACGGGGATTCTTGAGTTTTTGGGAAACCAGGAAGACCCCCAGCCGGAGGCCGTGATAATCGAACAGGTTGAAGGTAAGAAGTCTTTTTTGGTTAAGGGACTCCGTGAAATGGTGTCCGAAAATATTGTTCTGAAAACTGGAAAAGGTGGCAAAGGAGACCCTTTCAAATATGGCCTGAAAGACCCGAGAAATGATTCTGGTTCCCTTGTTCCCACTATATATGGGGAACAAGAAAACAAGAAAAATAAAAACGACCTAACTACCGACAATTATTCAACCTATTCTTGTTCCGGCCAAAATTCAAAAAATGAAAATTTCGGGAACAAGAAAAAAGAAACTGGGAACAAGCAAATCGAGTTATTTCAAACCGGGGGAAATCCTCCGATAATTGAGATGGGAGACGAAGATTTCGAGGTAATCCAATGAAGGTCCGGGTTACCGAAAAATTCCGGATCAGAACCCAAAAGGGTGAAATAGAGTTGGTTCCCGGCCAGGTGATCGACTTGAAGGAAGAGAAGGCCGATGTCTTGTTAAAGACCGGGCGAGTTGTATCCATGATACCGGAAGACCTAACCGGGGCACTTCGGGGGTTATTTGAAAAGGCGGCTAACGAAACAGCGGCCAGCTACCTGCCGGGGACCCTGGAAATGATTCGGACTGATTTCCCTGATTTGGCCAATGAGATTGACCAGGCCGAAGACCAAGTCAACGTTTTATGGTTACAGGCCAGGGAAGGGACCGGCGAATTGAAGAACTTCGAAGAGGCCGTGGAAAGGTGGAAGACCCTCCACCTAAGAGCGATACGGTTCTTCTCTTTGACGGAGAGGCAGGAATGAGTCACACAGTTAAGCCAGGATCAACGATCTATGAAAGAGATAGGGGATTATACCAGTAATGGAGGCAAGGCTTATTTTAGATTCAGAAACCCTTAATCAGTTAGCCAAAGAATTGGCCGAAGCCATAAGGCCCATTTTGACCGGGGGGACCCTATCTTCTCTTATGACCATAGATGAACTGGCCGATTTTCTTAAGGTAGAAAAGGGCTGGATCTACGACCGGACTAGGAATAAACAGGACGGTATCCCCCACATGAAGGTTGGAAAGTATGTTCGCTTTAATTTAAATGAAGTTTTGGACTGGTTGAAGGATCAGGAAAAATAAATCGGCCTTAATTTTTCGCTTGACATCCATATAACCTATGGTTATAATATAATCATGACAATAGATGCTCTTAAAAAATGGCGTGAAGACCACGGAATTACCCAGCAAGGTTTGGCCGATCTTTTAGGGGTAACTATTGTCACGGTGGGCCGCTGGGAAGTGGGGATGAGAAAAATCCCTCCTTTCCTTCATTTGGCCCTAATAGGGTTAGAGGCTGATCTTAAACCCAAAGAAAAATCTAAAAAAAGGGGGAGGTGAAATCATGGCGTGTATTCGAAAAAGACGAGGCCGATACGTGATTGACTTCTATGACCAGTTGGGGGTTAGGCGATGGAAGACCATGCCGGAAGGAGCCACAAGGGAAGAGGCCGAAGAAGAATGGATTGAAATCAGGAAGTCTGTAAAAAGTAAATCCTATATTTCGGAAAAAAAGACCCCTCTTTTTCCCAAGGTGGCCCAAGATTGGCTGGATTATAAAAAGCCAAAACTGAGGGTTACCTCTTGGGAAGTCCGGGAGGGACATTTGAAAAACCATTTTAAAGACCTGGATGGTTTAAAGATTAACCAGATAACTACCCCTTTTATTGAAAAGTTCATTGCCAGGAAGCAAGAACAAGAAATGAACATCAACACCCTGCGGAAGGTATTAGGGACCCTGAATCAAATCCTTTCCTATGCTGTTCGGCATAAGTACCTTGACCATAACCCGCTTAGGGACGCTGAGAGGCCAAGAGACCCCGGAGAAGATAAAAAGGAGATACAGGTATTGACTCCTGAGCAAATCAGGGCCTTCCTGGAGGACGTAGAAGACCGGAAGTATAAGACCTTATTCCTCATGGCTATTATGACTGGGGCCAGACAGGGAGAGCTTTTAGGGTTAGAATGGGGGGATCTGGACCTTGAAAAGAACCAGGTCTATATCCAGAGGACCTTTAACAATGGCCGATTCTTCCCAACAAAGACCAAGGGGTCAAAGAGAAAAATTGACCTCTCCCCAACGGTTATGCATGAATTAAAGATATGGAAATTAGCCTGCCCTAAGACGGATCTTGATTTGATGTTTCCCAATGATGCCGGCGGGCCGATTGACAAAAACAACATGATGAAGCGGTATTTTGAACCGGCTTTGGAAAAGGCCGGGATTATTACCAGGGACAAAAGAACAAAGAAGATAGAAGGCCCACCGGTCCGTTTTCATGACCTCCGGCATACCTATGCAAGCCTTCTGCTTGAGCAGGGGGAGAACATCAAATATGTTCAAACCATGCTCGGACATTCGACCCCAATGGTTACCCTGAACGTCTACTCCCATTTAATGAAACCGGTCAATCAAGAGGCCGTTTGCCGGCTGGAAAATACTATTTTTGAGACAACCGGTAGCAAAATGGTAGCAGAAACAAAAAAGGAGCTAACCCCAAAAGGGATAACTCCTTGATTTTACATGGTAGGCACGAAGGGTTTTGAACCCTTGACCTCTACCGTGTCAGGGTAGCGCTCTCCCCCTGAGCTACGTGCCTGCGATCGCTTTATGTTTAAACAATAATATCCGCAGGTGTCAAGAAAAAACCAAACCTTTTCTCAAATCACATCCTTCAGGTTAAAATCTTGAGGCCCGAATAAAGATAATGAAGTCCCGAAAAGACGGTAAAAATCAAAGTGGTCAGGACCAAACCTTGTCGCAGGAAATATCCCAGATGGATATACCCGGAAGAAAGGACCAACAGGATCAGTAATAATTGAAAAATGGTGGTCATTTTGCTATAAATGGTCGGTTTGATCTCAAAGCGGACTTGATTCAAAAACAAGATACTCACCCCTAACACGATGACCACATCCCGACTGATGACGATCACGGTAAGCCAAACCGGTATCTCTTTCAATACGGCCAGGGCGATATAGGCTGTAGATAATAACATCTTGTCGGCAATGGGGTCTAAGAAGGCGCCTAAACGGGTCTTTTGAGAAAACCAGCGGGCAATCAAGCCATCCAGGCCATCGGTCACCGCTGCCCCGGCAAAAACCCACAGGGCTTGGTTAAAGGACCCGTTGATCAAAAGGATAGCAAACCAAGGGATCAGGATAATACGAATCAATGTAATCAAATTAGGTATGGACATAGTCTCTTGGGCGATTGAAAAAATCGATTACCTTTGCATGGATCCTATCAAATTCGAGGGGAGAAAACCAGTTCAAATTGTTTTCCCTACTTAACCAGGTTAATTGCCTTTTGGCATAGCGGCGGGTATCCCTCTTCATAAGATCAAGGGCTTCTATCAATTCCCCATCCCCTTTTAACACCCTGGCCAAATGACGGTAGCCTAAAGATTTCATGGACTTTAATTCCGGAGAATACCCCAAATTAAGTAGTTCCCGCACCTCCTCCAGAAACCCCTGGGCGATCATTTTTTCGGCCCTTTTATTTATCCTTTGGTAAAGGACCTGGCGTTCCAGGGTAAGGCCGATCCAAAGTATTTCATAATCCGGCTCACCCTCCTGCCCCCACTGTTGCCAATCGGAGATGGGGCAACCGGTCAATTCCAGGACCTCCAGGGCCCGGATCAATCGAAAGGTGTCCCGGGGATGGATCCGAAGCGCTGCCGAAGGATCCTGCGCTCTTAAGGTCTCCCAAAGGAATTGAGGACCGTGGGTCCGGGAGTTCTTTTTCCATTTTTCTCTGATCTCGGCTTGGGGCTTGGGGCAGGCGAAAAGTCCCCTCTCCAAAACCCTAAGATATAAACCGGTCCCCCCGACTACGAAAATCGGGACTTGGCGAAGGTGTAGTTCCTGGATAACGGCTTGAGCCCTTATCCGGAACTCAGAGGCATCAAAGGGTTGATCGGGATGGATAATATCAATCAGATGGTAAGGGACCTCTCTTCGTTCCGCCGGGGCCGGTTTAGCGGTTCCGATGTCCATGCTACGGTAAACCTGCATGGAATCGGCATTGATGATTTCTCCTCCCATTTCCCGGGCCAGGCCATGGCCCAGACTGGATTTCCCGACGGCCGTCGGTCCGGTGATGACTACTAATCTAGGGCGACTTGGGTTCATGGGCATAGGTTTTTCCTTAAACCTTACGCCTTGAGCCTTGAACCTTGTAGGTTTATCTTCGTCTGAATCGTTTTTCAATTTCTTCCCAGGAAATCAAGATCCAAAGGGGACGGCCGTGAGGACAATGGGAAGGACTTTCGGTTTGATCCAATTGAATCAACAAAGATTTCATTTCCTCCGGGGTCAAAATCTGGCCGGCCCGGATAGCACTGTGGCAGGCCAGGAGCCTTAACAAAGATTTCGGACAGGCCTCCTGGTTCGATAAACCGCCTTCAGCCTTCATTTCCTCCAGGATTTCTTTGATGACCTCTTCGGCCTGTCCTATTCTAATTCCGACAGGCAGGGATTTTACCCATAAGCTGTTTCCGCCGGCTGAAGTTATTTCAAACCCAAGCAAACCCAATTCTGATTGGATCGATTCAAGCTCGATGTTTCCGGGAGGCTGTTCGATCAGGATGGGGACAATAAGATACTGGGAAGATACCCTTCCGGTTTTCCATTGATTCAAGTATTGTTCATAAAGGATTCTTTCATGAGCCGCATGCTGGTCGATCAAAATCAGACCTCGGTCCATTAGACCCAGAAGATAAGTCCCCTGAATCTGGGTTATAAGGGTTAACCGGGAAAAAACCCCTTCCCGATAGGCCTCAAAATGCCCGTCAGGAGGCTTATCAAAGACCTGTTCAACCCCTTGATCCCAAAGAAGGATTTTGGGGACACCTCCTGGTAATAATGGCATTAGGTCTTCTACTCCAGTCGAAGCAGGAGAAAAATTCTCAAAACCCGAATCTTTAAAGAGAAAGGGCTGGGTTTGGCCCGGTGACCACGTTGGATGAAGAAACTCTTTCTCGGTCCAGCTCGGTTTAGGCACATGGGATTTCAAGGCCTGCCCGAGGGCCTTGCCTACCAAAGTTTGAATCCAGGAGGTCTGACTGAAGCGTACTTCCTGTTTTGTGGGATGGATATTGACATCGATCAATTCCGGAGGAACTTCCATCCAAAGCGCTATGGTGGGGAAACGGCCCGAGGGGATCATTCCGGCATAAGCCCTTAGGATCAAGGGATATAGGAGGGCACTGCGAACCCACCGCTGATTGACTACAAAAGCCATATGCCTGGAAGTATTCTGGTGTAAGTGCGGCGGAGAGATAAAGCCGGCAATTCGAATTCGGTCTTCTGTTAAATCCACCGGGATCAACCCGTTTGTTCTTTCCGGCCCCCATATTTCTCGCAGGCGAAGGATCTTATCCGGCGAGGGGAAGAGTTGAAGGATTTTTTTCCCGTTGTGGGTCATTTCAAAACGAATGGAAGGGAACCCTAAAGCCACCCTCTCCAAGGCGATTTGGATCTGGTTCCACTCGACCCTGGGGCTTTTCAAAAAGGCCATCCGAGCCGGAGTATTGTAGAAAAGATCCACTACCCCCACTACCGTCCCGGAAACACCCCCAACTTCCTCCAGGCTTATTTTCTTCCCTCCCCAGATCTCCAAACGATGGCCGGATAGGCCTCCTTGGGGAATGGAAATAATGGTCATCCGGCTGACCGCGGCTATGCTGGGCAGGGCCTCACCCCGGAAGCCCATCGATTTCAGAGCCATCAGGTCGGCATATTCCCGGATTTTACTGGTGGCATGGCGCTCGATGGCCAAGAGCAGGTCTTCCTTGGTCATCCCCCGGCCGTTATCCGTAACCCGGATAGAGGACTTTCCTGATTGGATGACATCGATCTGGATGTCGGATGCCCCGGCATCAACGGAATTTTCCAACAATTCCTTGACGGCCGAGGCCGGTCTTTCAACCACTTCGCCGGCGGCGATTTGATTAATCAAAGATTCGGGAAGTAGGCGGATCGAGGCATTCATGAGTGATTATCTTTATATAGCATAAAAAAGTTTTTATCAACCTCCGCATTCGGAAACGAATCCGATACTTCCAAATAAACCCTTGATTTCCCTTTAGGCCATAAGGTATCTTTTATTTTAAGGAGGGCTGGTCAGGTTCTTCTTAACCAAGGGCCTCTGCCTGAAGAAACGCCTTCTTCCTTATGGCAGAGGCCCCCTAATTATGATTCATGAAGGCCAATGGCCTGATTTTGTTGAGGAGGTTTAAAGCGGATGAAACCTGAAGAAGAGATGATTTTAAAGACAGCCAAAGAAGTGGTGATCAAATATATTGAAATCGGCCGCCTACCGTTGACCGGTTTTGACGAAGCCTTTCGAAGTATCTATAAAACGATCCAAGAAACCGTCCGGCCGGAAAAGTGATGGGCAAGGACCTCTATCAAAGTTACAGGATAAAATCACCTGCTTCATTTTTAGGGTAAAGCACTTTTCTCAAGAATAACCCTTGGGCGGGGGCCATTTCTCCGGCCCTGGATCGGTCTTTGGATTGGATAATTTTTTTAAATTCTTCCATGGAAATTCGCTTTAAACCGACACGAATGAGGACTCCCACCATATTTCGAATCATATGCCTTAGATATCCATCGGCCTTAAACCTCAGACGAAATCCCCCCCAAGGCATCCGAAAAAGGTCAGCCCCATAGATAGTACGCACCGCGTGGGAAACCTCACTCCCCTGGGATTGAAAGCTGGAAAAATCCTGTTTTCCGATCAAAAGGGCTAGGCCATCTTTGAGCAGGAGAATATTTAGGCCTTCCCGAACGAACCAGACATAGTGGCGGAGAAAAGGGATGACCTGAGTTTGATTCCAGATCCAATAATCGTAGATCTTGGCTTTGCTGGAGTAGCGGGCATGAAAGGCTGAGGCCACTTCTTGGACCTGGCGGATCGCTATGTCCCGGGGTAAAAGGGCATTC
Organism: uncultured delta proteobacterium; assembly: GCA_963838485.1. Taxonomy (GTDB): domain Bacteria; phylum Desulfobacterota; class RBG-13-43-22; order RBG-13-43-22; family RBG-13-43-22; genus RBG-13-43-22. The sequence goes on along the minus strand of CAWIRY010000192.1, from coordinate 4,349 downwards.
AGGGCGGTCTCTATTTTCATAGCGGTCAAATCGGAGGACGTCCGAAAGTTGGCCACCTGTCCCCAGGCATGGACTCCGGCATCGGTCCTTCCTGCCCCGATCAGAGAAATCTTTTCCTGAGTTATTCGGGAAAGAATTCCTTCCATTGTCCCTTGAATCGTCGGACTTTCCTTTTGCCTTTGCCAGCCCAGAAAACGGGTGCCATCATAGGCGATCAAGAGGCGAATATTTCGTTCCCGGTTCATTTTATTTAATGGGTCTGTTGGATTTTTTCCTTTGACAGGATTTACAGGATTAACAAAAATTTCTCCCCTTTCCAGGAGAAAGGGGAGAATAATAAATCTAAAAAATCCGGTTTATCCTGTCTGAGAAAAATTATGGATACAAGGGAAGCTGGGTCAAACTAAGGGTCTGGTCCCATCCCAAGAGGATGTTCATGTTTTGGACAGCCTGCCCGGAGGCCCCTTTAACCAGATTATCAATCACCGACAGGATAATCAATTGTCCGGTGCGGGCATCCAAGCTCCAACCGATACGGCAATAGTTGGATCCCCTGACCTGCAAAGTCGAAGGCCACTCCCCCTCTTCGCACAAACGGACAAAAGGGGCTTCCCGGTAAAAAGCCCGATAAAGCCCGATCAAATCCTGGATGGTTATCTTTTTGGTCGGCCTGGTGTAAATGGTCGACAGGATGCCCCTGGACATGGGGACCAGATGAGGGGTGAAGGTCAGCTTAACAGATTGTTGGGCTATCAAGCTCAATTCCTGTTCCATTTCCGGGATGTGGCGATGCTCGCCCCCGACTTTATAGGCATTAAATCCTTCGCCGGCTTCACAAAACAGACTCCCCAAATTCAAGGCCCGCCCGGCCCCGCTGACGCCCGACTTGGAATCGGCGATGATTCCCTCTTTTTTAATAAATTTTTCTTTTAGAAGCGGGGCTATTCCCAGGATGATACTCGTGGGATAACAGCCAGGATTTCCGATCAATCGGGCCTGCTCGATTTCTTGGCCGTGAACCTCAGGCAAGCCGTAAACGGCCTGTTCCAACAACCCAGGGGCAACATGGGTCACTTGATACCAGGTCTCATATTCTTTTACCGCTCTAATTCGAAAATCGGCACTTAAGTCTATGATCTTACACTTTGGTCTCTTCATCATTTCAGGGATCAGTTCCATGGCCTTCTGGTGCGGGACGGCAGTAAAAATCACATCCGAATCCTTGGCTATCTCATCGAGGTCCAGGGCGCCAAAGGTCAGCTTTGTTTTACCCAGAGAGGGGAAAACCTGATGGACCGGTTTCCCTTCATATTGTCTGGAAGTAACCCGAATGACCTCTACCCCAGGGTGCCTCAATAAAAGGCGCAAAAGTTCAAGGCCCGTATACCCGGACCCGCCGACTATGGTAACTTTCTTTTTTTCTTTTTTCATGATCCCTCACCCCTTGAGGATTGCTTAAGGAGACAAAAAAAGGGAAGGCCTTCAGAGCCTTCCCTTTAGTCAGCTTCTTTACCCAACCAAGGACTATCGTTTTGAGTATTGGTAACGAGCTCTGGCCCCTTTCTGACCGTACTTCTTTCGCTCTTTGACCCTTGAATCCCGGGTAATAAATCCGGCTTTCTTCAATACCGTCCGGAGTAGCGGGTCATAGACCAAAAGGGCCTTACTGATTCCGTGTTTAATGGCCCCGGCCTGTCCGGATAGACCCCCACCGGTGACATTAACCAGGATATCAAATTTGCCCACTGTATCGGTCAACTCGAGAGGTTGAAGAACAACCATCTTGGCCGTCTCCCGGCTGAAATAGCGATCTATGGGCCTGCCATTAATGGTGATCTGCCCGGCCCCCGGTCTCAACCAGGTACGGGCGATGGCTAATTTCCTTTTTCCTGTTGCGTAAAATTCCTTTTCGGCCATATTCTCTTCCTGACTTTTAAGATAGGTTCAAGGGTTGTTGGGCCACATGAGGATGTTCCGGACCCACATAAACCTTCAATTTTTTATTAAGTTTTCTGCCAAGACTGTTTTTAGGCAGCATTCCCTTAACCGCCTGGCGAATGAGTTCTTGGGGCTTTTTCTCTTTCAATTTTTTGGCCGTAATGGATTTCAGCCCGCCGATAAATCCGGTATGTCGGTAGTAAACCTTTTGTTCTAATTTTCTTCCGGTCAAAATAATTTTTTCGGCATTGACCACGATCACAAAGTCCCCCGTATCGGCATAAGGGACAAATTGGGGGTTATTTTTACCTCTCAGCCGTTGGGCCACCTCAGAAGCCAGCCGACCCAGGACCTTTCCATCGGCATTGATCAGGCACCAGCCTCGTTTGATTTCGTCTTGTCTTGGAATGTAGCTTTTCATGGTTTTCTTGACTCCGTATTTAAAATAGTAAATATTAACGAAAAAAAAAATTTTGTCAATAAAATTATTTAAAATTTTTCAGCCGAGGAAAAAGCTCAAATGATAAGGGGTGTGAATCAAAACCAGAGGAAAAACCATAAGTCCCTTGAATAAACTTCTAAAATCGGATATAATTTATCGATAGATGATTAGGAGGCTTTTTCCCCTCTTTTAATAGGACAAATGAATAATCTTGACCCGCTCCAACATTCTCTGGGCTACTGGTTTAAAGATCTCTCAATATTAAAACAAGCCGTTACCCATCGTTCCTATGTGAACGAACATCCCGAATCGGCCATGAGACATAATGAGCGGTTGGAATTCTTAGGGGATGCGGTTTTGAATTTGACTCTGAGCGATTTATTGCTGAGAAAATATCCGGACCTGCCTGAGGGAAGTCTTTCCAAAATTCGGGCCGGCCAAGTGAATGAGAAAAAACTGGCGGCTTTATCCCTCCAATTAGGATTGGGGGCCTTTTTATTAATCGGGAAAGGAGAGGAACAGACCGGAGGTCGTGAAAAGGCCTCCATCCTGGCCAATGCCTTTGAAGCCGTTCTCGGGGCCCTCTATCTGGAAGGGGGATTTCAATCGGCCATGACCTTTATCGAGCGCCTTTTCCAATCCCACATTGACGATGATCAATACCAGAGCGCTGGGGACCACAAAACCTTTTTGCAGGAATACTGCCAGGGGAAACTGAAAACAATGCCGGCCTATACGGTCTATCGGGAGGAAGGTCCGGATCACCAAAAAAAATTTTTCGTCGAGGTGAAAATCCAGGGGCAGGTTGTTTCCAAGGGAAAAGGCAAGACCAAAAAAGAAGCCCAACAAAAAGCCGCTGAAGAGGCCCTAAAACAATTAAAGCTCAAAGCTAAAAATTGAAAAAAGCACTCTCCCTTGCTTGAATAAAGAGGAAACCCGTGTCTTTTAAATCCGGATTCATTGCCATCCTCGGGGCCCCCAACGTGGGAAAATCGACCCTGCTCAATGCCTTGTTGGGACAGAAGATTTCCATCGTTTCCTCCCGCCCACAAACTACTCGAAACCGTATTCTGGGAGTGAAACATGTCACCGGGGGCCAGTTCATTTTTCTGGATACGCCGGGGATCCTGGAACCCAAAGGGTTACTCAATAAGTCTCTGAACCAAATCTCCATGAAATCTCTGGCCGAGGTCGACCTGATATGTCTGATCATCGACCCCTTTTCCGCGCGACCAGCGATACCGGGCCCCCTTCGCTCCCGGCTGACCAAGACCCAGATCCCTTTTTTTCTGGTCATCAATAAAATCGATCTTATCGATAAAAAGAACCTCCTCCCCCTTATGGATCTGGCCTCAAATTGTCTTCCTTTTAAGGAAATCATCCCGGTCTCGGCCTTGACCGGAGAAGGCTTGGAGGTCCTGGAAAGAAGTCTTTTCCAGATCCTTCCTGAAGGCCCGCCATTCTTTCCGGAGGATATGGTCACCGACCTTTCAGAAAAATTCCTGGTGGGGGAAATAATCCGGGAAAAAATCTTTCGCTTAACCTCCCAGGAAGTCCCCTATGGGGTGGCCGTGACCGTTGAATCATTCAAACCGAGGGAGCATAAACCCTTAATCGACATCCAGGCCACTATTCATGTGGAACGGGAATCACAAAAAGGGATCCTCATTGGCAGGCAAGGAAATATGCTGAAAACCATCGCCCGGCAGGCCCGGCTGGAAATGGAGGCCCTGTTGGGAACCAAGGTCTTTTTAGAGCTGTGGGTCCGGGTGGAAAAGGACTGGAGCAAGGAGCCCAAGTTTTTGAGGAAGTTCGGGTATGAGGAACCATGATGATTTTAAATTGGGGATGCTGATTGCGGGATTTGTGCTGTCTATAAATCCAGACACTCAAAAACTTCACCATTAGGCCGTATATCGAAGAAAAAGGCCTCCTGACTGAGATCGCCAGGAGGCCTTATCGTTTTTAA
>CAWIRY010000191.1:0-7928 GCA_963838485.1 uncultured delta proteobacterium | reverse complement strand
GAAACCGGTCGGCTACGGGGACCAAGGTCTTCACATCCGCCGTGTTTCCAGGCCAGATCTCACAGCAAACCGGCCTTCCCGTGTCGTCGATAAGGGTGCCAACCACCATCTGATTCAGATCTGGACGATGATCTTTACTGTGTCCCTTTTCACCCAGGGTCTGCCCCCCTTCCCCTTCAAAATAGAGGGAAGTAGTATCCAGAAAGAATAAGTCCAGGCCAGTGAAAAGAGTACGAGTGACCTGAAACAAATCTTCTTCCATCAAGTCCTTAATACAGCGGGGAGAAAAAGGGGTCCGGTCTTGCTGATCGGCCATCTCCTCCCCCAGAAAGGCCATGGCCCGGTATAAGTGATGCAAAGAAAGATGGTCTACTCCCTCTAAACGATAATCCCGATGCCACTTGTCGCAGAAACGATCAGAACCGGAAACCATTAAACGGTGGACAACGGTGAGGAAGATGGCCCGTTCCACTCTAAACTCAAACTTCCTCTCACCCAGATGGGACTTAATCACTTTCCCTATTTGGAGTTCTTTCCACAGCCGTTCAAAGATAAGACCGGGGCCAATCTTCTTCGCTGAGGCCTGGATATCCCCTTTGCCTGAGAGGATCAAAAGGGCTTTTTCCGAAAAACGGGATAGCGATCTAATCAAGGTCTCAATCTCACCCCGGGCTTGAAGCTGATCCATGCGGCCCAAGGTAACCAGGACCCGTTGGTGGATCTTCCGGCCTTCACGGCGATTCTCGACAATCTGGAGATATTGATTGTTCCCGGATTTTTTGACACGAGCAAACATAAGAAGTCTCCTTTATAGGACACTTCATTAATAACCATTATGTTCACTTCTGTCAAACAAAATACCATTTATCCGTGGCACTACGTTTTTGAGATTTTCAAAGAACGGCTCAATAATTACATGGGGTTACCTACTAAACCCTCGACGAACTGTAAAAGAAAAGTATAAAGAACTGGGAAAGCTGTTGGAAAAGAAGTTCAAAGACCAATATTCCAGCATAACCTTGAAACGGTATACTACCACCCTGAAAGGCAATCTTTTGGAAAACGGCTATATTTCGGGGAAAAAGGGCAAGGGGGTTAAGGTTGAGTCCTTTCCGATTGTTAAACCGATTACCCTGTCGGTATTGGATAAATGTCTTTCCCGTGATACTAAAAAGGTCCATTTTGAAGAAAAGGATTTAACTCCGGTAGTCAAGAAACAAGCCTCTCCTCCCCCTAAAAAAGCTCGGAAGAAAAGGGCTAAAGCACCAAAGAAGAAAATTAAGGTCTCAAGTGTTCGCAAGAAAGCACCCAAAGGAATAAAAGTTAAGTTACCGGTTCTACGGGTCCCCAAAGGGAAACAGAGTGAATCCGAACAAACCGGATTTTATGTTGCCCAACAATTAGCCGAACACATAGGTGAACTGGAAAGTCGACTGGCGGCGTATGAACGGATTTTTGAGAACCTGAGAGGGTTATTCAGCATGGAGATTCTTGAAATGGAGGATTGGATGGTAAAGAATCTTTTTGAATAATTTGCGTCCGAAAAATAAAGGTTCCCAGATAGAGTTTTCAGCAGTTTTTAGTTCCCTTTTCTATAATTCGTAGTAATTTTCTAACGGTGGCTCTTCTTTGGTTGTTTGATTTTCCCCCTTTCAAATCTGACTACCCATTGTGGAGTCACCTCTTAACTTCAACCATGATTAACATACATTCATTAAAATATAGCTAAGGATAAAAATGAGACGACGGTCTTTTATTTTCCCACTCCTCGCATTTTTTGTATTATCCTCTATCCCTTCCATCTCTTACCCATTCAACTTGACCCTTAACAATACCCCCACCCAAGTTTATTTCAGTCCTAACGGGGGATGTACTGAAGCCATTATCCAGGAGATCGACCAGGCCAAAGCTGAAATCCTGGTTCAGGCCTATTCCTTCACTTCCCTCCCGATAGCTAAAGCTATGCTCTCAGCCCACAAAAAGGGGGTAAGCGTCCAGGTCATTATGGACAAAAGCCAAAGAGGCGAAAAGTATACTTCTGCCAATTTCCTGGCCAACGTCGGAATTCCAACCTATATCGATTCGGCCCACGCCATTGCCCATAATAAAATCATGATCATTGACCGGGAGACGGTCATAACCGGGTCGTTTAACTTCACCAAGGCAGCCGAGGACCGGAACGCTGAAAACCTCTTGATCATTAAATCCAAGGACCTGGCCAAGCCCTATATCGACAACTGGAACCAACATAAGGGGCATTCTAAGCCTTATCAGGCCAGGTACTAAAAGGAGAAAAGAAAATGAATAATAAGAGGAGAATCATCTTAATTGTTTACTTCATTCTTGTATCTATCGCTTCTATTTATGTTCCTTGGAGGCTTGTAGCCGAGGGGAAAGAATTTTCGATCAATTATTATACATTCATTTGGTCTCCTTTATCCCCTGCCGTGGTTGATTTTCAAAGAGTAATATTGGAACTCATTGCTATTACAGCAATTGCAGGGGTTGCCTTACTTTTAGCCGATCCTAAATTTAGAGGAAAATTATAAAATATTGAAGCAAGCGAATAAATAATGAACTTTCTGTGATCAGTATGTTAATAGAAACCAACATCTGGAACCTCGAAAGCAAGATCAATGCTTTGAAGTCTTTTCTTTGGAACCATCGGTAAGGCCAATTTGGGCATCCCGGAGGCCGATGTGAGTTGCCTGGATTGGTTTAATATCGATCTCAAAAAGCGGGCCTCTTAGCGATATTGCTTAAGCAGCAAAGCTGAAGATTAAGATCACTCTTTAGGGTTATATATGAGAAGAACAGGTTTTCTTTATGATGAGCGCTTTCTCCATCATCGCCCTGGTCCCGGTCATCCAGAAGTGCCTGAAAGACTCATGGGGATTTTGCGGGGAATTGAGGAAGATGGTTTGTTGTCTAAATTAACCCTGATCAAAGCCCGTAAGGCCGATATTCAGATGATCCGGATGGTCCACAGCGCCGATTTGATCAACCGCTTTCGGGATGCCTGTTACATTGGGTTAATGGAATTTGAACATCCGGATAATCAGATTTCCTTTGAGAGCTTTGAAACCGCCTTACTGGCTGTAGGAGGTATTCTGGAAGCGGTTGATATGGTCATGGAGGGCAAATTGGATAATGCTTTTTGCGGAGTCCGGCCGCCTGGGCATCACGCTGAAGTCGACCAGGCCATGGGGTTTTGTTATTTCAACAACGTAGCCATTGCAGGCCGGTATCTCCAAACCACCTGGAACATCGAGCGGGTCGGAATCGTAGATTTTGATGTCCATCACGGCAACGGGACACAACATATTTTTGAACAGGATCCATCGGTCTTCTATTATTCGATCCATGAACATCCCACCTTTGCCTATCCGGGTACCGGCAGAGAATTTGAAAGGGGGCAGGATGCCGGCTATGGGTTCACCTTGAACAGCCCGGTTCTTCCCGGTCAGGGGGATGAGGCTTATCGAATGTTTATCGAACGGGATTTAGTCCCCGCCTTTGCCCGGTTCAGACCCGAAGTGATTTTGATTTCGGCCGGGTTTGATGCCCACAAAGATGATGATATGTCTGATATCAATCTATCCACCGATGGTTTCTCCTGGATTATAAAAAAACTGGTCGCTCTGGCAGCTCAGTATGCGCAAGGAAGAATAATTTCGATTCTGGAAGGCGGCTATTGTCTTGAGCGACTGCCGGAACTGGTCAAAAATCATGTCCAAATACTGATGGGTGATCCAGTCCTAGAAATGGGAGGGTCCCCTCTATAAAGGGTCCCAAAATAATACAGACAGAATTTTTCGGTCAGGGGTAAGAGGTTTTTCTTTTCTAATGAGACCCTGAATAACAGTTCCATGGAGGTCTTATGTTCATTGATAAATCGATGACCAAGAATGTTATTGTGGTGGCTCCGGATTGCGGTATTCTGGAAGCCCATAAGATAACGGAAAAAAACCGGATCCATTCCCTGCCTGTGGTTGAAAAAGACAATAAGCTGGTCGGCATTGTTACGGATCGGGACATCCGAAGCGCCTTGCCTTCCGGGCTCTTAAGTGATCCGGAAAGCCGGAAAGAAAGAAAAAGGTTTGACCGGATCAAGGTCCGGGATATTATGACCCCCAATCCGGTCACCGTTTCTCCTTCCCAGACCCTTGAAGATGCCCTGCTGCTAATGCAGAAGGTTCGGGTGGGCGCTTTTCCAGTGGTGGATCAAGATGGAAAGGTGACCGGGATTATCTCTAACCGGGATTTGATGCGGGCTTTCATCAATGTCTTGGGCATTGAGGAACCGGGAACGTTATTGTGTATTCTGGCCGAAGACAAACTGGGGACCATGAAAAAAATTGTCGATGCCATCAGCGAAGAAAGGACACCTTTCGGCAGTATTTTGGTGGCCAGGCATTGGGAGGAAGGAAAGCGGGCGGTTTTCCCCTATCTCCTAACAAACAATGTGGTTGCGGTAAAGAGAAAACTAAAGAACTTGGGTTTTACTTTGCTTAACCCCATGGAGTGGTATTTGGATCAGCTTCCAAAACAAGAAGGTCGTTGATCTAAGAAATTGGCAAGGCCTCCACGATATTCAGCCAAAAGGCCTGTATAACAAGATGGTGGGAGATAAATATGGCTTTGTGCAGATGTTTGGAGAAACATGCCTGGCCCAAAAGTCGGGTCAGAAAATATGTTGGCTACCTCAAGCCCATAGGCTACCCCGAGACCTCTTCAATCTACGGCCTTTGTGATAATCCAGGAGTTATTTGGATTGAAAAAGAAGGAGAAACTTCCTATATGGAAAATGGATAGAGGATATTTGACGGTCCCAATGCCTTCATAAGAATGAAAGCCGATGATAGCGGGGTTCATAAAAGAACAATATTATAGGAGCGGCAAATCTAATATGGCAAAGAGACAGGACCTAAAAGAAGTCGGGAATTCTAAAGAATTCATGATGAGCTATGTTTTTAAGCGAGAGGCCCTTATTAATCTTCTGGACAAGAAGGGTATTATTCTTAGGGAAATGTCGTGGGAAGAAATAAAGGGGCTGCGGGGAAAACACCCTTCAGCTTTTAAGAAATGACATGATGGACAAAATATTTTCTAAGATTATCTCAGGTGGCCAGACAGGGGTTGATAGGGCAGCTCTGGACGTAGCCTTGGAATTGGGTCTTCCTTGTGGGGGCTGGTGTCCCAAGGGCCGAAAGGCTGAGGATGGCCCAATTGACCCCAGGTATCCCCTTAAAGAAACGAGATCCCCAAATTACCCACTCAGGACCGAGAAAAACATCAGGGAATCAGACGGGACCCTCATCTTGACCAAGGGACCGGTTAACGGTGGAACCGCCCTCACAGTTCGGTTAGCCATTGAATATAAAAAGTCCCACTTGATAATTGACTTATACAACAAAATAGATCCCCGAATAGTCAGGGAGTGGGGAGAGAAAAACCAGATTAAAATTTTGAACGTAGCCGGCCCAAGGGAAAGCAAGCTTCCGGGGATTCATGACCAGGCGATCGATTTTCTAAGAAAGGTTTTAAGTCTAACTGATTAATTTCATTAAATTATGAACCAATAAAACCATGATTGATATCCCCCTATTAGACGACGACTACCGGCAAGCCTTTCTTTATATCATGGACGAAATCCATTTGGTCATGGTCTGTTCAGCCGATAAATTGCCTTGGTTTCCCAAAGACGAAGACCGGTTAGAATGGAACTTAAGGGTCTATGGGCGGTGGCATCCAGACTCGGATAAGAACAGCATCCTCAACTTTCCCTGGCCAAAGCCTGGACAAATCCCTAAAGTACCAGCCGACTATTTAAATCCCACCGATGAGGAAAAAAAGAAGGTCAGAGATTTTATAGTTGATAATGAAGGGCCTGGATGGACCCCTTGACCGAAATGATAGTCCAATTGGCTAAGGATTTAATACAAGAAATCCATTGAGTTTTGGGTAGTTGAGAAAAATCGAACCGTAAGACGCCAAAAACGATGCCAGAAAACAGCAACAATAGGCTGTTTCTTCTTTTCTTAGGGCTCCTTCTTGGAGGGATTTTAGGGTTAGTTCTAAATTTTATCCGGTATTTTTTTGTCTTCCTCTTCCTTGGCGATGGGGAAAGTGCCCCCAAATGGTACTTCCATAGCCAAGGTAACGTCAGGACGCTGATCTTCTTTATAACATTAGGCTGCCTGATCGGAAGCCAGCTTGTCTATTTACTGGCTAAGAAGAGAGGCCGAAAATGATAACGCATGAGGGTATAACTGGTTGAAATCGGACCCCAATAGTCCGTTTTGTTCAAAGAGGATTATCTAATAGGCATACCTTTGAAATTTGTTCACACGGCTGATACCCATCTCGGGTTCGAAATAACACGAATAAACCAGTCCGATCCCCAGGGTCGGCGGAAGCGGGCTGATCATATCTTCAGGAATTTTCTGGCCATCCTGGACCATACCAGAACCATAGAAGCCGATTTGCTCATACACAGTGGGGACCTCTTTAATAAATACTACATTCCGAGAGAGATCCTTGATGAACTGGTCCAACCGATTTTTGACATAGCAAAGTCAGGGACCCGAATCCTGATAATCCCCGGCAATCACGAACGGTCTGAGTTCCCTTTTGACCTCTTCCATGGGTCATCCGGGATTTTTGTCTTTGACCAACCCAAATCCTTGTCTTTTAATCTTAACGGCTATTCTGTCGGGATTGCAGGGTTCCCTTTTATCCGGAAAGACTCGAAACGAACCTTCTTAAGGGCTTTGGAGGAGACCGAATACCACCACCTAAGATCTGATTTCAATATCCTGGTCACCCATCAGGCCTTTGATCAAGCCTGTGTCGGCCCGGTTGACTTTGTTTTTAAGGCCTGGTGTCAAGATACGGTTTCCCGAGAAACCATCCCTCTAGATTTCGAATATATCGCTGCTGGGCATATCCACCGTTATCAAGTCCTTGACGATCCCCTGAAGCCAGGAATAAAATTCGTTTATCCTGGATCTACCCAGCGGATCAGCTTTGCCGAAATGGTTGAGGACAAAGGGTTTGTCGAAGCCGAGGTTCTCAATAATCGAATTGAGACTCGGTTCGTGCCTCTACCGGTTTATGACATGGAGATTGTTGAGATCCAGGCCAGCGGGCTTCTCTTCTCAGAGGAATGCCAGGAGGCCATCAGGAGTCAGTTCTGGCGGTTTGATGAAAATCTAGTTATCCGGTTCAATTTGACCGGCGGGAATAAGATCAGGAACTACCCCGAGGTGGACTTTCAGAAGCTTAGGGCTCGAAATGCCCCTGGTCCTTGAATGCCAGTTCGCCATTAAAGCGGGCCAAAAATGGGTCATGCGATAAGGGGGAATGCTTTTTGTCTGTATTCTTCCTCAGTCCTTGTCTACGGGGATAGTGCCCCGGCCGTGGTCATTCCCATTCTCATTCAGCACTATGTCCTGCTTCAGAGAAACTTGCTTTATACCGGAGTAACCAGGGGGAAGAAGCTGGTCGTGCTGGTTGGAACGAGAAAGGGGGCCTGATATTTATTCAAAAATCACCCTCTATATGAACTTAGCCTAAATTGGAGATCGTTGATTACAAGCCAACCTGGGAAGCCTGGTGGCCTGTTTCGGGGTTAAAAATGACCGACATTGGGCCAATGAAAAATAGCGATAAATTATTTTAAATAAAAACTCGTGGGAGGCCTTGAAGACCCGTTAAGGTAAATATTTCTTGCATAATATCAACCAATTTCATAACCTGTGATTAATATATCCAATCAGAATTTATCATATAGCTTGGACATCGATCTATCATCTTGGAAATTATAAAAGGAGTAGTTTATGGCCCTGACCAAAGATAAGATTATCGCCTCCGTCCGTGAGAAAATAGGGTTTAGCAAGAGTCAATCCAGGGATTTAATTGAACAA
>CAWIRY010000190.1:0-34465 GCA_963838485.1 uncultured delta proteobacterium | reverse complement strand
TTTAAGGTTGATCGAAAAAGAAAGGGGGACGATCTTTGTCAGCTTCGCGCCGATTTTGAAAATGCTTCGGGATAAATATGATGAATTGGGGGGCGGGTTCGACCTGTCCAGCATGCGGCGTGTGGGAGGACTAGATCATCCCGATAATCTCCAGCGGTTTAAAGAAGTAGCCCCTCAGGTTGTCTTTTCGATCGGGTTCGGCCAGACCGAAGCTTTGGTTGTCACAGGGTGTCCGATAGACGAAAGGCCGGGCAGCGCTGGCCGGCCAACCCATATTTCCCGGGTGGTCCTTTTTGACGATTATGATCAAGAGGTCCCGGTGGGCACGGGCGGTGAGATCTGCGTGCGTGGCCCAGCAGTCTTCTTGGGCTATTGGGGCCGGGAGGAAGACAATGCTTACACCTTTCGCAACGGCTGGCACCATACCGGGGACATGGGCCGTTTCGATGAAGACGGTTATCTCTGGTATGTAAAGCGCAAGGCGGAAAAGGAGCTGATCAAACCGGGCGGGGAGAATGTCTACCCGGTTGAAGTGGAAAAAGTCATTCTGGATCATGAGGCTATTGCTGAGGTGTGCGTCATCGGTGTCCCCGATCAGCAGTGGGGGGAGGCCATCAAGGCCGTCTGTGTCCTGAAAGAGGAGAAGTTCCTGGAGGAAGGAGTCTTGATTGAGTTTGTGGCCTCAAAAATTGCTCGCTATAAGAAGCCGAAATTCGTAATTTTCGTGGATGCCCTCCCTAAGAATAAGGAGGGTAGTGTGGATCGGGATCAGGTGAAGAAAGAGCACGGCGGCAAATATTGATTCGGGGTTTTTGATATACTAAAGTCTCATAGTTGAATCGACACTCTGCCTTACTCTTACCTAATAAAATCTATTTTTTGCATAAAAAAACCCACCCAAAAGGGCAACTATTTGGTATAACAAGAGAACGGGAAACAACACTCTTGAAGACCCAGTAACCCAATGGGTGGGAGGAAAGATGAATCATACTACGGATGGAAAGAAAAGCAACCCCAAAATCGATCAGGTAGAAGTAACGGATAACGTGTTGACGAGTCGAGCGGGATTGACGTTGTTTGTTCGTTATTTGAGAAACATTGGCCTGTTTCCATACCTGGAGGAGTTTTTTGGCCCGGTGCGCAAGAGTGGTAAAGGGCAAGCCATTACAGAGATATTTAAGCAATTGTTCTGTTTTTTGTTGGATGGGACCAGTCGGCATTTGGTTTATTTTGATACGCTCAAAAAAGACGAGGGCTATGCCCAGACCATTGAGACCGATAGCTCCCAAATGCTTTCTTCGCATGCGATCAAGCGATTTTATCAATCCCTTTTGTTTCACTGGACCCATTTATTTCGCCAAGTGTTGCTGAGACTTTTTGGATGGCGGCTTCAAATAGCAAAACCCGCGGTGATCATCCTGGGTATCGATACGATGGTCATGGACAATGATGAGGCTACGATCCGGGAAGGAGTCAAACCGACCTATAAGAAAGAAAAAGGATTCCAACCGCTTCAGATGACTTGGAGTCGATTTATCGTCGATGCTCTTTTCCGTAGCGGGGATAAGCACTCCAATCACGGAACGGATGTCGAGAAGATGGTCCGTCGCATGGTGACCTTTATCCGGAAAAAATATAGACCGGAGGTGCCGATTATCATTCGATTGGACAGTGGTTTTTTTGATCAGAAGATCTTCAAAGTTTTTGAAACGCTGAAGGGGGGATATATTTGTGGAGGAAAGCTTTACGAAGATATCAAGAACCGGGTAGCCCAGATAGACCATTCGACTTGGGGTTCCTATAAAAATGGAGAACAAGTCTGGGAGTATGTGGAGTTTGTGGACCAGCGGGATAGTTGGGATCGGGGCCGAAGAGCGATTTTTTGCCGTCCCCTGTACAAAGACAGGCAGATGCTTCTGAACTTTGCCCGTCCGGATACCATCATCTACACCAATCTGGGTGGAGAGATAGAACTGGATAAGGAGCTGGTTGAGGCTGGAATGAGCACCCTGTTGACCTCGGGAGGAATTGTAGAGTCGTATCATGATCGAGGGGGAGACGAGTTGGTTAACCGGGCCTTGAAAGATTTTGGCAGCCAACAGCTTCCGTTTAAACGATTTCACCAAAATGCGGCCTTTTATTTTACCCTGCTGATAGGTTTTTTTATTTATGAGGCTTTTAAAGAAGATGTTTGTGCGCCGGTAGTCGCAGTGAGCAGCTACGCTACCACCTTGAGACGAAAAATTCTTGATGTGGCTGGAAAGATTATTCACCATGCTGATAGAATTACCCTTAAAATTACCCGAGCAGCCTGGCAGGCCCTTAATTTTTATCATTTATGGATAAAAAGTGAAAATCCCATACCTATTGGACAGACCTAAGAAATCCGTCGGCTCATTATTATGTCATAGAATATCGATGGTGCGGTGTGCCCAAAAATACCCTCAGATGCTTTTGGGTCTCCCTTTAATCACATCTTTCCTGTTTATTTTTAAAAAATAAGCTCCGGCATAGAAAATTATGGTCTTTGGGTTGTAAATATTTTCAGAAAAATGAGTCGTATTATTTCCAATCTAAAAAATCGCTCAATTTAGGTCTTAATATCTGGACCTCGCCTTTTTGCCGGGGTGACAGATTAGGGGGAAAATTCCTCTCGTAATTCTGGGCCTGACCCGGAATCAAGGGATTTTATGTCTTTTCTATTGTGAGATTGTTAAATAAAATAGGACAATCCTTTTGAGTATATACCTGCCCATTAGGAACACGGTTAGGGTTTTTACAAACCACTCTGTATCGTGTCCTTGCGATAAGTGGGCACGAAGGGAAGAATATTTTTGGGATGGTTTCTTCGCACCATTTGGTTACCCAGTGCCCACCCTATCAGGGTGGGCCCCCAGTTTCGGAGACCATAAAACTCTAAAAATCAAAACGCCTTTAGGATTTAAAAGCATACGCAGGACATGGCTGAAATGAGTTCTGGGCAATCTCGTTTTTAAATGAATCCGAAAGGAAATCCTGATTAGGACAAACGAAAAGACAAAACTTTCCGAATATCGGACCCCCGTCATCGTTGGCGTTGGGGAAATCGTCGACCACCCCGTGCATCCGTCGGGGGGACTTGAGCCGCTCGCCTTGATGGTCGAAGCATTAAAACGGGCTGAGCAGGACGCTGGCCGTCCGTTGCTCGCACAGATTGATTCGCTCGATGTGGTCAATCTCGTCAGCTGGCGTTACAGCGACCCCGCTGGACAGTTGTGCAATCGCCTCGGCATCACACCTGTGCGCCCGGTATATGGCCAGGTCGGTGGAGAAAGTCCCGTACGCTATTTGCACGAAGCGGCCCTGCGCATCGCCCGCGGCGAGAGCCAGGTCGCTGCGATTTGCGGAGCCGAAGCACAGAGCAGCGTTTCCAACGCCACCAAGGCCGGTATCGAGTTGCCATCGACGCCGTTTGCCTTTGATGCGCCTGCTTCCGTTACGCAATGTAGCTTTTCAACATCCCATGGCAGTCGCCCTCGGCGTGGCGCACCCTGTCACTGTTTACCCAATTTATGAAGCGGCTTCCGCTGCCTATTGGGGCCAGACGCCCCGTGAAGCCCTGCAGGAATCCGGCCTAATGTGGTCGATTTCTTCCCAGGTCTCCTCGCAGAACCCAAATGCCTGGCTGAAGCGCCATTTTCAGCCGCATGAGATAATCAATCCGACGATCGAAAACCGACCTGATCGCCTGGCCCTACACCAAGCTGATGGTAGCCAACCCGACCGTTAACCAGGGCGCGGCACTTCTGATGACGACCCTCGCCCAAGCGCGGGCCGTCGGTATTTCGGATTCTCGTCTCATTTATTTTCATGGCGGCGCTTGGGCGGATCAGCCGCTCGATTATCTCAATCGCGACGTTTATTTCGAGAGTCATGCCCAGAATGCAGTACTTGAAGCAGTGATGGGGATCGTCGATGGTGACGTGTCTATGTTCGATGCGATCGAACTTTACAGTTGTTTTCCTTGCGTTCCGAAGATGGCACGCCGGACACTAAGGTTAAATGTTAATGACCAACCAACGGTGACGGGAGGTCTCACTTTCTTTGGAGCGCCACTAAACAACTATATGGCCCACGCTGCATGCTCTATGGTTCGGCGTCTGCGCGGCGGGGCCAAACTTGGACTGCTTTACGGGCAGGGGGGATATTTCACGAAACATCACGCACTCGTGCTCGCAACCCAACCGTCCCGACGGCAATTAGCACAAGACGCGAGCGTCCAGGCGAAGGCAGATAGGCGGCGCGGCAATGTACCGAAGTTTGAGACAGAGGTAATCGGAAAAGGTTCCATCGAGAGTTTCACCGTCATCTATGATCAAAAGGGAAAGGTGAAACACGGCGTGGTGATTTTACGGACAACCGACGGCGTACGAACGCTGGCCCGAGTACCAAAGCAAGACAAACTCACGCTTTTGCATCTCACTGACCTTGATCGATGGCCCATAGGGACCGGTGGCCTGATCAGCCGCGCGGACGACGGATTTCAGGAATGGCAGATAACATAATGAGATCAAAGGCCATGGTCTTGAAGGACTTTGATCGGCAACCTAAACGTAGGTGCCGTTTTGTATGCGTCAATCTCAAAGGACTATTTTTTCATGGTGGGTGATGCGGGACTTGAACCCACGGCCTTTGGTTCCGGAGACTCTCCCGAAGAATCAGACAACATAAAAGAAAAGCCAAAAAAAGATGGGAACTCAACCCCTTAATTCATGGGGAAGGTTCCTTTTTTTATGTTATTTTTGGTTATTTGACAATGGTCCGTTAGAAAACCGTTAGAAAAAGACATTGGGAGCACAACTGAGGGACAAAGAAATCCCCCAGAAGGTCATCCTGAATATCTTGGAAGGTATTCAAGATAAGGATCATGGAGGATAATAAGAATAAAGGAGAAAAAAGCCATGACCGATCAGGAACCAAAAGATGACAAGAAGGAAATTCTCGGGGCCTTGGATGATCTTTTTATCTCGGCCCACCGATACCGGTCCAGCCTGGAGTTTAAGCAGCTTATAGAGTTCGTTGCCAGGTTCCGTTTCTATTCGCCCTATAATGCAATGCTGATATATATTCAGAAACCAGGTGCCCGTTTTGTTTGTCCGGCCTATCGGTGGGAAGGGCAATTCGGAAGGAAGATTAAGCCGGAAGCCAATCCGTTGATTATTCTCCAACCCATGGGACCGGTAATGTTTGTTTTTGATGTATCGGACACGGAACCCGGCCCACTTGCCTTGCCGCTCCCCTCCTTTGTTGAAAACCCTTTTGGGGTCCGGTCTGGAAAAATCGGCCCGGAGTTGGAACGGACGATCGAAAATGCCAAGCGTGACGGCGTTGAGATCATCACTAAAAAAGAGGGATCACAATTGGCCGGATTCATTATGGCGGTTTCGGAGAAAGATTTTAAAACCCTATTGTTCCGAATAGGAAAGGATCAGAACGGGTTCCCGATTTACCAGAGAATCCCTGTCCGCTACTGCTTACTGCTCAATGAAAACTTAAGCCGAGAGTCCCATTACGCTACTCTGACCCATGAACTTGGGCATCTTTACTGCGGTCACTTGGGGACCCCAAACCGAAAATGGTGGCCAGATCGGTCCCACCCGGAAAAAAAGGTTAGGGAGTTCGAGGCCGAGGCAGTCTCCTTTCTGGTTTGCAGCCGAAAAGACATCACCAACCCTTCAGACCGATATTTATCAGGATACTTGGATCATCACGACGAAATTCCACCTATAAGCCCAGAAGCCATCATGAAAGCAGCCGGGTTGATAGAACAGATGGGAACGACGAGGATGAAACCAAGGAAGGAATGAAACGACAACCAGTTTTTAGGGACTCCTATATGTAGTATCTACCGAATCGGGGGCATTTTAAGGGACCTATTGAGCTGACTTGCACCTACTAATTTGGAGAACATCAAACACAAAAATTTGATGATTTCCATTTGAAAGAGTGATTAACGAAAAGCTAAGCCGATCGCAGCCCTCTGGGCTGCTCCGGCTCAAGCGTCTTGTTGGTATTTTTTTACTTCTGTTCCTTGTCAATGGAGCCTAGGCTTTTTTATTCAAGACAGGGTGCCGTCATTATTTACTTATTTACCAGCGTCCCGCTTCACCTCCTGATATTCCTTTACTCCCTTTTATTGACCTAGCCGGGAAACGCTTGGATCAGGATTTCCGGTAACATCCAGATGTGGTATTCTTTTTTGTCCTTCATCGTGCGGTGCAGATTATGATAGCAGCCCGTACAAATGGTCACGATGTCTCGACTGGTAAAGCTGTTGTTCAGTTTCTCCATGTGTGGCGGAATGAAGCAGCAGAGATTACTATCCGGCTCGTTCACCTGCAACCCCTGAACTTTTCCCAAAAGGCGGCGGGCAGGCTCGATATCCAGTGCGTGTTCAGTAATGCGGCGCCGGAAGCGATAGCATCCGGGATAGTAGTCGATCGCCATGTCCAATCTGCCGCCAGGGAAAAACTGCTCCAGCAGGTCGCTGTACGAAATGACGGGGAGTGAGGTTTCGTCAGCCAGATTGGAATAGCTTGGCTCGCAGGCGGCGCAAAAAAGGACGATGGCTTTCGCGCCCAGAGCCTCCGCCTGCCTGAAATTGCCGACGACGAACTCGCGGGAAAGCTCTTTGCTGCGGGCGATATCCTCTTCATTTTTCACCATCACGGCCGGTTGGCCGAAAGGCAACCAACCGCAGCAGAATTCCTTGTCCAGGACGGTGTAGCTGATCTGCAAGCGGTCCAGAAGGACCTTCAACGATCCAATTGCTTTGGGCATAGCCTCCGGCTGGGCGCAGCCCATAATGATCGCATAATCAGCTTTACCTCCTTTGGGAAAGCCGATATCGGAAAGTATTTTCTCCTTACCCTGCCAATCCGCACTGTACGTTCCATGCTCCCTTACATTGTCGATCAATTTTTCGTCAATCATTTCTTCCTCCTTTCTGTCATGACTTCGTCAGCCAAGACTTAAGAAATCCATTCACTAGTACCATGTAACATTTTATATTTCGTATAAGTCTAAAAATATGATATACTGGCGGCAATTCAACAAAGGAGGTTGCCATGCCGCCAAGATATCGCGTAACTCTGACCAAGGAAGAACGAAAAGAGCTTGAGACGATAACTCGCCGAGGAAAGACCCACGCCAGAAGAGTTCTCCAGGCCCGTGCGTTGCTGCTGTGTGATGCCGGTGAGGATGGACCGGCCTGGAATGTTGCCGATGTTGCCGAAGCTCTTGGTTTGACCAGTCGGACGATTGAACATCTCAAGAAACGATTTGTTGAAGATGGGCTGGAAGTAGCGATTGAACGTAAGTCAAGGGAAAAACCGCCACGAGAAATCATATTTGATGGAGCGTTTGAAGCCAGATTGATAGCCTTGGCCTGTTCAGACGCCCCGGATGGGCGCCGGCGATGGACTGTCAGACTCCTGGCCGACAAGGCCGTCGAGCTTAAATTTGCTGAGTCAGTATCGCATATGACGGTACAACGGGTTTTAAAAAAAACGAACTTAAGCCTCATCTCAGCAAGTACTGGAAAATCCCTCCCGAAGGGAGTGCGGCCTTTGTAGCCCATATGGAGGATGTTCTGGAGATCTATCACTTGCCGTATGATCCTGATTACCCGGTGGTGTGCATGGATGAATCCTGCAAACAAATGATCGGCGAAGTCCGCGAGCCGATACCGAACGCACCTGGACAGCCGGCGCGCATTGACGATGAATATGTCAGAAACGGGGTGGCGGAGATATTTATGGAAGTGGAGCCGCTGGGTGGTAAAAGACATGTGGCGGTCACGGAACATCGCACCCGAAACGATTGGGCGATGCAAATCAAACAGATGCTCGATGAACGCTATTCGAGCGCTATCAAGGTACGCTTGGTTATGGATAATCTGAACACCCATAATATCGCCTCACTCTACGAAACATTCGAACCGAAGGAAGCCAGAGGTTTGGCGGAACGACTGGATATCCATTATACGCCGAAACACGGTAGTTGGCTAAACATGGCGGAAATCGAACTCAGCGTCCTAAAAAGACAGTGCCTTAACCGCAGGATTCCTGACATGCCGACGATGCAGTCCGCAGTGGCCGCATGGGAAAAAAACCGGAATAACAGAGCTAAAAAAATTGTCTGGCAATTTACGACAATGACCGCTCGGATTAAACTAAAACGCCTTTACCCGAATTTATAAGTGTTACATGGTACTAGCGTACTTCCCTTATTATGATAGCCGATAAAACCAACATAATATTATGCCTCAAAAATAGCATCCCTTTTTCACGCATTCCTGGATGCTATGCCTCAAAAAATTGGTTCATCAGCCCAAAAACATCATGTCAATATAAGGTATATGATCCAACTCAGGGAGGGATGATATGCCTCAAACGTATAATAGAAGTTGCTCTTTGATGGTCTGATTTTAACAAGAAAAAGAACGCTGTCAAGGTGAAAAAGGGGCTAAAGGAAAGGGTACAGAGGGGGCTTCTGAAGAAAAAGGGACTTTGCAGGAATGGACCTTGCAAACTGATTTGTATTTGAAGTCTTCTGATTTTTCAAAAAGTGAATTTAGAGGACTTCAGGAAGAAGACTTCAAGTTTTCGCAAAAATTACCTTACCTACTGAATTCAACGAGCCTTTTTAGGGAATAGGACTGAAAACGATTAATTACCGGCAGCCGCTCGAGCTTTGCGTGGAATAAATTTTTATTTATAAGATAATAATTCTATATTTAGAAGGATATTTTTCACTGCCAGGACGCTTGGGGCATCATCGGGTAAGTCCACTGTGGGTCGTCCAGTTCGGTCGAAAAGAGCCACATTTTCATCCAGAGGTACCTTCCCCCAGACCATAAGACCATGGCCTTCAGCCATCCTCTCCAGGTCACCTATGTCTTCTTGGGTGCGGTTGAAGACCAGGCCGGATCGGTAGCGGCCCATAACCCCATATTTCTCGGCGATGGTTTTTAAATGGGCGGCCGTGCGGACTCCTTTCTGAGTTGGATCAGAGACCATGATCAGGATATCCAGAGCACTGATGGCCCGGCGATTGATCTGTTCGATACCGGCTTCACAGTCGACCAGAGTAATATCGTAGCTTTTTGAAAGGGACTCTATACCAAATTTCAGAAGGTCGTTCAAACCACAAAAACAGCCGGCCGCCTCAGGCTGGCCCAAAACCAGGAGGCTGATCCCATGGGCTTTGACCACCAGTTCATCCCGAATCACTTCGGCCATGGGCTTGTCCCTGATCCGCCTTTTTTCATCCGGATCTTCGATCATGACGGCCCGCATTTCCCCCACAGTCTTTACAGGTTCAATCCCCAAGGCATAGGCCAAGCTTACAGGGGGATCGGCATCAACGGCCAGGATTCGATAGTCGCCCTGGGATAATAGTTTGGTCATGATCGCTGTCAAAGTGGTTTTGCCGGTCCCACCCTTGCCGGCAACGGCAATAACTTTTTTTTGGCCTTCATTTTTGGATATCCCCATGGTGTCTCCCTCAGCCCCCTCTTTTTTTCTGCCGTTCAAAACGTTCACGGGCAAAAAGGGCCGCACCGAGGGCACCAATGCATTGGGGATCCACCTCGGTCATTTCATACAATTGGACCCCCAGGACCTCTTGAAGACTTTTGACGACGGCGGGATTCTTGGCCACGCCGCCGGTCATGGCCACCTCTCTTTTTAAGCCCACCCGCCTGGCCATTTTGGCAATCCGTTCGGCCATGGCCCGGGCGATA
Organism: uncultured delta proteobacterium; assembly: GCA_963838485.1. Lineage (GTDB taxonomy): Bacteria > Desulfobacterota > RBG-13-43-22 > RBG-13-43-22 > RBG-13-43-22 > RBG-13-43-22. The sequence continues at coordinate 24,681 of CAWIRY010000190.1, read as the reverse complement.
CCGGCTGAAATATCAGCCTTGGCTTCCCCGTCGGTCAGGAGGCAGAGAACGTCAAACTGGGCCAGGACTGTACAGGTCTTGGTTATCCCAACCGGCCGGGTCGCCTCAAAGGCCAGAGGACCAAGTTCATCCAGGGAAAGTCCCAGGACCTTGGACATGTTTTCGAGGAACCGTCCCGTACCGGCGGCGCATTTGTCGTTCATGATGAAATCGGCCATATAACCGAACTGATCCACCCGGATGACCTTCAGATCCTGTCCCCCGATATCGATGATGGTCCTGACCTCCGGATTGACCCAATGAGCCCCCCGGCCGTGGCAGGAGATTTCGGAAATACTGCTCTGGGCGAAAGGGATCCGCTCCCGGCCGTAGCCGGTACTGACACAATAAGCCAGGTCATCAAAAGTCAAGCCGGCCTTGTTTAAGGCCTTGGTCATCACTTCATGGGCCGTTTGTTCCGGACGGGGCCGAACCCGCATGATATCATGGGCCTTGATCTCGCTATCCTGATGGAGTACCGCCTTCCCGGTCAAAGAGCCCACATCGCATCCTGCAAAAATCATAATTGGTCACCCTTCAAAGTCAGACAGCCTCGACTTGGTTTTGTTTGAATTCCGCAGCGGCCAGGGCCGCACCGATGGCCGCCACGATCTGCGGGTCGCAGTCCGGTAGGCAAGTCTCTGTCTCCAGATTTTCTTCCAGGGACCGGATAACGCTTTGCAGCTTGGCCACCCCGCCGGTCACCAGGATATCCTTCACGACCCCCAGACGCTGGACCATCGTTGCCGCTCCCAAGCCGACGGCATAGGTCAGACCGGCGACGATCTCGGGTGGCTCAACCCCGTCATTGACGTGTGAGATGATTTCACTTTCCCCAAAAACCGCGGATTGGGCACCGATATGGGCCCTTTTTTTAGCCCGCCATGCCGCGGGGTCCAATTCATCCAGCCGTAGCTACATGGCCTGGGCGGCCAGTTCGATGAAAAAACCGGTCCCCGAAGCACAACGATCATTAGTCCGATATTCAAGGATCCCCCCTTGTTCCTTGAGATGGATCACCGTGGTCGTCAGACCACCAATATCCACCACTGTCCGCACAGAAGGCCGAAGTCGGCGGGTGCCTCTGGCCAGGCAATTGATCTGGCTCTCCTGGCGGTGGAGATAAGGTATGTATTTCCTGCCCCACCCCGTACCCCCGTAGGCTGAGACCTCTTCTTGATGTAACCCGGCTATTTGCAAAACCCTGGCCAGTGATTCCTCAGCCACTTTGCCCAAGCGTCCCTCATTGGGGGTAATATCCCACCCTAATAAAGAGCCGTTGTTGAGAATCACGGTTTTGGTGGCCAGGGCACCTACATCACACCCTAAAACGATCATAACCATATCCTCATAATGTGGTGAAGAACTCATCCATGATCCGCCGCAGTTCGGCCGGCGGGGTAAAGCGTTTGTCAAACATGTCCATTTCGAAACGCAGGGTGGGCACCCCGGTTTCTTCCTTGATCTTATCGCTCAGCAGCTTGTTCAGTGCCCAGAAGTGCTTACATGCCATATGGCCGCCGAGGATGAGGGCATCGGCCTTATAGGCCTTGACGATATTGACAAAGTCATTGATCCAGATATCGGAAAAACCCATGGTCTGTCGGCCCATGGGCATCTGCATGGTCCTCCAGGCAATGCCCTTCAGCATGGTGTCCATATTGGTCAAATCTACCAATCCCACATCCGGAGGAAAGTAAGTTAAGGTGTCCGAGATGTAGGTCACCCCGTGCTCGTCCTCCAACCAGTCAAAAAGCGGAAGATCATAACATTCCCAGGTATAGCCGTAGACCACCCTTCTTTCCTTTTTTCCATCGGGAATAACACCCAGGCCCTTATCGCCCTCTCCTTGACTTCCTCATACAGTTCTTTAAAATAACGGGAGGCCATGGTGGTTCCGATCTGAGTCATGAAAATGGTGTCTGCCGGGCGATGCCACCCCGTATCAGGGCAAGGATTTTTTTTCTTTAAATCTTGAATCTTCAAGATATACTCCATGGCCTCATTTCCGCGCCGGCAATAGCTTCTAAGGGTTTCTTCGGAAAGGGTATTGCCGGTGATGGCCTCCAACTGCTTAATCATTCTCTTTATTTCGTTTAACATATAATTCAACCCCCGGTCATTGCGATAATAAGGGGTCTCAATAACAATCAGGGGGACCTTAAATTTGTGGGCCGTCCATTCGTATAGCCGGTTACTGGCATCACAAGGCGTAGCCGATTTAATCAAGAGGTCCGGTTTAGGGGTCTGCCCCATCAATAGATAGCCGGCCGTGCCCTTCTGGGTGGAACAGAGGTGGTCCGGGTAACCATCAGCCTCAATCCTGTCGACTCCTTCTTCGGCCCCATTGGTATACAAGGCCGAGGTCAATCCGCAAACCACTTCATAGCAAATGGGCACAACTCCCATGGACAACATAATCTCCACGCTGATTGGGAAATAATGGTAACAGGCCATTTTCCCCTTATCCAGTTCCTGGTTGGCCCAGTCGGTGTAATCCATAATATTATTCACGAAGGCGGAAGCACTCTTTCTATTCTTCTCTTTGAGAATGGTATTGACCAAATCGGTCTGGACCATGTCAAAATTGGCCTGGTAATTTTCGGGAAGGATTTCCCGGACCACCTCCTTCCCACCCCAATCCTCCAAAGATTGAAGACCTTCCTGTTTCAAGATGAAATTGGCTAATTCCCCGGTAGTTTTCCAATGGTTTAAAATGGTCCTGTCTTTTTTATTTGTCATTTCCTTACCTCCTGGCGATTCTTTCCATAAAGGCTTCGATTCTGGTTTTTAATCTTCCCACATCCGAAAGCATATGCTCTCTTTCCAGAACCATGACCGGGATGTTCTTTGGCTCCAATTCTTCGGCCAGCATGGTGCTCTCCACGGCATGGTTGTCGCAAAAGACGATCTTCTGGAGGATAATGCCGTCTACGTTGGCCCCTTTGGCCATTTCTTCTGTAAATTGAGCACGGCTATTGAATTCCCCCATCATTCGGGGACAGGGATTATGATAGTAATATCGTTTGGCAAGGGCTTCCAGCGGATCCCCGTCCTCTTCAACTGGATTAAGAAAATGTCTGGAACCAAAACAGAGGGAATCAGTTACTACCATTCCTCCCAGGCCCTCGATGATCTCGATAAGTTGGGGGTTATCCAGGGCCGAGCCGCCGACCATTACCCTGGCCTTGTAATCGGTTATCTTAGGCTTCCGTCGAATTTCATCCAGGGCCTCTTTGAGAAGTTCATTGAATTTTTCTCGCGGCATGATCCCGGCGGAAAGTAATATCCTGGTGACCTCCGAACCGGAAATCGAAATCTCCTCGGCCTTCCTGAGGTCATACAGTTCTTCGATCAGGCTCCTGGATTCATTATAAAGCCTGATGGCTTGCCTCAGATCCTGGTCCGAACAACGGACCCCGAACTTGCTGGTTAGATCTTCTTTGAAATTGAAGATTTCATCCCGATACCATTCAAGTCCGGAATCATTGACAGCATGGGGCACGGTGACCATGAATAAGTAGTCGGTGGGCAGGTGTTTTTCCCAAATCTCGTAAAGCCGACGGATCTGTTCGCAGCCATTGAGCAGGCAGAACCCATTCAAGAAATCATACTCTCCGGCTAAGGCGGTTTGCAGGAGGCACCGGGAAAACGTACAATTGAAGCGGTGCATATAGATATCGGCTAATCCCGTTTCCTTGGTCCCCCTGGCCTCCATCCGGTAGGGAAATAAACCAGCCGCCTGGATGATCTCCTCCGGAACATAACCGCAAGCAAAACCAACTACCCGCCCGCCATCGGCTTTCCATTCCTTTAAGTAGGGGTTTTCTTGGCGGTCGGGTAACACCATTAATTCTTCTAATGCCTTCATGTTCCCTCCTTCTTCATCTCCTCTTCTCGAAGCTGTTTCTTAAAAAGTTTTCCGGTCACCGTCATGGGCAGATCCTGTCTGAATTCTACCGATTTCGGGACCTCATAAGGGGCCAGTTTCTCTTTGCAGTAGGCGATCAGGTCATCAGCCGTCACCTTCCCGTTGCTTCCGTCACGGAGGACCACAAAGGCCTTAACCCGCTCGCTGCCCGGACGGTCGGGATCAGGCAGGCCTATAGCCACGGCCTGAGCCACGGCCGGGTGTTCAAAAAGGACTTCATCCACTGTTGTTGAATAGACCTTGTTCCCGGAGACATTGATCATGTCCTTGGAACGGTCCACCAGAAAGAAATAACCGTCTTCGTCCATACGGCAGAGATCGCCGGTGGGAAGCCAGCCATCGGCCAATCCACTCCCGGTAGTCGGCCAGTAACCCTTCATGACCTGGGGTCCCTTGATATAAAGTTCCCCGACTTCGCCCGGTGGAACTTCCGAACCCACTACCGGGTCAACAAGCCTAACCTCAGTATCCACCACTGGTACCCCGATGGAGCCTTTTTTTTCAAAAGGCGCAAAGCCGGTGATTTTGGCAAAGCTGGAAAGGTTAAAGTGGGTCACTGGACTGGTTTCGGTCAGCCCGTATGCCTCGGTGATGGGCATTCCGGTGATCTTTTTGAAGCGGGTGGCAACTTCCGGGGGCAAGGGTGCGGCACCGGAGGTGAAGCTCGTATTAGTCCTGCCGATGGGATAATCCATGAGCCGCATATATTGGGTGGGAACCAAAGGGGCCATGAAGGGGCGGCTCTTTTTCAACTGGGCGGCAATGCCCTCCATATCCCTGGGATCGGGAATCATGATCATCTGCAGCCCCCAATACACAGAGGCCCGGATGGCCCAATGGCCATAAGAATGGAAGGCCGGGATGCCGATCAGCAGGGAAGACTTGCCGATGATCCCCTTTTCCAAAGGTCCCATGGCCCAGGGCAGGGATTGAAGAGTATTGACGGTCAGATTGAAGTGGGTCAACATGACGCCCTTGGGACGCCCGGTGGCCCCGCCGGTGAAAACCAGGAGGGCCAGATCTTCGACCGGATTGATATCCACCTTCGGTGCCCGGGGGTCGGAACATTCGATCAGTTCCCGTAATTGAAGGAATCCCGGCTTAAGGCTCAATTCTGATTGATCAGCCGAAAAATCCTCTGCTGCTGTGAGGATCAGGTCTTTGAAACCGGTTTCGGATTGGATCGATTGGACTACATCCTTAAAGGAATCCAGGCAGATGACTGTACGGGCTTGGGATTGACTGATCTCATGGGTCAGTTCCCTGGCCTTGTGAAGGGGGCTGCAGGGGACATGGATGGCCCCGGTTTTTTGAATGGCGAAGTCACAGATGGCGAACTGGGGTGAGGTATTAAGGATGGTGACCACCCGGTCCCCCGGCCCTACCCCCAAGGAACAAAGTCCGGCGGCCAGCCGGTTGACCAGTTCACCCAATTCTTTATAAGGGATGACCCGGCCGCCGTATAGACAGGCCGGCCGCTGGCCGAATTTGGCCACGCTTTCATCCAGAAAAGAAAACAGGGGTTTTATTGGATTGGGAGTCATAGAGGAGGCTAACTCGAAAGGTCCCAGTTTATAACTCTTCAACCATGGTTTTGAATGATAAACGCTCATACTCATTTAGTTCCTATTTCCAGGGCCAGGTCTTCAAGGTCCAGTCGCTGCAAGGTTTTCAGTGTTGGGCGGCCTTGGTAATCCCAGCCACGATACTGATAATAGGCATCAAGCAACGGTTCAAGGTCGACGACAAGTCCGGCGGCCGGTCCGTCCTTCATAGGTTCTTTCAATAGCCGGCCGGGCAGGGTGTCGTCTTTACGGGTCACCCCTTCACGACAATTAAAGGCCCGGGCCAGATTGAAAATCCGTTCACCAGCTGTCCTGAATTCTTCAACGGAAAAATCCCAACCAGTGGCCTGGGCAATGACCGGGACCACGTCCTCGGCCATCAAGGCCATGCCCATGAACTTGCAGGCCCCAACGGCATCAAAGACGGCCAAGGCGTCTTCGAGGTCTTTGACCACCCTGGCCTCGGCCGGATTCTCCTTTTGGGGGTCTTCGATTGTACTTTCCTCGACGATCAGGAAAGGAATGTCCAGGAAGGTGGGGCCTTGGACATATGCCGTGATATGGTCCCCTCCCCGGTTGGCCGTTACAAAACCCAGTCCGGTCATTTTGGTGGCCCGGCAGTCGTAGGCCGGAAGCTCCAGCCCTTTGACCTGCATGGCAAAGTGTTCGCTGCCCCGGCCTAATTTTTAAGCCACCCTTCGGGTGCCCTCGGCTAAAAGATCGCCTAATCCTTCTCGCCGGGAGATCCGGTGAATCAATTGGATCATGACATCGGCATCCCCGAATGACAAAGCAAGACCTTCTGTATCCTCTAAGGTCAACAGACCCTTTCAAAGCACTCCATGGCAAAGGCTATGGTGCTTCCGGCCGACACCGTGTCCAGCCCGTATTCGTTGCAGAGGATATGGGCATAGGTAATAGCCTCCAGGTCACTCACGTCGCACATGGGTCCAAAGGCCCCCACACTTTCATATTCCGGGCCTTCACCCTTGCAGGCGTATTTTCCGGATTTGACCTCGGATTGGCGGCCGCAGGCAATGGGGCAGCCGAAACAGGCCTTGCGACCTGTAAGGACCTTTTCGTTGATAGCCGGGCCGTTGATGGCATCGGCATAGGTACAGGAACCTGACTGCCAGTTGCGGGTAGGAAGGCCTCCCTTGATGTTCACCAGGTCGAGGACCATGTCCGTGCCGTAAACCTCCAGGGTCATTTTAAGCATACTCTCATTTACGAAGTCGCCTGCGGTTTTGGCTGCTTCCTGGAAGGCCTTTTTGTCGGCCACTTGGATGGATCGGGAGCCGCCTCCGCCACGGCCTTAAGTCCCTTGGAACCCATGACCGCACCTAACCCGCAACGTCCCAAAGCCCGGTGGATATCATTCATGATAGCCGCGTAGCGGACTCGGTTTTCCCCGGCCAACCCAATGCAGGAGACATTCAGCTTGGGGCCATATTCCCCTCTCAGCCATTCGGTAGTTTCGGTCACCCCCACACCCCAAGAGGTGGTCGGCTTTGACCAATTCGGCCCGACCGTCATTGATGATCAAGGCTACGGGCTTGGGAGATATCCCTTCGATAATGATCCCGTCGAATCCGCTTTTTTTCAGGTCCAACCCGAATCGGCCGCCGGAATTGGCCGATCCCCAGAGACCGGTCAAAGGGGATTTGGCCACGGCGCTGAAGCGTCCCGAACTGGGGGAAAGGGTCCCGGTCAAGGGACCGGTCATATAAATCAGCTTGTTTTCCTGACCAAGGGGGTCGATACCCGGCGGGACCTCCTTAAATAGATACCACGTAGCCAGACCATTACCGCCCAAAAAACGTCTGGCTTCTTTTTCCGGCAAGGGCTCGGCCGTGATATTCCCGGTGGATCAGATCGACCCTCAAAATCTGACCCATGAATCCAGTCATATTTTTTTCTCCTATTCTCGGCTGATCACGGCCTGGGCCATTTTGAGCAGCTTGATCAGATTGCCCCTGGCCTGGATTCTTCCGGTCAGAAGGGCCTTGATAGGATGAATCTGCCCGCTGGTTACCTCAGAGAGCTGTTCAAAACCCGCCGCCAGATAAGCGGAAGGCCGATCAATGGCCTCGTTTTTGATTTGAAACCGGCCCTGAAGGAACAAAACGGTTACGGCCACATCAGCCCCGGTTTCCCGGACCACCAGGCTGCCCTTGATCTTACGCACTTTTTCATAGATACCCGGCTTTTCCAGGTTTTGATCCATAAGGGACTTAATCGTCCAGCCCAATCCGTTTAAATCTTCTCCGATTACAGTCACTTCTTCCATGGCTTTCCCTGAGAGAATCTATTAAACCTAATCCGAAATACTAAGGTTAGTGGTCCTCGCTAACATTCATGTATATACCCTTTTCCCAATACTTTTATTCCCGCGCCCAAAGTGCTGAGGAAGGTTGATCGTAAGACATCGCTCATCAAGGCCTTCTTTACCGGTGAAAGCCGTAGAAAGCCTCCCACCAGGCCTCGGGCCCATTTTTGGGTCATGCTTTCGGGGTTATCAAAAAGCTGGTTTTGAAGGGTCCCCCTTTCGAGGGTTTGCAGGATAACCCGCTCAAAAGTGGTTTCCGGATGGATAACCCTCTTTGTCCTCTTTTGAAGGGTGAGAGCGCCCTTAGGGCATTTCAAGGCACAAACCCCGCAGCCTAAGCAGAAGGAAGGGTCTATCTCCGCACCTTTTTTCTTTTTAGAATTGGAAGGGGAGGTAGCCGGGATCATTTTGATGGCCTGAACCGGACAGGCCCGGGAACACTTGCCGCACCCATCGCACTGGCCAGCCTCGATTCGGGAAATAAGGCTTGAGGTGACCAGGGTGGCGGTCAGGCCGTGTTTATTGATCCCATCCATAATGCCGCAGCAACAACCGCAGCAATGACAGATAAACATAATCCTTTTCTGAACATTATCCGCCGAGAAGACCAGCCCGAGTTCCCGGGACCGGGCGAATATCTCCAGTATTTCGGACTTGGAGATTTCTTTGGAGAGGTTATTGCGGATGAGATAATCGGCCCCATGACCAAAGGTGGTACAGGTTGAAAGAGGGACGCCACACCGCTCCTCTCCGGCCTCCTCCTTTTTATGCCGGCAGGAACAGAGGCCCAGAGCATATTTCCCGGCCTCTTCGATGAGGCGGGTGGCCCTTTCGTAATCCAGGATTTCCACATGATCCCCTAATGTGTCTTCATGGGGAATGGCCCTGGCGATAGAAGTTTGCGATCCCTTTGTAAAATTGGCCCGGTAAGGGGCCCCTTCTTCCATGTACTCACATGTACTCATGAAAGAGGGTTGCCCAACCTTTTTTATTCACCCCCTGGCCTGTGCGCATCATGGTAAACTCGAATATCCCGACAAACAGGGGAGAGGGCATATCAGCGGTATTGGCCCTTCAGAAAGACATCCATGACCAGTCCTTTGGAACACAGGTCCTCCAGGATCCTTTCTAATTTGGCCCCTTCTATTTTGGTGATTTTTTCGACCCGCTCCAGACTCGAAAAAAGGTAGGGCATTTTCACCACGACTTCGGCTTCCTCGGCTGAGTAAAGCTCCTTAAGTATTGCATATAAGGCTTCATTGACAGGGGCCCTGACATGGAGGTTGTCGATTTTATTCCCCAGACGGGTGTAAATATCTTTTGCCACCAGATGGCCCATGGTCGCGTTCCTTAATCCCCGAGATATTCGTTCCTAAAGGAACTGATGGAGTTGGCCACGGCCCGGATGAATTTGGCATTCCGCATAATCTTGGACATATCCCCCTTGAGTTTGAAGATCCCCTTGACCACCCCTTCGATAAAGTCCTTTTCTCCTTTGACAACCGGTTTGAAATCGCTATAAGATCCGATGACAAAGAACCCCGGATCCTTGGCAGAGGGAGCGTCAAGGATTTGAGCATCCGTACACTTGCCGGAGGCCGCCTCAAGATAGACATAAACGGTTTTTTCCAAGCCGCTACCCGGTTCTATCTGGAATATCCAGTTTCCATTAAATCCTTATCCCCAGGTCTTCCCGGTTTCGGCAACGGCCGGATCATTGTTCAAGGCGTTTTTCCATTCATCACACCATTCTTGTGAGGAATAAAGGGCCATGATTTCTCCTCCTTTTAATTAGTTTCTGACTATGTTCAGTCAGAGAATTTATTTCTCTCAATTTTATAAACTGGTCTTGATTTTCTGCGTCAGTTTACAGCGTCTCTATCTCATACCAATAACGGGCATTTTCCAGGGTTTTTAACCCTTTTCCGCCCATCCAGAAGCCCGATTACCTTTTGATCGCGCCAGTGCTTTTCGATATCAAATTCCCGGGCATACCCATAGGAACCCATAAAATCCATGGCTCGACTGCAGGCCCGTTCTACGGTATTGTTAGCATACAAGGCCATTCCCCTGGTTTTGAGCAGAAACCGCTCATCCCAGGGGTCCCATCCGTAAATCTCTGGATGGTCCAGTTCCCTGGTGTAAGCCCACATCCAGGCCGAGGTGGATTCGATGCCTATGGCTATTTCGGAAAGCATATCGGCCACCAGGCTATGTTCCTTGAGGGGTTTGCCGGCGATGACCCTTTCCGAGGTCCATTTTTTGATGATTTCATAGACGTTTTTCATGATGCCAACACACATGGCCGTAGAACCGATATTCCCCATGGTGATGGCCCGCCTCCAGTACTTGAGATCATCTCCGGGACCGTGGAGCCGGTATCTTTTGGGTACCCGGACATGATCAAACCAGACATCGGTATTCATGTCGGCGTTCATGCCGCACTTCTGGTAGGGATTGCCTACCGAGACCCCCGGGAAATCGGCCGGGATCAGGATCAAGGCAAAATCATTCGGGTCTGAAGAACTTTTTTTCGTGGTACAGACCACAATATAAAGATCCCCAACCTTGCCTGAGTTGGTGGGCCATATCTTGTGTCCGTTGATGACCCATTCATCACCCTCCAGCGTAGCAGTGGTCTGTATGGTCTTCCCCCGCATACGTCCAATGTTTTCGATGTCCGCACCGCTCGAGGGTTCGGTCATGGCATGACAGCCGACATATAATTCATCTCCGCAAAACTTTGGACCGAATTCCAAACACAGTTCCATGTTCCGGTGGGGTTTGAGTAAGATGGGCATGAGACCCCAAATAGAGCAGATGCAGGCCGTACATAGACCCGAATCGATCCGGGCTAATTCCTCGCAAATCACATTGGTCAGGGCCATAGGCTCCGGCATGTCCGTGCCCCCGGCTTCGGCCGGAAAGAAAGCGGCATTGATCCCTAAATCGACCAAAACCTCCTTGAGCATCGGCCCGATAAGTTTATGCTCGCGCCAGTCCTCATCGACCTGTTGTCGAAGGGGCATATATCTTTCATCCCCCCAACGCCTGAGCACTCGGCCAAGATCCGATACGAAATCAGAAACCCATTCCTTCGGCCTGATAAAATCATCGATGTTCGGCATTCTTTTTCTCTCCTTTCATTTGAAAGTTGACTACCTCAAAGGCCTTCCTTCCGCCACCAGCCCCCATAACCCTTGACCCATCGAAAACCCTTTTCTACATTTGGGCTGGATTATCATCATAAAAAATGGTTTTGAAAATCCGTAAAACTATGTATTTTAATCCAGGATGGAACTGCATCTTGACCAGGGGGCGATATGTAGTCCTCCCATGTTCAACCCCTACGTGCTGTGATTTGCTTTACCTATCTTGGTTGTGATATACAGTAACTGAAAAACGAGGTTAAAACGCTGTCGATGGGAGACGGTGGGCCGATGAGTAATGATAAATACCGGGTGGTTATTGCCGAGGACTATACCATCTTGCGCAAAGGGCTGAAGGCCTTGATGACCTATCCACAGATGGAGGTGGTGGGTGAAGCCCAAAACGGGCATGAGGCCATCCATCAGGTGGAAGCGCTGAAACCGGACCTATTGCTGCTGGACCTGTCCATGCCCCGTCTTAACGGTCTTGACGCCATTCGCGAGATCAAGAAAAAATCCCTCCAGACCAGAATTTTGGTCCTGACGGTTCATAAGGAAGAAGATTACATCCTGGCGGCTTTCGAAGCAGGAGCAGACGGGTATATCCTCAAGGAGGCCAGCCACAACGAATTTGAAGTCGCCCTGGATAGCGTCCTGTCCGGAAAACGTTATATGAGCCCGGATATTTCCGAAATGGTCATCGAAGGATACCTCATTGGTAAAAAGGCTATCAAAAAAGAAACCTCCTGGGATACCCTGACTAACAGGGAGCGGGAAGTACTTAAACTGGTCGCCGAAGGCTACACCAGCAAAAAGGTTGCCGCAATGCTCTTTCTCAGCGTCAAGACCGTGGACAGGCACCGGGCCAATTTGATGAAGAAGCTGAACCTCCACAGTACACCGGCCCTGACGGCCCTGGCCATAGAGAAGGGGTTGATCAGTCGCTAAAGTTCTACTCACTCAACCAGAAGGCTGAGACCATGGTGCCCCGTCCGGGGGTGGTCTGCAGTTTGAAGGTGCCCCCTGATAATTCCGTTCGGTCCTTCATGCTGGTCAGGCCGAATCCCTTCTGAGTTGAATCACAACTTAATGCCGTCTTTTGAGTGAAACCTTTCCCGTTGTCTTGGATCTTAAATTCAACAGCTTTACCCTTACGCCCAAGGCTGATTTCGACCTGTTTGGCCTGGCTGTGCTTGGCTACGTTGTTCATGGCTTCCTGCAAAATGCGAAAAATCACGATTTTTAAATGTTCCGGAACTTCCGTCTCCTTAAGCCCCAGGTGCTTCTTTATGGAAATGTCCGGGTAGACCTTTCCAAAATTTCGACAAAACCAAGTAAGGGTGGTCAGGATTCCCAGGTCGTCGAGCATGGACGGGCGGAGGTCCCGGGACATCCTCCGGACCTCCTCGATGGTGTTCTTTATCATAGGAAGGACCTGCTTCAAGGTCGACATAGTCTTAGGATCCGAATCCTGTTCGGCTTTTTTCAACATCTTTTCCAGACTGAAGTTGATCGCCGAAAGGGACTGGCCGAGCCCGTCGTGTAGTTCCATGGCCAGATGTCGTCTCTCCTTTTCCTGGACATGGATCAGTTTAGCAGACAACTCTCTCAGATCCTGTTTTGAGGCCAATAAGGCCTGTTCGGCTTTTTTCCGTTCACTGATATCCACCCCAACCCCAATAAGATAGATTTTACCTTCCAGGTTAAGACGCACACCGGTAAGCAAGTAGGGCGTCAATTGACCGGTTTTGGCTTCGATGGTCGCTTCAACGAAAGAACGCCCCTTCTCGAAGGTCTCTTGAATTCTTTCTTGAACCAGGACCCTGTCTTCTGCTTGGAAAAAATCCAAGGCATTCTTGCTCAGGATATCCTCCGGAAGATATCCCGTTATCATTTCCAGATTATCGTTCCATTTGACCATGCGGCCGGATTCGTCAAATAAGTAAAAAACCCCGGGTAGACTATTGATAACCGAGTCCGAAAAATTTTTTCCGCATATGATTTTCTTTCGGCCCGCTCCCGGTCCTCCACTTCCCGTTTCAGCCGTTCATTGGCCCGGAGCAATTCAGCCGTTCGTTCCCTGACCCGTTCCTCTAATTGGCTCTGGTGCTTCCTGAGTTCCTCTTCGGTCTTTTTTGTTCGGTAATGTCCACTACCGTCCCGATGTTTGCTGGTCGTCCCAAATATCGGGCGGTCATGCCCCTCATGTCGGCCCAGGCAATGGAACCATCCTTTTTTAAGGCCCTGAAGGTATAGCGGAGTGGATAAACGGCCTCTTTTTCCCGCCTGAGTCCCCGATTGCGAACAATTGGTCGATCCTCCGGATGAACTAACTGCCAGAACTTCAGGCCGATAAGATCCTCCTCCCGGTCATAGCCCAGCATTTCCACCAGCCTCGGGTTGACATACTGAAACTGCCCGTCCTGGATGACATAAATCCCCGCCAGGGAACATTCGGCCAGGGTTCGGTACTTATCAACCATAGAGCGGTATTCGCCCAAAGCAGAGTGCAGGCTTTGGTTCCTTTTTTTCAAGTCCTGGATGGAATCTTTCCGGTTTTCAATTTTTTCTGATTTACTCATATTACAATGGACCTTTTTTGATGTTTGGGCATCCCTATAGAGGCCTCGACCCGGTTCTGGAACTTGGCCGGGGAGAAATGGCGTTTATCCATGTGGTCCCCTGTCGGTGAATGCAGGTTCGTGAACAGGTCAGCCCAACCCGTTATCCCGAGCGTTAGAGCCGTTAAATGCAGGAGCTTCTGAAAATCCCGCAAGGCGGGATGCGGCCCGCATGCCGGGTTGTGTGTGACGGGACAATGAGGCTGAAATAAGAAACCCCGCTTCTCGATTGAGAAATGGGGTTTCTTATTTCATCACTGCATAATCCTTGCCTATCTATTGGTATGGCAAAACCGGAAGACGGGTTACCTTATTGATCTGGTCTTAGAAATAGTAAAATTATATACTATTTTCGGATAAGTAAATAGTAGATTTTGTCCCAAGAAAAGGTGGAGAATTGGAGGGTGTCCGTCAACGATTAGCGTTTGTATTCCTCCGATTTTTCACAATTGGAACTTACACGAGTACAGGAAGCACTTTTCGAGTGGACTACCCTTTATCTTTTACCTTTTACCCGGCATAACTGCCGCTCTCCACATGTGTCAGGCCCCCTTTGGCCAAAATCATTGATCCTGAGGTCAAATAGAGCGCCTATTTATAGCCTCCTAAATTCAAAGCCCCCCTATTTCCCATAACAGTCCAAATTTGCCCCCTTATTATTTTTTTTCTCTAAGTTTTGACCGTATCTGACAAACTCCCGTGGTAATGGGGTCTGACCGATCCTTCCGAAGGCCTAAAAATGTGATGAAACTCCTTTTGAAGCTACTTTCCTTTTTAGATTGACTTTAAGTTGTCGATATGCTTTATTTTTGTTCGTCACAAATCATCGTTCTTCAAACCGGCAACCCTTAACCGAAAGGCTGGTCCATGAAGCAGTCCGACAAGACCCCGTATTCTGAAAAAAGAGATGGAGGTTTTATTTTTGGGGCGGATGGCAGGGCCTTTCATACTCTTTATCACCCACAATATCTCCGAGGAGTTTTTGGTCCATGAAGTAGCCGTCATGTATCTCGGGCGGATTGTTGAACAAGGGACCGTTGAGGAAGTCTTGGCTGGGCCGTGCCATCCCTATACTGGGGCCCTTTTGTCAGCGGTCCTGGTAATCGATCGTTGAACCAAACGGGAGGTGATTAAACTTCCAGGAGACCTCCCTTCACCGGTCAATCTCCCCGGGATGCTGTTATTTCCATCCTCGCTGTCCGGATGTGATGCCGCGGTGTCGAGAGCGCTACCCGACCCAACCCCCTTTTAGCCGGACCCACTCGGTTCATTGTCACTTATTCGAATAATTGGTAGGTAAGGTTGGCTATTTTTAGGTTGTTATTCCCCATGGCTTCGAGTTAAATTAGAGGAAGGTTTTTCGTCAGCGGATTGAAGCCGGTCCGATTCGAAGGAAACGATAATTCCTGAGAGGGCATTGACCCAAATCGAATAACCGGGGTACTCATTATGAACAAAAGAAGGTTAAACCGAAAATTTTGGGAAGGGGTAGGCGGAATTTTAATTTTATGCCTTCTATCAGGCTTTGTTTGGGCTGATAAGGTGCCGCGGGTCGGGTCCCCTTTGCCCAAATTTCAATTAAAGGCACCGGCCGGGAAGGAAGAACGGGCTTATCTGGGGATCGGACATTCTGAAAAGTTTTCCGTTAAGCAGATTCCGGCTCAATTTCTGGTCATAGAAATTTTAGGTGTTTATTGCCCTTTGTGCCATACCCAGGGTCCGTTTTTCAATCGGCTTTTTTATCAAATTCAAAAGGATGCCACCTTGAACAAGAACTTAAAAATGTTGGCCATCGCTGTCGGCGCCAACCCTACGGAAGTATCCTATATAAGGCAGGAACTTGAAATTCCTTTTCCTGTCCTCGAAGACGCCAAATTTGAAATTCATAAATTATTGGGCGAACCAAAGACACCAACAACCATGATCCTCGACAGGGACCGAAAGGTCATTTTTTTTCACGTGGGAGTCATCGAGGACATCAACGCCTTTTATAAGACGATCAAGAACCTGACTCTATAAAACCGGGGTTTTTGAAGGACCCCCAACATGGATGAAGAAAAGCCTGTAAGTCCTCTCAAACCGTTCAGTTCGAATGGAGAGGCCGACGACGGTCTTAACACCATAGACCGGCTGCAGCGGAACCTCGCTGAAAAGACCCTCCGTTTAAAAGAAGCCGCCGATAACACCGCCCGAATACAATACCAGTACGACCGCCAGTCCTATTATTTAAAGGTCTTTTTCGACATCAATCGTGAATTAAGCGTCTTTCGGGATATGGAAACGCTTATGGAAAACTTTATCCGCTTGGCCTTGGACAGCCTGGGCATTGTGGAAGGGGGTGTTTTCCTATTTAACAACAGAGAAAAACAGGCCATGGTCAAATATCGCCTTTTCGGGAAAGAGACCAAAGGGTGTTCCGCGGAGGAGCTTGAAGGTATAAAGACCAACCTGGATGAGATCATAACCGGACAGAGCCGGCCTTCCAAAGAAGCCCTGAGTCTGACCCAAGGGCAACTGTCGGCCTTGAAAATTTCCTTCGTTCATCCTCAAATGGCTTCCTGGTTCACCCTTAGCGATGCCTATTTTGGATTGGTGCTCCTGGGAGGGAAGTTGAACGCCCTGGGGTACACTCCGGAGGAAGAGGAATTTTTAAAAAATTTGGTTAATAACTTGGCTATCCTTCTTGAGCGGGTCAAGGCCCTGGAAAAAATCCAGGCCCTCCAGGTCAACATGGAGCAGAAAAATAGTTTTATACAAAAGACGGTTGTTGATCTCAATATCAGCGAGAACCGTCTCAAGGTATTGGAAAAGGCCAAACCCCAATTCCGGCAAGCCATTAAAAGAGAATTGGAGCGCTCCAGACGGGTTTCGGCGCTGGACTTTTTCATGATCGTCGGACTGGGACTGTCCTTGGGAATCATCTTTAATCTGGTCAATCCGAACGGGATCAATCCGATTCCAGCCTATTGGTTCCAGAAGGCACCGGCCCAGATTGATGCCGGAAGGGCCAAGTTGAGACTCGAATCCGGTGAGGCTTTCTTGGTGGATGCCCGACCGGAGTACCTGTATAGACAACGGCATATTAAAGGAGCGGTCAACCTGCCCCTGTCTGTTTTCGACTTTGTCTATCTGATGAAATTCAGCCATCTTGATCCGGAGAAAGAACTCATCATCTACGGCCGAAATATCAGCCGCCAGTATGATCAGGAGGTCGCCCTCCAGTTAACGGCCAGGGGACATGGTCAGGTGAAAATTTTATCCGGAGGACTCCAGTCCTGGCAGGAGAGGGGGTTTCCCGTAGAACCATGAAGGTCCCCTTTATTCCAGATAAGATGACGGCCCAGAGATATCTGGCCCTGGCTTTCCGGGTCTATATCGGTGCCCTGTTCATTTATGCCAGCATGTACAAAATTAATTATACGGCTGAATTTGCCGAGACTATCGCCAGTTATCAGCTAATACCCTATTGGGCCGTCAATTCCATAGCTATCGTCCTTCCCTGGGTTGAAATGATTTCCGGGATCCTTTTGATTGCCGGTATCCGCATCCGGTCAGCGGCCTTGACGATTGTCTTTTTATTGATTCTTTTCACTGGGGCCATAGTCCTAAACCTGATCAGGGGGGCGGATATCGGCTGTGGTTGTTTTCATTCTTTGGAG
Organism: uncultured delta proteobacterium; assembly: GCA_963838485.1. Lineage (GTDB taxonomy): Bacteria > Desulfobacterota > RBG-13-43-22 > RBG-13-43-22 > RBG-13-43-22 > RBG-13-43-22. The sequence goes on along the minus strand of CAWIRY010000190.1, from coordinate 7,388 downwards.
GAGAAAATAAACTGGCTGACGGTCATCAGGGATTTGATCTGGCTCGGGATGACCATTCATGTTTTCTTTTATGACCGGGCCTTTCAATTCGAGAGACGCATTTTCAGGCTGCCTAAGGAGATCTCATGATCAGGTCCAATCAATATATTTGGTGGATGCCGGTCGTCCTCTTGGTTCTTTTTTTTGGAGGATGCAAAAATGCCGATGACCTGCAAGGGAAGTATTTGGCCGGGATTAAAGAAGATTCGTCATCCCCCTCTATAAAACTCGAATTGGGGGCAAACGGGCAGGGGTCCTGGTCCATGAAAGGGGAACGGGTTTTTTTTAGATGGGAAACTCAAGGACAAGAAGTCTGGCTTCACACTAAATCCGGAGGAGTTGTCGCCGGCAGAATCTTAAGACAGGGGACCATCGAAATCAAGCTTCCAGGGGCCGGCACACTCTGTTTCAGAAAAATTTAAAATTTGACCATTAAAGATAAGTCTCCAAGATCGTACACCTGCCGTCTCTTTTCCTCTTAGTAATCACCCATTGGTCGTTGGGGATTTAACTTCAAGGTAAGGTTTGGATTACACGTTACCCCCTTTCAAAGCGTTGAATCCTTTTGATAATATTTCTGTTGCATTCGATTTATCTTTGTGATTAGCATAGGACACCTTGGTTCCGGAAATAAGAAATTTCTGTTGGTTGGTTGTCTCAAGTAAATACCCGGTGGCAGGAATGAGGAAACTTTTCCGGATTTTTGGCAGGAGGAGTACCGTCTTTTCGTCCGGCGCAGGCCTCAACTCCCTCCCTTCCGGGACGGACCCCGGTTAGGGAAAAATACGGGGATTAATCAGGTTATGAGGATAGATTTAGAAATTTCCAAAAAGGAGGAGGAAAGGGGATTTTGCTTCTAATCTGAACTAAAAGCCGAAAAAGGTTTCGGAACGCTGACGAAAGGAAGGTGACCGTCAAATGGGTTTTACGCGAAGAGACTTTTTAAAAATCAGTAGCATGAGTGCCGCCGGGTTGGCCTTGTCTCGCTTGGGCTTTGATCTTTCTCCCGTGGAAGCCTTAGCCCAGGAGTTTCGGATCAAAGGGGCCAAGGAGACTACCACGGTTTGTTGTTTCTGTTCGGTGGGATGCGGTTTGATTGTTCACACCAACGCCCAGGGCCAGGTAATCAATGTGGAAGGGGATCCGGAGCACCCGATCAGTGAAGGGACCCTTTGCTCCAAAGGGGCCGCCTCCTATCAAATTGCCGTAAACGAAAACCGCCTGAAAAAGGTCCGCTACAGGGCCCCTCACAGCGATAAATGGAAAGAGGTCAGTTGGGACTGGGCCTTGGATAAAATTGCCGCTAACATCAAAGAAAGTCGTGACAGAAGCTTCATGGTTAAAAACTTCGAGGGGTTGGTGGTCAACCGGGCCAATGGCATCGCCTCGGTGGGAAGCGCCGCCCTGGATAATGAGGAATGCTGGCTTTACGCCAAATTCCTCAGAAGTTTGGGCGTCATGTACATGGAGCACCAAGCTCGTATCTGACACAGCGCCACGGTAGCGGCTCTGGGAGAGTCGTTCGGAAGGGGCGCCATGACCAACCATTTTATTGATTTCCGCAATGCCGATGTCATCCTCAATATGGGAAGTAACGTGGCCGAGAACCATCCCGTTTCCTTTAAATGGATTCAGGCCGCCCGGGATCGAGGGGCCACCTTTATCCATGTTGATCCCCGTTTCACCCGCACTTCGGCTAAGGCCGACCTTTATGTTCGTCTTCGTTCGGGAACGGACATCGCTTTTTTAGGGGGAATGATCAAATACATCCTGGACAACAAACTGTATGATGATTTTTATCTAAAGAATTATACCAATGCCCCTTTTCTGGTAAACCCCAAGTATCATTTTGAAGACGGCCTTTTCTCCGGTTATGATCCTCAGAATAGGGGTTACGATACCACCACCTGGTCCCTGGAGAAGGACGAGAAAGGTATTCCCAAGACGGACCCAACGCTTACCGATGAGCGTTCGGTCTTCCAAGTACTGAAGAACCATTACAATCGCTATACCCTGGAGAAGGTTTCCGAGATTACCGGGACCCCCAAAAAAGACCTGGAGGAAGTTTATCGCCTGTATTCCTCCACCGGAAAACCGGATAGAGCCGGGACGGTTTTGTATGCCATGGGCTGGACCCAGCATACGGTAGGGGTCCAAAATATCCGGGCCATGTCGATGATCCAATTGTTACTCAGCAATATGGGTATCGCCGGCGGAGGGGTCAACGCCCTGCGGGGAGAATCCAATGTCCAGGGATCAACCGACCACGCCTTACTCTTTCACCTCTTACCCGGCTATTTACCAATCCCGCGGGCCCAGTGGCCGACCCTGGCCCATTACAACAAAACCACCCCTGCTTCCAAAGACCCTCGAAGCGTCAATTGGTGGAAAAATCGGCCCAAGTACATGGTCAGTTTTTTAAAATCCATGTATGGCCCTAAGGCAACCAAGGAGAATGAATTCGGCTATGCCTGGCTCCCAAAACCGGGAATTTTTCGAGACGCCTCCTGGCTTAACCTCTTCGATGAAATGTATAAGGGGTCCTTTAGCGGTTTTTTTGCCTGGGGAATGAACCCGGCCTGCTCCAGCGCCAATGCCGGCAAGGTGCGCCAGGCCATGGCCAAGGTCGACTGGCTGGTCAATGTCAATCTTTTTGACAATGAAACCGGGTCTTTCTGGAAAGGTCCCGGAATGGATCCTCAGAAGATCAAGACCGAAGTCTTCCAATTGCCCTGCGCCGCCTCTATGGAGAAGGAAGGCAGCATCACCAACAGCGGCCGCTTGATGCAGTGGCGCTATAAGGCCGTCAATCCTCCCGGGGAGGCCAGAGCGGATTCGGAAATTATCTATGAACTCTTTAAGAGAGTCAGGGCCCTTTATGAAAAAAACGGCGGGGCCTTTCCGGAAGCGATCCTTAATCTAAAATGGGACTATGAATCCAACGGTCATTTCGACATTCGTCGGGTCGCCAAGGAGATCAACGGTTATTTCCTTGAGGATATCCCGGAACACCCGGTGGACAAAAAGCCCTACAAGAAGGGGACCTTGGTCCCCAGTTTCGTTTACCTGCTGGATGACGGACGGACCTCCAGCGGCAACTGGATTTATTCGGCCAGTTACACCGAAGCCGGAAACATGGCCGCCCGGAGGAAGAAGACCGATCCGACGGGCCTGGGGCTATATCCGGAATGGGCCTGGGCCTGGCCGGTCAATCGGCGGATCATCTACAACCGCGCCTCGGTAGACCTGGAAGGCAATCCCAGGGATCCTCAGAGGGCTATCCTTAAGTGGGACGAGGCCGCCAAAAAATGGGTCGGAGACGTTCCTGACGGCCCGGCGCCTCCCATGGGGACCCAGGGAGTTTATCCTTTTATCATGAAACCGGACGGAGTGGCCGCCCTCTTCGGTCCGGGGTTAAAAGACGGGCCTTTCCCGGAGCATTATGAGCCCCTGGAATGTCCTGTTGAAAAAAACCTGATGTCCGGGCAGAGGATCAATCCGGCGGTGAAGATCTTTGAAGATGCCCTGGATAAATTCGCCTCCTGCGATCCGAGATATCCTTTTATTTGTTCGACCTATCGGGTTACCGAACACTGGCAGACCGGGGTCTTGACCCGCTGGCTGCCCTGGCTGATCGAAGCCGAACCCCAAATGTTCTGTGAACTCAGCGTGGAATTGGCCAAACTGAGGAACATCAAAAACGGCGAAAAGACCATTGTTTCCACCCAGCGGGGGCAGGTGGAAGCAGTGGCCATCGTCACCCCCCGTTTAAAGCCCTTTCAGATCGCCGGACAGACGGTGCATCAAATCGGGATGTCCTGGCACTACGGCTGGCTCCATCCGAAAGATTGCGGGGATAGCGCCAATTTGCTGACCCCGACCGTGGGGGATCCTAATACCATGATTCCTGAATCCAAGGCCTTTATGGCCAATATCGCTAAATTAACCAGGCAACCAGCCAAAAAGGCAAAGAAAGCGTAAGGGAGGTGAAAGCCAATGACCGATAAATCCTTTTTCATCGATACATCCAAATGTACGGCCTGCCGCGGCTGTCAGATAGCCTGTAAACAATGGAACAAAAACGGAACCGAGAAGACCTTCAACCGGGGGAGTCATCAAAATCCCCCGGACCTGTCCCCCACGACGTTTAAATTAGTTCGTTTTAACGAGGTGGAAGAAATGGGTAAACTGGCCTGGTATTTCTTCCCCGACCAGTGCCGTCATTGCCTGGAACCTCCTTGCAAAGAGAGGGCCGATAGCGAGGTCAAGTCGGCGATCATACAGGATGAGGAGACCGGGGCCGTGCTTTATACGGATTTGACCAAGAAACTCAATAGCCGGGAGATCCTGATCAGCTGTCCCTATCATATCCCGCGAGTGGATAAGAGGAGCAAACGCTTATTTAAATGCACCATGTGCCTGGATCGAGTCAAAAACAATCTCCTCCCGGCCTGCGTCAAGACCTGTCCGACCGGTGCGATGAGTTTTGGCGACCGAAGGCCTATCTTGGAGAAGGCCCAAAGACGCCTGACCGAGGTGAAAAAAAAATATCCCCGGGCCAGTCTGCTCGACCCTGATGATGTCCGGGTCATTTACCTGGTTGTTGAGGACCGTCAAAAGTACCATCGATTCGCTTCGGCAGAGAACAGGGGGATCTCCCGTCAAGTCGCCCTGCGAAAACTACTGCAACCTCTGTCTACTATAGCCGCCGCAACCGTTGCCATGGGCGGGATGATCGAAGAGGATCATCGATAATGTTAATCGTCTCTTAAAGTGGTCAATGCCCTGATTACAGCGGGCCGATATCTCCGCTTGGCTCGGCCCGTTGGAGTCGATACTCAGGGATAACATCTGTCTATCATGGCACCGTTATACGGAACCGAAACCATGTCTGAACGTCTTTCGCCTCAACAGCGTCTTCGTCAACGGATTCAACAGGAAAAAAAAGCTTGGCCACAATATGTCCCCTTTCTGGACTTCTGGGAAAGAATACTGCTGATTCAGGAGTCTTTCTTCTCCGAAATTCAACCTGACGAGTTCGGGATCAGGATCGATCCCCCTTTGCTCGCCCTTAAAGGTCAAGAAGGTTCTCCTTTACTCTCTTTTCAAGAAATCCCTGTAGACAATATCCAGCTAAAAGCCTTATTTCAAACGCTTTTAAACGAGGTTAGAACGGTCAATAAAAAGTTTCTTTTGGAAACTCCCAAAATTGAACAATGGATCAATGATCAAGGGGATCTATTCTATAAATGGATTCGGCTGCTCTTTGAAGATAACGGTCAGCTTTTGGTTCAAAAAGCCGGAGAGCACGGTCTGGATCCGGAATTAATGCTCTTCCTTTACTTGAACAGTTGGAAGCCTTTCCTAAAGGCGCAGGCTTAGGCCTTGATTAATAAAGGGGTTTTAAGGTTGATGCAATGGGATCGGAGTTATTGCCCGATTTGCGGTTCGATACCCTTCATGTCCTATCTAAAAGAAGGGGGTAAACGGTACGGTATCTGCCCGGCTTGTGAATTCCCCTGGGAGCTGCCAAGGATCATCTGTGTCCATTGTGAGAGCAGAGACTCGAAAAATTTAAGTTATTTTTTTGTGGAAAAAGACGAAGGGTTTCGGGTCGATGTTTGTCAGGCCTGCGGACATTATCTAAAGACGATTGATCTGCGCAAGAAAGGGATCGAACCCTTGCCTGTTTTGGAAGATCTCTTAACCACCCATCTGGATCTATGGGCACAAAAAAAAGGATATAGAAGATCCGACCGCGGCCAGGGCCTTCTCCAGGGTCTTTTTCCCGGGAAACGGGCTTAAAGCCGATCACCCATAAAACGGATCGCAACAGCCTTTCGATCTCCCCATATCCGACTCAATATTAAAAAACCCGAAAGCTATTTCATCGTGGCTTATAGAAGAGAAGGCCAGGGGCATGGTATTTTCTTTGTTTACTCCTTCCGCTTAAGAAAAGGCAGGATCCTATTGACTCTTCCTTTCAATTTTTTTGACAAGAAGCGGCTTTTGGAAGAACTATAAAATAGGGAAAAAACGATAGTCAAGGAGAAAAACAGGGGTGGCTACGGAGTTAAGGAGGTTTTAGGCCTATTAGCTGGGGGGTATAAGGCCCCTATTGAGCGAATAAAAGCCAAGAAATGAAAACGGAGGGGCAAGCTTTTAAAATTTAGACATACTGCTCCCTCTGCATCCTGATCCGGGACTTCCTCATTGAAAAGACAATGGGAATCCGATGAATCCATTTGAAGGTCAAGGGCTTTAGGTTTGGGTAGAGGTCTGCCCCAGCAGCAATTTAATAATCGCCTTTTGTTCCTCAGCCGGCACTTCGGCTACCTGTTCGGCCGCCTTTTGACCGTCCTTGAACAGACATAGGGTCGGGTACCGTTCCACCTTCAGACTCTTCTTGGTTTCCGGATTTTTATCAACATCCATCTGTAGGAAACAGACCTGCTTGTACTCTGATAAACAGGAGATATAATCAAAAACAGGCAGGATCCGCTGGCAGTCCCCGCACCAGAGGGCATAGACCAACAGAATGACAGTTCCCTCGTTTCCTATCACTTCTTTTTTAAAGCCGTCATCCCTAATTTCTCTGACCATAATATGAATCACCTCTTTTCAGGTTACCGCTTCCGTAAATTTGGGACCCAATATAGACTCGTCGCATAATCGTCACGGGTGCACTGTGCGACCTGATGCTATCCATCAGGCAGGAGTCACCGTTGAGCATATGGTACAAGGCATCATATAGATGTTCTGATGCCTTGCGAATTTCGTCTAATTCGTCTGATGTAGACATGAATTATCCTCCTTCTTTTTGGCTAAGCTCTTCGTTATAAATCTGGTAGGAGGCGACCCGAAGGCCACCCCCTCCCAACAGAACGGCTGTACCGGCCAGGTAAGCCGCTCTTCGATTAGCGACTGAACTTCAGTTCAAGAGGTAGTTGCCTCTGGATGAAGTCACTTAGAAAGGTCAACCTTTGCCTTCTGAACCATTGGAGATTCATGATACAACGAACCTCCCGCCGATTGACCGATTGCCACTTGTTCATCTTAACCCAGACTTGGTTCGCTTCCCGGCCTTTATAGTCGGACCGGTTTAGCATCCTCTGAAACTTGCGAGGGTTTTTCCATTTCTTTAATTGCATGGATCTGAGCCTACTCCGAATCCAGCCATCGAGTTCCGCAAATAGTCTGCTAAACTCCTGGACCGAAAAGTAGGCTATCCACCCTCGTAAGTATTCATTGAGTTCCTGGATCACCTGGTTCATAGATAGGGGATTGTTCCTCCGGGTTAATTCTCGTATCCTGTTCTTGAATTTAACCCTCGCCTTATTGCTGACTCG
>CAWIRY010000189.1:0-11907 GCA_963838485.1 uncultured delta proteobacterium | reverse complement strand
TGTTCATCTACTTCGACGGTTGGTCTTGCTGATCGAATCACTGCCGGACATCAAGCGGTACCTGGGAAGCTCGTGAGATGTAACCCGCGCGGGCCAGGAAGGGAGTGATGGGCGTGGAAGTAGTACTCGGTTTTGCGTTCGGCTACTGGGTCGGCACCCGCCAGGGGCGGAAGGGCATGCTGCAGGCGATCGACGCGGCCCAGGCGATCTGGGCCTCCCCGAGACCCGGCGGATGCTGGCCGAGGGCCTGTCCGCATTCCAGGAGGTAGCCCCGGCCCTGGGCCAGTCCGGGCGGCCACGGCGGCAGCCGTCCTCGGTCATCGGTAGCGTGATGGACGAACTCATCGAGCGGCGCCAGCGCCGCGCCGTGAACCTAAGGGAGCGGCATGCATGAGTACGGCCTGTGCGAAGGCGTCCTGGCGACGGTGCGCCAGCGCGCCGCGGGAAGGAAGGTAGCCGGGATCCGGGTGCGCTTCGGCGTCCGGCACGCGGTCGACTCCGAATCCCTCGCACGCCCTGGCCGTCAAGGAATCCATGGTCAAATATAAAGCGGTTTATTTCGGAGCTACCGGCGGGGCCGGGGCCTTGATTTCCCGGGCCATCAAAGCCGCCGAGGTCATTGCCTATGAGGAATTAGGGCCTGAGGCCATTCGGCGGTTGGTGGTAGAAAATTTTCCGGCCGTGGTCATCAATGATACCCGGGGACGGGACCTGTATGAAGAAGGGATAAAAGAATACCAGATGCCTTGAGGGGGGAAAGCAGATGAAATTCCGGAAGCGCCCCGCGACCATTGTCTAAGCGTCTTATTTTAACAGGATGCGGGAAAACTTTATTTTTACAGGTTGCTCAAAAAGGTCCAGATACAAGGCGCTTGAAATTCCGAGGAATGAGACGTACATAGAAGTACGTCGCAATGACGAGGGATGAGAGCAACGCCGTAGACGGGCCTTTTTCAGCAACCTGTTAATTCTTCCCGCAAGACCCGCTTAAGGGTCTTACCGGCCGTACTGCGTGGGAAGTCCTCCATAAAGACCACCTTGTTGACCCGCTGATAAGCGGCCCCTACTCTCTTGTTAATCCAATCCTTGAGCTCTTCTTCGCTGATATCCCCCGGTTGATTTAAAATAACGGCAGCCACTGGCGTTTCTCCCCATTTTTCATGGGGGATGCCGAAGACCGCTGTTTCGCGAACCGCCGGATGTTGGACGACGATCTCTTCGATGTCCTTAGGATAGACATTGATCCCCCCGGAGATGATCATGTCTTTCTTTCGGTCCACTAAAGAAAGATACCCCTCTTCATCCACAAAGCCCATGTCGCCGGTGTAGAGCCAGCCGTCAATAATCGCCTTCTCAGTCAAATCAGGTCTTTTATAATACCCCGGCATCAAAATGGGGCCCCGTCCGACGATCTCGCCAACCTCACCCACCGGGACTTCCTCTCGCTGATCGTTCATGATTTTCATTTCATAAAAGGGAGGGCAGCAGCCCACGGAAGAAAGCTTGGCCGGAAAATCATTCTTATCCAAAATGGTCACAAACCCTTCCGTCAAGCCGTAGAGCTCATAAAATCGGCCGGGCAGCTTGCGATGTAATTCTTCCTTATGTTCTTTGTGCAGCGGTGCCCCCAGACAGATCAAACATTCCAGGGAACCGCAGGTCTTTAGTCCGAAGTTTGGAGAATTCAGCAGGCCGATGATCTGGGCCGGGACCGTATCCACATGGGTGACCTTTTCTTCCTCAATGGTCCGGATCATGGCCTCGGCATCAAATTGAGGGTGCAGGATGTAGGTGGCCCCAAGATACATGACCGGCATAAGGGTCAAAAAGGAACCGTTGAAGACGATGGACCCGGTGTGGAGAATGACACTCTCCGGATGAATACGGAAGGACGAAGAAAAATGGGTGCAATACATGGCCCGCACATAATGGGTATGGACGATCCCTTTGGGCAGGCCGGTGGTCCCACTGCTGTAAATGATATTGTATGGGTCTTGGTCGTTCAGCTCAACCCGGGGGGGGTCGTGGTCCCCGGCCTGGGCTTTCAGGGCATGGTAACTCTGATACCCCGACATCCGATCGCCGTCGGTTAGCAGGTAACGATCGAGCTTGACCGCTGGAAGCTGGTCTTTTATCGGGTTTAATATTTCCACGAAGGCCTTATTGGTAATCACCAGAAGGGTGTCCGAATCATTGACCAGGCTGATCAGTCCCGTTCCCCGAAGCAACGGACTTAGAGGGACCACCACGGCGCCGATGCGGGCCACGGCCCAGTAGGTCTCGTAAAGTTCCAGACTGTTGGGCAGGATGGTGGCCACCTTGTCCCCTTTCGGATCCCCAGCTCCCAGAAAACATTGGCTAATCGGTTAACACTTTTATTGAGCTCCCCATAGGTCAGGCGGGTTTCTTGAAACACGATGGCCGGGTGATTCGGCCGGAAGCGGGCCTGACGGGGTAATAGCGTTCCGAGATTCATAAAACCTCCTTACACCATCAAGTATTTCTTGCGCACTTCTTCGCTGGCCTTCAACTCCTCGATGGTGCCCTGGTAGCGGATGGTCCCTTTGTCCATGACATAGGCCCGGTCGCTCAGGGACATGGCCAACCCCACATTGTGTTCGCAGATGAGCATGGTGACCCCTAATTTTTTGATCTCCATGAGTTTCTCGCCCATGGACCGGACCACCATGGGGGCCAGCCCTTCCCCGGGCTCATCCAACAAGAGCAAGGAGGGATTGGTCATCAGGGTGCGGGCGATGGTCAGCATCTGTTGCTCTCCGCCGCTTAAATGGCCACCCATATGGTTGTCCAATTCTTCTAACTTCGGGAACAGGGAATAGATCCGGTCCAGATTCCAAAGCCCGCCGTCGCGGTCCCGTTTACCCAGAAGGAGATTCTGCCGGACGGTCAGGTCCGGAAAAATACGTCGGTCATCGGGAACAAAACCAACTCCCATTTGGGCGATGGTATAAGGGGGCTTGCCGACTACCTCTTTGTCCTGGAATTTGATGCTGCCTTTTTTCGGTATGGTCAGACCGATGACGCTCTTCAAGGTCGTGGTCTTGCCGGCCCCGTTTCTACCAAGCAGACAAACCGCCTCCCCCTTCTTAACCTCCAGAGAAATCCCGAAGAGGATGTGACTGGTTCCGTAATAGGTATGGATCTCTTTCACTTCGATCATGCCGCACCACCCAAGTAGACTTTTTGAACTTGTTCGCTGGCCCGGACCTCCTCCGGGGTCCCGTCGGCGATCAAGGTGCCCTGGTGCAGGACCGAGATGCGTCGGGCAATCCCGAAGACCACCGACATATCATGCTCGGTGAAAAAGATGGTCAACCCTTTTTCCTCGACCAATTTTTTGATAATTTCCATGATACTGTCGGTCTCTTCGGGAGACATTCCGCAGGTCGGTTCATCTAAGAGGAGCAGCTCGGGTTTAGTCCCCAGCGTAACGGCCAGTTCCAGCCTCTTTTTATCCCCGTGGGAAATGGAATCCCCCTTAATCAGGGCCTGGTCGGCCAGCCCCACGTCCTCCAGGATACGCCAAACCTCGTCCTTGAAATAATTTTTCGCCGACGTGAAGAAATCCAAAGTCTTCTTCTGATGGGATAGAAGGGCCATGAGGACGCTGTCATACACCGTCATTTTTGGATAGATGCTGGTGATTTGAAAAGAACGGGTGATCCCCATCCGGCATCGACGATAAGGCGGGATCTTGGTGATGTCTTTGCCCTTGAAAAAAACCTGGCCCGAGTCGGGAAGATGATACCCGGTGATCAAATTAAAATAGGTCGATTTACCGGCGCCGTTGGGCCCTATAATGGCGTGGATGTCCCCGGGACGAACGGAAAGACTTACGCTGTTGGTGGCCACGAGTTTCCCGAATACTTTAACTATTTTTTTGGTTTCCAGAATCACGGTTGGATTACCCTTGGGTTTGCTGTTTTCTATCTTGACGATTTTCCCATTTTTCTTTAATAAATCCGAGGATCCCTCCCGGCAGAAGAAAGATGACGATCAGGATCAGGGTTCCCATGATAATGGGCCAGAAGTGGGTGAACCCCAGGAGATAGGCGTGGATAAAGGTAATTAAAAAGGTGCCCAGTACCGGTCCAAAGAAGAGACCGGCCCCGCCGAGGATCGTGGCCATAACCGGTTCACCGGACTTGATCCACATCAAGGTCGAGGGGGCCACCGATCGATAAAAGGGGGCCCACAGGGCACCGGCCAGCCCGGCAAAAGCCGCGGAAATGACAAAGGCGATCAACTGATAACGGGCAATGGGGATACCCAGGAACTCGGTCCTTTCGGAATTCTCCCGCATGGCCTGCAAGGTGTAGCCGAAAGGGGAATGGATGATTCGCCACAAGATAAAGGCCGAAAGGGAAAAGATGAGCAAGATGAAATAATAGTAGGCCGTCGGGTCTTTGAGAAACTCCGGAGGAAAAACCCCCTGGATCCCATCGTCACCGCCGGTAAAATCATGCCACTTATAGATGACCACAAAGATCAATTGGCCAAAGGCCAAGGTCAGGATGGAAAAATAGATCCCTCGAAGCCGGACGCAGAAAAGACCAACCAATAAACCGATCAAGGCGGCGATTCCGACTCCGGCCACAAGACTTACCCAAAAATTGACCTGGAATTTGGTCAAGAGCATGGCCATACCATAGCCCCCCAGGCCGTAAAAAGCGGCCTGGCCGAAAGGGAGTTGGCCCATAACCCCGAAGAGCAGGTTAAAGCTCAAGGCAAAAAGGCTCATGATCAGGGCTTCGCCCAAAATCAACAAATAAAATTCGCTGATCACATGAGGAGCAATCAAGCCGGCCGCCATGAGAAGGATCAGCCACCACCCCCGTTTCATCCAGTTCTTATTGTCTTCCATCAGTGTTATTTCCATCCTAAGTCTTTATGCCCCGGAGGCACCATGAAGTATGACAATGGTTTTTCCCGACCTTGAACCTTGAACCCTGAACCTTGAACCGTATTTCCGAACTACCGTTCCGGCCTCCCGAAAATCCCCCAGGGGCGGATGATCAGGACTATGGCCATGACCATGAAGATAAAGGCCAAAGCCAGCTCGGGTTTATACATGATGCCGAAGGAATAGACCTGACCGACGATCAGGGAACCCAGCAAAGTTCCCGGCAAACTTCCCATGCCGCCGATGACCACCACGGCAAAACACTCAATAATAATGTCGATATCCATGCCCAAAGCTATGGCTCCATAAGGAGCGACCACTGCTCCGCTTAAACCGGCAATAAAAGCGCCCAGGACAAAGATACAGGAAAAGAGCCAGGGAATGGGGATCCCCAGGGCCGAGACCATGTCCCGGTCGTGGGCCGCGGCCCGGATGATGTCGCCCAGGCGGGTCTTGTAGACCAGCCACCAGAGGAAAACAACCAGAGCCAAGCCTAAGAGGATGATGAAAAAGTTATACGAAGGAAAAGGAAATCCAAAAAGAGAGACCGCTCCGGCAAACGGTTGGGGTCTGGGGATAGAAAGAAATTCTCCTCCCCAGAACCATTTGACGATATCGGTGATGATCAGGATCAGGGCATAGGTGGCCAGGAGCTGCTCGGGCCAGCCCCGGGAGTATAGGCGTCTCAAGATAAAGTATTCGATCAAGAGCCCGATACCGCCCATGATCAGGGCGCTTATCAACGTGGCCACATAAAATCCAACGACCGGGATCAGGAGCCACTTCCAGATGCTGTAGGCAATAAAGGCCCCCAACATATAAAGGGATCCGTGGGCGAAATTCAATACCCTCAGGACACCGAAGGTCAGGGAAAGGCCCGAGGCCACCAGAAACAGCAAGGCGCCCCGGGCTATCCCGCTTAGAAACTGGTTGAAAAGGACATCAAAGGACATACGAGTATCCAATAATCTTTAAATTTATCGCGACTTCTCCTCAAACACGAGATCGATCGCCTTTGGTGGAGCGATGCTGGATACTGGATGCTTGATAAAATCAAAATACCGATACCGGATTAAACTGCAGATCTTGGATAGTTGATAAAGATATAAAATGAATTAATCAAGCATCCAGCATCTTTTTATTAACGAACGACGCCCGTCTTCTTCCAGACTTCCCGCACACCAGCTTCGGACCGCCAGACTTGATCTCCAGGAATCCGGACAATGTCCTTCCAAATTTTGAAAGGATATCTGGGGTCCCTTGGCAATAATCCCCTGGTAGCAAGGCACACTACCCATATGGTCCAAAGGCCGGATATAAAATTTGCCCCGTAAACTGTCAAGCGTCATCCCTTCCATGGCCTTAATGACCTTATCGGTATCGACCGATTTGGCCTTTTCCACGGCGGCTTTGATCAGATTAACCGAATCATAAGCCATGACCGCCCAGGAATCCGGATAGGCGCCGCGGGCCTTTCGATATTTCTCGACGAATTGCATCATCTTAGGATTGGGATCCATGAAGAAACACCCTCGGCCGAAAGCCATGACCCCATCCGGGGCATCGGCCCCCAGGGCGATAAAGACCGGCAGGTCATAGAGGGCTATAAAGGGGATCTTTTCAAAAAAGCCGTAAGGGGCGGCCTGTTTGGTAAAGGCCACTAAGTCTCCACCGAAAAAGGAACTGTGGACGGCATCGGGCTTCTTGGCCATAATAGCGGTGATAAAAGAAGTTAAGTCTTTTTCCCCGGGCTTGGGCCAGGCCTGATAAAGGATTTCGGCGTCGGGCACCAGTTTTTTAATTTCTTCTTCAAAGGCGGCTTCTTCCCGGCGGCCGTATTCATAATCCGGGGCAATGGTACAGAATTTTTTGGCCTGGGGATATTTCTTATGCAGGAACTGGGTGGCGGCCACGGCCTCCATGTAGGTATTAGGAACTACTTGGACCACGTAAGGGGTGAATTTATCGACCACCTGGGCCTCGGTATTAGCCATACAGGTGACCCGCAAAATTTTCATTTCAGCATGAACCACCTGAACCGCCAGAGCCACCCCGCTGCTGCAAGGCCCGACCAGGAAATTGACTTTCTCACGTAGGATCAGGTCTTTGGTTTCCCGGGCCCCACATCGACCTTCATCTCCGTATCCCGGACGATCAGGTCGAATTTGCGACCCAAGACGCCCCCCTTGGCGTTGATCTCCTCCACGGCGATCCGCATACCCTGGACGGCCGACTCGGAAAGCATGTAACAGGGTCCGGCAAAGTCCCAGATGGCCCCCAGGCGGATGGGATTTTTGGCCCCGGTTTTTATGGCCGCTTCGGCGGCCTTTTTGGCCGGAGCCTTGGCCTGGGCCAGGACCATCGATGCCATTAAAAATGCTACCACACAAAAAACAACTGTCAATAAGGCCGTTCTTTTCATTGTCTCCTCCTTCGAGTTTAAAAGTTTTTTGTATCTGTTTCCCTTAATATTCTAAAGTTTTTTTTAGACAGGATTTACCGGATTATTGGGATTGTTTTGCCTTTCCGGAAGAAAGTCAAGATAAAATCGCCCTACGGCAGTAGCCACATTCTCCGCTGAAAATGGCTTAAGATTGCTCAGGGTCTTCCGGACCATGAGCAAACAGCATGTAATTCCTGTTAATCCTGTCAAATAAAACATTTTCTTATGATGGTCCCGAAAAATTTATTTCCCCGTTTTTTTCTCGGCATAGGTCAAGACCATACCGCCGTCAAAGAGCAGGTCGCCTCCAACCAGGTATTTGGCAAACCGGGAAAATCCGAAAATGAATAAATTGGCCACCTCCAGGGGAGTCATCATTTCCTTTACCCGGGAATTGCCCAGCATCACCTCCTGAACCACCTCTTTCGGGCTGATACCCCGCTGTTTGGCCTGGATGGGGATCTGCCTCAAGGTCAGGGCTGTTTTGACAAAACCAGTGCTGACTGAAAAAGCCCGGATCTTGCCCATCCCCTCGGCGGCCAAAGACTGGGTCAAGGCCCGCAAGCCGAATTTCATGACATTATAGGCCGGTTTATTCAGGGTGCAGATGTGGGCGTGGATAGAGGCCATGGCCCCGATGGCCCCGGTTCCGTTTTTGCTTTTTTTGATATGGGGGATCACCAATTGGGACAAATAAAAAGGGGCACGCAGCATGAGCCGCTGCATATAATCGTATTTTTCCATGGGGAAGTTTTCGATGGAATCGATATGCTGAATGCCGGCAATATTGGCCAGGAATTTAATGGCCCCGAGCTTAGCGGCCTCGGAAACGGCCTGTTTCAGGTCCTCATCATGGGTCAGATCGGTCCTGATAAAAATCATCTGGCCGCCCATTTCCCGGGCCAGTCTCTGAGTCTTGTTCCCCTCTTTTTCGTCGATATCCAAACCCACGGTCATCAGGTTATTGGCCGCGGCGGCCACGGCCGTGGCCCGGCCGATCCCTCCGGCGGCCCCGGTCACCAGACAAACATGACCGGGATTAAAATCCGGATCGGAAAGGATCATGATGTCCTCTTTCTTGATCACCGTTTCTGTCAGGTCTTTACTCACACGCATAAAACCCGTCCTTGTTTTGATTTTTAGAAACTCTACCAGTGTTAGTGTAGTTTCTCTAACTCACCTTTACAATGTTCCCGATGCCCTCATTCCCGCGGAAGAGGGAATCTTGGTTAAAAAGACTGGATTCCGGATCAAGTCCGGAATGACGATATTTTAAAGGCATTATGGAAACACTATTCTAGATAGAGCAAGATACAGGCCAAGTCCTCCGTTGCCCGGCTAAAATAGTCAACCCATTAAAAATAAAAGAGTTTTTTGTAAAGAAAATCTTCGATGAAGACTTCATTTAGAACGCCTTTGGTGTAGACAAAAAGCTATGCTTAATAGAGTATTCAAAAAAATTTGAACAATTCCAAAGGATTTTTGTAAGTGTAGATTAAGAGCTACATGTAGAAAAAAGAAGATGCTTTAAGAAGGTTGTAAGGGGATCTGGTATTTTTTTATTTTTTTATACAAGGCCGTCCGGTGGATACCCAGGGCCAGGGCGGCCTTGTTTTTATTATTTTTGGATTGCTGAAGGGCTTGCAGGAGGGTCTCTTTTT
Source organism: uncultured delta proteobacterium (assembly GCA_963838485.1). Classification (GTDB taxonomy): domain Bacteria; phylum Desulfobacterota; class RBG-13-43-22; order RBG-13-43-22; family RBG-13-43-22; genus RBG-13-43-22. Next base: position 2,879 of record CAWIRY010000189.1, on the reverse strand, counting down.
CCGTCTCATCCTTAACCCTTTTTAGAAAGGCGTTGGGGGACCGAGAAGCCCCTTGACCGCTATTTTGCAGAAAGATGGGGAGGTGGTGTCGTTCGATGGTATCCCCGTCTATGGAATAGAGGATTCTTTCCAAAATATTGGCCAATTCCCGGACGTTTCCCGGCCAATGGTAGTTTTCAAAACAACGGAGGACTTCCGGGGCCAGGCGAGTTACGTTCAGGCCCAAATCCCGGTTCAGGATTTCAATCAGATGATGGACCAAGATGAGAATGTCCTCTTTTCGCTCCCTTAAAGGGGACAGATTAATGGGGATGACATTTAAACGGTAATAGAGGTCTTTTCGAAAACGGCCCTCCTGGACCAACTCTTCCAGGTTTTCATGGGTGGCTGTGATCAAGCGAAAATCGGATTTAAAGACCCGGGTCCCGCCCAAACGCTCGGTCTCTTTCTCTTCTATGACCCGAAGCAGCTTGGGCTGCATTTCCAGGGGAAGGTCCCCGATTTCGTCGAGGAAGACAGACCCCTGGTGGGCCAGCTCAAATTTGCCCGGTTTTCCCCGGCTTCCCGCCCCGGTAAAAGCTCCCGGCTGATAGCCGAACAGCTCGGCTTCCAACAGGTCACGGGGAATGGCCGCACAATTCAAACGGACAAAGGGAAAGGGCCGGCGGTGGCTGGCATGATGGATGGCATGGGCGAACAGCTCCTTACCCGTACCGCTTTCCCCCATGATCAACACCGTGGCATTGGTCTTGGCCGCCTTTTGAGCGATCTTTTTTAACTCCATGATGGCCGGACTTTTCCCGACGATATGATTGAAGGTATACTTGGAAGATCGCAGGTTGACCAATTCTTTTTCATAGAGCTCGATCTTGGATTCCAAAAAATTCAATTTTTTGGCCAGGGCCTGGACATCGCGGATGTCCTCAAACATCACCTGCCCGTAGACGGCGATGACCTTGCCGTCCTTCTGGATGGGAATCCGCTGGACCACCATGTCCCGACCTTTGATGCGATGGGGATGGTTGATCTCCGGTATGCCCGTCCTGGCCACCACATCCATCCGGGTATGTTCCACCACCTCGCGGCAGTGTTTGCCCACGACCTTTTGGGGATCGACCCCCAAAAAATTTCCATAGGTCCGGCTGAAAAAGATGACCTTGCCCTTGGGGTCGGTGATCATCACCCCATTTCGGATGTTATCCAGCACCCGTTCGTAAAATTCTATTTTCCCCTGCAGCTCCTGGATGGTTTTGGAAGACATGTGGATATGCTACCCTATTCGTCACTTTTTTCAACAGGTATTTTTTGCACTATTGCTTCAATTTTGGTAAGATTCAAATCATAAAAATGAACACCCGATTGACAGATTAATCGCAGAATAAAAGGAGGCCCTATGGATCGACCCTTTGTGGCCGAGAATGCCAAAGAACGGAAAAGGCTCCGTTCCCTTGTCAAAGGCTTAACCGACGAAGATCTCAGCCGTGCCCTGGGGAGCGACTGGACAGTGGCCGTGGCCCTGGCCCATCTGGCTTTTTGGGACCGGCGGTCGTTGGTCCTGATGCGGACATGGGAGGAGGACGGGGTGGCCCCCTGCCCTATCGATATCGATGTCATCAATGAATCGCTCCTTCCTCTCTGGCTGGCCCTCCCGCCCAGGGCGGCCGCTGACCTGGCCGTTTCATCGGCCGAGGCCATAGACCGGGAACTGGAAGAAGCCCCTGACGAGCTGATTGCCGCTATCGAAAGCCTGGGAGAAAAATTCAGGCTCTATCGATCCGAGCACCGCAAAATGCATCTCGATCAGATAGAAGAAACGTTCAATAAAAAGGGATGATCCGGCTGGATCTTAAAACGAAAATAGATTTTAAACCGCCCTTAATCTTTGTCGAGGCTCTGTAGGGGCGGGTTTAAAACCCGCCTCTACGGTTATTTTCATTCTTCGTGGCGCCCCCCCTTCCCCCCTCCGAGGGGGTGGGTGAGAGAGGGGGGTTCATGCTTCGTGGCCCTCCAAAGGGCGAATGTGGGCTTAATATGGAAAAGGAATGAACGGGGATGAAATAGATGGGTCTGGTTAAATAAAAAAGGGGGGTAAATTTTCATTCACCCCCCTTTCCCTTTTTCGTGTTTAACGAAAGGCTACAGGATCGTTACATTGACTGCGGCCGGGCCTTTTTTGCCCTGCTCGATGTCAAAGCTTACCCGCTGGCCTTCTTCCAAGGTTCTAAATCCCGCCATACTGATAGCTGAATGGTGGATAAAAACGTCTTTATCCTGACCGTCCACTTCAATAAAGCCAAAACCCTTGTTCTCGTTGAACCACTTTACTTTTCCTTCTGGCATAGTCCTATTCCTCTCTTGAATTATTTCTCAAGTTGGGATAACGACTTGCCTAAAAAAAGGCATCGAAGATAAATCCTCCGATGCCTATACTCATCGAATTGTTCACCAACTTCGACCGTTATTCACACCATACTGGGTCAATAACGGATTTAATATTTATAAGATAACCCCTTTGTATAAGCAAGTCAAGTTATTTTTATAACTACGATTTGAAGATTCCCTGCACCAAGATGAGGGAATCTTCCACCCTCCCTTAAGCCCCTTTAACTCCTCGTCGATTCCGGTGCGGTGTTGGGCTGAAGGCCCTCACCTGCCTTGCCTTTCATCATGATACCATCCAGCCCCAGCCATAAAAAATTATAGACACCCCCCTGTTGGCAATGCAGGCCTTAATTCTCTTTTCAAAGGCGGCGGCCCGGGGGCGAGGTAACCGCCAAATGACCTCCTTTTAGTCCCATTCGACCCGATCCGGCAGTCTACTCGGAACTTCTTATTTTTTTGACGAAGGCCCTTATAGATGTTACTATAAAATCTTAAAA
>CAWIRY010000188.1:0-3557 GCA_963838485.1 uncultured delta proteobacterium | reverse complement strand
AAACCGAGAGGTTTATCCTTCTGGTGGTTTTAATCAGTCTGGTCATGGCCTTCGGACTGACCATCATCCTGGCCAGTGTCTTAACCAAGCCGATTCTGGACCTCACGGAGGTGACCGCCCGGATGTCGGCTGGAGACCTTTCCCAGAGAGTCAAAACGGTAAGTACCGATGAAATAGGCATTCTGGGATATTCATTCAATCGAATGGCTGCTCAAATTCAGAACTATACCGCAAATCTGGAAAAATTAATCGAGGAAAGAACTCAGGACCTGATGGATTCCCGGGAGAAATATCGCAATCTTTCCCAGTTTTTAAAAAGCATTTTGGAGAGTGCCACCCAATACGCCATTATTGCCATGGATATTGATGGAACGATCACCGAATTCAATAAAGGGGCCGAGAAAATCTTCGCCTGGAAAAAGGAAGAAGTCATCAATAAACAAAATATTTCCATCACCATACCCCCAGAGATGGCCCAGGAAGAAATTGAGAAGGCATTTTTAAGACGGAGCAGGACCGAGGGCCTCAGCGAACAGGAGATGGAAAGGGTCCAGAAAAACGGCCACCGCTTTCCGGCCCATTCTTCCATTACTGCCATTACCGAATCCACGGGGGAGGTCAAGGGTTTTGTCGAAATTGTCCGTAATATCACTCTGAGGAAGGCCCTGGAGAAAGAGCTCCGGGGGACCAAGGATTTTCTGGAAAACATCATGGAGAGTTCGGTGGACGGGATCGTCACTACGGACCTTAAGGGAAAAATAACATATATGAATCGCGCCATGGAGGAGATGCTGGGATACCGGAGGCAGGAACTTTTGGGAAACCATATCTCGATCGTTTATGTCAGGGGTATTCAAGAGGCCTGGGATATCATGAACCTCCTGGGTGCCGATGAGAGAATCGAAAATTATGAAATGCAGATCAAGACGAAAAACGGGGAGGTTTTGACTATCTTAACCTCCAACTCCCTGCTCCGTGATGAAGAGAGAAAGGTGATCGGCACCTCCGGGATATTCAAAAACATCACCGAACAAAAACGCTTGGAAGCCAAGCTCAAGGAGACCCAGTTCCATCTGGTCGAGGCCTCCAAAATGAGGGCCCTGGGAGAGCTGGTGGCCGGAGTGGCCCATGAATTGAATAATCCGCTGATGGCCTCTCAAACGATCTTCCACGTGATCCTGAACAACCTTCATAAGGAGTGTCCGAACCGGGAACGACTGGAAATCATAGGCCGCTGCAATGACCGCATCGAGAAGATCGTTAACCATCTCAGAGAATTTTCAAGGCAGACCGAATCCGATTTTCAAGAGCTTGAAATCAACCGGCCCATTGAAAATGCCCTGATACTTACCGGCCAGCAGCTCCTCAACCATAACATAACCATCATCAAAAAATTATCAGAAGACCTGCCCTTGATTATCGGCGATTCCAATCAACTCGAACAGGTCTTTCTTAATCTGATTTCCAATGCCAGAGATGCCATGGAGACGGTCCCAGGGCCGAAGGAATTGACCATCCATTCCTATCTTAGCGATGAGGATGACCCGCCATCGGTGGTTGTTTCGGTCCAAGATACCGGAGAAGGAATACCGGAAGAGATCTTAGACAAGGTCCTTGAGCCCTTCTTCAGCACCAAAAAAGTGGGCAAGGGAACCGGCCTGGGCCTTTCTCTTTGCTTTGGTATTGTGGAAGCTCATGGAGGGCGGCTGGGGATCAAAAGTCAACCCGGTGTCGGGACCGAGGTTACCATACATCTTCCCGTTGCCGGTCAGGATCTCAAAACATCCAGCCCAAAAACAGAAACTTTTTCTAAAGGCTAATGATTACAAAAGAAAAAAAGGAGTCAGGACATGGCCAAAAGTATTCTTATTGTTGACGATGATGAACTGGTCTTAATAGCGCTGAGGGAACTGCTCAAGTCTGAAAATTATGAAGTCCAGACCTTTTCCCGGGGTTCCGAGGCCCTTAAAAAACTCGATGAGGACGATTTCGATCTCTTGATCCTCGACGTCATCATGCCTGAAATGGACGGGTTTGAACTTTGCAAGTTGATCCGGAAAAAAGGCCCCTACAAAGAAAAGCCGATCCTGTTTCTAACCGCCAAAAACCAGGAAGAGGATAAAAAGCGAGGGCTGGAGGTCGGGGCCAACCTGTTTTTATCCAAGCCCATTTCTCCCCAAAGACTCTTAGAAGTGATAAAGAATACGATCGGATAAAGCCCCGGGGGATGAGAGATTTTTAGAGCGGCCTGCGGCCGAACGATGAGGTGATCATGAGGACGATCTTTGTTTATTCAGGAGAGATGGGCCAGTTCGATTTTGGATATGACCACCCTTACAAACCGGAAAGAGCCGTCAAGACTTATGATCTTTGTACCCGTTACGGGGTCATGAACCATCCCTGGATGACCATCCTTGACCCCGAACCCTTGGACCCAAATCTTCTCACCCTTTTTCATGAACCGGCACTGATCCGCTTTATTGAAAAGGCAAGTCGAGGGGAGTTCTGTCTCGAAATGTTGGAAGTCGGCCTGGGGACAAAAGACAACCCGGTCCTGCCGGGGATTTATGAGTGGGCCTTGCGGGCCTCAGGCGGGACCCATAAGTCCTTGGAATATATCCTCACCGGCCGGGCTGATGCAGCCTTCAACCCTTTCGGAGGCTTTCACCATGCCAGACCGGGCCAGGTCGAAGGCTTCTGTTACCTCAATGACATCGTTATTGCCATAAAGGATGCCCTTCGGCAAGTCCAGAGGCCAAAGATTGCTTATCTCGATTGCGATGCCCATCATGGGAACGGCGTCCAAGAGGCCTTTTATGGAGACCCGAGGGTCCTGGTTATCTCCCTTCACGAAACCGGAAGGACCCTCTATCCCTGGTCGGGCTGGGAAACGGAAACAGGCGAGGGTAAGGGAAAGGGTTTTACGGTTAATATCCCCTTGGAACCGGGGACCGACGATGAAGTCTATGCTTTCGCCTTTGAGGCCCTTGTCCCGCCATTAGTCGGGTCCTTCGGGCCCGATGTCATTGTGGCCGAACTCGGGGCCGACACCTTGATTTCCGATCCCCTCACCCATCTCAAATTGACTAACAACGGTTATCAAAGAACGGTAAGGAGTATCATGGAATTATGTCCCAAGGTACTCGGGTTGGGAGGTGGAGGCTACGATCTCTACCGGACCGCTCGATGCTGGACCCTCGCCTGGGCTATTATGAATCAGGTGGTGCCGGTAGATGAATTCGCCGGTCTGGTCGGAGGGATGATGTTCGGACCGGAGATGGAAGTTGGCAGCCTCTATGACTATCCCTATTTAAGTGAAGGAGAAATCAAAGAGAAGGCCTTTCAGGAAGCCCGAAGAGTCGTGACCTATATTCAAGAGAAGGTTTTTCCTGCCCATGGCATTTAAAATAACAGTTCGGAGTTTAGAGTTCGGAGTAATTAGTGTCCATCCGGAAAAGGCAATGTTCCGGATGGAGCGGTCAGCCGTCAGCTTTTAGCTATCAGCAAAATCCTTTACCATTAACGGGTTAGCTGAATGCTGATCGCTGAATGCTATC
>CAWIRY010000187.1:0-38666 GCA_963838485.1 uncultured delta proteobacterium | reverse complement strand
TTATGTAGCCTACTCGTTCAGCTAAGTACTGCTCAACACCCGGATGATGTACGGCGCCAGCATCGACTACATGATTAACCCCAATTTCTTTGTAACTCCTGAGGTTACCCTTTACGACTATGGGAAGCAGCCCGGCGTGGCCTCCAGGCCTGATATTGGCAAGGAATGGATTGGCGGTGTTCAATTCCGGTTTGTATTCTAATTTAACTTCAAAACAATGCCTTCGAACCCCTGGAGGCGACCCTCCGCGGGTTATTCCTCAAATCATCCATTCATTCATTGCATTGGTGATTTATATGATGTAGCTGGGTAGCCGTTTTTCAGCACTTGCTATTCAAGCTCATAAATGGTTGAATCAATCTAAGAGCTCGGGCAGGGCCATGATAGTCCTGCCTTTGTTTCGCACATTCAAACGGTAATCTGTAATTTTTGGAATGATCATCTTAGAGTGTTTGTAGGTGAACCGTTCAAATTGACAGGGGTGGGTTATAATGCGTAAACCTCCAGGTTCCATGAGGGATCGTGTTCATGCAATGGTGCTTTTAAAATCGCCTTCTTGTCGTTTTTGAGGACTTTAAAAGCCGAAGGGTTTCTCTTAAGGGTTAGGTGAGACTTGTGAAATAATCTTTAGGCTTCCGAATTTTTACTCCTTGTATGGTCTGGCCGAAATATTTTCCGAAGTGGGACCAGTCGCCGGTGATGAGGTAATCGGCTTTGCCGGCCATGGCGGCTAAAAATATCGACCGATCTTTTTCCGGCAGGTCAATCGGACAGGGTATCTGAAAATCAACGTCCGGAATGATTTGAACCCTGGAAAGCAAATCTTCCAGATTCTTTAAATGCTTCGGTTCGGAGAGATTTCTCCTGGCCTCTTTAACAACATAGCCGGAAGCCAATAAAAGGCACCGAAGGGTGGCGATGACCGCCAGAAATAAAAAAAGAATGCTCCTCGGAAATGGTTCTTCAAACCCTTTGGCCTTGACCGACGATTCCTTTTTTGAAAAACGACTTCGTCCTTTGACCGGAAGATAAAATTGTGGCCATCGAATTAGTCGAACAATAAAAGCTCTATCCCCTATCTTATTTTTACAGAGTTTTTATGCATCCTTGGGCGAAACGATAAGAATGCGATATGGGTTTTCGATGATCGGTTCAATGGACGCATCAAAAAAGCTGTTCACTCCCCTTGTGCAATCCCTAAATAGGCCTCGATGACCGCGGGGTCGCATTTGACCCGATTGGAGGGGCCTTCCAAAACTACTCGGCCCGTTTCGAGCACATAGGTCCGGTGGCTGTGCTCCAGGGCCATGTGGGCATTCTGCTCGACCAGTATCATGGAGATGCCTTTTTGGGTGTTGATGGTCCTGATGAGCGAGAAGATCTCTTTGGTGATCAGGGGGGAAAGGCCCATGGAAGGCTCGTCAAGCAACAGCAATCGGGGGTTGGCCATGAGTGCCCGCCCGACGGCCAGCATCTGCTGCTCTCCGCCGGAAAGTGTTCCGCCAAGCTGGGCCAGCCTTTCCTTTAGCCGGGGAAAGGTGTAAAGGGCCAGCTCGAACAATTCCTGCCGCAGATGGCGTTTATTTACCGTGTAGGCCCCGAGTTCGAGATTCTCTTTGACGCTCAAGTCCGGGAAGATGCGTCTTCCTTCAGGCACTAAGCAGATGCCCATTTGAACCAGCCTGTCCGGCCTTTCCCTGACGATGCTCCGCCCTTGATATTGGATATCGCCGGTCTCGGCCTTCAAAAGACCGGTCACGGTCTTGAGAAGGGTTGTCTTTCCCGCCCCGTTGGCCCCGATGATGGAGAGAATTTCTCCTTCATGGACTTCCAGACTGATTCCGTGTAAGGCCCTGATAGTGCCGTACCGGACGTGCAGATTGGAGATGTCCATCAACATCGAACCACATCCTCGCCCAGGTAGGCCTCAATCACTTTTCGATTTTTTTTCACTTCCCCGGGCAACCCCTCGGCAATCTTTTTACCGAAATCCATGACCATGACACGGTCGGAGACGTTCATGACCAGCCCCATTTGATGCTCGATGAGGATAATGGTCAGGCGGAAACGCTCTTTCGCCTGTCTGAGGGTCTTTACCAGGTCCTGAATCTCCCTGGGGTTCATACCGGCCCCGGGTTCATCAACGAGCAGCAGCCTCGGCTTGACGGAAAGGGCCCTGGCCAGTTCCAGTTTTCTTTGTTCGCCGTAAGGAAGTCTGGCGGCCGGGAAGGCCTCTTTTCCTGAAAGTTGGAAGAAATCCAAGAGGGTTCTTGCGTAATCCTCGGCGGCCTGTTCGCACTTGACCAAAGAACGGGTCCTGAAAACGGCGGAACCCAGGCCATAGCCCTCCCTGCCGAGTATGGGGGCCATGACATTCTGCAAGACACTGAGGCTGTTGAACAGCCTGAGGTTCTGGAAGGTCCGGGATATTCCCAAAGGGGCCAGGCGATGGGGCGGCAGGCCGAAAAGTTCCCGGCCGAAAAAAAGGCATTGGCCGCCATCACTTGGATTAAGGCCGGTGATCAGATTGAAGATCGTGGTCTTGCCGGCGCCGTTGGGACCGATGATGCCGATGGTCTCGAACTCTTCGACGGAAAAGCTCAAGTCATCGACGGCCCTGACTCCCCCGAAGCTTTTCTTGAGTCCAAAGACCTCCAGGGCTTTCATCTTATTTTCCCAGTCCCAAAAATTTTGATTCACGGCGGGCCAGGAGACCGAAGGGCTTCCACATCATCACCAGGATCAGGAGGATCGGTATGAAGACCCAGCGTAGTTCCAGCATTTGGGCCGGCAGAGCGATGCGCAGCCCCTCGATGACCGCCACCCATAATAATCCGGCGTATACGGTGCCGGTAATGCTCCCCATACCCCCCACGATGACGATGATCAGGAAGTCGATGGACTTGAGAAAATCAAAGTTGGAAGGGTGCAAAAAGGAGTAAAGATAAGCATAAAGGGCGCCACCGATGCCGGCTAAAAAGCAGCCATAGGTGAAGGCGATCAGTTTCATGCCGGCCGTGTTGATGCCGAAGGCGGTCGCCGCCAGTTCATCGTCCTTGATACACTGCCAGAAAAGTCCGTAGCGGGAAAAAATAAGGTTCCGGGTCACGAGGATCAAAAACATCGTGGCCCCAAAGGCAATTTCCAGATTGACGATCTTGGGAATCCCGATGAATCCCCTGGAACCGCCTAAAATATCGCTGAGTCTGTCCGAGTTGTCCAGAAGCACCCTGATCAGGATGCCGAATCCCAGGGTGGCAATGGCCAGGAAGTCGTCTTTCAAGCGTAAAATCGGGACCCCGACTAAGTATCCCAGCAGACCGGCGGCAACACCGCCTAAAAAAAGGACCGGCAGAAAGCCCCAAATACCCTCCACCTTGAACAGGGCCCCGAGATAAGCCGCCGTGTAGGCCCCTATGCCGTAGAAGCCGGCGTGTCCCAGCGAAAATTGGCCGGTGTAGCCATAAATGACATTGAGGCCCAGGGAGGTGAGGATGGCAATAAAGGAGAAGAGGATGATCTGTTGAACATACTCGGAGAAAAAGCCGAGGAGGAAAAAAGTTTTCAGGAACAGGTAGACGACGGCCGAGCAGAGCAGAAACCTTTTTGCGCCGGCCAGGAAGTTCATACCTTGTCGATCCTTTTACCGAAGATGCCCCTGGGTTTCAGGATCAAGACCAGGAAGAGGATGAAGAATATAAAGCCGTCCCGCAGAGTCGATGACAAGAAGGCCGAAACAAAGACTTCGGACAAACCGATGATCAGACCGCCCAAAACTGCACCATGGATAATGCCGATGCCGCCCAGCACGGCGGCGATAAACGATTTGATCCCGGGCATGATCCCCATAAAGACGTTGATTTGAGGGTAGGCAAAGGCATAAAGAATTCCCCCCAGGCCGGCCAGGGCCGCCCCGACGATGAAGGTGAAGGAGATGATTCCGTCCACCGGGACGCCCATGAGGGAGGCCGCTTCCGGGTCGTGGGAGAGGGCCCGCATGGCGCGGCCGTACTTGGTGTAATAAATAAGAAGATACAGCCAGAACAGGGAAAAGGCAGTCGCCAGGAAGATGATGAGCTGGATGTTGGTGACTGTTAAAAGAGACAGGTTATAGTGAACCACCTCGAACGGTCTGGGAAAGCCGATATAATTGGGGGTGAAGAGATAATCGAGACTTAAGAAGTACTCCAGAAACAGGGACACGCCGACGGCGGTGATAAGCAGGGAGATTTTAGGGGCTGTTCGTAAGGGTTTATAAGCCAGCTTTTCAATCAGAAAACCCAGGAGGGCCGTTACGGCCATAGTCAGCGGAAAAACGAGGGCGATGGGCAGGTCCCATTTTGTGAGGAGATAATAGGCCGTAAAAGCGCCAAACATGAAGATGTCGCCGTGGGCGAAGTTGATCAGCCTTAAGACCCCATAAACCATGGTGTAACCAAGGGCGATCAAGGCATAGACGGCACCCAATTGGAGACCGTTGACGGTTTGCTCGAGAATGTAGGATAGGAATTCCACGTCCTCACGGATTGACCGTTGTGATGTATTTGGGGCCTGCTTTTTCCACCTTCAGAATAACCGCCGATTTTATGGCATCCCCGTTTTTGTCGAAAGTGATCGTGCCGGTCACCCCGTGGTAGTTTTTTAGGACGCTCAGGGCCTTCCTCACTTCTTCCGGTGCCGCCTTTCCGGCCTTGTCCAGGGACTCAAGATAAATCATGGTGGCATCATAGGTCAGTGCCGCCAAGGAGTCAGGCACCAGGCCGTGTTTTTGTTTGTATTTTTCAATAAAGGCCTCGGCGATCTTATCCTTCCGTTCAGGGGAGTAATGGTTGGTGAAGTAATTGCCGAAAATCGCCGGGCCGCCGACCTTGATCAGTTCCGGAGAGTCCCAGCCGTCGCCGCCCATCATAATTCCTTTAAGACCTTTTTCCCGGATTTGTTTGGCAATGAGGGCCACTTTGTTGTAGTAGTCGGGTATGAAGATGACCTCGGGTTTTTTCAGGCCGATCTTGGTGATGAGGGCCGAGAAGTCCACATCGTCCTTCTGATAGGACTCATAGCCGACGATCCGGCCTTTGTCCTTCTCGAAGGTGGCTTTGAAAAACTCGGCCAGTCCCTTGGAATAGTCGTTGCCCACATCGTACAATACGGCCGCGGTCTTGGCTTTCAGGTCTTTGATCGCAAAATTGGCGGCCACGCTGCCTTGAAAGGGGTCGACAAAACAGGCCCTGAATACATAGGATTTTCTTTTGTTGTCATAGACCGTTACTTTGGGGTTGGTGGCCGTACCGGTCACCATGGGGATTTTATTCTTTTCGGCGATCTCGCTTACCGGAATAGCCACTTTTGAAGTTAACGGGCCGATGATGCCGGAAACCTTGTCCTGGGTGATCAGCTTGAGGGCGGCATTGGTGCCTTCGGTAGCGTCATTCCGGTCATCGGCAATAAGGGGCGTGATCTGGTATTTCCCCTTCTTTGAATAGTCCTCAATGGCCATCAGAAAGCCGTTTTTGGAAGATTCCCCGAAGGTCTTCACATCACCGGTAAGGGGGGTAATCAACCCCAACCTGACGATCTCTTTGCTGTGGGCCATTGATATCCAACACATCAAGGTCATGGCGATCGTACCAACGAAAAGAAATCTCTTCATAGGAACCTCCTGATTCGATAGGCTGTTTCGGCCGAATCCGGGACCGGTATTTTGATCGTAAAATCGTTTAAACCCTTTGGCCCGCGATTAATATAACCCTATTGAATGCTTAGAAAATCATCAAGACAGGTGGAGTATAAAATAGGTAGGGAATGGAGGTCAAGGAAAAAAGGGGATACTGAAGGGGATACTAAAAGGGAAGGTTAGCCGGTTCGGAATAAATGCCGGCGATAAAAAGCCAGTTCGGCGATGGAGGCCTGCAGGTCATAATAGGCATCATGACGACCGCCTGAGTCTGGCAAAAGGGCCTCCAAAAAGTATCGGCGTATGATTTCCGGATTTTCCTTTTGAAATTCCTTCTCGCGGTGGAAGTGCATCCATTCCAATTTGAGGGCCGTTACGTCCAGATGGCGGTAATGCAGTCGACCCAAAAAACGGGGAAGGAATCTACGGATCAACCACCAGTCGGCATGAATGCTGTTCCCGGCTAATACGGGCCGCTGATTTTCTTTCTCCGCGGGCAAACCGGCCACCGAATCGACATAGGCGGCCAGGCGGCCGTCCACCACGGCAATATCCACCGCCTGGGAAGATCGGCAGGTCTTAACCAAGTCCGGCAGATTCTGCTCGACCCAGGGGCTGATGGTTTTCCCTTCGGGTAGTCGGATAGTCAGTCGCACATCCTGCTCCGGCGGCAAGACGCGCTTTAAGGAGGTGTCCGTAATCAGTGCCGCCACCTGGAGCAGCAAGGCGGTTTCCAGTTCAAGGGTGGAGTACTCGGTGTCAAACCAGACATAGAATTGATCAGCCCCTTTTAACCGTCCTTCCTGCTCCGTCATTCGGCCCTCCCTTTGAGTTTGATGCCTGATAAACCATAAATAAAAGGGGAGGGTTTTGTCAATATCCAATGTGGCTTGCCCCTTCACTTTTGACAACATGATTAATACGAAAATAAAGTTCGGAGCTAAGAGTTCGGAGTTCGGAGAAATTCGTTTTCATTTTTCGTGGCGCCCTCTGGTGCATGAGGGCTTAGTTGAGAAGGGAGAAGGGCGCGGGGTCTTTTTTCCAGGGTTTGTCCAAAAGGGCGACTGTTTTGGAAAGCTGAGAGCTTGACAATGAGGTTATTTTGGTTATAATAAAAACCAAGATACCCTAATAAGGCAAAGGAGGATTTTATGCCTATTTACGAATACCGTTGCCTGGACTGCTCAAAGATATTTGAGAAAATTATCTGGAACTTACAGAATGACGAAGTATGCTGCCCCGATTGCAAGGGGGAAAAGGTCGAGCGTTTGCTTTCGGCTTTTTCCAAATCCGGCGGGCAGTCCGGGAAAGGGGCTTCGCTCCCCTCGGCTTGCGGACCTGCCCCTTCGGGGTTTTCCTGAGCTTCATAATGTAAAAAGAGCCGTGTGCTCTTAAGGATGATTTAATGGAAACTATTTTTTGGTTACTGCTCGTCTTTGCCGGCTGGTATGTATTGAATCGATGGGTCTTCCCGAAGTTGGGGCTTCAGAGTTGAATGTCTTCTCCATCTTGCCAGGCTAAGGGGCAAGAAAAAAATCAGCAACAGAACCGTAACCTGCCTGGGAATCCCAATCCATAATAATTTGTTGTTTAGAGATTTAGGTGAGGGCCGGTTCTAAACCGGCCCTCATCAGAAATCGGGGTGTGGTCAGGCGGTTCCGTCCCGGTTGACGCTTGGCTCGGGGTGGCCCTTACCTGGAAGTTCCCTCACCATGGTGCAGGGACCTTCCAGGAAAAATGTAAAACCCGTTCCCTATTTCATCTGTGTCGCATTGGGAATAAAGAGGGGATTTCCGTTTTTATCCTTGAAAGCCCCGATGACCTGTTGCCCTTCTTTGAAAATCAACCAGTTGATAAAAACCATGACCTCCTGATATTTGACCTGCTTGTGCTTCTGAGGGTTGACGGCCATGACCCCGTATTGGTTAAATAACACGGGGGCTCCTTCCAGGACGATCCCCATCTCCAGTTTGTCCTTGTCCTTGGTGGCCAGCCAGGTGCCCCGGTCGGTCAAAGTGTAAGCCCGCTTTTCATTGGCAATCCGCTGGGTCTTTTCCATACCCTGGCCCACTTCCAGATACCAGGATTTTCCTTTCGGATCTATTTGGGCTTTTGCCCAGATGGCCAGTTCTTTGGTATTGGTGCCGGACTTGTCTCCCCGGGAGACAAAAGGAAAAGATCCTTCGGCTATCTTCCGAAAGGCTTCCGTGGCCGACTTGATCCCTTTTATTTTTGCCGGATCGTTTAATGGTCCGATAAGGACAAAGTCGTTGTACATGACATCATGGCGGTTGATAAAATATCCTTCAGCCACGGCCTTGAGTTCCAGATCCTTGGCGTGGACAAAGACTACGTCACAATCGCCCCGTTTACCGATCTCTATGGCCGCCCCTGTGCCCACGGCGACGACGTCCACTTTGATGCCCGTTTTCTTTTCAAAGATTGGCAGGAGATACTCGAACAATCCCGAATTCTGGGTGCTGGTAGTGGAAGCGCAGCGGATCCGGGTTTCGGCTGAAAAGACCGGGAAAGGAAAAGCCATAACAAAATAAATTAACAGCATCAATAACCCTATCTTTTTCATTTTTTTTGCTCCTTTAAATTGGATTAGACCAAATTATGTCTTTTTTGACATAGGTGTCAAGAAAAAAAGATCCGGCCTTTTATTCGTCGGTGAAGAGCAATCCATAGGCCTTTGAAAGGGGAAATCAACATTTCAAAATATGTTTTTCTTGACATACGGGTCTAAAAAACCCTATATTTCAACAAAAAATCAGATCGTTTTGGGAAAGGGAAACAGGGAGAATTAAGTCGGATGAACCCCCACGGGAATCACCCCTCCTGCTTCTTCGAAGGCCCTCAAACCCGGAGGTCTTATACCAGGCTCAGGAGATAGACATGAAGAAGATTACCCTTACCATCAACGGTGTTCAGCGACAAATCCAGGCCGGTCCGGAAAAAGTGTTGATTGACCTTTTGCGCCAGGACCTTCAACTGACCGGTACAAAACAATCTTGTGATCGAAAAGGTCAGTGCGGTGCTTGTGTGGTCATTATTAACGGGAAGACGGCCCATTCCTGCCTCAAGAAGGTCATCGATTTGGAGGGGGCCTCGGTGATCTCTATAGAGGGTCTGGGCACACCCGAGAACCCCCATCTCATTCAGGAGGCCTTTGTATTGTCGGGGGCAATCCAGTGCGGATATTGCACCCCGGGCATGATCATGGCCACCAAGGCCCTCCTGGATAAGGATCCCCGGCCCGACCTCCCGGCCATCAAGCGGGCCTTGGCCCGCCATTTATGCCGCTGCACCGGATATAAAAAAATTATTGAGGCGGTCAGACTCGCCGGGTCTTTTCTGAGGAAGGAAACGACCCCGGAAGAAATTCGCCGCGGTCTTAAAGGCACCATGATAGGGGTCTCCCATCCCCGGCCTTCTTCCCTGCTCAAGGCCTGCGGATTGGCCGAATTTACCGCCGACATAAAAGTTCCCGGGGCGGTGGAACTGGCCCTGGTGCATAGTACCGAGCATCACGCCCTAATTAAATCCATTGATACCACGGCAGCGGCCAGGATGCCCGGGGTCATTGGCTTCATGACCGGTGCGGATATCAAAGGGACCAACCGCATCCGCGTTATGGCCCCGGATCAACCCGTACTCTGTGAAGACCGGGTCAAAACCCTGGGGGATCCGATTCTGGCCGTGGCCGCAGAAACCAGTCCCCAGGCTAGGGCCGCGGCCGAAGCGGTCAGGGTGGAATATGAGCCTTTAAAGGTCGTGATGACCCCGGAAGAAGCCTTGGCACCAGAGGCCTTTCAGATTCATAACCATTCTCCCAACCTATGCTATAGTCACCCCCTTATCAAGGGGGATGCTGAAAGGGCCCTGTCCCTATCGGCTGCCGTGGTTGAAGCGGAATTTTCCACCCAAATGAATCACCAGGCCCCTTTGGAGCCTGAGGCCTGCCTGGCTTACCTGGAAGGTGAGGGGGAAAAGGCCCAATTAATCGTGATCGGCAGGAGTATCAATATCCATGCCCATGCGACCCAGATTAAAGAGGCGGTGGGGTGGGATCATGTCCGTTATAAGGAGGCCTATTCCGGCGGACAATTCGGCATGAAGGCCACGATTACCACCGAGGCCGTAACCGCGGCTGCGGCCTTGCATTTTAAGCGTCCTGTCCGTTATATTCCCAGTCTCGCCGAATCTATTTTGAACAACTCCAAAAGGCATCCTTATCGGATGAAAGTCAAATTAGCCGCCGACAGACAGGGGTACTTAACCGCCTACTGCAATGATTTTACGATCAATAAAGGGGCCTACACCTTACTGGGCCCTGTGGTCCTGTTGCGTTCCTTGCATATGCTGTCCGGGTCTTATCATATTCCCAATATTACGGCCCTGGGAAGAATGGTCTATACCAATAATGCCTCCGGGGGGGCGGCCCGGGGAGCCGGTCCCCCACAGACGACTTTTGCCCTGGAGTCGGCCATGGACCTGCTGGCTCAAAAACTGGGTATGGACCCCCTGGAATTCCGACGGATCAACTCCCTCAAACCGGGACAGACCAAAGCCACCGGAATGATCGCCCGGGAATGGCCCTTCCCGAAGCTTTGTGAGACCATCAAACCTTTTTATGAAAAAGCCAAAAAAGAAGTGGCGGCCTTTAACGTAAAAGGAGGATCTCTTAAACGCGGTATCGGTCTGGCAGCCGCTTCTTTCGGAATCGGCGCCGCAGGGGATGTGGCCCGGTTAGCGGTGGAGATTGATCCTGATGACGGTATCACCATATATGCCGCTGTAGCCGATCCGGGTGAAGGCAACGATTCCATGCTGACCCAGATCGCTGCCCATCAACTGGGGTTGCCAATGGAAAAGGTGCGTCTGTTCACCCGGGACACCCAGGGGACCGAGGCCCTGGGCCCGGCTGCCGGAAGTCGTATGACCTGGATGGCCGGTGGGGCCCTGATCGAGGCCATTGCCAAAATGCAGCAGGCCATGACCGAGGCCGGGTCTAAGACCCATGACGGCCTCATACAAGCCGGGAAGCCCACTCGTTATGAGGGGATTAGGACAATCGAGGGGGAAGGCCGATATAGGCTCGATCCGAAAACCGGGGAAGGCGATTCTTTTGTTTCTGAATGCCACAACATTCAAATGGCCGAAGTGGAAGTCGATACGGATACCGGGACGGTGCGGGTTGTAAAGATAACTACGGCTGTGGATGCCGGACCTGTTATCAATCCGCAAAACCTGGAGGGCCAATTGGAGGGAGGGATGGATCAGGGCGTCGGATATGCCCTCAGAGAGGAGTATGTGCCCGGTAAAACCAGGGACTACGTGACCTTCAAGTTTCCAACCATAGACCTGTCCTTGGACACGGAAATTCTCGTTCTGGAATCGCCCCGATCGAACGGCCCCCTGGGTGCCACAGGCATCGGAGAGATGACCATGGTTTCTACGGCACCGGCCATAACCAACGCCATAAATGATGCCTGCGGGATCAGAATTTTTGATCTGCCGGCCACCCCGGAGAAGGTCAAAGCGGCCCTGGCGGCATCACCAAACAGGTGACCATGGATAACGGATTTTCGGTGGAGGCCGTCAGGGAAGATTTCCCGGCCTTAAAAAACCGGCGATACGGCAAACCGCCCGTTTACTTAGATAACGCCTGCACCACCCTGGTCCCGGAACCGGTGATCAAGGCCATGACTGAATACTACACGGCCTATCCGGCCTGTGGAGGGGGAAGAAGCCGTCATTGGTTCGCCGAAGAAGTCACCGGTCGGATCGAAGGAGATCCTGAAGGGGGATGGCAGGATCCCGCCGGATCATCCAAGAATTTATTCGGGCCCGATCCGAGAAGGAAATCATCTTTACCCTGAATGCCAGCCAGGCCATCAATATGGTGGCCCTGGGATTTAAATTCCGGCCGGGGGATGTTGTTCTGCTGACCGATAAAGAACACAATTCGAATCTGGTCCCCTGGCTGAGGCTTTGGAATAAAGGACTGATCAAAGTGGAGATCCTCGAATCGACCCCGGAGGACACCTTTGATCTGGCCAGGTTTGAGCATAGACTGAAAAGCGGTCCGATTCGACTGGTCAGCCTGGCCTATACCTCCAATTTGACGGGCTATACCCTGCCGGCCAAGGAAATTATAAAAATCGCCCATAACCATGGGGTGAAGGTTCTCCTGGACGGGGCCCAGACCGTGCCGCATCGGACGGTTGACGTCCAGGACCTGGATGTGGATTTTATGGCCTTTTCCATCCATAAAATGTGCGGTCCCAAAGGCGTAGGTATCCTTTACGGGAAAAAGGAACTTTTGAGACCGGAGGATTCGGGAGACGACTGGGCGCAAGATTGTTTGGAAGCGGTGATATTGGGCGGCGGCACGGTCAGCGATACGACCTATTCCACTTACAACCTCCTGGATGCACCGGAAAGGTTTGAGGCGGGAATTCCAAATTATGCCGGTCAGATTGCCGCCGGCACGGCCGTCCAATATCTGCAAAGGATCGGTCTGGAGCACATCAAGGTCCATGAAAACCGCTTAAACGGTTTCCTGACCGAACAGCTTCTCCACCGCTATGGCGACAACGGGTGGTTTCGAATCATCGGACCCTCTGAAGCCCATCACCGGGGAGGCCTACTGACCTTTGAGGTCAAAAGGCCGAATGCTGTAGGCATCACCGAAGAGCTTAATGCCAAGAATAATATCATGATCAGGGACGGACTTTTTTGTGTCCATTCTTATTTGAACAAGGAATTCGGACAGGGTTGGACCCGTCCCCGGCTGCCGGCCGAGCATAGAATGGTTTATCGCCTGTCCCTCTATTTCTATAATACCCTCGAAGAATGTTCCCTATTTTTAGATACCTTAGACGAAATTTTTATGGAACGCAGCTATGTATGAATGAAGGGTATGGACGAGGCCGTCATCCATTACTATCGTCGGTTACTCAAAACGGGATTTGAACATGCCGGTTCTTTGGAAAATCCTGACCTATTTCTGGACACAGTCAGCCAAAATATTCCCATATGCGGCAATGCCGGTGATTATCTACAAATTTACATCCAGGTCCATGCCGGCCTCATCGAACACATCCGCTACTTGTGCAGTTGCGACCCGACGACCAACGTGGCAGTAGAGATACTCTGCCATTTAGTTAAAGGGAAGACGTTGGAATTCATAGGGTCCATTACAGAGGATCTGTTTTTTCGGGCTATCGGAAGTCAAAGTGAAGATCTAAGCAAAAAGGCCAGAGGTTTGCTGGAATTCCTGCATCGGGGTGTAACCCAATATCAAACCAAAATTTGATCGGTGTTTTGCCTTTCCGAAGATGGAAGGTCTTCCGGACCATCCGCACTTATCTATGGCCGGGACCTTTTTTACACTACCCTTTATTTTTTTACCGGTGCAGGTCATCCTTATTCTCTATAAAGAACAAATGTCTTTTATATGGTTTTTTTGTTTGTCTTCAGTCGATCCGGATAATTTTAATATGTTTACCCACCCATTCGGGAGGCAAATAAACCCGCCCGCTCTTTCCGCTTTGTTTGACTTTCTTTTGAATCATCTCTTCACCAAAAGCCTCAAACTTGGCTTTGGGAGGTTTGTTATTATCATCCCTTCTAAGCACAATCGCTTTAAAACTATTTTCTTTTATTGGAGCGGTCATGATGCTTGCCGGGGCCTTTAGGCCTTTTCCACCTGAACGGCACAAGCCTTATATTCCGCGGTCAGGCAGATGGGATCAAATGCCGGATTGGTCAGCCAATTGGCGTTAGACCAAGAACCCTAATGCTGTCCCTTGATCGATTTTGATCTGCAAAAAATTCTTTATTTCCACTGAACTCCCAATCCTGGAATCTGGTTGGAATCGCAGGACCTTGGGCAAAATCTCTGACCTGGCGTCCCAGTTCCAAGAAACGATCCAGATTACAACAACAGAGTTTGGATTCCATCAATGCCCGGGCCGTGGGGTCGGCGCTTTTAAGCCATTGGTAAAGAGCAAGACTATCGGTTACCCTTGCGCTGGACAGGAATACGGTCAATTCCGCGATTTGGGTCTTCCGTTCGTTGAGTGAATTGTCGTATTCTTTGCTGAAACAGCCCGATTCCTCCAATTCCTGATGAAGATAGGGCAACAAGGCCGGAGTCTTGATTTCCAAAGAAGTTTCTGTCTTTAACCATTTAACGACTTCAGGAAAGGTTTCAGCGACAAAGCCAAACTGTTCAGTGAGTGGGGTGTGCCTCTTTTTAACGATGGGCCGATTCCGTCCACGGACGTGTATTAAAATATGCCTGGGATTAAACAGGAGGTCACCCACCAAAATAATTTCACCATTATTGGCATAATTTTCAGTACAAAGCAGAGCAAGTTCGTTGATCCGGGCCATAGTCAGCCAGTAGGAAAGGTCTCTGACGAAAATCAGATTATCCAATTGCTTGATTAGATCCTCCAGGGCACTTTCATTGAGAGAAAAATAATTGGACTTCTTATCCAACAGATAATTAAAATGCAGAATTAAATTATTATTGCCTTTCGGCTTCTCCCGATACTCTTTTGATATTATACGGTGTTCCATTGGCTTCCCTTGCTTAATTGAGTTGTTTCCTGTCGTTCAAATATCGAATGCGTTTGAATATCGATATATGTCATTTTTGATATATGTCAAAAAAGACATAACATAAAACTTAAAAAAAAGTCAAATACTGTTTTTACCGGGGTGTTGGTTGCAGAGGTTGACCAGTCGAAGGCCGAGGGCCCTGGTTCAGGACTGGCCTAAGGACAGCCAAGGCCAGGAAAAGCTGAAGACGACGGTCGAAGAGATGCTCGAAAATACTTTGCTGGACAGCTAAGAGAAAGCGCATACTCTACGTCCTGCAAGAAGTCCGGCCTTGGTGTTTGGCTGATAAGCCTTGCATGATAAAGCGCACCACCGTATCGTTAACCGACTCCGGTTTGATATTAGACAGGCTCCATTCCCGAAGGGCCGGAAGGGCCACGGCCAACAGGATCAGGTCGGCCGTGGCGGCGGCATTCTTCATCTTAAAACAGCCCATTTTCTGGCCTTTTAAAAGCAACTTGGTAAATCGCGTGACCAATTCCCGGTCTATCTCCCTCATCTGCAAATGAACGTCCTTGCGCCTGGTCCAGGATTCCCGGTAGAGAAGCTGGACGGCCTTGGACATCTCAACCATCTGCTTCATAATCCGGTGCAAGAGGACTTCCAGGTATTGGGGGTCGTCCACCCAATCCTTTTCCTCTTTTCCGCTCAGACTGAAACGGAAGTGCCGGACCACATCCTTATAAACCAGGACCAGGATGTCGTCTTTGCTCCGCACATAATCATACAAACTGCCCATGGTCAGACCGGAGGCCCGGGAAATTTCCCGCATGGTCGTTCGATCAAACCCCTTTTCAAAAAAAAGCTTGGAGGCGGCTTTGATGATCTGCTGGCGCCTTTTTAAAAGTAGTTCCTTATTTTTAATGGTGCTCTGGACGTCCATTTTTTCATCCGAACGCTCGTTCGCTTTCGATTTTTATTAACGGTCTCACCATAGAACGAACATAAAATCCCTGGATTCCGGGTCAAGCCCGGAATGACGAAAGGAATTTCCCTCGGAACCGTCACCCCGGCGAAAGCCGGGATCCAGATAATAAAGCCCTGACGAGTAATACAGAGTGTCGGTTCAATTATGAAACCCTTAAAGGGAGAAGTCCCTATCCCTTGACCGTTCCCGCCTTCATGGTCTTGGTGGCCTTGAAGATCTCCAGGGGAAACTTCTGATAGAGTTCTTCCAGCTTGGCCAGCAGCACAGGGTAGCCGATTCCCTGGGCCAGGGCAAAAGGCCCGAATGGGGAACCGCCGCCGTTGGCCATGGCCAGGTCGATTTCCTTGGGATCATCGGCCACGCCCTCTTCCAAAAGTTTCGTGGCCTCATTGACCTGCAGGGCGATCAAATGATTGACGTCGAATTCCTTGGTGGCCTTGGACAGGTCGATCTTGGGCCTCCCCTGGGACCAGTCATAGAACCCCTTCCCGGTTTTTTTGCCCAGTGTTCCGGATTTCAGATAAGCCAGGAAGGCCTCGGAAGGCTTATAATCGGCAGATAAAACCTGGGCGAAGTATTCCAAGCCGTGGATGGCGATATCGATGCCCACATAATCCATCAGCTCAAAGGGGGCCATAGGCATTAAAGGTTTCAGGGCCGCATCAAATTCCTCCGGCCTGGGATGTCCGGCCTCCAGGATCTTGGAAAGCAGGACCAGGGTGGGCTCGTTGACCCGGTTGTAGATAAAGCCCGGTGAGTCTTTTTTGACGATGACCGGGACCTTTCCGATCTTCTTGGCGATTTCGTAACCGATACGGATCGATTCATCGGAAGACTCAGCCCCCCTGGTGACCTCCACCAGCTTCATCAGGACGGCCGGGTTGAAGAAGTGATAGCCGATGACCTTATCCGGCCTGTCGGTCGCCTTGGCGATTTCAGTAATACTGATGTTCGAGGTATTGGAGGCCAAAATGGCCTGTTTGGGGGCGTATTTATCCAGGTCGGCAAAGACGCTCTTTTTGAGTTCCAATTTTTCCGGAACGGCTTCGATGATAAAATCGGCCTCCTTGACCGCCGATTCCAGGTCGACCATGGGGATCAACCGCGCCAGGGCATCCTCATAGGCCTCAGGGGTTATCTTCCCTTTCTCCCTGAATTTGGTAAAGCTGTTTTTGATCCCGGCTATTCCGCGGTCCACGAATTTCTGCTCTATATCTCGCAGCACGACGGTATAACCGCCCAGGAGACAGCAGGCGGCAATCCCGTGCCCCATGTCCCCGGCGCCGATCATGGCAATTTTTTTGACGTCTTCCGTTTTCATGATGATCTCCTTTTTACGAGTGTTCTGAATCAGAAATGCACTTACTGTCTGGTCATTCCGGACCTGATCCGGAATCCAGCATCGTTAACCTGGATTCCCGCTTTCGCGGGAATGACGGCTTGTGGAACGTTATCACGGTGCAGAGACACCGCACTTTTTACTCTCCTTTAAAGTTAGGTTTCCGTTTTTGCATGAAAGCCGTGAAGCCTTCAATGGCGTCATTGGATTTGGATACTAATCGGGTGCCCTCCAATTCCACCTTGGTCCCCTCCTCAAGCCCTTTCTCGATGCCGGCATTGACGGCTTTTAATACGGCCTTAACCGCTAACGGCGGTCGGGTGGTCAGGAATTCGGCCATTTCCATGACGTCCTTCATTAATTCGCCGACCGCAGAAACCCGGTTTACCAGTCCGACTTCCAGGGCCTCCCGGGCCGGCAGGCGATTGCTGAAAAGGATGAGTTCCAAGGCCTTCGATTTCCCTAATATCCTGGGCATGCGCTGGGTTCCACCCCAGCCCGGGATAATGCCCAGATTAAGCTCCGTAAGACCGATCTTGGCGTTTTCCTGCATGACCCTAAAGGTGCAGGCCATGGCCAGTTCACAGCCGCCGCCGAAGGCATAGCCGTTGATAGCGGCAATAACCGGTTTCGAAAATCGGTCGATCCTGGTCCAGACTTCCTGTCCCTTGGGAACAATCTTATCGGAATTGGCCGCATCGGAAATATCAAACCCGGCAGAGAAGCCCTTATCTCCGGCACCGGTTACAATAAGCACCCGGACCTCCTTGTCGGCTTCCGCCTCGTCGAGGGCCTTATCGATGTCCAGCAAGGTAGCCAGATTCACTGAATTGGTCGGCGGGCGATTCAATGTTAGGATGGCGATGTGCTCTTGTTTGGCGTATTGTATGTTTTGAAATTCCATAGACCCTGCCTCCTCATCAATTAAATGAACATAGGTTATTTTGTAAATGAATGCCCCACTTTTTTATTCCGAGCGCTCGTTCGCTTTTTTTAATTTTTAAATCATCTTACGGTGAAAAGTCAAGTCAAAATATGGGCGACAAACGGTCGGGCCGGGTCGGGGATTTGGGTGCACCCGCAAGTCGGCGGGTCTGTTTCGGCGGGAACAGGCTCAGACTAATCGTTGCCTTAAGATCTCATACAAGACCACGGCGCAGGCCACCGAGGCATTCAGGGAAGAAACCGCCCCTTTCATCGGGATGGAAGCCAGCCAATCAGAGCGTTTCTTAATCAGGGGGCTGACCCCTTTGGATTCCCCGCCCACCACGACCACCAGCGGTATCCGGAGATCCAGATCGTAGATCGAGGCCGGGGCCGCGGCCTCCAGACTGAGGATCCAGAAGCCTTTTTCTTTGAGCATCTCCACGGACCGGGCCAGATTGGTGACTTGGACCAAAGGCATATGTTCCAAGGCCCCGGCCGCGGCCTTGCGGACCGTTCCCGAAATCGGACAGGACCGGTCTTTGGGCAAGATAACCCCTTGAACCCCGGCACAATGGGCGGTGCGAATCATGGCCCCCAGATTCCCGGGATCATTGATGTGATCCATGGCCAACAAAACCGGCGCCGGCCTTTGATCAGGGCCGACCTGGGAGATCAAGGCCTCCAGAGAGATAAAGGGACTGTCGTCTTTTAATTGGGCGATGACGGATTGATGGGCCGGTACCGGCAGCAGGCGATCGATCTGCTTTCTTTCTTTGAACATCACCGGGACCCCGGCTCGGGCGCACAATTTAACGATTTCCCTTCGGAGCAGGTCCTGTTCCGGAGGGCTCATGATAACTTGTCTGACTTCCAGGGGGCGGACCTTGAGGAGTTCCAGGACAGCCTGTTTTCCCCACACCCAATCGGAATAATCACCTTTGGCAGAAATGTCCATCATGGCCTCTTTTATCCTGAAAACATCTTAAGTTAATGACTTTCCCGGACTTGGAATTTCCACACGAGGGCCATAGTACCGTTTCCCTGGTTCTTCGTCAAAAGGAAAATCCGGAGACTTTATATCCGAGGCCTTCCCTGTTTTCTCCTTGACTCTCCTTCCGGCTCTATCTTATACTCTTATCCGATTGAGCCAGTGTTTTGCCCATGGCCTGCGGAATAATCCCACGGGGATCGTTAAAAACATGATCATCGACCATTAAAGATGTGACCTTGATGTACGAAGACTATTTCGGTCTGACCAAAAAACCATTTTCCCATCGTCCCGGACCCCCATTATTTTTTCTTAAGCGCCGGACATCGCGAAGCCCTGGCCCATCTGTTATACGGCATCAAGAGCGATGGTGGCTTTGTTCTTCTGACCGGTGACATCGGGACCGGGAAGACCACCGCCTGCCGCCGATTGATCGAGCTTTTGCCCCCGGACTTGGAAGTGGCCTTTATCCTTAACCCCAAATTGACCGTCGAGGAGCTGTTGGCCACTATCTGCGATGAGTTCGGGATCAGCTATCCCCAGGGGAACCAGAGCATCAAGGTCTTTGTGAGCCTTATCAACGACTACCTTTTCAAAATACATGCCCAGGGCCGTCGGGCCGTTCTCATCCTGGAAGAGGCCCAGAACCTCAAGCCGGAAGTCCTCGATCAGATAAGGCTGCTGACCAACCTGGAAACCAAGGAACATAAACTCCTCCAGATGATCATGATCGGACAACCGGAGCTTAAACAGTTATTGTCACAGCCCCAGCTCCTTCAGCTCTCCCAGCGGATTACAGCCCGTTATCATCTCGGCCCCCTGTCCAAGAAAGAAATCCCCCAGTATATAAACTATCGCCTGTCGATCGCCGGGATGGATCGCAATCGATTATTTCCCCCATCGACCTTAAAGAAGCTCTTCCGGCTGAGCAAAGGATTACCCCGGTTGATCAACGTGATCTGTGACCGGGCATTGTTGGGGGCCTTTGTTCAAGGGAAAGATCAGGTCGACAAAAAGACCTTGATCAAGGCGGCCAGGGAGATATCCGGCAACAGAGGACTTCAACGGCCAACACTCATAATCGTTCAACTCTTCCTGGCCGTCTCCCTCCTGGTTCTCTTTGTGGCCCTGGGGACCGCTTTTTATCTGAATCGATCAGGACCTTTCCCTGAAGTCATTACCAAAAAGGTGGTCCAAACGATTGACCCAATGGAGAGTCAAGAATCATCCTAATAAAGGATACCCTCGGGCGGCCAAGCGATATGACCGGTGAAGACACCAAAGAGAGGGCCTACGATGTCCTTTTCAAAAAATGGTCTCTGGCCTACAGACCGGGAGATGTGATCGCACAGGCTCGGGCACAAGGCCTGCGATGCCTAAAGCAAAGAGGCGACCTGACCCGTCTTGCCCGGATGAATAAACCCGCGGTTTTGACCCTGCAGGATAAAAAAAAGACACCCTATTATGCCACCTTGACCTCCCTCGGGGACCAAACAGTTACCCTGGCCATCGGCCTTGAGTCCAGGACCGTGGATTTGCATGAATTAGCCCGATGCTGGTCCGGCGAATATCTCCTTTTCTGGCGGCTGCCCCCGGAATACGGCAAGAGTCAACTGAGGCCGGGGGGCCATGGACCGTTAGTGGCCTGGATGCAAAAACATTTGGACTTGGCCCAAGGGCGGACTGTTTCAAACAAACCGAAGGAGGTGTATGACCAGGAGATGGTCAACGAGGTAAAAAAATTCCAAGAGGCCAATGGTTTAAAACCCGACGGAATCGTGGGACCGAAGACGATAATGCCTCTGACGGCCTTCTTAAAGGATGGGGACCCGGTTCTCCGCCCTGGGAATGGGGGCCTTTAGGCATGTCTTATATCCTTGAGGCACTGAAGAAGGTGGAACAGAAACGGATGCAGGAGGAATCGCCCGGATCGCTGGCCCTTTTAGGGGCCCCTTCTGCGGAGCCTCCCCGAAAACCCCTTTGGCCTTATCCGGTCATAGCGGCCCTGCTCCTCAATGCCGGGGTAATGATCTGGTGGATCGGCCCCTTTAGGGCCGAAAAAAAAGCACCTTCCCCTAAGCCATATGCGGTTCAACCGACTAACCTCGCACCACCGATCTTGGCCGGGAAAAACAGACCACGCCGAGCAAGCGAAAAAAAAGAAGGGCTCCGAGCAAAGAACATCTCCCCAATTCCGGCGGGGGTTCCCAAATTAGTTCAACCGGCCAAACTTGCACCGCCGATCTTGACCGGACAAAACAAATCAACCCAGGCAGGCGAAAAAAAAGAGGGGCTCCAAGAAAAGGGCGTCCCCAGTATCCCTGCGGAGGTTCCCAAAAAGGAAGCCCGAAAGGTTCCTCTGACCGTTGCCGGAGGGCCTCAAACAACCGTCCAACCGCCGGCCGAACCCCCATCCCGCCTAAAGAAAGAGGCCCCTCCAAACGGAAAAATATTCGAGCTCAACGACCTCCCATCTTCTTTGAAGAGTGCCTTACCGGAGTTTAAGGTCTCGGCCCATGTCTACAACCTGGACCGGCAAAATCGGATGGTGAGGGTCAACGACAAGATCCTTCACGAAGGAGAGGAGCTGTCCCCAGGTTTGAAAGTGGAGGAAATCATCCCCGGTGGCATCATCTTCAGTTATCAAGGCTATCGTTTTCGCTTTGGGCTTTAGGGCTTGGGGTCATAGATAAATCATTCGATTACTCGTCGCTAAGGACCTCCGGATTGAGGCAATTCGGGGGCCTCTGTCCTTTAAAGTACGCCAGCAAATTTTCCGCGGCCATCAATCCCATCTTGGTCCTGGTCTCCATGGAAGCGCTGCCGATATGGGGCAGGAGAATCACATTGAGCATCTCTTTTAAAGGCGAGGTGATTTCCGGTTCCTTCTCATAGACATCCAGGGCCGCCCCGGCGATTTTCTTTTTTTCCAGGGCTTCGACCAAGGCCTGTTCATCGATAACTTCTCCGCGGGAGGTGTTGATGATAAAGGCCGTTGGTTTCATCAAGGAAAATTCCTTTGGTCCCATGAGGTGGTGTGTCTCCGGGGTCAGGGGCACATGGAGAGAGATAAAATCGGATTCCTTAAGCAGGGTTTCCCGGTCCACCCTTCGGACATTGACCTGTTTAGCCATTTCGGGAACTACCGGACCTTCATCGTGATAAAGGATGCGCATATCAAACCCCAGGGCCCTCCTGGCCACGGCCATTCCGATACGACCGAAACCGATCAGCCCCAGGGTCTTGTGGTGGACATCGGTGCCCACAAAAAGCAATGGGGCCCAGTTCGCGTATCTCCCGGCCCGGGTGTAGATATCGCTTTCGACGATCCTGCGGGCCACGGCCAACAAGAGGGCCATGGTCAGATCGGCCGTCGTATCGGTCAGGACACCGGGGGTATTGGTCACAGCGATTTTTCGGGCCGTGGCCGCAGGGATATCGATATTATTAAACCCCACGGCGTAATTGGCGATAATCTTCAAACGGGGTCCGGCTTGATCCATGACCTCTCCGTCAATACGTTCGGTCAGCAAGGGCAATAATCCATCCTGACCGACCACGGCCTCGAGTAATTCCTTACGGCTGAGGAACCCGGTCAAAGGGATTACAGGTGACCGAAAAATGCCCTTCCAAAAAAGTCATGGCCGCCGCCGGCAGACGGCGGGTGACAAAAATTTCGGGTTTCATAAAAAGGCTCCTCCCTCCTAATATGGGTTCAAGGTTTAGGGTTTAAAGTTTAAGGAAAGCCCGTATGCCTTTAAGCCCTGATGCCACGGGGGCGCCACGAAACATGAAAACAAAAAAGTGAAAGTTGAAAGTGAATGGCAGGCCCAAAGCGTATAATTAGGTTATAGGTTTTTCCTTAGACCTCGCGCCTTGGACCTTAAACCTTTCTTTAAATCTCGGCCCAGGCTTGAGACATGACCCGTTTGGCATTGGCGATGATGATCAGCGGGTCCTGGCCTTCCATGGGTTTGATTTCAAAACTGACCAAGGGTCTTTTTTCTATGGTCATAAACCTGATCTGAAGAAGCGTTTTTAAAAACCCGGCCACATCCTTAACCGTATTGGCACTCCCCGGCGAACCGAAGATGGGATGATTATCTCCAAATCCGGCACAGGACGGGTCGATGACGGCATTGCCGATGTGCGCCCCGGCTAAATAATTTTTTACCGGGACCAGGGCCTCCTCTAGGGTCTCCTTCAACAAAGGGATGTGGCTCAAATCGGCCAGAAGACCGAAATTGTCATGGGTCTGTTTTAACCGTTGGGCTAATTTGAGAGCCAACGAGGTGGGACCTAGCAGACAACATTTGTCCACCGCGCAATCAAAGGTCTCGGCCACGACCATGGGCCCGCCCTTGCCGGCCGAATAGTCACACAGTTCGCTTAAAGACCTGAATAGGACTTCAACCGTCCGGTCCCGTTTTTCTTCTCCCGGGTCCCGGCCTGAAAGAAGGACAAAGCTTTCCGCCCCCATGAAGACAGCCTCATCAATCAAGGGTTTTAAACTATCTAAAGCCCGAAGCCGTTCCGCTTCATCCAATGAATTGAGGTTGAGCTTTTGACCTAAAATGATCGGATGGGCGCCGAAGCCCACGGAGAGCCCGGCTGAGTCAATCATTTTTTTGACCCGCTCCCTGGTCCTTTGGTCATCGATATGAGTGATCTCTATGGCCGTGAAAAAAGGGTCCAGGGCGATATGCCGGACGGTCTCTTCCCATGGACCTTGGCCCGCAGCCAATTCGGGGAAGGCCATAAAGTGGACGATCCCCATGCGCAAATATTTTACCAGCGGTTCATCCATAAGGTTTCCTTATTCCTTTTTGAGAACTTTTTTTTCCACCGGATCTCGAGATCAATGACTTCAAACGGCTCAGTTGAGGACGGCAAAAAGGCGCAAAGGTTCGAAGTGGTTTTTTTATAAATCGAGACCCGGTCACTTCTGGTAATCATTCATCATCAAGAGGAACTTCTCCTTTTCCCCCTCGACCATGCGATAGCAATGTTCTTCTCCCGGAAACTGTCCCGCCCTTACTTCCCGGCCGTATTCCTTCATGGCCTTGACGACTATTTCCGCCACCTGGGCATATTTTTTTACGAATTTCGGTGTAAAGGCCTGAAACTGACCGATCATATCAGATACGATGAGTAATTGCCCGTCACATTCCTTGCCCGCACCAATGGATAAGACAGGGATCGTCAATTCTCTGGTGATAAAATCACCCACCTCCGGCGGAACCGCTTCTAATAGGATCATATGCGCTCCTGCTTCCTGAACAGCCAAGGCATCGTCCACTACCAACTTAGCCGTTTCCGCTGTCCGGCCCTGGGCTTTATGGCCTCCCAATTGCCCTGAGCTTTGAGGAGTAAGGCCGATATGTCCCATAACGACGATACCGGCATCCACAATCGCCTTGATCTGGGGAACGATCCTTAACCCCCCCTCCAGTTTAATGGCATCGCATCCGGCCTCTTTCAAAAACCGTCCGGAGTTTTCCACGGCTTTCTCAACGGAACTCTGATAGCTCATAAAGGGCATATCCCCAACGATAAAGGTATTCGGGGCCCCGCGACGGACGGCCTCGGCGTGAGGGATCATCTGATTCATGGTTACCGGAAGGGTGCCTGGGTAGCCGTAAACGCACATGCCCAGGGAATCCCCCACCAAAATCATATCCAGGCCGGCTTCTTCAATAAACCGGGCCGTCGGATAATCATAGGCCGTCAAGAAAGTGATCTTCTCTCCTTTCTGTTTCATCTCCCAAAAATCATGAACCATCTTCTTCTTGGTCATCTTACCTCCCTCCCAATTTTCCCAATTTCGCGCGGGTCTGAAAGGCTTCTTTAACGCCTTTCCCCCTAACGGCCTCTCCCTTTTTAGCCTCCGGAAATAAGGGAGAATAATAAACACCATTAAACCAAACCCTTTATCGTGTCAAGGAGTGAATATCCTTTCGACGCTACGACCCTCTTTTGGCCCCCAGATCAGGACCGGCCCATGGTTCAATTTTTTTTCTTGCTTTTTGATATATGATATATTATATATTTTACCTAATAAGGGTTTTCCCCCTAAACAAGCCATCGGGTTTTCAACTTTTTTAGGTCCTTGCAGCGCGGAAAGTGGGATTATGGTCCTGGGTGTTCCAATCCAAAAACAATCTCTGCAAAAAATGGTCTGTGAAGCCTTACGGCAGGCCATTTTGGAACGGGAGATCAAGCCCGGGGAACAGATCAACATCCGCAAATTGGCTGAAAAATTATCGGTCAGTACCATGCCGGTCCGGGAAGCTTTGAGGGAGCTTGAAGCCGAAGGGTTGGTCTCTTTCAATTCCAACAAACGGATACTGGCCAAAGAGCTTTCCCGAGACGACCTCTATGAAATCTATGCCATTCGTATTTCCCTGGAAGAAATCGCCCTTTTGAAATGTTTGGACCGTGGGGATAAGCAAGGCTTAAAACGCCTTGAGGACCTTCACAAGCAAATGTCCAAACCTCAGGTCATCGGGGCACAGTGGTTCAACCTGAACCGGGCTTTTCACATGAAACTACATGAGATGTCGGGATCAGCGCGCCTTTTTCAAATCTTGCAAGGCTTATGGAACAGCACCGGACCTTATCTTAGTCTCTTCTCTGACCACGAAGAAGCGGTTCATCGCGCCAATAAGGAACACGCCATGATTTTGGAAGCCATCCACCATCATAACCCTGTTCAGGCTAAAAAAATCCTGCGGAGTCATTTAAAAAACGGATTAAAAACCATTGAAGAGGCCTTGGAAGAAGATTAAATTCTTTTTCCAAGAGGTTATCCGGTTAAAATAATTTAATCCCAAAGAAAAGCGGTTTAAGGATTAGGGGAATGGATCATAAGGTCCTCTTTCATTAGTTGTTAACTTTATTAACCTTATAACTAAGGAGGTAAAGATTATGGCCGAAGGTAAAAAAGAAGAAGTGAACGGCAAGGGGATGGACCGTAGGACCTTTATCAAGACCACCGGCATCGTTACCGGGGCGGCCCTCTTAGGAGGATTTCATTTCCTTCCCCGTGCAGGCGCCCAGGAAACGGGGCCGATTAAACTTGGCTTTCCAATACCTCTGACCGGGCCCTACGCTACGGAGGCCAAGGATCAGCAGGCCGGGGCCGAATTGGCCATTGCCGAAATCAATGCTTCCGGCGGCGTCTTGGGGCGCAAGGTGGAACTCCTGGTCCGGGATACCAAACTGAAAGCCGATGAGGCCGCCCGCCGGGCCAAGGAACTGATCGAGAGTGAAAGGGTCCATCTCATGTCCGGGGCCCTTTCGTCCGCCAACCAGTTGGTAATCAACGAGCAGTGCAAATTCCATGGAATACCTTATATGTCTATCAGCCAATCGAACGAAATTACCCAACGGCCGGACAACAGTATCTATACCTACCATGAGGCCTTGGATCCTTACCAAACCACACAGGCTGTCGGAAGATACGTGGCCAAGCACTATGGAAAACGCTGGTATTTTTTGACGATGGATTATTCCTATGGTTGGCAGATGACCGACGGCTTCCGACGTATAGGAAAAGAATTCGGGAAGGTCGATGTGGGAGAATCCAAACATCCCCTGGGTACGAACGATTTTTCACCTTATATATCCAGGATCTTAGCTGCTAAACCGGATGTCCTCTTCCTGGATAATTTCGGTAAAAACCAGGTCAATTCCATTAAGCAGGTGGCCTCCTTCGGTATGAAGAAAAAGATGCAGATTGTCTGCCCTATTTTCCTTATTTCTGCCAGAATGGGGACTGGAGAAGAGGCTTCGGACGGCGTAGTTGGCGGTACTTCATTTTACTGGGAGCAGGACCATCCCACGGCCAAGGAGTTTGTGACAGCTTTCCAAAAGATGCACGGAAGGCCCCCCATTGATTATGCCGGATACTCTTATAGCGGCGTCAAAGAACTCCTGGCTGGGGTTAACCGGGCTGGAAGTCTGGATCCCGTAAAACTGGCCGAGGCTCTCGAAGGACGGACCTATGACAATTACAAAGGCAAGCAATGGTGGCGGCCTTGCGACCACCAGACCCAGCAGGATGTATTTATAATCAAGTCCAAAAAACCTAAGGCCGTTTACGATGTTTTTCGGATTATCGGGTCGGTCTCGGGGGCTAATCAAATACTTTTAAGGACCTGCGTGGAAGAAGGCCAGGACCCCAATAAGCCGATTCGAAGCGGTCTGTTGAAAAAATAATCGAGAACTTCGGCCTGCCAAATATAACCAAGAGTAGATGCTATGATTTACGATATGCCTAATTGCGGTGGGTGCAGAACCTGCGAAGTTTCATGTTCTTATCACCATTTAGGTATCTTTAGGCCGATCGTTTCCAGTATCAAGATCCTCGACAAGGAAAATGAACCGGGTTTTTGGGTAAAAATTGTGGAAGAAAACCAAGAACCGGATATCAAGTGCGATGGCTGCAAAGGTCTGGATATACCTTTATGTATGCAGGTCTGCAAAGATAAAGATGACCTGGAAAAAATTATTCAGGAATATATCAAAACAACAGAATCAAAGAATCGGTAGCCGGAGGAATCCGAGATTCAGGCTTTCCGATAACCATTTGGAGGAGTTCCATGATTTCTGTCGAGGATATTTATGCCTATGCCGGCAAAATTTTAAGGATAAATCTGAGTAATGGAAAAATTTCCACCGAACCCACTTTAACATACGCCCGAGATTTTCTGGGCGGTCCGGGAATTGCCGTTAAGATACTCTATGATGAATTAAGGCCCTGGGTCACACCCTACGATCCGGCCAATAGACTGATCTTTAGCGCCGGCCCTCTCATCGGCACCATAGCACCCGGGGCCAACAAGATGAACGTCAGCACCCTGGGGCCCATGATGGGGGGTTGGGCCAGTTCCTGCAGCGACAGTTACATAGGGGGAGAAATTAAATATTCCGGTTATGATGCCATCGTTCTTGAAGGAAAAGCCCATCTTCCGGTTTATCTTTCGATTCGGGACAGTAATGTGGAGATCCGGACGGCCCAGCACCTCTGGGGCAAAACCACCTGGGAGACCGTGGATGCCCTTCGCCAGGAGAACCGGGACCCGGCCCTTCGCGTCATCTCCATCGGCCCGGCAGGAGAAAATCTTTGCCGGGGCGCCTGCGTCATTCAAGACAAAGGCAGGGCCTTCGGACGGGGCGGGATCGGGGCGGTCATGGGATCAAAAAATCTGAAAGCCATTGTCGCCAAGGGCAACGGCTCGATCCGGGTGGCCGATCCGGCTGGATTCATGAAAGCGGTGGCCCAATGTCGTGCCATGTTCGAGGGACGAAAAAGCACCGAGAACTTCCATAAATACGGCACCTTAGAGCCTGATGGCCAGAAAACAGGAAGTCAGCGGCCTGCCTTATAAAAATTTTCAGGACTTGACGCTGCCTCCGGCCATGGCCGATGCCGTTGATCCCAAGAAAATGATCGATAAATACGAGGTCGCCCGCCAGAGTTTTCCGGGTTGTGCCATCGGCGGCTGCGGCCGGGTTTTGTATGTTACGGAAGGTCCTTACGCCGGTCTGAAGACCGAGGCTAATCAATGGGAGGTCGTGGGAACCCTCCAGGCCCGTCTGGCCATAGCAGAACCCACCTTCATGCTTAAAGCTAATGCCCTTTGCAATCAGTTGGGTATCGGGGTGGACGAAGCTGGCGGGCCTATTGGTTGGGCCATGGAGTGTTTCCAAAGGGGAATCATCAGTGAAAAGGATACGGACGGATTAAAACTGAATTGGGGCGATGCCGGAGTGGCCTTGGAACTGATCAGGAAAATCTGCTATCGGGAGGGATTCGGCGACATCCTGGCCGAGGGCAGTGCCAAGGCGGCGGATATCATAAATAGAGACAGCAGTTATTATGCCATTCACCTTAAAGGGGTTGATTTATATGAGCCCCTGCCGAGGGGCCATAGGCTGGTGCCTGGGTGCCACCACCTCAACCCGCGGCGGCGGCCATACGACCGGTGCCCCTTTATGTGAGACCTGCGACGCCTCTTTGGATGTGGAAAAGGCCAGGAAGGTCTATGGAATCGAAAACCCCCACCGACCCGGGGAATACGAGGGCAAGGCCAGGATGGTCATGTATGGCGAGGTGCTGCAGAGGACCAATAACAGCCTGGGGGTCTGCCATTACAATACGACCTATTGGGATCCTAATTTGCCGGATATTCCGCAACTGGCCGAGCTTTATTCGCTGGCTACGGGCTGGGAGGTTTCGGCGGAGGATTTAAAGCACATCACCATGAGACAACTTAATCTGGAAAAAGCGTTGAACCTGAGGTTTACCTCCTTCGACCGGAAAGACGATTTACCCACACCCAGGGATATTCGGGAACCGATCCCCTCCGGGGGTTTTACCGGCTGGAAGATGGACATGGAAAAATACAATGAGATGCTCGACGAATACTATGACCTGCACGGCTGGAATAAAAAGACCAGTTTCCCTTCCAGAAAAACGCTGGAAGATCTGGGACTTTCCTATGTGGCCGATGATTTGGAGAAGATCGGGAAATTAAGATAAACAAAAGCCCATGCCTTTCGATATGCCTTCCTGCACCGGGTGCAAGACCTGTGAATTGGCCTGTTCCTTTAAGCGGATAAAGGAATTTAATCCGGAAAGATCAGCCATTCGGGTTTCCCCAAAAAAGGACGGAAATGGGTTTTGGATTACGCTGCTGGAGAAAAGTGAGGGGGGCGACATCTTTTGCCTGGGTTGTCATGAATGCCAACGGTTTTGTCCTTTTCCGCAGGATCTAAAGGAGATTATAACTGGCTTTATGGCCGGGAAAAAAATTAAGGTGAGTTAAGAGTATCAATCCTGTTTCAAACATTTAAATTAAGGAGGGGCACTATGTCTGATTCACAGAAAAAGAGGGTGGAAGGTAAAGGGATGGACCGCCGAACCTTTCTCAAGGTCTCCGGAATGGCAACCGGTGCGGCCTTAATCGGAGGGTTTCATTTCGTTCCCCGGCTCTACGCCCAGGCTACCGGACCGATCAAGCTTGGTTTTCCCATACCGCTGACCGGGCCTTATGGGACAGAAGCCAAGGATCAGCAGGCCGGGGCCGAACTGGCGATTGCCGAGATCAATGCTTCCGGAGGGGTCTTGGGACGCAAGGTGGAACTGCTGGTCCGAGATACTAAACTGAAAGCCGATGAGGCCGCCCGCCGGGCCAAGGAACTGATCGAGAGCGAAGGGGTCCAGCTCATGTCCGGGGTCCTTTCGGCAGCCAACCAGTTGGCGGTCAACGAACAGTGCAAGCTTCACGGGATCCCCTATATGTCCATCAGCCAGGCCAATGAGATCACCCAGCGTCCGGACGACAGCATCTACACTTACCATGAAGCCCTGGACCCGTACCAGACCACCCAGGCCGTGGGTGAGTATGTGGGCAAAAAATTTGGGAAACGCTGGTACTTCCTGACCTCCGACTATGCCTACGGCTGGCAGATGACCGACGGCTTCCGCCGTAAAGGAAAAGAATTCAAATACACTGATGTGGGCGAGACGAAACATCCTTTGGGAACGAGTGATTATTCCTCATACATTCCCCGGATCCTGGCGGCCAAGCCGGATGTCCTTTTTCTGGACAATTTCGGCAAAGACCAGATCAATTCAGCCAAGCAGGCCACGGCCTTCGGTCTGAAAAAGAAGATGCAAATCATTTGTCCCATCCTGCTTATGTCTTCCAGGCTGGGCGGCGGAGAGGAAGCCTTTGACGGCATTGTCGGGGGGGCTTCCTATTATTGGGAACTCAAACATCCTACCTCCAAAAAATTTGTGGAGGCCTTTCAGAAAGTCAACGGCCGGCCACCCATTGATTATGCCGGTTATGCCTACAGCGGCGTCAAAGAGCTTCTTTCAGCCGTCAACCGAGCTGGCAGCCTGGACCCGGTCAAAATCGCCGAGGCCGTCGAAGGACGGACTTATGATAATTACAAGGGCGAACAGTGGTGGCGGCCATGTGATCACCAATCCCAGCAGGATGTGTTCATTATCAAATCCAAAAAGCCCAAAAGCCAATACGATGTTTTTGAGATTATCGCCACGGTCTCCGGAAAAAATCAAAGGCTGCTGAGGACCTGTATCGAAGAAGGCCAGGACCCTAATAAACCGATTCGGAGCGGCATGATTGAAAAACCTAAGTAAATAACCAATCTATGAGATTCCCGCGCCCTGGCGGGCGCGGGAATACCCGTGAGGATTGAATCGATGGAGTGGACCGCAATCTTTATGCAGCTTTTTACCGGGCTTTCCCTGGGGATGCTCTATGTCCTTTTGGCCCTGGGGCTTTCGATCATCTTCGGCCTCCTGACCGTGGTCAATTTTGCCCATGGGGCCATGTACATGTGGGGGGCCTACGCCGGGGTGACGACCATGGCGATCACCGGCAATTTCTGGCTGGCCCTCATCGTCGCCCCCCTGGTCATCGGCGGGTACGGTCTGATTGTTGAAAAATCGATGATCCGTCCCCTTTACGGCCGGGACATCAATTATCCCCTGCTGCTGACCTTCGGCCTCCAGTTTATCATGATCGAGATTATCCGCATTTTCTGGGGGACCTCGGATCAGCCCTTCCAGGCCCCGGCCTCCCTGGACATGCCCATACAAATTTTCGGGATCTTCGCCTTTCCAGCCTATCGAATTTTTGTCATCGTGGTCACCATAGCCATCTGCATCGCCCTCTGGCTGTTTTTGGAAAAAACCAACCTGGGATTGATCATCAAAGCCGGGACCCGGGATTCCCTGATGGTCAAGGCCTTGGGCATTGACATGGGCCGCATCTGGTGGCTGGTTTTCGGCATAGGTTCGGCCCTGGCCGGCCTGGCCGGGATACTGGCCGCACCTATCCGCAGCGTCTATCCCGAAATGGGTATCGCCACCCTGGTGGAATGTTTTGTGGTCGTGGTGGTCGGGGGCATGGGCAGCCTGCAAGGGGCCATCCTTTCGGGAATCATCATGGGCGAGGCCAATTCCCTGACCACGCTTTTCTACCCCCAGATGGCGGATATCGTCATCTTCCTGGTTATGGCCATTGTCCTTTTAATCCGTCCCAGCGGACTTTTCGGAAAGGCCGGTCTCCTGGAATAGACAGGATTAGGATCGGGCCGGGATCGATTATCCTGAAACGATAAGAAAAAGGAGGAACGGGTGCAACAACAAGGCTGGTGGAATAAAATAGTGGATACTGTCACCAGACATCCCTTGATTTACATTTTCATTTTTTTTATTATTTTTCCCTTTGCCGTCCCCTATAAGGCTCTGGCCACCCAAATCATTATTTGGGGTCTTTTTGCCCTGGGCTTTAATGTCTGTTTAGGGTATACGGGGATGCTTTCCTTCGGCCATGCCGCCTATTTCGGGATAGGGGCCTATGCGGCCGGGGTGGTCCTGATCCGTTATTGGCAAAATGTCTGGATCGGGCTCTTTGCGGCACTGTTAATGGGGGCGGTCTCGGCCACTTTGCTGGGCTATCTCTGCATAAAACGCAAAGGCATTTATTTCGCCATGCTGACCCTGGCCTTTGCCCAACTCGTCTATTTCGTCGCCTTTCAGTGGGTTGGTCTGACGGGCGGCGATAACGGCCTTCGAAACATCCCGGCCGTCTCGCCTTCTTTTTTCGGAATTATGCTGGATATTCATCATCCCCTGCGCTTCTACTTTTTTGTTCTCTTTTTTGTGATGCTTTCGCTGATAGCCTTGGACCGGATATTAAAATCCCCCTTCGGCCATGTACTGCAAGCAGTGCGGGAAAATGAGCAGCGGGCCAAGAGTTGCGGCTATGAGACGACCAACGTGCGCTGGCTGGCCTTTGTCATTTCCGGGGCCATCTCCGGACTGGCCGGCGGCCTCTATGCCCTCTATTTGCATTTTGTCGGCATCGAATCTCTCTATTGGACCAGCTCCGGTCAGGTGGTCATGATGACCCTGCTGGGCGGTATGGAAAGTTTTATCGGCCCCTTTATCGGGGCCGGGGTTTTTCTCTATCTGGAAGACGTCCTGAGCGAACTGACCTCCAATTGGATGATATTTTTGGGGGCCATCTTCGTACTCTGCGTATTGTTCTTCCCGGCGGGAATCTGGGGAACCATCAAAGATCTTTCAACACGCAAAAAGAATGGGGGGAGATAAAAGGTCCGATGGAAGAAATTTTAAAAACAATCGACCTGACCAAAACCTTTGGCGGTCTCACCGCCGTGATCAATGTCAACTTTTCAATTAAACAGGGAGACCTGCAAACGATAATCGGTCCTAACGGAGCAGGCAAGAGCACCTTCTTTAAACTGATTACCGGAGAAATAAAACCTTCCAGCGGTCAAGTCATTTTTTTAAATAAAGACATCACTTTCTTGTCTCAGACTAAAATTTCCCATCTGGGTATTGCCGTAGCCTATCAAATTACCAACATCTTCCCCATGTTGACCGTATTTGAAAATGTGCGCGTGGCCGCCCAGTCCCGGAAAACCACCTATAACCTCTGGTCGTTGGCCAGCTCTCATGGTGACTGGATCGAACAAAGCATCCTGATCCTGGAGGAAATAGGGCTCATTGATCTGAGGGAGGAGGTGGCGGCTAATTTGTCTCATGGCGATCGAAAACGTCTTGAAATCGGGATTGCCCTGGCCACCAAGCCGAAATTACTGCTTTTAGATGAACCGACCGCCGGTTTGTCGCCTCATGAAACCCGGCAAACCATTGAATTGATCAAAAAGGTCGCTCAGGGACTGACCATCATCCTGGTGGAACATAAGATGAAGGTGGTTATGGAAGTATCTAACACCATAACCGTTTTACACCACGGCCAGCTCCTGGCCCAGGGTACCCCTGATGATATTCGAAATAATGAAGAGGTCCGCCGGGTTTATTTGGGCGGAGTCAAGTGTTAATAGTGAGGTCTTTATGTTGCTAAAATTGGAAAACATTAATACCTATTATGGATTAAGTCATGTCCTCCAAGGCATCTCTCTGGAGGTAAACAGTCGAGAAATCGTTACCCTGGTGGGTCGGAATGGCGCGGGCAAAAGTACCACCCTCAAAAGTATTTTGGGGATCACGCCTATTCGTTCCGGAAATATCTTATTTAATAACACCGAAATCAGCGGCTTGCCCACCCATGCCATTGTCCAAAAGGGTATTTCCTATGTTCCGGAAGAACGTCGCATCATTCCGGGGCTGTCGGTCAGAGAAAATATCAAGCTGGCCTTGATGAAAAGCAAGAATCGGAATCGGGAAGAAGAAATGATCGATCGAGTGGCCCAATATTTCCCGGTCTTGAAAGACCGCTTAAAACAGGAGGGCACCAGCCTCAGCGGCGGCGAGCAGCAGATGCTGGCCATGGCCCGGGCACTGATCACCGATCCTGAAATTATGTTGATCGACGAACCGACGGAAGGCTTGATGCCCATCCTGGTGGAAACGATTGCCGAAATCATCCAGACGATTCATCAAACCGGTGTCACCGTGCTCCTGGTAGAACAGAATATGGAATTGGCCTTAAGCATCTCTCACCGGGCTTATGTCATCGACGAGGGCCGGATTCAGACATCCGGAGAGGCCCAGGCCATCTTGGCCGATGAACAGATCGTCTGTCAATATCTGGCGGTCTAAATTTAACCTTCCAACCTAACGAGAAGGCTGGCATAAAATTTTTTAAATTGGCCACTTAAAAATCGATCTTCAATGACCCGGAAATTAAGGTAGCTGCTGGTGAATCCGCTGATCCGGGTTTTTTAAGGGGGTGATAATCGAAATATTATATCTGTGATATTTGATCTCAACAATGGTCTGCTTAAACGGAATCCAGCCAAGATTGTATTCCGCGGTTTAAGCATCGGTCAACAGGAAATGTCTTTCTCCTGTTGGGAGCTATCAAAAATTTCCTGAATATGAAGAGGAGGAAAAAAATGGGTATAGATGCGGTTCACACTAAATATTCTACCTGGGACGGCGCCGCCAAGATGAAAGAATTCGCCGAGCATTTCAAACCGGCGGATACCCCCATGCGCTTTGAATATCCTTTTATCCCGGATTATAAAGCCTATCGGGGGGGCGGCACCCAGGCCGTCGATTTTGATAGTCGGATCGACTATGACCGGATGAGGAAATATCGGATCGAGCGAACCCGAGACGCCCTTAAGGCCTATAATGTCGGGGCGATTTTGTCAATTCAAGAATGGAATACCCGGTACATCACCGGCACCTGGACCCCCTCCTGGACCACCCCGTCTTCGGGATTGCGCTATTGCATGTTTCCGGTCACGGCCAAGATGCCGATCCTCTATGAACAGGGCGAGATCGGCTATCACACCCGTCAGATGGCCCCCTGGTTAGACAAGGTCAAAGTGGCCATCACCGGGGCCGGCTGGAGCAGCGTGATTATGGGCCGATCGGCCCACCAGGCCCAGCGAGACAAGCTGGTCACCCAGATCATCGACGACTTGAAGGATTATGGGGTGGCCAATGAAACCCTGGCTATGGATGTCTGGATTACGGGATTAATCGAGGGGTTCCAGGCCAAGGGGATTAAAGTCGTACCGGCGGCGGAGTTGATGTTCGATGCCCGGAGCATCAAAAACCCGGATGAAGTGGAATGCCTGCGGATCTGCGCGGCCATCGGCGACTCCCAGATGCAGACCGTCAAGGACATGCTCAAACCGGGCGTGAAAGAAAACCAGATCATGGGGTCCATGCATAAGACGGCCTATGACCTTGGAGGAGAAGTTTATTCCGGGATGCTGGTGACCTCAGGCCCCTTTAGCTGGCCCAACTCCAGGTACATGACCGATCGAATCGTCCGCCCCCATGATATTCTTTACGTCGATGTTTACAACACTACTTACAACGGCTACCATATATGCTATTACCGCACCTTCAGCGTCGGCAAGCCGCCCCAGCAACTGGTGGATGCCTATAAGATCTCATTGGAATGGCTATACAAGGCCATCAGTGTCATCAAACCGGGTATTACGACCAGGGATATTGCCGAACAATGGCCCCCCTGCGAAAAAGACTGGAGCGATATCTTGGTGGCCTATGAGGACCAGACCGCCGGCAGCAACTGGGCCCACGGGATCGGGCTTTCCCTTTATGAGTATCCCTTAGTCTGGCGCGGCTGTTCTCTGGAACACCCCATGCCCATTGAAAAGGGCATGACCTTCGCCATTGAAACACAGCACGGCGTTCCCGGTATCGGCGGGGTCCGCATCGAGGAGATGATCCATGTGGTCGATGGCGGGGTGGAAATACTCAGCCAGTGGCCGGTCGACGAAATCGTCGTAGTTGATTAACCGTATTAATACGAAAATAGATTTTAAACCGCCCTAATCTTTGTCGGGGCTCTGTAGGGGCGGGTTTAAAACCCGCCCCTACGGTTATTTTCATGCTTGCGTCGGTGCCCGCTTCAGGCGGGCATAAGGGTTTAACGCGAAAATAGGGATCGAGGATTCCAGGATTCGAGGGTTCAAGGAGTTTATTGGTATAAGGTGCAAGACATACGGTATACGGTTTTCTTAAGCCTTAAACCTTGAACCTTATACCTTGTGCCATCCATTTCTTGACCCCTTGAATCCTGGTTTCATGCCCGTTGCAGGGGATGAAGGTTTAAAACAAAAATAGGCCTCGGAGATTTTTCAAATGAGTGAATACACAATCACCCCCTTAAAGACGGGAACCATCATCGTCGATCAGGGGGCTTATGTCACCAGGGGCATTGGCCTGGGTAACGAGATGGCCATCCCGGGCACCGCCTGGTATGTGACCGACGGCCATCGAAAGATCATGGTGGATACCGGGATGTGCCATACCGAATTGGCCGACTGGCATCATAAAGGGTCCAGGCAGGAGCCCGGTGAGGCGGTCCACGAACAGCTCAGGGCCAGAGGGGTGGACCCCGGTGAAATTGAAATGGTTATTTTCGCCCACCTTCATTGGGATCACTGCCATAATCCGGACAAATTCACCAAGGCCCGCTTTTTGGTTCAGGGCAAAGAATTGGACTTCGCCCGCGATCCTATTCCCCCTTATTACAAATCCTATGAGCACCCCAGGCTGGGCAAAACCCCTCCTTTTGCCAAGGTTTCCTTCGAAACGATCGAAGGGGAGGTAGAAATTTTTCCAGGCCTTACCCTCTTTCCCACTCCGGGGCATTCACCGGGCCACCAGTCAGTGGCCGTAGCCACCAAGGCCGGGATCCGTGCCATCACCGGCGATGCGGTCTTTTCCTATATCAATCTCGTTCCGGCCAGCGACTACCAGCCTTTTACCATCATGGGGCGTTTTGTAAATATCGTCGAATCCTGGCACAGCCTGGAGGAAATCAGCCGGCGGGCCAAGGTGATCCTCCCCGGCCATGATATGCGCATCATGGATCATGACGTCTACCCTGTCTCGGGCCATAATTAACAGGATGCATAAAAACTCCTTTTTACAGGTTGCTCAAAAAGGCCCAGATACAAGGCGCCCAAAATTCCGAGGAATGAGACGTACTTTGAAGTACGTCGCAATGACGAGGGATGAGGACAACACAGTAGATGGGTCTTTTTCAGCAACCTGTTAAGCAGGCGTATCATGCAGGTCATCCGTTCCAGTTTGCTTTCCGGGGCCAAGGCGACCCGGGGCATGGCCGTGGTGGTCGATGTGTTCCGGGCCTTTTCCTGCACCCCCCTTCTTTTTTCTTTAGGGATCAAACGGTCCATATTAGTGGCTACTGCCCAAGAGGCCATAAACCTCAAAGACCGGGATCAGAGGCTGATTCTGATCGGAGAGGTCGGCGGGGTCCCCATCGAAGGTTTCGACCTGGGAAATTCTCCCAGCCAGATCCTGCTTAGGGGGGCTGAGTTTTTAATGAAAAAACCGTTGTGCAACGGACCTCTGCCGGCGTACAAGGGGCCTTGGCCGCATTGGAGGCGGCAAACGGGGTCCTGTTGGGGAGCTATATGATCGCCCGGGCAACGGCGGAATATCTTCGGGCCAAGTTCCCGCTTAGGGTCAGCATTGTCGCCATGGGTGTTCAGTTGAAAGAAAAGGCCCCGGAGGACGAATGGTGCGCCCGTTATCTGGCCCATCTCCTGGGGAAAGGCGATTATGACCATAATCAAGCCCTGCGGGAAATCATTTTTCAGGAAACTACCCAGAAATTTCTCAGGAGAGACCGACCCCAGTTCCCGGCAGAGGACCCTATCCTTTGTCTGCAGCGGGACAT
The DNA here is from genome assembly GCA_963838485.1 of uncultured delta proteobacterium. Classification (GTDB taxonomy): domain Bacteria; phylum Desulfobacterota; class RBG-13-43-22; order RBG-13-43-22; family RBG-13-43-22; genus RBG-13-43-22. The sequence continues at coordinate 947 of CAWIRY010000187.1, read as the reverse complement.
CTATGATTTTGCCCTCAAGGTGATCCGGCTGGACGGTCTGGTGGTGGTGCATAAGGAGAAAGGGGGCTGTTATCATCGCCAGCTCTTTTGGAGATAATCCGAATTTAATGGGCCGTCCAGCCGCCGTCAACCAAAAGGACATGGCCGGTGACCAGGTCCGAGGCTCCCGAAGCCAGATAAATGACCGCCCCGAGGACATCCTTGGGTTGCCCGATCCGGCCAAGAAGGATTTTTTGCAGGACCATCTCCTTAAAGGCGGCATTTTCAAACATGGGTTTGGTCATTGGCGTTTCAATAAAAGTCGGGGCCACGGCATTGACATTGATGTTATGAGGTCCCCATTCCAGGGCCAGTTCCTTGGTCAGGAGGTTCACCCCGGCCTTGCTGGCGCAGTAGGCCGCTCGCATTTGAATGGCCACTGTCCCGGTTTGAGAGCTGATATTGATGATCTTGCCCCTTTTTTGATTGACCATGATTCGGCCTACGGCCTGACAACAAAAAAAGAGACCGGTGAGGTTGGAATCGATGACCCGGCGCCAGTCTTCTTCGGTCACTTCCAGGGCTGGTTTGGGGATATTGATGCCGGCATTGTTGACTAAAATTTCAATACGTCCAAAATGCTCAAAGGCCTTTTCCACACCGGCTTGTATATCCGAGGGTCGAGTGATGTCCATAGGCACCACCAGGCATTGCCGGCCGAATTGGCGGACCTCCTGGGCTGCCTCTTCCAACTGGCTGACGGTGCGGCCGGTGACGATGACATAAGCCCCATATTTGGCCAGGCCTGCAGCTAAGTATCGGCCGATCCCCCGGCTAGCCCCGGTGACCAGGGCAACTTTGTCTTGGAGGGAAAATTCGGGATAGTCCATGACGGGTTCTCCTTTCCTGGGGAAATAGGGTTTGAGGATATTAGATTTTGAATCAAAAGTAAACAGCAGAGATCAACC